>JARKPK010000003.1 GCA_029975295.1 Thermoguttaceae bacterium | reverse complement strand
CCTTGCGCAAGGCCGGTGCGTGTTGCGAGACAAGTGCTTGGACTTGCACATTCCCGTTGGGTTGAATCGTGCCCCAACACCATCGATACGCTTCTGGGAGGGCTTTATGAATCGGTTCTGTTCGTTCCTGTCTTGCCTTGTTTTGGGCGCGGCCGTTCTTTACTGCCAAACGGCGGCTGCCTCGCTGTTGTACGACCCGATCGTAACCGTCATCGGCAACGGTGCTGCGCCCGTCAGCGGCACCGGCTACACGACCACCATCCATCTCTATACACATTCCACGGCGGCACAGGTTGCGCCGACCAGTTCGGTCGCGTACAACAGCGGTGGTTCGGGTTTGCGGTTGGTCAACTCGGCCTCGGCCACTTCCGAGGGATCGCTGACAAATAATCCCGCGCTGGCCGACTTCGCCGCCAAGGGCTTGCCCTACGTCGGAACCGGCTACGCATACAGCGGCGGTTACGACGCCGCGAACGTGACGGCTAGCGTCAATTCATCCGGAACCAACGCCCCTCGCGCCATCGGCCGCGTCGATGTGGCATTCGAGTCGGTGACCAACGCCCGAGTGCTCCAAACGCAGCCCCAAACCGCCACCTACAACAACAATAATTTCCGCGGAGCCAACGGGGGCGATTCCTCCGACGATATGACCGTGGCCCTGTACAGCGCGGGAACCGGTTCAACGGGATCCACCGCCGGGTGGAGAAACTTCCGCACCAACACCCAACTTCCCAGCGGGACGCTGACCAACGTGCGAACCGTCGAAACGCTGGGCGGCCGTCTGTTCGGTTCCACGGGCGCCGGCACCGTCGGCATCTACCTGCTCGATCCGGCCGGCTTAAGCCCTGCTTCGCTCTACATCGGCACCGGAACCGCAAGCCCCTACGAGTTCGCCCTGTTCAACGACACAACGAACCCCTTTGCCAGCGAAGGTTTCAATGTGGCCTATATTGCCGACGACAACGCGACGGTCGGCGGCATCCAGAAATGGATCTTCAACGGGACCACTTGGACGCAGGCCTACACCCTGCGCGAACCCGGCGTGTTGTACCGCGGCTTGGCCGGGCAGCTTGATCCGGACACCGGCCTGGTCACCCTTTTCGCCACTTCGAACGAAGCTTCCGGCAACCGCTTGGTTCAAGTAACCGACACCGGAGTGAGCTCGTCGTTCACCACGCTGGCCACCGCGCCGACCGGTTACATCTTCCGCGGCGTGGCGTTGGCCCCCGTGCCCGAGCCGGGCACTCTGGCGTTGGCGCTGGGCGCCGTCGCGGCTTCGGCCGGCCTGTGCTTCCGCAGAAAGTAGCTGCGAACAGCCGCGGTCGCCTGCGGCCACAGCAGACTCAATTTCAGACCGGTACGCGCGCGGAACAGCGGCCGCCCTTTGAAGTCCGCCAGTCCTGGGCCATCGTAGGCCTGCTGGTTGTCGATTCGTTCCCAACTCCGCCACGGCCATCCGCAACGAAACGCCGATGCCGTGGCGGTTCGTCGTTTCTTGAAGTTTGCCAAGTGCAGGCCGCCCGCTGGCAACGCCGCCTTCGCCGCGCAACTTCGCGCTGCCGCGATCGGCGCCGATGGGTTCCGCTTCGGGGTTGGCTCGCGCCACCGCGACATCGGCCGCTGAGACAGCCGTGGCGAACATGCAACCAATCGGCTCTCGCCCGCTGATTCGCGGTCGGGCCGATTCCCTCCCATCGCGATTTCGTATAGGATGATCCAGCATAGTATAGGAGATCGTCTTATAATGGATCACGTCTCAATGGCGAACCTAGACGCTTGCCCCTGCGCCGGCGCAACACTCGACCGCTTGATTCAACCGGCCATCCTCAGCCTTCTGAGCGAAGGTCCGATGCACGGCTACGGATTGGCCGAGCGACTGCACGGGCTGGCGGCCACGGGAGAAGCCAAGCCCGACATCTCCGGCGTCTATCGCTTCCTTCGCGCCATGCAGCGCAAAGGGCTGGTCCGCCCGTCTTGGGACCTCTCTCATGGCGGACCGCCGCGAAAACTCTACACGATCACGCGCGACGGCCACCGATGCCTGGCACACTGGGTGGCCACATTGCAGCGCTATCGCGACGGCATCGACGAACTGCTGCGCGCTGCCCGCAAGGCCATGGCACGGCAGCCCGCGATCGCTCGCCGCGTGCCCGGCCGAAAGCGCAATCGACTGTCGGCGAAATAGGGGAGGCGACTTCTCATGACCAAAACACGACTGATCCTCGTTGGCGGGTTTCTCGGGGCGGGCAAAACAACGCTGCTGGCGGCCGCGGCCGCGCGGCTGGCCGCGAGGGGCCGCCGTGTCGGGCTGGTGGCCAACGATCAGGCCGCCGACCTGGTGGACACCGAGTTGCTCAGGTCGGGCGGCGCACGGGTGGAAGAAGTCGCCGGCGGCTGCTTCTGTTGCCGATTTGCCGATTTGATTTCCGCCATGCAGCGATTGGTTCGCGAGGCCGCGGCCGACGTGCTCTTCTGCGAACCGGTGGGGAGCTGCACCGATCTGTCGGCCACCGTGTTGCAGCCGGTCAAGCAACACTACGCGGCCGAGTTTGAACTGGCCCCCTTCACCGTGTTGATTGACGCAAAGCAAGTCGGGCTGCTGGCGCAATGGGGTCGAGCAGCCGACCGCGGGCCGGGCCGTTTTTCCGATGAAGTGCTTTACATCTACCGTAAACAGATCGAAGAGGCGGACGCCGTCGTCGTCAATAAGATCGACCTGCTGTCGGCGGACGAACGAGAACGCCTTTTGGCAACGATCCGAGAGCATTTTCCGTCGATTCCCATAATGACTGTTTCGGCCCTGAGCGGCGAGGGCGTTGACGATTGGATCGAACTCGTCACCCAACGGCAACGCGCCGGAACGCGGATCGCCGCGGTGGACTACGACGTTTATGCCGCGGGCGAGGCCGCCTTGGGATGGCTGAACGCCTCCGTCGCACTCCGCGCCGACCGGCCGATCTCATGGCGCGATTACGCTGCCGAACTGCTCGACGCCATTCGCGGTCGGCTCCGTACCGCGGGGGCCCAGGTGGCTCACCTCAAGCTCTATTTGGCCGCCGACGGAGCATCGATCGCCGGAAACATCACCGATGATGGGTCGCCTGTCTCGATCCGCGGCGACGTTGACAGCCTGCGGCAAACCGTGTCGCTGGTGATCAACGCACGAGTTCACGCAACGCCAGAAGTGCTGCGCAATGCCGTGGAACAGGGTTTGCACGAAAGCGGCGAAAACCGAGTTCGGGCGGAAATCAAGAATCTGCGGTGCTTCTTCCCGGGCCGGCCCGAACCGACCTTTCGCATGTCGCGTGTGGTCTCCGATGGCCAATCGGAACAATGATTCGGCAGACGTTTCTGTCGGCGGCAACGGAATCGGCCGCGCGCTCGGCGCGATGGAGCGGTCGCGCCGCGTCTGCTCTCGGCGTTTCGCCGTTCAAAGATCACTGAGATTTTCAGCGTTCCAATCGCCCGATCACCCAATCGCCCCAAACTGGGGTTGTCTCCTTGTCCGCGTACGACGAAAATACGCACTATTGAGCCGATCGGTCGCAGCGCAGGCGCGGGGCAGCGCGGCGACTGCCGCCGGCCAACGCCGGCGCGACGGGAGCAGCGGGAAATCGGATCATGGCTCGGGTCTTCGTCACAGGCGGCCGCGGTTTCATCGGGCGGTTCTTGGTGCGCGACTTGTCGGCGCGCAACTGCCAAGTGGCAGCGTTGGTCCGCCGCGATCCGCAAACCGGCGGGCCTTGGCCCGCAGCAGCCGCTCCCGTTTACGGCGACATTCTCGAACCCGACGCGTATCGCCGAGAGATCGAATCGGCCGACTTCGTCTTCCATTTGGCAGGCTGTCTGCGGTCGCCGCGGCGGGAAGATTTTTGGCGCATCAACGTCGGAGGTCTGGAACAGTTGCTCGATTGTTGCATGGGCCGGACCAAGCCTCCGCGGATCGTGGTCGTGTCATCGCTCGCGGCCGCCGGCCCGAGCGGGAACCGGCCGAGGACCGAGGCCGATCCCCCCCGGCCCGTCTCCGACTACGGCCGCAGCAAGCTCGACGCCGAACGCCTGGCCGCCCGCTACGCCGATCGCCTGCCGATCACCATCGTCCGCCCACCCATCGTGTTGGGCGAGGGCGACATGATGGGATGGCGGATGTTCGCCTCGGTTGCGCGATGGGGCGTGCACCTGCATCCGACGTTGAGGCGCACCGAGTATTCGTTGATCCATGTGGCCGATCTTGTCGATCTTCTCTGGCGCGCGGCCCATTCCGATCACGTTGTTCAGCCGTCTTCGTTCCACAGATGGGATCAACCGTCGGCTTTCGCGAATTCGGCACGGGAAACCTTGTGGGGCTGTCCGCTGCCGGCCTTCGGCGATGCCGCTCTTTGGGGCGGTTCGCCGCGATGGGGTTCCGGTCGCGCTACCTTCCGCACACGGGGCGAGGCGTCCTCGGCTGAGCAGTCGCTCTTGGAAAAAACGGCTCCGGCTGATCCGGACGGCGTTTTCTTTGCCGCGGCTGAAGCGATGACGTATGCGGAGTTGGGCCGCCGAATCGCTGCGGCCCTCGGCCGTCGCCGAGTGCTGGTGCTGCCCGTGGCGGCGGCGATCATCCGAGGGGCCGGCCGCGCCGGGCAATGGGCCGGTAGAATCAGCGGCCGCCCGGTCTATCTCAATGCGGACAAGGCCCGCGAAATCACGGCCGGCTCTTGGGTGTGTTCCGCGGACAAGGCGAGGAGACTCTTGGGGTTTTCACCCCAACCGTTCTCGCTGCGGCTGAAAGAAACCGTTGAAAGCTATCGCCAAGCCGGGCTGTTGCGGTGAGGCGGCCGGCAGCTCTTCTCCGGGTTCGGGAGCAGCCCCCGCGGCGCCTTCGCACCGGCGGGCCGCGTTCCGGGCAACGATCGGGCCGATCATGCCCGCCGGGCCGATCCTTCCGCCGCGCTCGGCCGAATCGCTTTGACAAAAATCACCTTGTCGTCGCCCGCGGCATAGAAGTCGCCGAGCACCGCCGCGATGCGATACCCGCAACGCAGATAGAACTGGCGCGTCGGCTCGTACACGTCGCGGCCGGAGGTTTCGATGTACACCTGGCGCCCGCCCGCGGCCGCGATCAGCCTTTCGCTCTCCGACAACAACATCCGCCCCAAGCCGCAACCCTGGCGGTCCTTCGCCACCGCGATCCAGTAGAGGTCGTAGCTGCCTTGGGTCAGGGCGATCGGCCCGAAACAGGCGTAGCCAACCGCCTCGCCGTTCTCTTCGGCGAAGAGGAACTCGTATCCGCTGCTCGGCCCGCGCGCCAAGCGTTCGTCGACCAATTCGACCGCCACGTCGATTTCGAAAGGGTGAAAGACGCCGGTCGACTGCGTCAAACGGCGAACGGCCTCTCGGTCGCCCGGCAACACGTCGCAGCGCCACCGCGGCGCGGCCTCCTGCCCGGCCATGACTCCTCCCACATGACTGTTAGACAATTGCTCGCCGTTCGACGTTCGATCAAGCGACGCCGCGCGGATTAGAAATCGAGCCCGCCCTCGCCGGTTGTGTGCCCCGGCGTGGTCACCGTCGGACCGCCGGCCTCAGTCGTCCGCTTCAGTTCTTCCGCGCGGCGCTCGAACTCGGGCTTTCCGTCGATGTCGCAGTACACCTGAAGCCGTCCGACGGAATCGAGCACCAGCACGTCGCCGGCCTCGACCACGCTCGATCGTCCGAACGGCAGCTTTTCCGCCCCGCGCATATCGAGCGTCAGCGCGCCGGTGCTGTAATTCACCTTCACTTGCTGAATCACGGCCTCGGGCTGCGTGCCGACGGCGTACTCCGATTCGTTCTCGTCGGGCGTGGCCGTGCGCCGCGGCGGCCGGGCTCCGCCTTCCGTGGCCGGTTTGGTCGTCGGGCGCGTCGGACGCGGGGTCTGTGTTTTGATTGGGCCGGTGGGCGGGAACATCGCCTCGGGGAAGTTCAACATCGCGCCGCGCCATGTGGGGAAGTCTTTGTGCGCTTCCAGCCCGGATTCCTCAATCCATTTCACCACAGCCACCTTTGCCGACGAGTCGGCGGTGCCGCGCGGCGGATTGACCTCGAGTGCCAAGAGATGAACATCTTGCGGAATCACCACCGTAGAGGTCGGTTCGGTCGTCGGGCTTTCGATCAATTGCTGCTTCGCTTCTTTGGGATCGAGCAGTTGATGCTCCGGACGGTTGTAGTTGGGGTTGCGCAGCACCAATTTCACGCGATAACGGTAGGCATAGCCCGCTTTCACGTTCAGGTCGATGAAGCGAAACAACGCCAACTCGGGCAACTGGCGGCCGTCGGAAGTTGCGGCACCCGACTCTTCCTGCGGGTAATTGTGCGTGGGCCGCCGAACATATCCGCCGCCCGCAACGCCCTCGCCGCCGCCGCCAACATTCCCGGCGACACCCAGACCGCCCAGCGGATCAAGAGGGTCTTCCGGCGTTGTCTCAACGGGCTTGCCCGAAAGCTTCGGGTCGAACTTCAACAGGGGCACTTCCACTCGCTGGGTAGTGCGGGCCGCTTCGTCGCGCAGCGTGATCGTGTCGGATCCGACAACCACTGCCTCGACGGCCGACTGCTGCACCAGAGTCTTCGCCGCGTCCACCGAGGGATAGTCAACGGCGAAATACTCGGGCGCGGCGTCGCGGGCCGCGCCGAACGGACGCCGGGCATAGACCACCCGCGCCCGGTTCTGCTCCTGATTGCCGCCTTCGCAATGCCACACGACCCGCTGCCCCTTGTACTTGGCCGGATTGCGTCGCACGTCTTCGTAACGCGGGCCGGTAAGAACCAGCGGATAAGCCAAGTCGCCCCACGGCTTATCGAGCCGGCTGGGCAACGGCAGGGCCAAACGGGCAATCGAGGCCCATTCGGGATAAATGTCTTGCTGAATGACGAAATCGTTGATCTCTTGAATGACGCTCCGCAGCTTCTGAACGTCGAACGTCTGGAACTCGGCGTCTTCGATCGGCTGACCCGGCGGCGCTTCCGCCCGCTCGACCACAAAATACAGCCATTCCGGGCTGTCCGTCGCCTGATTGTAATAGGCCGATCCGGCGAACGTGTTCCGATAGGCCACGTATTGCTCCCGAACCGGCACCACTCCGGTCAACAGCACCCAGCGCCGGCCCACGGCCCTAGTCCCTGCGCCGGCCACGTCGGCGCGTTGCAGGGCCAGCGTGCCCCGATCGCCGTGCGCTTCGAGGGAACGAATCGCCAGCAACGGCGCCGATCCGCGACGAACGTCCTTCTTGCCGATCGGCTGGTCCCAAGGACGGGCATGCGCGTAATACTTCTCTTCCACCGGAATTCGGCTGCGCCGGGCAACCGCCGGATAGTCTTCCACCCGCAGTTTGACGTCCCTCTTGAGTTCCTCGGTCCGATCTTTCTCGACATGGGCTTCGGCGTTTTGCGCGCTGGAGACAAGCTCGGACGGCTTCTTCTCGTAGCCGGAGGCGCCCATGGCCCGATAGAGAATCAGCAGCGAAACAACGACAAAGACCGCCAACACCAGTTTCTCGACGTGAGTGATCAAGAATTCCTGGATGCTCTGTTTGTCGAGGCGGAGCTTCAGTTTCATGGCTTCGTCAGTCCTTCCAACGCGAACCCGTGCTACGTTTCCTTGCCAACCGGCTGCCGCAAGCGTTCGTGTTTGCCCTCATCCGATCAATCGATCACTCAGTCTATTCGTCCTACCGGTAGGCATTCCTGCCTTCCGCAGCTCGGAAAAGCTAGGCGGAGCGACCCATCAATGGTCGGCCCAGACTCGTGGGCCGAATTCCGACGGCGCTCTGCATTCTTTTCCAAAAGATCAATACGAACCTCGCACCGCGATCAACTCCCGCCGATCGACGAGCGGCACGCGACGGCTGGGCCCATTTCGTTCGTTCTTCGCGCTCATTCGTTTCACCGCAACACAGCATTGCACGCTCACTGCGACCTACTCAACCGATCGTTGCCGCGGCCGGCGCACGTGCCGCCGCGTTCGGCGCAGGCGGCGCGGGCGGAGCAACTGGCGGTGCGGCCGGGCCCGTTCCGCCCGACGTCTCGCCCGGCTGTGCGGGAAGCCCGTTGTTCGGAGGCGTTGGCGCGGCAGCCGGAGGCGTTGGCTCCACCGGCGGTTGCGGCTGAGGCGTCGCTGGCTGCGTTTCGGGCACGGTTGCCGGCGCGGCCTGCGGCGGCGTTTCCGGCTTGTCCGTCGCCGGCTCAGCCTCACGTCCGGCCGAGCCGGTGCCGAGCTTCGATTTGTCCGGCGGATTGTAAATGTAAATAATCCCCTTCAGCTCGATCGGAATGTCCCAGTACGCGGTCGGGTCGACCGCATCGCCCGTCGTACCGCCCGATCCGCCGCCTTCGCCGCCGTGGCGCAAACCGGCGCCGAATCCGCCGAACCCGCCAAGGCCCGCGCCATGCCCCGGCATGGCGACCGGGCCTTCACCGCCCGACGCCCCCCCCGAAGCTCCCGGCGTCTCGCCCGCGGCCGCCAAGTTCAACGGTTTGCCTTCTCCAGGGCGGGTGCGCACCGAAAGAATCTGAATGGGCATGCTGGAGTTGGCGCATTCGATGAGCAGCCGCGATATCTTGCGCTGATCGACAACCAATTCCATCTGAATCGGCATCATTTTGAATTCGGCGTAGGGCGGCGCGGCGTCGGCGGCCAGCGGCACCCCCTTGTCGTCCACATAGCGATAGTTCAACAGGGCCGCCTCCAACGCTGTCGGGTCGGTTGCCCCGGCTGCCGTGCCCGAGGGAGTGGCCACCACGCCGCCGGGCGTGGCCACCGGCCCCCCGGAAACGTCGCCGCCGGGCATGGCCACCGTTGACGGCGAGCCGGCGCCCTCAAGCGCGCCCCCGCCGGTTGCGGCCGCCAAAAAAGCCGCCGCCGCATCAGTCCCGATATTCAGGTTCGCAATCCGCTTGACGGCCGCTTGATGCTGGTCGGTGGCCCCTTCGTTGGTCCGAGCGATGACTCGGAGCAGGGCTTCGTAAACCCAAAGATCCTCTTGAGCGAGCACCACCTGCTGCGTGGTGGGACGAACCGACCAGTTGAAATGGGCCAGAATCCGCTCCCAACTGGTCGAATCCCAATCGACCACGCCGACCATCTCCACCGCATCGACGTTGCCGCCGGCCTCGCCCGTGGGCCGGCCGAACGGCGACGGCGGTTTGGCCGTTGCTGTTTCGCCGCCCGGCCGAACGCCGGTCGCGCCCGACTCGTCTTTCGGGTGGCGCCATCGGACGCTCTCGCGCAAGGTGGGCAAATGCCGATCGATGAAACTCTGGTAGAGTTCCAAGAACTCAGCGGGCAAATCTTTCTTGTTCGGACCGAGCGATTCGAACTCGCTCTTGAATCCTTCGCCCAGCGTGCCGGGGAGCTGGTTCTTCTCCTTCTGCTCCCGATAGAGAAGTTCCCACGCGGTGAACACCTTTCCCTTGAGCGTCTCGGGCAGGTCCGACGAACCCAACAGGCCGCGCACATACGCAATCGTCTTGTCGTTGGGGTGCTGGCTGTTGCCGACAATCGATTGAAGCTCGTCGAATCGCTTCTTGATCGCTTCCTGGCGGGCCGTAAAGCGGCTGCGGAGGTCGCCGGTGGCCAAGAACCACACGACCACGGCAGCCACGAGCACCACGCCGATCAGCACCCAGAAGTAGTGCTTCTTCAGTTGCGCGAGTATTTCTTTGACCTTGTCCATCGAATGAACCTTTGCCGCGAGCAATCTCCATCGGCAAGTACTGCCGGTTCGATCACTTCACGCTTTCGCCCTTCGGCCCAGCCGGCGAAAACCTTTCTCGCCGGCCGCCCCAGTCGCCCTCGCATCTCCACCAAACGCGCCGTTTGCAGCAACGCCGCCGCGGCGAGCAAACCCACACGGCCGGCCATGTCGCTGCCGCTTGACATCCGCGCCGCTTCACATCCGCGGCGATTCATTGCCCGCCCGAGTTCCCCGCGCCCTCAGCCGCCGCCTGGGCGGCTTCGAGCCGCTTCAAATAGCGCTCGGTCGGCGGGGTCTTGCGCCAACACATCTCGATCCGGAAGTTGAACTGCATCACGTCCACTGTTTTCGGTCCGCCGGTGGCGCTGTCGCCGCCGGCTTTCAACGCCGCGCCCGGCGGCAAACTTGGATCCGGAATCTGCACCTTCTCGATCTTCCGGGGATCGATCAGCGTGACATACTCGAACCCGAGTTCCTTGGCCGAAACCTCCTCCATGACGATTTCGCCTTTTTCATCCATCCGCGGAAGCTTGAACTTGCCGGTTTGAAGCTTCGAGATGAATTCGTTGCGAACGTATTCGGGCCCAACGCCGCGAGAACCGAACTTGTTGAAGTCGTTGTGGTGGTGATAGCCGACCAACTGAATCACCCAGCCCGGGCCGGACGGCCCTTCGCCGGGCGCAGCGGCAGCATCGCCGGTGGCGCCCGCATCACCCGTGCCGGGCGGCGCAGCCGGCGCCGGAGTCCCAGCGGCCGGGTCCGTTGCCGGCTTGGCCTCCTCGGGCGAAGGATGATACCATTGCTTCACGCCGGCAAACCAAACGGCCAAGTCAGGCACGTAATGGCAATCAATCGCTCGAATGTGCAACTCGCGGCGGTGCTCGACATTCTCCGGCCGTTCGTCGCCCAACTCGCGGGGCAGCGCCTCATTGAGCACCTTCAACGCTTCCAGCCAGATCACGCGCCCCTCGACGCCGCCAACGAGGTGCTTGCCGATCTGATTGATCGTTTCGAACTCGCCGCGGATCGTTTGATCTTCGCTGCGAAGGTTGGCCGCCCGCTGCACCAGACTGTCCGACTTGCTTTCCGCCTCCGACCACGCCACGCCGTCGACGCGACGCGCCGCGTCCACGCTGTTCAGCGCCACGGAATACTTCACAAAGCTCAGCGTGCAGGCCAGCAGCAGCACGGCCGCCGCGGCAATCGCCCATGGCTTCTTGGCGCGGATCAGGCGGTCTTTGACGATCTCGCGGGGCAACAGGTTCGTCTTCAGCTTCGCCCGATGCAACGCTTGCACCGCCAGCCCGTAGCACACGCTGAACGCCAGGGCGTTGTCTTTGAACGCCGGAGCGGCCAGCACCGACGGCCCGACCAAGTGGTTGAATTCGTCGATGCGTTCGATCTCGAAACCAAGGTTCTGCGACAAGTAGCGCCGCAACCCGGGCAGCTTCATGGCGTTGCCGATGGCCACGACCCGTCCGATCTTGGCGTTGCGATCCAAGCTGCTGAAGTAGCCGATCGATCGCTGAAGCTCGGTGAGCAAGTCGTTGAACACCGGCCGCATCGCCTGAAACACCGCCTTGGTGTCTTGCGCCGTGGCCGCGTTCCGCTTGAGATGTTCGGCCTTGGCGAAGGTGAGCTTCAATTCTTTGGTCAGCGCCTTGGTGAAATGGCCGCCGCCGATCGGCACGCTTCGCTGCCACACGCGAAAACCGTTGGTGATCACCAAGTCCGTCGCGTCCGTACCCATCGAGATGACGACGATCGACTCGGGCGGATCGTCCGGATCGTACTCTTCCGGCGGCGGCAGATCGGTCAGTTGGTCGAAGAGGACGAAATTGTAGATCGCCAACGGGGCCAATTGCAGCACGTCGACGTCGATGCCCACGCGCTCGAACGGCTCGATCGAGCGCGAGGCGACATCGCGCTTCATGGCGAACAAACCGACTTCGGTCTCCAGCGCGAACCCCTCGTCGGAACCTCCGCTAAGGCGCTGGTAGTCCCAAACAACGTCGTTCAGATCGAAGGGGATTTGCTGCTTGGCTTCATAGCGGACAATGTCGGGGATCTTTCGTGCCTCGACCGGCGGCAGTTTGATGAACCGGGCCAGGCCCGCCTGCCCCGACACGGAAATCGCCACCCGATCGTCCTGCACCGAGTTGCGCGACAAGAATTGCCGCAATGCTTCGAGAATCAACTCGGTCGGTTCCGCGCCCGGCTGCGTGAGAATCTTCGGATACTCGATGTAGTCGAAGGCCTCGGCCACGATCATCGACTCTGATTCGTGCGCCCGACACTTCAACGCCTTCAACGCGCAATTGCCGACATCAATTGCCCAAACCGCGCCGGATGTGGCCATTTCTTCGTCCTTCGGGTGGTCGGTGCGCACTGGCGCGCACAGCCGTAAGCCGCTGTTCCGGAAACCGCATTACGGCCCTAGAGCGGATACAAGACAAGCCCAATGATCGAGTCGGTCCGCCGAGACGCCCCTGGGGCGACCGGCATTCTCTGCCGCCCTGGCCAAGGTGTTCCCCCGGGCGTCGCTTTCGCTTTTCCGGGGTTATACTTAGACCGATCGATCGAACCGCTCCTTCATCCTTCAATGTATCCTCCTACGGCTCCAAGTGTCAACGAAACCCCACGAACGGCCCCGCGCCCCTGCCCGCCCGTCGGAGGCCCCAACGCCGCGCCCGCGCGGGAGGTGATCGCCCCCGTTTCGGTTCGCCGGGGCGAAAGGCCGGGAAAAACCGGGGTTCTCTCTCTCGGTCGAAACCGATTTTCCCAATCGTTCGCCTTCTCCCATCGTTCGCCCTACCGCGGCCCCTTTTCCGCAGGGAAAGCGGCCAACCTGGTGTCCGCCTCTCCGGCCCCTTTGGCGCCGGCTCAGCAGCTCGCCTGAAACGGAAAGACGCACCGACTCGACTTCAACGCCCGTCAGCGTTATCGTAGGCGATTATGTCCATCAAACAATTGGTTTACCTGCTTCCCGCCCGAACCATCGAAGACCTCTCGCTCGATCGCGACAACGACGACTCCGAGGGGATTTTGGCGGCTTGGACCGGGCTGTTTCATCCCGCACTGCTGGCCCAGGCCGACGCCGTTCCCCATTTCCTTCCGGCGGAGGACCCGCCCGAGGAACCCCGCGACAGTCTGATCGTCATCCCGCCTTGCTGCGAGAGCCAATTGCCCACCGATTGGCTCAGTCGGGCCGAAACAGCCGGCGCCCGGCTGATTCGGGGGCTGAAGGATCGGTCGGCCGTTGTGGCTGCCGCGTTGCGCGCGGCCGAGGTCGATCTTCAAACGGCATGGCCGCTGGCGCCCGACTTCCACGCGCTGGGGTACTGCTTTTTCCTCGTCGAAATGCTCACCCGCCAGTTGCGGTACATGACGAATCTCGACGAGGTGTCGTTCCGCATTGCCGCCCTGGCCGCTGCTCAAGCCGCGGCTCGGGGCGAAGCATCGACGGCCGAAAAGGAAATCGCCCAGGCATTCACCCTGCTACAACAGGCGCGCGAGTACTTCTACCCGGTCGAATCGCACCTGCTCGATCTGACGGTCGTGGCGCCGACGACCGTCGGCCCTGAGTTGACCGAATCGCTTCAATCGGAGTTGCCGCTCAACCTGCTGATCAGCGGCCGAACGCTGCGGCTGGTCGAGCGAGAAAACCCGGCGGCCCTGGCACTGATGCGGCAGCGATGGGAGGCGGGAACCCTAGGCATCGTTGGCGGCGAAGAAGACGAGCATCCATTGCCGCTGATGAGCCTCGAAAGCGCCGCCGACGAATTGTCGCGGGGAATGCAAGCCTACGAACAGTTGCTCGGGCGGCGGCCTAGCGTCTTCGGCCGGCGGCGGTTCGGGCTGTCGCCTCTGTTGCCGCAAGTGCTGCTCAACCGCGGCCTGACCGCGGCTTTGCACGCCACGCTCGACGACGGACGATTTCCCACCGGCAACCAAAGCCGCATTCGCTGGGAAGGGCTCGACGGCTGCGGAATCGAGGCGATTGCCCGCGTGCCGATCGACGTGGCGCAGGCGTCGGGCTTCTACCGGCTCCCCGAAAAACTGAGCAGTTCGATGGACATCGACCACATCGCCACAGTGGTCTTTGCGCATTGGCCCGGCCAATCATGCTGCTGGTACGACGATCTTCAGCGCATCGCCAAACACACCACTGTGATCGGCGAGTTTTGCACGGTCGAAACCTATTTCACCCGCACGGGCATGGCGGGCCAAAGCGTCAAGCACAAGCCCGATGGCTACCGTTCGCCCTACCTCACTCAAGCGGTCGCCGCCCGCCAGCCCGATCCCATTTCTCGTTGGACGCGACACTATAAAGCCCGCAGCGCCTTGGCGGCCGTTTCGTCGCTCCGAGTGCTTCGTCTGGCGGCCGGAGGCGACGACTTAGCCGAGGCCTCTTCGCTGCCCGAATGGGCCCAACAGATTGATCGCCGCTTGGAAGACGACTCAGCGACCGAAAACGCCGGCCCCCCGCCCGATGTCCATCGCGCCGTGCAATCGGCGGCGTCGCAGTTTTGCCGAACGCTGACGGGCCGCGATGGCGAATCGTCGGGTTCGGAACCAAAAGCGCCGGGTTCAGCACCGGGATTGCTGGTCGTCAATCCTTGGGCGTCTGCCGCAATGCTCCGCCTCGATGCCACACCGCTGGGCCGACTGCCCGCGGCCGCCCCGCCGGTGGTTTGCGCGGGCGCCGATGATCGCGGCGCCGATGTCGTGGCAGAGATTCCGGGCATGGGCTTCGCCTGGGTGGCGGCGGGCGCTGCCGACGCTCCGACAACGGCGCCCCAGCGAGGCTGGTTCTTCCGCCGACGACCAGCAACGACCAACCCCGTGGCGGCCGAAAACATCTTGGAGAATGAGTTCTTCCAAGTCGTCGTTGATCGGCGATTCGGGGGAATCCGCGCCGTGCTCGACCCGCTTTCGCGCGGCCCGCGCCTCGCCCAACAGCTTGCCCTTCGCTGGCCCGAGGGCGATCCGCACGACCCCGGACATGAATCGCATTACACCATTCCGGCGGCCGACGAGCTGCGCGTGGTGCGCGCCGGACCGATCGTCGGCGAGATTCTCACCAGCGGGCGAATGATGGACGCGCAGGGGAAGCTGCGCGGGCGATTCGTGCAACTGACGCGCGTCGTCCGCGGAAGTCGCCTGATCGAACTGGAGATCGAACTCGACATCGCCGAATCGCTTCGGAGCCAGCCCTGGCAATCGTACTACGCCGCCCGCTTCGCTTGGAGCGACGAAGGGGCTTCGCTGCGCCGCGGCGTTCAGGGAACGAGCGTTCCGACGGACTCGGCCCAGTTCGAGGCCCCGGAGTTCTGGGAGGTTCAAACCGCCAAGACGCGAACGGCCGTATTGACAGGCGGCCTGCCCTATCATCGCAAGGTTGGGTTTCGGCGCCTTGATACGCTGCTCGTGGTGGCCGGCGAAACCCAACGGCGTTTTCGTCTGGCCATCGGCGTCGAATGCCCTTCGCCGGCGGCGGCCGCACTGGAATGGATGACCCCCCCAATCGCGATTCCCAGCCCGGCCCCGCCGTTAACCCACGGGTGGTTGTTCCATGTGGAAGGCCGCGGCGTGGTGGCCACCGGATGGACGCCGCTGTTTGTTCTGCCTCCGCTCGAATCGGCCGATCCCCCGGCTTCGAACGCACAACCGACCGAGTCGGCTGCATCGACGGACGCCCAACCGATCGCCCAATCGATCGATAACGCGACAAGCGGGCCGCCCGCCCCCCACTCGAACGAGCGGCTCCGCGGCGTTCGGGTCCGATTGCTGGAGACGGAAGGCCGCGGCGTTCGCTTTGGCTTGAGGGCCCCGCGTCCGCTGGCCCTGGCGCGGCGATGCTATGCGGGCCAGTGGAAGACCATCGCCATCGAGGGCGATCGCGCAGAAATCGAACTGCCCGCTCATGCGTGGTGCGAAATCGAATTGCGTTTCGTCTGAACGAGTGATGCCGATGCGCGCCGCCGCAAGCGGTGCCGGACTCACCAGCGGCCGACGCGTTTCAGCCGCGGCGCCGTCGGCTGAGGCAACGCCCGCTGGACGGCCCGATTGCCGGGCTGCCTTCGGACCGGTGCTCCCCGCGTCGCTCGCAAACGGTCCGGCCAATATCGGCTCGCCTCCGAAACACCACCTCCGCCTGTGCGCTACAATGGTCTTTCGCCTTCGCCGCGAAAACCATCGATTGCCGCCTGGCAACGCATTTTGCCCGCGATGAGGGTTCTTTCGAAGAGACAACGGATTGCTCAGCGGAGAAAGAGATGACCGCGATCATCACCATCGACGGACCGGCCGGCGCCGGCAAAAGCACGGTAGCCCGGCGGTTGGCCGATCGGCTCGGCTTCGAGTTCCTCGACACCGGCGCCATGTACCGCGCCGTTGCCTTGGCCGCATTGCGCCGTGGAGTCGATCTGCGCGATCAAGCCGCGCTGGCCCGATTGGCGCATTCGGTCGATCTGCGATTCGACCAGGGGCGCCTGCTGCTCGACGGCGAAGACGTGAGCGAAGCGATCCGCACGCCCGAGGCCACGGCCGCCACGAAACACGCGGCCGACAACGCCGAAGTGCGGCGCACGCTGATCCGATTTCAGCGGGAAGCGGCCCAGGGACGCAACATCGTCACCGAGGGACGGGATCAAGGCACCCTCGTCTTTCCTGACGCGCAGATGAAAGTTTTCCTGACCGCCAGCGCAGAAGAACGGGCCCGGCGCCGCTGCGAGCAGTTGCTTGCCGCCGGGGTTGCGGCCGACTTCGACCAGGTGCTTTCGGCCCAGCGACAACGCGATTTGGAAGACCAGTCGCGCCCGTTTGGCGCGTTGACGGCGGCGCCCGACGCCTTCGTGCTTTCGACCGACGGGCTTTCGGTGGATCAAGTCGTTGATCGGCTTGCAACGCAATGGCGGCAGCGTTCAGCCACGTAAAACTCCAACCCGAAATCAGCGTCGCGGCAAACTGGTGGGACTTTGCCGATTCTAGCGAGGCGCCGTTCGGTTTATAGCGGGCTTCTCCCAAAAAAGCCTCAAGAAACGCGACGGCAACGCGGGCTGCGTTCTTCAAACTTGGCGACAGTCCGTTTACACTCGATGGAAGCAGCGAGGCGATTCGGCCCTCCGCGAAGAAAGCCCCCGAAGGCTCGGAAGAACGGCCTCGGGTGAAGGCGCGTCGACCGATCGACAACCGCACCTTCTTCGCCGAGCCCGACGTTTGGCCGAATTGCCGCATTGCCGAAATTTCCCATGGTCCACAACGCATTCCGAGCAACGAGGTAGCAGCCGATGGGCGCCGGGCGTTTTTCGAGAACTGATGAAGTCGATCAATTGCTTCGCAACGCCGAGCTGCGCGACGAGCTCGAGCGGTATTTCGACGAGTCGATCAGCCGAGTCAACGTCCATAAGCTGACGCTTCAGGCGGAAAACGAATTCCTGGCCAGCATGCTGGCTTGGGAACAAGCGCCCGTGCTGCCGATCTACCGCTGGTTCGAGCCCGAGCTGCGGCCGCCCCGGCCCGATGTGCTGGACGATCAGGACTTGCACGACATTCTCTTGGAACTGATCGACAAGCTGTATGAGAAGCGAATCGTGCTCGACTTCACCGACCATCTTTCTGATCGGGAACTCTACTGCCTGATCGTGCGCGACATTCTGCCGGCCCGCGAAAAGAAGCTCGATTGGCCGAAGAACTACCTGCATTGGGATTGCACTGGTCCGAACGGCGACGCGGAGGTTTGGTTGCGGTATTACGCAACACCGGAAGAGCGCGAGGAATGGGCCGAAACCTATCGCCAGCCGTTGCCTCCTTCGGAACTGCCCCCGCATCCGCGTCACTTGCCGCGCGAGCCGGAGTAGTTCGTCTCGCAGCAGAGCAGCAGAGATTTCGGGTTCCCAGCAAATGGCTCGTCGATCGATCGATCAATGCCGCTTTCTGGTGACTGGGGCGTCCAGCGGGATCGGACGATCGCTCGTCCTGAGGCTTCATCGGCACGGCGCGCGGGTGCTGGCCTTGGCGCGCCGCGCCGACCGATTGGCCGAGCTGGGCCGCCAGTTGGAACCCACCGCAGAAGTGCTCGCCGCTCCTTCGCGTCGTGGCGACGCCTTAGACGAGTCCACGCCCATGGCCGACGCCGTTGAACCACCCCGCCCGGCCGATCGTCCGGCCGAACATGCCGCTCGGCTGGCGCTGATGGCCGGCGACGTTACCGATCCGCGCGTCCGCGACGAGGCCCTGGCGACGATGCAAAGCCGCTTCGGCGGAATCGATGTTTTGGTGAACAATGCGGGCATCGGCGCGATGGGGCTGTTCGAGCAGGCCGACGCCGAGCGGCTGCGCCGAATCATGGAGGTCAACTTCTTCGCCGCCGTGGAAATGATCCGCGCGGCGCTGCCCCTGCTCAAACAGTCGCCGCACGGCATGATCGTCAACGTGGGCTCGATCCTCGGACACCGCGGCGTGCCGCACAACAGCGAGTACTCGGCCAGCAAGTTCGCCCTGCACGGGTTCAGCGAGTCGCTGCGGGCCGAATTGAGCGGCAAGGGAATCGACGTGCTTGTCGTGGCCCCGGGAACGACCGAAACGGAGTTCTTCGATCAGGTGATCGAACGCACCAGTGCACCGCGATGGCCGGAACACAAACCCGTCTCGGCCGACTACGTGGCGCGGCAAACGATTGCCGCCATCAAGCGAGGCCGGGCCGAAATCGTCCCATACTTCTGGGGCAAGCTGCTGGTGCTCTTGAATCGCGCCTCGCCGCGTCTGGTCGATCGCATCATGCGCCGCTACGTTTGAGCGATTGGCCCCGCCGACAGACCTCTGAAGAACGCAGACTCGGCAAGCGAACCAAGTTCGCCAAAGCATGATCTTCGGGCGCCGCGGCCGGGCAGAACCATTCGCCGCAACGTCCTTTCCAACGGCGACGGGGCCTGCCGCGCATGAAACGCCTCGGCCGAGCCCGGATCACCCGCCGCCCATCGAGTCTTTCCGCAACGCCCAGCGGCTGAGCACTTCTTCGGGCGACAGTTCCACCTCGGCGCTGCGGAAGCCGCCCACTCCGGCTGGAAACCCGTTGTTCAACAGCCCGTCTTTGTTGTCATCGGCGAAGCCGCGCACGCTGCCGTCGGCGAAAAGGATGTTGCACGTTCCCTTATGCACCGGAGCGAAATAGCGGTAGTCTTGCAGCGTAAGGTTCGTCCACTCGGTCCACCAGCCCGGATAAACCGGGTTGACCGGAAACGCGTTGACATCAATGGACGCCGTGGCAATCACCACCGGCCCCGCCGTCATCGGATGCACCGCCATTTGGCCGGCCCCCAACGAGCCGACCTCGTGCGTCATCGTGTAGGGGCCGGTGGCGCCGTCGCCGATGACAGGAATAAAGCTGCTGGGCACGCCGGCCGTGTCGGCCATCGAACGTTGCAGCGGCCCCACCGTCGAGTTGCGCGACCAGGTGGACCGCCCGCAGCCGGCGGTCCGTTCCTTCAAACGCCCATTCGACTCCAACCACACGCCGCTGCGCACCAGCCACCAGCTTGCCGTGTAGTTGCTATTGTAGAACTTCTCGAGCAATTTCGCCGCGTAGGGAACGCGCGCCGCTCCCGCCGCCACGCCCCCGTGGATGATCTCGTAGCACGGTGCGGCCGTGAGGATCGTGGTCCCGTCCGGGCCCAACTCGGGCGGCGGCCCGAGGCGATCGATGCAATTGTTCGCCGTCAATTCCGCAACGGTCGCATCGAGCACTTGCGTCAGAGCTTTCGAGGCCTGCGCCGGGTTCGACGGGCAAAGCATCTTTCCCACCGGGATTTCAGCGTTGACCAGATCGGCCACCCAGCCGTACTTGGTCAGCGCCCCGTCTTCGATCCAATCGAACGAGCCCGAGCAGAATCGCGTCCGCGGATCGCGATCGGCATGGGCCAGCAACCCCAAGCCGAACTGCCTGAGATTGTTGCTGCATGCCGACTTTCGCCCCGACTCGCGCGCGCTTTGCACGGCCGGAAGCAGAATGGCCATCAACAGCGAGATGATCGCCACAACGGTCAGAAGCTCGACGAGCGTCACGCCATGCCGAGAAGTCCCTCGCATCGGCCGCTCGCATCCCTCGCCCATTCCCATGGTTCGATCCTTTCGTTTCCGTTCGGTCCGCCAATTTCCTCCGGCAGCGTCATCCGACGCGCTGCCCGACTCGGAACACGGTTTCGCCCAAGGGCGATTGCTAGAACCGTGTTTCCATGAGAACCGCGCGGCCCGACAAACGTGGTTCGTAGTCGCGGCTATTCTTGCAGCCGCCAATAAGGAATTGATTGCCGACGGTTAAGCCTTGGGTGAGCGATTCGTTCGAGTGTTTTACTGCCAACGGCAACTGTCGCAAGTTGCCCCTCCGACGGAACCAACCATGCTTCACTCAGGGATGTTCTCCCTCGCCAACGCTGGTTGCGTCGGGCCGTAGTAGAGGGCCCGCGCCAGTGCCGCACCGAACGAACGCTACCCTGCCCGGCGGCACTGCTGGCTGGCGTAAGGTTGGCCGCAACGCTGCGTTGACGATCGGCGACAACCTGCTAAACTAGGGGGCTTTGCCGGCCGGTCGGAGCGCCGGCTTCCGATCCCCTTCGCCCTGTTCGAGTTGCGACCATGACCGAGAAGAACGCCGCTGCCGCCTGCCCCGGGAACAATCAAGGAATTGATCCGCAAGTGGCCCTGGCCATCAACACGATTCGCACGCTGTCGATCGACGGGGTTGAGGCCGCCAAGAGCGGGCATCCGGGCACGCCGATGGCGCTGGCGCCGGCCGCCTATGTTCTCTACAACGAGACGTTGAAGTTCGATCCGGCTCATCCCGACTGGCTCAATCGCGATCGCTTCGTCCTTTCGTGCGGTCATGCCTCGATGCTGCTGTATTCGATGCTGCACTTGTGCGGCGTGCGGCAATTGGGGCCAAATGGTCCGACCGATCAACCGGCCGTTTCGCTCGACGACCTGCGGCGATTCCGCCAGCTCGACAGCCGTTGCCCGGGACACCCGGAGCATGGCCACACCAGCGGCGTAGAAACGACCACGGGCCCGCTCGGTCAGGGGCTGGGCAACAGCGTGGGCATGGCCATGGCCTCGCGCTGGCTGGCCGCGCGCTACAATCGGCCGGGGCACGAGTTGTTCGACTTTCGCGTTTACGCCCTGTGCGGCGATGGCGACATCATGGAAGGCGTCAGTGCCGAGGCCGCTTCGCTGGCCGGCCATCTGAAGCTGTCGAATCTTTGCTGGATTTATGACGACAACGGAATCACCATCGAAGGGCACACCGATCTGGCCTTCAGCGAAGACGTGGCCGCGCGGTTCGCCGGCTACGGATGGAACGTGCTGAAGGTGGCCGACGTGAACGATCTGGCTGCTTTGCGCGGGGCGCTGGCCGAAGCGGCTCGCTGCACGAGCGGCCCAACGCTGATCATTGTCCGCAGCGTCATCGGCTATGGCGCGCCGAACAAGGCCGACACGCACGACGCCCACGGCGCGCCGCTGGGGCCCGACGAAACGAAACTCGCCAAACGATCGTACGGCTGGCCGGAAGACGCGCAGTTCCTCGTGCCCGACGAAGTGCGCGCGGTGTTTGCCCAGGGCGTCGGCAGCCGCGGGCATCGGCAGTGGGCGCAGTGGACCGAGGCGCTGGCCCGCTATCGCCGCGAGCACGCCGAATTGGCCGCCGAGCTCGACCTGATTGCCGCCGGCCGGCTGCCCGCCGGCTGGGATGCCGACATCCCGTCGTTTCCCGCCGACCCGAAGGGCGTGGCCAGCCGGGCGTCGTCGGGCAAAGTGCTCAATGCCGTGGCCAAGCGGATTCCCTGGCTCATCGGCGGTTCGGCCGACTTGGCCCCCTCGAACAACACGCGGCTGAACTTCGCCGAGGTGGGCGATCTTTCCGCCGACAACCCCGGTGGGCGCAATCTCCATTTCGGCATCCGCGAACACGCAATGGCCGCCGCCTGCAATGGCATGGCCTTATGCGGCTTGCGGGCCTTCGGGGCCACGTTCTTCGTGTTCACCGACTATATGCGGCCCTCAATGCGGTTGGCCGCGTTGATGGGACTGCCGGTGCTCTACATCCTCACGCATGATTCGATCGGCGTGGGCGAAGACGGCCCCACGCATCAACCCGTCGAGCACTTGGCCGCATTGCGGGCCATTCCGAACATGCTCGTGATTCGTCCGGCCGACGCCAATGAAGTTGCCGCGGCCTATCGCGTGGCCTTGGCTTGCAACAATCGCCCTGCGGCTTTGGTGCTCACCCGTCAGAACCTGCCGACGATCGACCGACAAACGCACGCCCCGGCCGACGGGCTGGCGCGGGGCGCCTATGTGTTGGCCGAAGCGCCGGCCGGCCGGCCCGAGGTTGTGTTGATCGGCACGGGCAGCGAGGTGTCGATTTGCCTGGACGCCGGGCGAATGCTTCAGTCGGCGGGCATCGCCGCCCGAGTGGTCAGCATGCCCTCGTGGGAGCTTTTCGAATCACAGCCGCGCGAGTACCAACAGTCGGTCCTTCCGCCGGGGGTGGCCCGCGTCGCGGTCGAGGCGGGCATTGAACAAGGGTGGCACAAGTACCTTGGCGAGAAGGGCTGCTTCGTGGGCATGTCGGGGTTCGGCGCCTCGGCGCCGGCCGGCGTGCTGATGAAGCATTTCGGGCTGACCGCCGAAAACGTTGCCGCCAAGGCGAAGGAATTGCTCGGGCGGTAATGCCACGGTGGCTCAACCGAGGCCGTTAACGAACAACGCCCGATGCACCGAAGCGCACCGGGCGTTTGCCCTTCTGGACTTAGTAGAATAGAGACCGCCGTCCGCAAGCGTCATTTAGGATCGTGCTTGCCGGGCTTGGCCGGTTTCTCACCCCGATCATCGCCGTGCGGCTTCCCTTTCGGAGCAGGCTGTTCTGGCTTTCCCTTCTCCTTCGGCGGCGACTGCTTGGCCAGCTTCGCTTCGAGCACCTTCAGCTCTTGCTGCAATTGCTTGACCTTCTGCTGCAATTGCTTCACATCGCCGTCGTGCGCGATGGGGGCCGGTTTGCCGCCTCGGGCCGGCGGCTGTTTCGCCTGCGGCGCTGCCGGGCCCTTGCCATGCCGTGGACCTTTGGCCAACCATTGCGGCGGCGCTGCCGGGCCTCGATGCGGGCCGCGACCTTGCCACTGCGGAGCCGCCGCGGGGCCACGCCCCGGGCCGAACGCCGGACCCATCGGGCCACGATGCGGACCTCGCGCCAACCATTGCGGCGGCGCTGCCGGACCTCGCTGCGGGCCGCGACCTTGCCACTGCGGGGCCGCTGCCGGACCACGGTCGGCCGGACCACGGTCGCGAGACTCGGGCCGGGCAGGCGGACGATCAGGACGGCCACGATCGCCCCGACGGTCTGCTTCGGGCCTGCGATCACCCTCTCTCGCCGGTGGGCCGTCTCCTCGGCCGCGAATGTCGCGGTCGCCCGGACGTTGTGGCGGGAGCACGGGCGGGCCGGCGTTCATCGCCGCGGTCAACTCGTCTTTTGTGATTTTCTTGTCGTCGTTCCGATCCGCCCGCTTCAAGAACTGCTTGATCGGCTCGGGGGCGCCCTCGGGCACTTCGGAAGCTTCGATCACTCCATCTTTGTTCCTATCAAGCCGTTCGAACATCATCATCGACCCGGGACCGGGTCGATCGGGGCGCGGCCCCGGCTGTTCGGCCGCAATCGCTTCGTGCGAAGCCACGGCCGCGGCGACCATCGCCGCCATCATCCAACACCATCGCATGAGACACCTCCTGTAAGGGGAAAGAGATTCACCCCCGCTATCCAAACAGATAAACCGGCGTCACAGCCGGGAGTTCCGGGGGCGACTCCGCTTTTCGACCTTCATTGCCAAACCGAGCCGGGCCCGGTCGAACCCCCAAAGAAACAAATTGGGCAGATTGCGCCCGTATCGGCGGGGCGACAAATCCGAGTGCTTCAGTGAGAGAAGAAGCAGCAGGCCGCGGTGATCGGCACAGTGAGGAGGTTGCCGGCAGTGGTTTCCACGTGGCTTCCGCAGCCTAGCGGAACGCGGCGGCGTGCCGAACAAAAAGCCCGATCGGCCTAGAGGACTTGTTGCGACGAGTTCAGAAGTCTCGATCGAGAAGCACCGGCGGCGTGGCGCTGGGGACAATCACCGAGTCGTCGCCATGCAGCCCGGCCGCCACCCATCCGGCATCATTGCTGAAGATGTCGTCGTTGCACCAATGGGTTTCGGCCACCAATTCAACTCGGCCATCTTCGAAGAGCACGTTTCGGCCGCGTCCGGCGTGAACGTCGAACCGACCGCCCGGCATGGCGCTGGCCGGCGCATCGGCCATCAGGGCAAAATTAGAACGGGCTCGATTGCGGACGTCGAAATAGCGTCCCTGCGCATAGTGGCCCAACGTGTAGCCGTAGCTGCCGCCGACGGTAGGGGCCCAGCGGGCCAATTCGGCGTCGGGCATTTGCTGCAATTGATCGAGCGTGGGCATCTCCCCCGCCGTCGCCAACCCAACCGAAGCGCCTGACCGCATCGCCGGACAAACAACCTTGCGGGTTTCGTGCAACAAACCGCTTTGCGCCAATGTTGGTGCATAGACGCCCGCAAACGCCATGCGCCCGGTTGTGGGCACGCGCGGAAAGTATCCGTGGTTCAGCTCGCTGTACCGCACCAGACTGACACCCAAGTCGCGCAGATTCTCTTGGCAAAGGTAGATCTGAGCGTTGATCCGTCCCGCTTGAACCGCCGGCCACACCAACAAGAAAAGTGCGGCCGCAACACACGTTGCCGTGACGGCGTCGAACCAGCGCCAACGACTGCGGCCGACCGGCCCGGGCGCCTCGGGCGAAAGCAACACCCCGCCCGCCGCAGCCGCCGCAAACACTCGGCGGCACGTCCGCTCGGCCAACCCGCGGGGCGGAACCGCCAACGGCATGGCGCAGTGCAACAACTGAAGACGATCTTGCAGCAGATCGAGCTGACGTTGCCACTCGGGCTCGTGGGCCAGTCGCGCTTCAACTTCACCGCGTTGCGACTCGTCGAGCGTACCCAACAGATACCCGAGCAGCATCTCGTCCATCGCAGAAACTACTCCGAAACCCCGGCGATCTGGAGCAAACGGTTCAGCTTCATCAACGCTGCGTGCAACTGGCTCTTCACCGTCCCCATGGGGATGCCCAGAATCTCGCTCACTTCGCGGTATTTCAATCCCTGGAAATACACCAGCATAACGATCTGCCGAGTCGTCTCCGGCAGTTTGTCGATCGCCTCGCGGACCAGTCGGCCTGTGTCGTCGGCCTCGGCCGCCTCGGCCGGATCACTCAACGCGGCTGCCATCGGGGCCATTTCGTCCTTGTTGGTGCCGGCAAACCGATCGAGGCTGGGCAGCCAGTGGCGACGATCGCGGCGGTGATAATCAATCGCTTGATGAACCGCCACCGAATACAGCCACGGCCGCACCGGACGCCCCGATTCATACTGGGCCACCTTCTGATGCACCAACATGAACGTCTGTTGGAACACGTCTTCGGCGGCCAAAGCGTTGCCCAAGTAGCGACGCAAGTACGTGTACAGCTCGCGCTCGTAGCGACGGACCAATGCGGCAAACGCTGCGCGATCACCGAAATCTCGGTATTGATCGAGCAGTTGCTCGTCGGTCGCCGTGTCGAGCGAACCGGCCAACGCTTTGCCCTGGCAACGTTCCACAACGATGGCATCCATCTGTGATACGAATCCTTGGTCGATTCGGTTCGGTCGATTAGTCGAGAAAGGACGCGACCTCTCGAACGACGCCCCGAAACGCCCTGCATGGCCCCTCATTCTAAAGGCAACCGCCGCGACTGACCACCAATCGCATAGTTGCCAAACTCACTTCTAACCGTACGGGAAATCCCGCCCGCATCTCCGGCATAACTACTACAGCAACTCCTGCGCCAATGGCGAACCAGCCATTGACGCCGAAAAGAATGAACCTTTGTATATCACCCCAAACTACTTGCCTGACGCCCATTTGCGATTGAGACGATTTTCACGCGGTCAGCGTCCCGACTCTGCCGTGATAGACCACGCAATCGGAAAAAGCTGCAAAACGATACAGAACCGCGCATCGAATTGATACAAGAATGAAGTCGTTATGATGACACCGAGCGGAGCTTCTCCGATACACCCCCAGCCGTAATTCGTTGCTCAGAGCATCATCTTGGTTCGAACCGCGTCTGAGTACGCACTTCAAAAGCGCGAACAATCGTCTCGCGGTCAACCCCAACAGTGGCGTTTGGTCCAACGGCCCAACGGAACCGCAAGTCAGCGTCTGCCCCCCTGAGTGTTCGACCTGCGCACACCCTAAGCATGGCCCCACCGGCCGCCCCTTCTATCCGTCACCCACAAGGCCAACCCGCCAGGGCGTAGGCCAACGGTCAGCCCAGGCCGGTATCGAGGTTCCGTCATCACTTTTCTGGTCCGTTTTTTGTGGCGGGCAACGGGGCGAATTGGCAAGTGTTCTCAGTGGAGGCCGTTTTGCGCGGCGGATGGATCGACCGCTCACCCTATAGAAATCCGGCTGCCGAACGCTCGCAGCGGGCCGTCAGCGCCCCCTTCGATGCGTTGGCAAGGCGATGGGTGTTCGAAGGACGATCGGTGGATCGGCTGTCCGAAGCGGGCCAGTGAACATCCGTGCGGATTGGACAGGGATTGGCCCGGGGCTGCGTTAGCCTTCACCACGTCGTGCCGACGAACGCCGGCACTCAACCGATTCCGGGCTTCGAGGCGCGACAACCGCCGCTGGTTGTCAAAACGGGCGTACGCCACAGCGGATCGGCCTTTAGATCGCGTCGTTGTCCGGCCCTTCGGTGGTTGTGTTCCATGGCCCCGATTTTCAAGTGGAGCGAACAATGAACAGATCTCGCCGCAAACAGTTGCGCAACTTCATCGGAGAGTTCCGCGTGACGGTCGAAGGGGCTACCCATTATGCGGGCAATCCTTTGGAAGCCGAGCCGGTGACATTCGTGCGAGAATCCATCGGCAGACGCGACGCCTGCGTCATCGCCGTCCACGACGCCGACGGCCGAAAGATCGGCTGGCTGCCGCGTGATGTCACTCACTGGTTGGCCCCACTGCTCGATTCGGGCGTGGTTGCCATTGATGGCATGGCGCCTCGACGATCGGGCGACGCCGACGGCAGCCATTTCCTCATTCAAATTGCGGCCTATGCTCCCCGCGGCGCCGGCAAGATTTTCGCCCCGGCCGGGGGCCGGGGGCTCGCCGGACTGGTCCACTCGATCATTAAGCAAGCATACCGCAAAGCCCAACGCGAAACCGATCCCTCGGCCGTGGCCGACCTGGCGGCCTCGGTCGATCCGTTGGCCCGGCAAGAACTGCTGCCCGAAACCCGCCTGCTGCTCGAGCTGCTGCGGGGACTGGGACGGGAGATTCGCATGGCGCGTGTGGTCCGGGCGCAATCGCAATTGGTGCGGGCCCTGGCCAACGTGGAAGTCCTCGACGCGGCGCCCTTGGCCGGTCTCGACGTTTTTCCGTTGCGTTGGCGCAAACCGCAAGAGTCGCATTTGCTGCCGCTGAACGCCGCCATCGACTCGGGCGATGCCGCAATCAGTGAGGTGTCGGCCGATGGCAATGTGCCCGTATTGGTGTTGAAGAACAACGCCAAGCGGCCGATCCTTGTGCCCGCGGGCGAAGTAATTGTTGGCCTGAAGCAAAATTGCGTCGTCGATCTTTCGTTGATCGCCCCGCCCGGAAAAAAAACCGGTATCCCGCTGCGGTGCGCCGAGCGCGGACGCTGGGCCGAGGGGCATCGTCAAGCGGTCGAGTCTGCCGCAGAGCCGCCGACGGCCTGTTCGGCCGGACGCTCAACCCTAAGAGACTGTCGAGGCAGCCGTGATGGCTTCGAACGCAACCGATTGGCGGCACGGGAAAGCGTTGGTTTGCTGGAGAAAGCAACCGGTATCGATTCGGTTACGGAATCACTGGCAGGCATCCGTCCCAATGGTGCGCTGGGCTGGCCAATCGAGTCGCTCTGTCTTCCCGACGATGCTTCAGGAATCTGCGTGGCCGCAGACGGACAGGTGCTTTCCGTCGATCTGCTGGCAGCACCGGAGTACCTGCGTCCTCGGCTCGGCTTGCTCTTGCAATCCCACACGGAAGAAGCGATGCGGCGAACATCGATTGGCCATCTGCGTCAACCCGTTTCCGCAGAAGCGGTTCGGCAGTTCCTGCAAAAACTGGCCGGGGCGGCTCGAGCCGCTCCGGCCGAACTCGCCTTGGGTGACGAATTCGAGTTTCCCGGCGATTCCGTCGCCGGCGGCGCGATCGTCCACAAGGGAGCGCTGGCGCACCTTTGGGCAGTGAGCCGCCCAATCGAGTAAGCCGGAAATCGCCCTCGCTCGCGACGGCGCGATGCAAAAACTCCTGAGAACCGTTCGGCAATACGCAAGAGCATCGCTTTGAAGATCGGTTGTCTGCAAGACGATTGCGCCGCAATAAGCCGCACTCCGTTGGAATGCTTTGCAGAGTTGCATGATCGCACGATAGAATGACGAAGACATTGTTATTGTGCAGCGTTTTTTGTTCAGCCATTCCGTGTGTGCCGATGGCGCGTTTGGCCCGTTTCAAAATGCGGCCGAGCCGCTCGAAAACAACGGATTGCGGTTCAAAAGGCGAATCGAGGACTCGAACGGACTGTGCTGCCGGAGAGTTGTTGCCCGAACCGACAGCCCGCGAAAGAACAACTCCATAAGACGGCAGACCAATTGCTGCGGAGCCAGCGTCTCCCAGTCTGTGCATCGCTTATCCGAAAATCACAAACCGCTGTTCCGTTCCGTTCGGCCTCGAGCCCGCGGCGATTCTGAACAACCACTCCAAGGAACATTGCTCCCGATGTCCGACCAACCGCCCCTGCTCCGCCAATGGATGCTGTTGCAAATGCTCGCCCGGCGGCACTTCGGCGCGACAGTCAAGGAGCTGTCGCGCGAGCTCTCGGTGAGTGAAAAGACGATCCGCCGCGATCTCGAACGGTTGCAGCTTTCCGGCATCCCGTTGCGAAGGATCGAAGAAGCGTACGGCCGGATTAGCTGGAAAATGGATCGGCCCGACGGGGCGCCGCCGATTTCGTTCACCTTCGATGAAGCGGCCGCGCTGCACTTGGCGCGGCGATTCATGGAGCCGTTGGCAGGAACGTATCTATGGCAGGCGGCCCAGCGAGCCTTCCAGAAGCTTCGATCGCTGTTGGGCTCCGACACTCTTCGCTACTTGGAAAAGTTCGCCGCTTTCTTCCATCAGACGCAATTTGGCGCAGTGGATTATTCCCAACAGGCGGAACTTGTCGACCGCCTCATGCTCGGAGCGGAAGAACGGCGGATCGTCCGCATTCGCTATCAATCGCTCAAGGCCACCGAACCGGTCAGCTACGAAGTGCATCCGTACGGCCTCTCCTATCACCGCGGAGCGCTCTACTTGGTCGGGATGGCGCCCCGTCACAAACAGATTCGGCATTGGAAGGTCCGCCGCATCGCCGCCGCAGACCTTTCCGACCGCACCTTTCGCATGCCTGCCGATTTCGATATCCATCAACACTTTGCCAAATCGTTCGGCGTCTTTCACGGCGACGGCGACGTAGTGGTCCGCGTCCGTTTTGCCGCAACGGTGGCCCGCTACGTCGGCGAAGCGCAATGGCATGAAAGCCAGAAACTCACCCGTCAACGCGACGGCGGACTGATTGCCGAATTCCATCTCGACGGGTTCGAGGAAATCAAGCGGTGGATTCTTAGTTTCGGCCGATTCGCCCAAGTGCTGGAACCGGAACCCCTCCGCCGCGAAATCGCCGAGGAACTGCGACAAATGAACGCCATCTATGCACCGGCAGAGGAACCGGCCGTTGCCACAAAAACTCCTCCGCGCAGCCGCGACGGCCTGCTGGCGGAAATGAACTGACGCCGATGGAGTCGATTGCGCGCCGCCTGCGGCCGGAATATGACGCAGCAGGACTGGGACGGTGACGGACTAGTCGCGTAGCAAATCCGACAACGATCCAACTCATGCGGCTTTGCCCTCTGCTTTTCCCAAGCGAGTCTCAATAGCAGCGATCGCTCACTCAGGCCTTTCCGCACCGGGCGTTAGCATCGCCCATTCAATGCAGTCGGCACGGCGGGACATTGCCGCACCGCATTGTGTAACGGGTGATGCCGCTCCCACGCGACGCCCGAAGCACCATCGGCGATCCGCACTTCGGACAGTACTCGGCCGGGGCCGGATCGTCGCCCCGATCGATCCTTTGCTGACAATCGACGCATCGGGTAGCCTCGGGCAAAGCCTCCAATCGCTCGTGCGGAATCGGTCGGCCGCACTCTTGGCACGGTCGCGCTTCGGGCCAGTCTTCGTCTTCATCGTGCGGCAGTCCAACGAACAAGCCCCGCCGGCCGCACGCCCTGCAGACAAGCCCGTCGGCCGTCCCTCGAAAAACCTCGAAGACAACCTCGGCCTCCCAGGGTTGCTGACTGCGAACCCGCCCCAACAAACGAAGCCACTGGAACGCCCCGTCCGCATCAACAAGGCGATGATCACCGCAATGATCACAGCGGACAACAACGACCAAGCCCATCAATCTGTTCTCCCTGGCCAAAGAAGCATGCTAACCCGAATCGCCTTGCCTGGCCAAGGGCAATGGGCGCCCCGAATCGACAAACCCAGCACGGGCGAGCGCGCACGCACAATGTGATAAACAGCCATCCGGCAAGTCTGCCTCAGAGGCCCCCCTGGCACAACGCTCCTGTCGGGCGGCGGCATTCCGCCCGAATCGGGCGAAGGGGAATTGCAACTTCTGCCGGAACCGACGAAAATGCGCGGCTCATCGTTCCAAGTTTAGATCGCGTAAGATAGACAGGTTGCGGCAGCGGCGCGGGCGGCCCATTGCAGCGGCTGGCCGCAGCCCTCCGCTTTCGTGACGTTCGGAGCCCATTTCTGTTGCGCGGCAGTCAGGCAGTTTCATGGTTTTGCAGCTTCGCTATCAACGAGTTTGTGTCGAGGCATGGGCGTACACCCTGCCCGAGGAAATCGTTTCCACCGAGCAGATTGAACTGCGGTTGACTCCTCTATACGACCGACTGAAGCTGCCGCTCGGCCGGCTGGAGCTGATGACGGGCATCCGAGAACGCCGCTTCTTCCCGACCGACGAACGCCCCAGCCGCATCAGCGCTCTCACCGGACGGCAAGCGTTGCAGCAGGCGTCGATCAGCCCGTCAATGATCGGGACGCTGATTCATGGCTCGGTCTGCCGCGATTGCCTCGAACCGGCAACTGCCTGCGCCGTGCATCAACAACTCGGGTTGCCCGAGGATTGCGCCATCTATGATGTCTCGAACGCATGCCTGGGCCTTCTCAACGGGATTGTCCAGGCCGCCAACATGATCGAACTGGGCCAAATCAAAGCCGCTCTGGTCGTTGGGACTGAGAACGGCCGCCCCTTGGTCGAAAGCACGATCGCCGCGCTCAATGCCGACCAATCGCTCGACCGCAAACAAATCAAGACCGCGTTCGCTTCGCTAACGATCGGTGCGGGCAGCGCCGCGGTCGTCTTGGTTGATCGGAGCCTGAGCCGATTCGGGCATCGCCTGCTCGGCGGAGCGATGCTCGCACGAACGGACCACTGCGACCTCTGTCGCGGCAACCACGTTGCCGGTTCGCCCGACGGCGCGTTGCTCATGGAAACGGACTCAGAGGCCCTGCTCCGCGAAGGAATCGCCGCGGCCACGAGCGCTTTCCGCGGATTCCTCGACACCCTCAGTTGGCGCCGCGAGGAAATCAACCGGACCTTCTGTCATCAGGTCGGCAAAGCCCACCATCGACTTCTCTTTGATTCGCTCGGGCTCGAACCGACGATCGACTTTGCCACGTACCCAACTCTCGGCAACACCGGCGCAGTGGCCTTGCCGATGACCGTAGCACGGGGCGTCGAACAAGTTCCGCCCAGTACCGGCGACCGAGTGGCGTTGCTGGGCATCGGCTCGGGAATCAACGTTGTCATGCTTGGTCTCGATTGGTAACCCGCGCCGATAACGGCTGCGCCTTCGGCCTTCTTGGGCGATGCGGCCCAACCTTCTTGCTCCAGATTTGCGCTGCGATCCCGATGCCTCGCGGCCCGACGCCTGAGCCGTTTCGTTGCAAGCCGCTCTCGGTCGCCCTTCTCGGTCTGGCCGGATTCGTCGCGCGCAAAAATTCCCGACAGAGACGCGAATGTGTAAACAATTGCATCGCAGCAACTTGCGCTCGCATTCTCTCCCGCCGATCTCGATCAGACGAACAAAAAAGAATTGACAGACGTACACTACTGTAGATAATAACATAACTGATCTGAAGATCAGCACCTGCCGCCCCACCAACAGGAGGCCGGTCGCGGCGGAAAACGCTGGGGCCGCTTGCTGCACACCTGTTCCGATGGCCGACAGAGCTGCGGAAAGGAAAAATCATGCGAATCCGATTCGATTGTTTCGGCGAAGAATGCGAAAGCGATTCCCGTTTTCCGGGAATGCGTGAAACCGCTGGCTCGGCGGCGCGCCGGCCTGCGGCCGAGGTAACCGGCGACGCGGACTGCGAAGCCCAACCGCTTGGAGCGATCATTGAACAGTTGCTCGATGCCTATTCGCGGTGTTTCCCGCAAATGTCCGTGCAAATCGTCGAGACGCCTGCCGGATGTGCTCCCTGAACGCCACGTTGAACCGCCACACGCGGGAACTTCCGGGGCGTATGCGTCCATGAGGTGGTGGAGGCGACGACGGACGCAGTCGGAGGGATGCGGTCGGACAAACCGGGCGGCATTGGGCTGCCGACGTGTCGAATTAGGCTATCGGCAGAGCCCCGCCCGCCCACGTTCGAGCGCCCGATCCCAAACAATTCGAAAACTCTGGCCGCGATTGCCGCGTACTAATGGTTGGAATCGATGGAAAGCAACCGGGACCGACCAACGCAATGGCCAAAACGGACGCTCGGCGGGCCGCTTATATGGGGCCTAAGCTGCTCGATGAAAACGGTTTATCAGCTTGAAGACGCTGGAAACGGCGACTGGGCCGTATGCCGGTGGAAGCCGGGCGCGTCACCAAAAGCAATCGCCTGCCTGGATGAAGCGATCGGAACTGCGTTGCGTCGATTGAGTCGGCTGTCGGGTGTTTCTAGGGCGCGATTGTCATGGAGGACCACGAGATGTTGGTGCTTTCGAGAAAGCAACAGGAAGGGATCGTCATCGATCAGAACATCCGCGTCACGATCCTTGAAGTCCGAGGGAATCGGATTCGGCTGGGGATCGAGGCGCCTTCGGCGGTAACCGTGCGGCGGCTGGAGCTGCCGGTCAGCAGACAACAAGCCGATCCGATCGATAACGAGTTGACATTGGGCTCGCTGCCGCGATGAGCTTCGGCCACCCCGAGCGGCGTTGGACGATGGCCGCCCACGCCGGATCGCTCGAAAAGCTCCTTCGCCGAGACGGCCGTTCTTCCACGCGGGCCGCCTGGTCGCCCCAGGGCGAATCAGCCCTGCGGGGTTCCCGGTCGAATCCTGCGTTGAACGTCGGTTTCGATGGCGCCAAATAGCGTTTCGTGGTGCTGGATCGTGGCGTGCAACGCCTGAAGCAGCCGTTTGGCTGTGAAGTAGTTCAGGACAATCCGCTGATTGATCACCAACGGCTTGCTGGGGATGCCGATGGGTTGAGCGTTGAGCCCGAAATCCATGATCAATTCTTCGTGCGTGCCGTTGACGCGGCAGAAGTTTGCATAAAGGGCGACGGCCCGCGATTCGTCAATCTCAATAGAAACTCGCTGCGGCTGACGCGCAGCTTCGCCAGCCGCCTGATCGGAGGCTGGAGCGGGCTTATTTTGCGATGGATCATTGGGGGGGAGCATTGGGTTTCCTCGTTTCCATGTTTCCGTGAACGCCAAAGCGGTCGGCCCCAACCGCATTGACAAACAAAGCTTGGCCGCGTTCAACACCTTCGCGCCGGAAGCCGAAACGGCAGACGTTTTGGGATCAGCGATCGTGGCAGCCCGCAGCAATTGCGGCTGACCGGCAAGCATCGTGCTGCGTGAACTCGCTCCGTGAGAATAACGGCTGCCCGCTGCCCGGTCAATTCCCACCGACGCCGACGCCGGTGCGGCCGGCGCGCACACCCCAGCCTTCGGCCCTCTCACGAGTCGGCTCCGAAATCCACTCTTCGGCCGTTTTGTTGGGCCAACTCTTTTGCCCGCTCTCAAGCCGACTCAGCACCACCCCAACTGCGAAATGCCGGCCCCGGCGCGGACGACCAACGGCCCGCGCTGCCGCCCGGCTTCGCGCTGCTTCAGCTTGCCGCAATGCTTGCGTGAGATGCAATCAAAGAGGACCGCGGCAGCCCGACTGCCGCCGGCAACCGGCGACGTTTCGCCGGGCAGAACACACCAGGCCGCTGTCATGCCGATGCGCGTTCAACGCTGATCGAGAGCCGGACGACAACGCAACCGATGATGGCGATGAACGGCCCTTCGGCCAAGACCCAAGGCCAGGGCATGCCCGCGGCCAAATCGATGGCCAGCATCAAGGCCCCAAAGACAACGGCAAGCCATCCCAGGCATTTCACCACCGGCAAATGACGGCGAACGTCGATGGCAACGTATATCAACAAGCCCCCGTGAATGGCGTAGAGCAGCGAAAGCGATCGGGTCAAATAGGCGGTGATCGGCAGATGAGGAAGCTCGCCCAGGCGCAATTCGCGGTGGATGTGTTGCATCCAAGCGAAGGGCATGAAGGCCGGCACGAGAGCAACCAACAACAGAACGCCCATCGCCCAAAGCAGCGACGAAAGCCATCGCTCAGGCTTGTTCATGAGGCAGCCTCCGAAATAGGAAAAGCGATCTGGACGAATCGCGCCGGCCGGTCGCACCGCATGCCGAGTACCGCCACCGCACGCGCAGGCGCTCGGGTCGCCGCTCAAACCGGCAAGGCCACGGCGGCCAGGCGGTCGATCTGCCAAACGGTCGAGCGGCCACAAGCGGCATAGCCGTCAAAGGCGAAGGCGGTCGGAAGGTCAGGCCGACAAGCGGCCGACCGCCGCAGCGATATTTTGCCGCATCGGCCGAGGCGCGAAAAAGAGTCGAGGGGCGACATGGCGCAGAAAAAAAGCCTCGGCCGGCCAAGCTCTCAACTGAGCCACGGCAAACCGAGGCACTGGAGGCGGCGGGGATCGAACCCGCGTCCCGCGACATTTCCACGCCGGCATCTACGTGTGTATTCGGTTCATTGGTTCTCGTCGCTGCCAGGCCCAACCGACAGGGCATAGCAACGACCAGTCGGGAACAGGTTCTGACCGCGGGCGTGCCCAACAGTGACCCGCAGCGAGCCGAAATTGCGGCCGGCAGTCAGACCTCTTCGGCGAAGGTCTTCAGCCGGGGCTGCTGTTACTAAGCAGCCAGTGCGAGCCGAGGCTCGGCATTTAATTGGTGGTCGGCTTTTTACGTGGCCTGCTGACCAACCACGACACGCCGCCAACGCTTCAAGCTGCCCGGTCGAATCCAATTCGCCCCCGATGCGGCAGTTCGGCCCCGAAGTTCCGAATCGCCCACAACCTAAAGTGCCGCTGAATAAAACTGCGAAAAAGGGAAGCCGTGTTGGGGTTTGACACACTCACCCGGCCAGACTGCCGCGAACGCGGTTGCCTTCCGCAATCTTCAGGCCTATTCAGCGTTCTGAAACGCTTTGGATCGTTCGGATCAACGATTTGATCGCGTCGGTATCGCTTCTAATTGTTACGGCCGACCGACCCGGTTGTCAACAACACCCTAGAGGCATTCGCAATAACGGTGATTCCCCCCGGAGGCTCACAGGCCGGTTCTGTTCCCTCCGCGTCAACCCGAGGGTGCCGAGTGTAATCAAAACCCGTCTGCGACGAAACGGGATCGACCCCAATAGGCCGACGCAGCCGCGATGCCCGCCGAAACAACAGCAACAACATGGGGCAATGGCTGGGGCGAAAGGCAGATCCGCCGACCGGGCCGCTGCGAAGAACAGCTTTAGTGCATGGCTTCGGGCCGCAGGGCAGTGATTGCCAGCGGTTCGACCGACCGGTCGCGAAGCAGGGGAACGATCCACTGGCCGACAAACCAGGGATTCGTCCAACCGTAATGCCCGCCCAGATGCCCGGCCGCCAGCATCCGCGAATCGTAGCCCACTTGAATCAAACGGCGGCGATAAGCCTCTTGCTCGGCCGCTGTCAGGTGCGACGGCGGCACGAACCCGGCCGCGCCCGCCGCCCTGCCCTTGTATCCGTCCATGTTGCCCATAATGGTGGTGCAAAGCATCAGCGCCCCAACGTCGAGCGACGAATAGAAGCAGTAGATCGGCCCGCGGCAGCGCTCCATTGCCCGCGAAAGGTCATATTCGGGAGCCACGACTGGCGCGAGCATGATGGCCGAGTCGACCGCATGCTCCGGCGGCAGCGATTCGAGGACGAAGGCCACCATGGCGGCCCCGCCCGAGTAGCCCAGCAAATGCACCGGCCTGCCCGGATTGAGCCGCTGATAGGTGGCGATTCGCTCGGCAATTCGTTGAGCCTGAACGCGATGCTCTTCGTACGATTGCAGATTGCTCCGTCGCCCACCCTGAAGGTCGGTCCAGTCGTAAACGAGAACCCCCAAATCCAGCTCGGCCCTTTTCAGCCCCTCGATTAAAAATCGATCGGTGCCGCACTCGCCAGCCACGCCGGTTAGGTAGAACACACACCCCCGCGACAATCGCTCGGGAAAAACCAAACCAACTCGGTCGGCCTCGCCGCGAGGGCTTTCGTGGAAGAAGTGAGCGCAACCGCTCATCGCGCCCGCCAACAGGGCGAAAACGACGACCGAAACGCCTTTGCGCGCAGAGCAACTCGTCGGCACCGGGCGGCCTCCCTGACCAGTTGCTTCGGCCAGCGGATCGACCGCGCTCAAGGAGTTTTCGTTGCGACCGACACACCTTGCCCAAACTCGCTATTTTCACAAGCGATTGGCGCACGCTGCCCTCGCGTTCCCGCCGCGAGCCAGAACGGAGCCGCCCGGGGGGCCGTGAGAAGGAATCCAAACAGGCCGTTGCCACGTGGTCAACCACCGCCGCTTTGCCCACGCACGAAGGCTATCGGGCGTCTCGAAAAGCGAGGCTCGCAGCCCGAGCGCAAAGCCCGGCCGCACAACTTCGGACACAAGCCGAGAACAAGCGCGTTGCCGGCTCGCGGTCGCCGCGGGCGGCCGTTCCAACGGCAGTGTCTCAATGCGTCTCAAGCGACGTTGGGCCGGCGGGACGGCTACTCGAAGTCGGACGGGTCCACCGCCTTGCCGTCGTTTTGCTCGAACAACGCTTTGAGTATCTCCGGATCGATCGATTGGCCGATCGTGCGCACCGCCCCATCGGCGAAGCCGGCAATGAAAGCGCCCGGCCGCATCCCGAACAACCCCTTCGAAGGGTTCTCGGGATCGAACTCGAAATCATCCGGCTTGGTCCAAGGCACGGCAGCCTGGTCGGGCGCTTCGACCAACACGATCGTGTTCGAGAGGCCGTCGGTGATCTGCGCGATCTTGCAGCCCTTGGCGCCTGAGAACACGGTGTTTTTGCCGCGGATGGTGAGATAGACCGTTTCGCCCGGTGCGGCCGTCGAGTTCGGACTGCGATAAACGGCAGGCATCTTTTCGATCAGCTTCTTGTTGTGCTCGCTATCCCAGGGCTCATCAAGGTGGAACTGCTTGTAGAGATCTTCGCACTCGAGGTAGGGCAAGATATGGACGCGCCAGCTCAATAGCGGCTTGCCCTCTTTGTCGGCGCTATAGGCTGGCGGGAAGGCGTTGTTTGCATCGTGATAATTGTGCATGGCTAACACAATGTACTTCATGTTGTTCGACGAATGCGTTCGCCGGGCGGCCTCGCGGGCCGACTGCACCGCCGGCAGCAACAGCGCCGCCATCACCGAAGGCGAGGCGAACCCGCCCAGCGGCACCCGTTGGCGTGAAAACCCCTCGATGCCCGATTGCGACCGTGCGATGGTTGTTACGGCCGGACCGATGTGCGGCATGATCGCGCGGGCCGACGGAACCGTGGCGGTGTCGAACTCGATGCCCGAGGCCCGTTTCATTTCGTGCGCCGCAGCCTGGGCCATGAAGGGGACCATCGGATAGATCATTTCTGCCCAACGGCGCTGATCGAGATAGCTCAGCCCGATCGTCCCCGGGCGAAGCGCGGCCGCAACCTCGGGCAACTCGGCCAGCGACTTCTGCGGCCCGGCCAGAAACGCTTTGATCGACTGCGGGAACAGTCCGACGGCGAAGTGCTTGTCCGTAATGCACCAGCACGGACGCAGCGGCACTTCGTCATCGAAGACGATCGAAAAGATGGTCTGTCCGGCGAATTCGCTTTCCACAATGCGGAATCCCGCTTGCCCATCGTCGGGCATGGCCTCGCGCAGATTGCGGACCAACCGCTTGTTGGCAGCGGCCAGGGCCTTGGCGTCGGCCGGAACCCCAACGAGCGTAATGCCGATGCCCAACCCGCCGCCGCTCGGAGAGTCGAACACCGTCCAGGTGTCGCCCATCGGACGGAGAATGTCGTCAACCAAGCGGAGGTCGAAGAACTGCTCGAACTGCCCTTCGAGCATTTCAAAGCCTTGTTCGGCCATCGGGTTGATTTTCGCGGCGACTTGACGCAGCTCGGCCCAGGCCTTGTTCACGTCGAATCGCAGGGCGCCGGCAAAGGTGGCGTCGGCCGGCACATGCCGCAGGTCGTCGGCCGTCAGCGCTCGTTGTTCGAAAAGGCGGAGCAGGCCTTGCGGAGGCCCTTCGAACGCCAGCAACGACCGAAAGACAACGTCACCGTCCTCCAATCCGCCCACGTACGAAAGCGATTGCACCTGGAGCAGCCCCAAGGCCTGAATCGCTGCCGCGGCCTCGGGCGGGGCCATCGGAAGCGCTTGCTCCAACACCGGCCGCACATCGATGTACATCACACTCGCCCGACGCTGCACCGGCAGCTTGCGGCCGATCTCGGCCAGCCATGCCGGCGGTGCGCCGTTCTTCGCTCGGGCGGCCATCGCGGTCATTTCGTCTTTGCCCATGCTCATCAGCAAATACCGGCCGCGCACGCCGACGGTAATCGTCGGGCCATCCGGCAGTTGAATCGACGATACCGCATGGCCGTCGATCTCGGCTTTCTCGATCTTTAAACCACTCCCAGCCGCGCTGAGCAGCTTGAGTAACGATTCTTCGTACTGCTTGGCCTGATCGCCCAACTCGATGGCCGCGCCGCCGCGGACCTCGGGCGGACCGTCGGGCCGGAAGGCGACATCCGAAACGTAAATCACCGTCGGTCGAGTGGCCAACGCCTTGAGCCACTTGAGCATCACCTGCTCTTTGCTCGGTGCGCCCGGTTTGGCCCCATTGGCCCCCTTGGCGGCTTGGCGCGTCAGCAGGCGTTCGATTTCGGCAATGAACTGCCGCACCTCGGGCTCGGCCAATAGACGCTCGACGGCGCTATCGCCGTCGGCCTTCGCCTCGGCCGCACCGGCGTTCGACGCAAAGAACACCACACGCTCGGGCGCCAGCCGCATCAGCACGGCGTCTTCGGGCAGCGGCGGCAAACCCACCGGACCAGCCCCGCCCGTCGAGAGCAACAACACGATCATCGGCAACATGCCGGAAACCATGGTCGTTTCCATTTCTGCACCTTTCTGAGAAAACCGCGACGGCGACTCTTCGACCTCGCCGGCGCATTTCGCCCCAGCCCGGCGGAACAACGACGAGAACGCCGGTCCACACACCAACAGAATCCCATCGGCCGACCGGCACAAACCACCCCGGGGCAACCCGACACCGTCAGCGGATAGTATCGTGCCCAACCATGGCCAATGCAACGCAGCGGCACGGTTTCCGTTGCGATTCCCTGTTTTTGCGGCGAAAGGCCGTCACGGCGAAACGCCTTCCCATGGCCTCAACCGGCTTAGGGCACGTGTCAGTGCATTCGAGGCGATCGCACCAACGACAGCGAATCCCTTTTCTGCATTTTCGCCAGTTGTTGATGACGACCGACGCTGACGACGCCATTTGTTTATGACGCCGAAGGATTAAGGCTGTTGGCAATGCCGGCCAACTGCCGAGCGTTCCGACGGCCTGGCTCGGCACCGGTTGGGCTACAGATCAAATAACGCAAGAGGAGCATGCCGATTTGTGAGGATTGCGTGGGCCTGTTAGGATTGCGTCGGCCTGCCGCCGAGCCAAAGCCGCGGATATGATTTGCGGACGTGCCCGGCCGACTCTACTGATTGATCGAAGGCCGATCGAACATTGAGCGAGCGATCGAATGGCTCATCTCGAACAGGCAACCGTTGGGCATGGCAGCCGGCCCTCGACGCCGAAGGAACCTTTCGATGGAACCATCAGGAAACCTGTATCAGAACCTTCCCGCGGACCAATCGGCCGAGGTGATGGAAACCCTTGCCGCAGGCCGAGCGGTCCGGATCGAACGGATTGTATCGTGCGGCCAGGCAAGCCCACCGGGCTTCTGGTACGATCAGTCGGTCCACGAGTTTGTGGTGGTCATCTCGGGCGCGGCGGAACTGCGATTCGAAGACGAGGATCGGCCGCGACGGCTCGGCCCGGGCGACTACGTAACGATCGCCGCCCATCGGCGGCATCGGGTGGAATGGACGAGCGAAACCGAACCGACCGTCTGGCTGGCCGTCCATTACGACGAGCGTTAGCGTTCGCCTTTGGGTTCGGGGGCCACAACCGTTCACTAGCGATTCGGAATGCCGCCTCGCCGCCACGCGAAACAACGCCCTGCCGGCTCTAACACGACAATTAGCTAGCCGCGTGCCGCACGGTCTGCTTTCTAACCAATTCCGCTTGGCCCCCGCATCGGCCTCTGGCCGCCGAATAATCTTATCCCTCTCAGATAGTAGCATCGAAGAAGGGGCGACGTTATCTTGCCATCGAGCCGCCAAGCGTGATATGATCGGCACAAATCCCGTCGTCGGAAAGACGGATCCATCGATCTGCATCACTTCATCAGAGGACCAATGGAGCGAGGCGACGGCCCTGCTGTTCGTGAACGTCGGCATCCCGACGGCCGGCCGATTCGTCGTTCGATTCCGAACCTCACCAAGTCGCGAGAGTTGATGCTTGGGGGCAAGCCATGACGATCGAATTCGCGTGCCGATGCGGCAAAACGCTCCGCGTGAAGGATGAACACGCCGGGCGACGTTTCAAATGTCCGGGCTGCGGCATTGCGGTTCAGGCCCCTGCTGCCGCCAACGTCAAGAAAAGCGAGTTGTCTTCGCTTCAACCTTTGGCTCAAAACAACTTGGAGGATTGGTTCTCGGAAGAGCTTTCGCGGCCGACGAGATTGACAACCGACCGCGTCTGCGTCCGCGATCGAAACGACGCCAGTCGTCGGGCAATTGGCTGTCGTCGCTGGGGCGTTTCCTTCTGATCACGCTGGCCATCGTTTCGATGCGGCCGGCATTGCTGGGCTATACGCTGGGGCGGATGAGCCAGGAAGAGCCGGAAGATTCCGAAACGGGGTCGTTCCTGAGAACATTCTTGAAGGTGCTCGTGATCACGATTCTTGTGATTGTTCTCGTGCCAGTTGTACTCGTTCTCATGGTTGTGCTTCTTCTGTGGTTGAATTTACCCCATTGAACCCAGAAGAGTCGGGACCGCACGGCAACGGTTCCGAACGTGTGCAGCCCCACTACCGCCCCGCTCGCGGCTCCCAGTCGTCCTCTAAATCATTGCCGATACGCGCAGGGCTTGCGCGCTCTCCGTTCACTCGCGTCCCGCCGGGCGAAAGGAATTGATCTGCACAAGAGAGAGAATCGGGAAAGCGATCGGTTGTGTGTTTCGCCCGACGGGGCCGCTTTTTGCTCTCGGCGGTCTTGTTGAGGCGACGTGCTGCCGCGCGAACGAACCTGACGATCGGGCCATTGAACAAGCCAACCCGTGCTGGGCCAACGCACGGGCCCGTCAAGTTGCCGGCTTGCCGCGATCGAGCCGTTCGAGCAGCAATCCCAGGTAGCTTCGCCGTTCCACCTTGTTCAGGCCGAGCAGGCCGGCTAACGAAAGAATCACCGTTTGGGCCTGCACCAGAAGGTCGGCATCGACCACCACTTCCAGTTCCGCGAAGGTTCCCAGGCCGGCCACCTCGTCGAGAGAAACCTCCACCATCTGTTCGCCGTGCGTCATCCGTCCTTTTTCGCGCCGCTTGCGAACCTCGGCCACCGGTCGAAAACCCAGCGCTTCGAGCAGTGCCCGCCATTGGCGGGCAACCGTCTCTCCTTCGCCCAGCGGCAGCTCGATTTCGTGCCGGGTCTTGGTCGGCAAGTCGAGCTTCGGGCCTTTGTAGGTCACAAAGATTCTGCCCTGCTTGTTGCGGATGCGCAACGCTTCGTCCGTTTGAACGAAGTCGCGGGCGGGATGAGCGAAATAGCAGTCGTTTTCCTCTAATGGGGGATCAAGCACGACGCCGCGCTCGGCCAGTTGCCGCCGCAGCAGTCCGAGATCGTCCACCCAGAACTTCTGCTCCACTTCGTAACGATTCACGAGAACTCCCTTGGCCGCATGGCCTTGAGCGACACAACACTTGCGAACAACAATGCCCAGTATAGAATCCGACCCCCGCAGCAACAACGCAACACCAAGGGCGGCGCTCAAGCGCAATGCCGCGCCGCTGCCGCCTTTCGTCGCAACCCGTTTCAGGTTATGATGTTTACTGACCGCTTGGTGGCCAGTGTTTACCGACCGCGCGGCGGCCAGAGCGCGGCCAGCGCGTTTTCGGGCGAATGACTGGGCCCGTTCAGTGCCGATAAGGATGAGATGACTGCCGCAACCGATGCCGGCCGTGCCCCGCAGCTCGGCCGCGCAAGCGCCGGCGCGCCCTGTCCAGATCAGAGCCGGCGCTGGTCGGCTCGATTGTCGCCGGCGGTCGGCCCGCCGAGCGCGCTTCACCTTCCTCCGAGTTGACCAACTCCATGCCCATTCCGTTCCGCATCACGCATCAAGCAACGCGAAAGGCCGGGGCGTTTCGGGCGTGGAGCCTGCTTCGGTTTCTTTGGCCGGCGCCGTTGTTGATTGTCGGCGCGTTGTTGCTTCGCTCGTATGCCGCGGTGGATGGCGATCGGTCCGACGCCTTCGCGCCGCAACGGAGCCTCTCGGCGGTGTCTCTGCGTCCGCTGTCGCACAATGGCCCGTTGGTCACGTCGGCCGACTTGCGCGGCAGCGTTTGCCTGATGCTTCTTTGGCAGCCCGAACACGACTCGGTCCTCCGCGGTATATCGCTGTTGGCCGAAGCCGAACGGCGTCACGGCGGCCGAAGCGCCCTGCGGACTCTTTGCGTGGCGGTTTCCGACGACGGTTCGACAGGCAGCGTCGGGGCGGCCAGCTACGAATCGTCGTTGCTTCTCCGCCAGCTTCAACTGGAACGCATCGGATTCATCGACCAAAACGGGGCAACCCGCCGTGCGGTCGCCGAAGCCACGGAAAACGCGCCGACGCCCCTGTTGCTTCTGATAGATGCCCGTGGTCAACTGCTCGATTATTGGACGGGCCCGCCCGGGCTTTGGGGCGAACGCCCGCTGATGCGGCTTTCGGCTGCGCTGTCATCGTCGTATTGACGACGAAACCTTTGAAAGACCAGCGGCCCGTCCGGCACGGCTCGTTGCGTTTGACGCCCCGGAACGTCCCCCTGCTCTTGTGACGCGAGGCTGCCATGGCCGATCTGTCGAGCTATTCGAACATGCCGTTTGAACCGCCCAAGGCTCAGCCTTCCAGCGGCTGCGCAACGGTGCTCTTGGTGCTCGTCGGGCTGCTCGTCGCAGTCGTGGTACTGGTGTTAGTGGTGGGGATGGTGCTGTGGCCCTTGATGCAGCAGAACGCCCAACCCCAGCGCAGCCAAGCCGTGGGCCGCGCCCTGCCGCGATTGGAACTGGTTGGATTGACCGGCGACGCCGATCGAATCACCCTGGCCGATTTGGCCGGCAAGGTCGCGCTGGTCAACTTCTGGGGCGTTTGGTGCCCGCCCTGCCGAGAAGAACTGCCGCACATTGCCGAACTGCATCAGCGATACGCGAAGCGCAGCGACGTGTCGATCTTAGCCGTCTCGTGTCCGCGAGGACTGAACGAAGACATCGAACAGCTTCGCAGGGAAACGGAGCGGCATCTTAACGTCAACCGGATCGACCTGCCGACGTACGCCGATCCGAACCAAGTCACCCGGCTCGCTTTCGACGAACTCGAACGATTCTCCGGCTACCCGACAACGATTCTTATCGACCGCGGGGGAATCGTTCGCGCCGTTTGGGTGGGCTATCGCCCCGGCGTGGAGCGTGAGATGCAGCGCCAGATCGAGACCCTGCTGGCGGAATGACGTTCTTACTCCTCTTTAGCCCGCTCGTGCCCGGTCGCGAGGCCCTGCGAACAAACGCCAGAATCGAGCGCCGCTGCGCGCAATCGCCCGCGCCGGCAAAGGCCGAACACCTTCGCACTTGCAAGAGGCGACTCAGCGAGAACGTCGAATCTGTTTGATTACGACCGGTTGCGTGGGGGTCGAATCAAGCTGGGGCGAATCGTGAACAGGCAACTCGGCGATTTTGTCGAGCACTTCCATCCCGGAAATCACCTCGCCGAACACGCAATAGCCGTAGCCCTCGGGCGTGCGGTCGCGGTGATCGAGGGCGTCGTTGTCGGCAAGATTGAAGAAGAACTGGCTTCGGGCGCTATCGACCGCGTCGGCGCTGCGAACCATGGCCAGCGTGCCGCGGCGGTTTTTCAGCCCGTTGTGCGCCTCGTTGCGAATGGGAACGCGCGTCGGCTTTTCGACCAGATCGACTCCGTAGCCGCCCGCCATGATCCCCTGCCCCTTGAATATCTGATGAACGATCGTTTGGTTATAGAATCCGCTATCGACGTAGCTGAGGAAGTTATCGACGGTCAGCGGCGACTTTTCCGCATCGAGCCGCACCGTGATCGCGCCCAGATTCGTTTCGATCAGCACCACCGGCCGAAGCGGATCGGCGGATTGGCCGGGCGCCGGCCCGGGAATCGAAGCGGCAGCGCTATTCGGCGTTGCCGGTTGATCGCCTTGGCTCGTCTCGGTTTTCGAGCACCCGGCCGACCAAGCCGTTGCCAACCCTAACAGAAAAACAACAACAGAACCTCGCAGCGAACTCATCGGCGGCCTCCGTGCTTCCGTAGATCGCGTCATTCCCGTGTTGATGCTCGTAACCATTGTGCAACCAAGCCGATCGGCTCGCGGACCGTTCCCGCGGACAAATCTACTCCGCGGAAAAAAGGCTATCTTGCGGTCGGATTGCTCTGCAAACGACCAATAAGCGGCATATCGCCGCCAATTTCTGCTTTGAATCGCTGTGCTAGCAATGCCCACACAGGCCCAATCAGCCGGACGGTTTCCGGCCAAAACAAGCATGCGACCAAACGCCGTCGGGAACAATTGCCCACCCGACAAGACGTTCCCGCTCCCGAACCCTCGGCCCAAAGGCGGGTGTTGCGGCAACATGCCGCCCCCCACCGGGCCCGCCGGCCCGTCGATGGAAAGAACGGCACTAAAGCGGTATCATCTACATATCGGCCGTCGGATGCAATGTCGAAACCGAGAGAATCCTTCGGAGCTGGCAGGACCGCGCGCCTGGATCGGCGCACGAAGATCTGTCGCAAAGCCCTTCGGCCCCCGGCCGAGTCAACACGGGGAAGTGAGCAAACCTAGGCAATCCAGGCGGCGGCTGTTGTCGCGTGGTTGCTAAGACGAGGCATTGCACCGAGGCCGGCTGACGATCGACCGGTTGGGTGGGACAAATACTCCCGCGGCGTTGATGCTTGAGTAGGAGAATCGGATAATAGCCCCTCACGCGTCGGGGCGCGTTTTCAGCCCTTGCCGGCATTTCGTTGGACCGCCGCGATTGTTGAGCTGTTAATAGCCTTGTACTGCTTTTCGGGGCAGGTGGATCGATGTTGTCGAGTCGTTGGTACAACGTCAGCGTCGTGCTGCTTTGGCTGACGATGATGGGCTGGCTGGTCGTCGCCAAGGTTCTGCCCGACTGGCTAATCGGCAATCCGCCCGATTATCAGCGGATCGTCGAAGCCCAGCGCGAAGAGCCGACCGTCGGCTGGATTCTGGCCTGCGAGGGCCGCTCGTTGGGCTGGGCGCTGAGCGAAACGCACGCCTCGGCCGAAGGGCCAGTCGAAATCGAAAGCTGCGTGCGGTTGGACGCAGGCGCCTTGTTCTCCGGCGGTCAAGGGGCGATGGGCGATCTGATTCGCAACGTGATGCCGCGCCATCTCTTCCTCGACACCCAAAGCATCGTTCGCATCGATGGATTAGGCAACCTGATGGAGTTCGATTCCAGCCTGTACCACCAGCGCGAGCGGTGGGTTCGGCTTCGGGGAGTGGTCGAAGGCGCTCAGGTGCAATTGACCGTCACCGGGTCGAAGTTGCCACAACCGATCGAGCGGGTCATGGCCTTGCCGCCCAAGGCCGTGATGGGCGATATCCTTTCACCGCAGACTCATTTGCCCGGCCTCCGCGAGGGCCAAACTTGGACCGTGCCCGTGTATAATCCCTTGCAGCCCCATCAGGGTTTGGAAATCCTCCATGCCGTGGTGGAAGGCCGCGAGCCGATCAATTGGGGTGGGCACAACCTGCTGGCTTGGCTTGTCGTGTATCGGGCCGACGACGGTTTGGGAACAGGCCGCGAGCGGGCGCGGGGGCGGCTTTGGGTGCGAGACGACGGCGTGGTGCTGCGACAGGAAATGAAACTTTTCGACATGGCCCTGACCTTCCGGCGCATGGACGCCGAAGAAACCAGGGAGTGCCAGCAGCGAAAAATCGAGCTTGGATTGCCCCGGCGATGATCGAGTTCTGCAACGTGACAAGGCGTTACGGCAGCAAAGTCGCCGTTCGCGGGCTGAATCTGCTCGTCCAGCCGGGCGAGGTGTTCGCGCTGCTCGGACGCAACGGCGCAGGCAAAACGACATCGATAAAGATGCTCGTGGGCTTGCTGCGGCCAGACGAAGGCGCCATCCGCGTGTGCGGCCACGACGTTGTCAAACACGTTCGCAATGCTGTCGGCTGCTTGGGCTATGTGCCCGATGCGGTCTTCCTCTACGAAAAGCTCACCGGTCGCGAGTTTCTCGAGTTCGCCGCTTCGATGCGCGGCCTCTCGCGCGAGGAATCCGAACAGCGCATCCTCCGCGAGTCGCAGCGTTTCCAGCTCACTGACTTTCTCGACACACTCACCGAGACCTATTCGCACGGCATGAAGCAGCGATTGGTCTTCGCCTCCGCCCTGTTGCACGATCCGCGCGTGCTGGTGATCGACGAGCCGATGGTCGGCCTCGATCCGCCGAGCGTGCGAATGGTGAAAGACCTGCTCCGCGAGCTGGCCGCCTCGGGAGTGGCCGTTTTTCTCTCGACGCACATCCTCGACATTGCCGAACAGATCGCCGACCGCATCGGCATCGTCGATCGCGGCGAATTGCGCTACCTGGGCACGCTGGCCGAACTGCAAGCCGAACTGTCGCTGCCCCATTCGACGCTGGAACAGATGTTCCTCGAACTGACGGAATCGAACGGCCGGCCGCCGCGCATCGAAGAATGGAGAATCCGCGGCGCGGATTGGCCGTCGGAACACAAGAGCGAAGAGACGCACTAACCGGCCCTGTGTCTTCCGACCGGACGCCGGGGGATTGACCACCGCCATGGCCATCGCCACATCGGCCGACGAATTGCTGCCTGCCGAGTCGGAGATGCGCGCGTTTCGCGTGCTTCGCTGGCGGATCGTCCGCAGCATCGCTCGGCAAGTAATGACCGAAGCCCGGTTCCGTGCGGCGCTGATTTTCGCGCTCAGCGCCTTGCTGTGGCTGGGATTGTTCCTGTTGTTCGTCGATGGGCTGCGGTTTCTCGGTTCGGTGAATCTTTCGCCCGACCTGTACCTGCAAACCGTCAGCGCCATTATCAGCATGTTCTTCGCTGCCCTGCTGGTGATGCTGTTCTTTTCATCGGGGATCATTCTTTACAGTTCCCTCTTCCGTTCGCGCGAGACGCTCTTTCTGCTCACCTTTCCCGCCCGCGTCGAACGAGTGTTCGTACATAAGTTCCACGACGCCGTTCTGTTCAGCAGTTGGGGCTTCATCTTGCTGGGCAGTCCGGTGTTGGCCGCCTATGGGGTGACGGCCGGCGCGCCGTGGTACTACTATGCGCTGACCCTGCCCTTCATCTTGGCGTTCATCTACGTGCCGGCCGCTTGGGGCGCAGCATGCTGCCTGCTGATCATGGATCGTTTTCCGGGAAGCCGCCGCAAGCTGCTGGCCGCCGGAGCGGCCGCGGCGATCGTCGTTGCCGCTTGGTCGATCTGGAGCACCTTCGCCCGGACGGCACACGATTTTCTGACGGTCGGCTGGTTCCAAGAGATGCTCGGCCGGCTTCAGATTTCGCAAGGCAAGGTTCTGCCCAGTTGGTGGCTGACCGCCGGACTGCTGGCCGCGGCGGAAGACCTTTGGGCCGAAAGCGTCAAGTTCCTTTTCCTCCTGGTGGCCAACGCCCTGTTTTTCCGGCAGATCGCGGTAGGGATCGCCGAGGCGTCGCTCCGCCGCGCCCTCAGCGCGATGAGTTCCGCTCCGGAAGCCCATCGCATCGTCCGCTCGGCGCGCCAGTGGCAGGTGCTGGAACGCTTGCTGGCGGGCCTGCCGCTGCCGGTGCGGCTGTTTCTGATCAAAGACCTCCGCATCTTCTGCCGCGACCCGCTGCAATGGTCGCAGTTTCTTATCTTCTTCGGGCTGCTCGGCCTTTACTTTCTCAACATTCGCCGGTTCAGCTACAACATGCAGTACGCCGCGTGGGTCAACATGCTGAGCTTCCTCAATCTCACCGTAGTGGGGTTGCTCATGTCCACCTTCACCACGCGGTTCGTTTACCCGATGATCAGCATCGAGGGGCAGCGGTTCTGGTTGCTCGGCCTGTTGCCGATCCGCCGCGACATGATCCTTTGGAGCAAGTTCACCTTCGCCGCCTTGGGCACCTTGCCTCCGAGTTGCCTGCTGGTGTTTCTCAGCGATGTTATGCTCGACGTGGACACGATGGTGCTCGTTGGGCACCAGATCACGTGCCTGCTGCTTTGCGTGGGCTTGGCCGGCATCGCCGTCGGGCTGGGGGCGCGGTTGCCCAATCTGCGGGAAGAATCGCCCTCGCGAATCGCCGCGGGCTTCGGCGGCACACTCAATCTAGTCGTCAGCACTCTGTACATCGTTGCCATTGTCGTTTTGACGGCCGTGCCGGCCCATTGCTACCTGAGCGGCGATTTTCCCATGTTGCTCCAGTTTCTCAGTGATCGTTCGACCGCTCAATGGTGGCTCAGGGCGATGTTCTTCGCCGGGATGTTGATTAGCGTCGTATTGGCGGCCATTGCCACGATTCTGCCGATGGCGATCGGGCTGCGGGCCTTTCGGCGGCTCGATTTCTGAAGCCTTCGGCCAAGCACGAAAAGCGGCCGTGCTTTGCAAAAAAGAACGGCCGTGCTTCGCCCGAAGCACGCCGAGCTGTCTCGCCGCAACCACTGCCGCCGAGAAACAGCGACACGGTTATGGTGGATCGTAACCGCCGGGGTTCCACGGATGGCACCGAAGGATCCGCCTAATCCCCCGCCAGCCGCCGGCCAGCGGGCCGTACTTCTTCACGGCCTCAATGAAATAGGCGCTGCACGTCGGTTCGAACCGGCAATGCCTGCCCAGAAGCGGACTGATCAACCACTGGTACAACCGCACAATGGCGATGAGAACCCAGGCAATCGGGGCTGAGATCCACCCGACAGGACGGCGGCAGGCGGACTGGCGCCCGGCAGCCGCTGGATCGTCTTCTGGCTCTAAGCCCGACATGACTTTGCCGTCTTCCCTCGGATAAGGCCCTCGCCTTCGACCAGCGTCCGGCCGGAGCAGAACGCCCTGGCCCATCCGTCGTCCCAATATCCTGCAAAGCGATTACCGGCCGGGCGGCGGAGGGGGCGGAGGGGGAATCGGGCCTCCGGGAGGAACCGCCCTTGCCGGCGCCGCAAGACCGATAGGTTGTCCCGGTGGAACAGCCACGCTCGGCGGAACGGCAACGCCGGGCGGCGGCGACACGACGCCCATGGCCGGCGCCGCCACGGGCTGCGGTGGAGCCGAGGCCGGGCGAGGCGGCTGGGCCACCGGCTGTACGGCCGCGGGCGTCGCGGGGTTCACCGGTGCGGAGCCCACGGGTATGGCCGCCCCTGCCGAAACCGGCGGCATCGAGGGACTTGGGGGCGCAGGCGGCATCGCCGGGGCTGGCGTCGGACTCGCCGCAGCAGCAGGCGAAGGCGGTTGCGCGGCCGCGGCCGACGGCTTGCCGGCCGCCGGGGCCGACGATGGGGCAGGCGCCGGCGTTGCCGTATGCGCCGCAGCAGCCGGCGCTTTCGCCCGTTCGGTGCGCGTCTTGCCGGCGGGCACCGTCTCGCCATAGGTGGGCTCGGGAACCGTGTGTAGGAGTTTCTCGATCACTTGCTCCACGTCCACGCCTTCGGCATCCGCGTTGAAGTTCGTAAAGATGCGATGGCGCAACACCGGAAAGGCCATGGCGCGAATATCATCGGCGCTGACGGCAAATTTGCCGTGCAAGATGGCCCTCGCTTTGGCCGAAAGAATGATGTTCTGCGCCGCGCGCGGACCGGCCCCCCAAGCCAACCAATTCTTCACGAAATCGGGGCTGGGCGGCTCTTTGGGCCGCGTGGCCCGCACCAGATCGACCGCGTAATCCACCATGTGCTGGCTAGTCGGAACCGAGCGGACCAACTGCTGAATCCAAATGATGTCCGAACCCTGAAGCACCGGCCGTATCTCTTGCTTGCTGCTCTGCGTGGTGGCCATCACGATATCACGTTCTTCCTGGCGCGTCGGATAGCCGATGTTGATTGACAACATGAAGCGGTCGAGCTGGGCCTCGGGCAGCGGATAGGTTCCTTCTTGCTCGATCGGGTTCTGGGTGGCCATCACGAAGAACGGCTGCTCCAGTTTGTATGTCTGCCCCGCCACGGTGACTTCGTGCTCTTGCATCGCCTGGAGCAAAGCGGCTTGGGTTTTCGGCGGAGTTCGGTTGATTTCATCGGCCAACACGATGTTGGCGAACACCGGACCGCGGACGAAGCGGAACGATCGCTTGCCGGTGGCCTGATCCTGGTCGATGATCTCCGTGCCCGTGATGTCCGAAGGCATCAAGTCGGGCGTGAACTGGATTCGCGAAAACTTCAGATGCAGCGCTTGCGACAGAGTCGACACGGTCAACGTTTTCGCCAAACCGGGCACGCCGATCGTCAGGCAATGCCCGCGAGCGAATATGCAGATCATCATCTGCTCGATCATCTCGTCTTGGCCGATGATGACCTTATGAACCTCGTTCACCAGCGCCTCGCGGGCCTGCGCCACGCGACGGACAGCCTCCTCGGGACTGAGTTGCGGAGCTGCTGCCGACATGCCGATCTCCTCTGACGACTTCCGAAAAGCGCACGATTCCTTTAGACTAATTGAAGCCGATTCGGCACGCAACCTGTCGGCATTTCAGAGGGGAGGAGTGAACCATGCCCGTTTTCGATCGCGCCCAATCCATCGCGCCGATCGCGGCGCTGTTGGTCGCATGGGCGGCGGCCGGTCCCTCGGCGGCGCAGAATTTCCGCCGCGGCCAGGTCGAGTTCAGCTCGATGCGACCCGTTCAAGCCCCGGCCGGCGCGCACACCGTGGCGGTTGTCGAGTTCTTCCATCACGGCGAATTGGCCGACGACGGGCGCAACCTAGCCGTTTCCACGCGCAGCGAGCGGCTCGTTCCTTCGCGCGTGCTTCAGGTTGGGCCGGGGGATTTCTGCCGTGCGGCCTTTCAGATCGCCGCGAACCAGACCGACTACGAACTGCTTTACGGCGGCGAGGTTGCCAAAGGGGCCGAAGTCAGTCCGCCGTGGACCGCCAAAGAAGGACTGTTGCTGGAAACACGCCAATGGCGCGATTGCGATTTGAACAATCTCGATTCGATCCGCACCGCGTTCGCCGCAGCCAAGCGGATTGGAGCCGACTATGTCGACGGCGTGAATCACTCCGACAACCCGTTCCTGTGGGAGCCGGGCCCGTTTCTCAGCAAGTACGAGGGCTGGTTGCACATCGACAAGGCGGCGAAGTACGGGTTCCTCACGTCGAGCCAAGACGCGAGCTTCCTTCTTATCGACGGCAAGGTGGTTGTTTCCGCCCCGGGCCGGCACGGCCCAATGCGGCATGCCCAGCGAGGCAGCCGGCAAGACATTGATTTGCGCCCCGGGCAGTACAAGTTTGAGTATTATCATGCCGCCGCCGGCAAAGAGGCCGTGATGGTCGCGGCCTGGGAGATCGATCCGCCCGACATCAAGCCGCTGCCGAAAGCCATTCCACCCGATGTCTTCAAAGTGCAGGCGGTAGCGCGCGCGCCCGTCGGGACGCTGACCATGAGAACGATGAAGCTCGCGCCCGACTTCCTCATCAAAATCGATGGCGACGTACCGCTACCCGACAACGATCAACCGCTGATCAAGGTTTCGTTTCGAGACATGTCGGCCCGCTCGCTCGCCGCCGGCGCCAAGATCGAGTGGAGCTTCGGCGACGGCCAAACCAGCGACAAGGCCTCGCCGGAGCACGTGTATCTCAGGCCGGGCCTTTATCCGGTCAAGCTGTCGTTCAAGCGAGGCGCCGGCAAGCCGGTGGAGATCACTAATCGCATCTTCGTCGAACGGCCTCGCCTGCTCATCCGCAACCGCGACAAAGCGAAAGCGGAGCTTCCTACCCTCGACGCCTTCCTGCCGATCTTGCAGACCTACGATCCCACAACGCTCGACGCCGCCGGCTTGCGTCAGTTGGCTGCGGCCTTCGAGGCCAAAGCCGACGAGCTCCGCGCGAAATACGACGAAAAGCTAGCCGAAGAAAAGGCGGCGGCCGACGAAGCCGCGCAGGCCGAACCGAGCGACAAACCCGAACGGCCCGTCCCCCAGCCGCGCGCCCCGCGGCGCGTGCTGCCGATCAAGAAGCCGCCGGAAGACACGCTGCTCACGGAATCGACTGAGTGGCTCCGCCGGGCCGTGGAGGTGGGTAAAACGCCTTTTGTCGGCGCTTCGGCCGCCGCCGGCGACGAAGACCTTGTGAAATTGGCCCAGCATATCGCCCCGCTGGCCCGCAACCACTTGGCCGACTCGAAGCTCGCCTTCGCGATTTGGAAGGGCGCCGCCGAAAAGGTGAACATCAAAGATCTGGCCGCCGAATGCGCATTGGACGCCGCCGAGATCGCCATCAACGACCTGCTCGATCGGCAAGCGGGCGAAGACCTGCTGAAGAAAGCTCAGCAGACGCTCGGCGCGCGGCGAACCGGCGCCTCGGGCGCAAAACTGCAACGAGTCTTGGGCGACCTCTACGCGGCTAAAGGCGACGGCCCTGCCGCCCGCAAAGCCTATCTCGATGCCGACCAGCTGATGACCTCGCACAAACGATTCATTGAACAGACGGCGTGGCGCGGGGCCTACAGCCGCTCGGCGGAAGACTTCATCAAGACCGGTCAGCTCGACCGCGCGGCGGCCGAACTTCAGGCATGGCAACGCGAGTTCCCCAGCGAAAAGCTCGATGGATACCTGACGCTGCTGACAATGCAATACTGGGCGGCCCGCGAGATGTACCCGCAATCGGTCGCGCTGGCCGAGCAGCTTCGGGCGGCGAATCCCGACTCGGCCTACATGGATCAGGTTTTGATGTTGGCGGCCGAACACGAAATCAAACAAAACAACACTGCCGCTGCGGCAGCCACCTTGCACCGCATCATCAAAGACTACCCCGGCAGCCCGTTGGTCAACGAAGCCCGCGAATTGCTCGAAAAAGTCCAGGCGGGCGGCGCGGCGCGCCCTTCGGCCCGACCCGTTCGACCAACCCAGTAACTGTGGCAGCGCGCCGTGCGGCGCCGCGTGTTTGGAAAGTCGGCTACGGGGGCGAGATACTCGTTGCCGAAGAGGAACCCGCAGCTTTGCCGGCGGGACGCCGTCGGCCGGCAAGCGCCGATTGGCCGAACGCGGGGCCGGCCGCAACACCTATTTGCTGAAAGACACGATAAGCGTCGATGATTCTGCTCGAGGCACAAGAACTCTGCAAGCACTTCGGCCCGGAACCAATTCTCGACGGCGTTTCGTTGCAGATCCGCCCGGGCGAACGGGTGGCCCTGATCGGGCCGAACGGTTGCGGCAAGACAACCCTGCTGCGCATTCTGGCCGGCCGCGAGGAGGCCGACAGCGGGACGTGCCTGCGCCATCGCGCGGCCCACCTGGGCTACTTGGAGCAGCAACCGCAGTTCACCGCCGGCGCTACCGTTCGCGAAATCGCGCGGCAGGCCTTGGCCGGCGTGATCGCGCTTCAAACCGAGGCCGACGAGACGGCCGAGGAACTGGCCGCGGCCGCCGACCCGGAAGAACACGAACGGTTGGCCGCTCGGTGGGACCACTTGCAGCACGAGTTGCAGCGGCTCGACGGCTACAACCTCGACCACAAGATCGATCGGGTGCTCGACGGTCTGGGGTTCGACCGCGCCGTGCACGCCCAGCCGGTGTCCACCCTCAGCGGCGGCGAGCAGAACCGCTTGCTGCTGGCGACGCTGCTGCTGGCCGAGCCGAATCTGATGCTTCTGGACGAGCCGTCGAACCATCTCGACATCGCCGCAACCGAATGGCTCGAGCAGTTCCTCATCGAATCGTCGGCCGCCGTCCTCGTCGTCAGCCACGACCGCTATTTCCTCGACAGAGTGACCACGCGAACGATCGAACTCTACCGCGGCAAAGTGGAGAGCTACACCGGCAACTTTTCCGCCTACTGGACGCAGAAGGCCGAACGCGTGCTGGTTCAGCGGCGCACCTACGAGCGCCAGCAGACGGAGATCGCCAAGGCCGAAGAGTTCATCCGCCGCAATTTCTACGGCCAGAAGCACGCTCAAGCGGAAGACCGCCGCAAAAAGCTCGAACGCATCGAGCGGGTCGAACCGCCGCGCGAGATCGTCGGGCCGCCCATGGCCTTCGCGGCAGCCAAGCGCAGCGGCGACATCGTGGTCAAAGCCCAAGGCCTGGGCAAGTCGTTCGAACGGCGTCTGTTCGCCAATCTCGACTTGCGCGTCGGCCGCGGCGAACGTTGGGCGCTGATCGGGCCGAACGGCTGCGGCAAGACGACTCTGCTCAAATGCTTGCTGGGGTTGGAGTCGCCCGATGAGGGAACGGCGGAAATCGGCCACGGGGTGAGCGTCGGCTATTTCGATCAACAACTGGCGGAAATCGACAGCGGCCTGCCGGTGGTTGACGCGATTCGCCCGCCGCAACGCGACTTCGTCGAGCAGCAGCGGCGGAATCTCTTGGCCCGATTCGGACTGACCGGCGACACCGCGTTGCGAACCGTGGGCCAACTCAGCGGCGGCGAACGATGCCGCGCGGCGCTGGCCCGGCTGGCGGCCTGCGAGGCTAATCTGTTGGTGCTCGACGAGCCGACCAACCATCTCGACCTCTGGGCCCGCGATTCGCTGGAACAGGCGCTGCGGCGATTCGACGGAACCGTGCTACTGGTGAGCCACGATCGTTACTTCGTGAACCAAACGGCCGATCACCTGATCGTCGTCGAGCCCGACCGCGTGCGAATCGTCGAGGGCAACTACGACGACTACGTGCGGCTGAAGGCGTCGGCCGAGTCGGCCGACGCCGCGGAACGCCCCCCGGGGGCCGACAGCGGGCGGACGGAGCGAGCAGCCGACCGCGCGGCGGCATCACAAGCACAGCAGCAGCCCACACGGCGCCGAAGGCGTTTCCCCTATCGCAAATTGCCGGACATCGAAGCCGACATCTTTGCCCGCGAAGCCCGCATCGGCGAAATCAATCAATTGCTCACCCAGGGCGAAACCCACCGCGATGGTCGCCTCGTCAAGCAACTCCAGGCCGAACTTGCCGAACAGCAGGCAGCCCTAGCGCTGCTCTATGAACACTGGGAAGAAGCTGCCGAACTCAGCCGGTAGCCCCGCCCCCAAGGCGACGGCGCCCGGCCATTTCTCTCGGCAACGTTGTCTGCCGCCAGCGTTATCGTCCGCCCGAGCCGAGGCGATCGGCTATTTCGGCTTGGCGGCCTGCCAGCCCGCCTTCAACTGGGCGGCCATTTGCTCGACGACTTCTTTGAATTCGGGCCGGCCGGCAAGATTCACGTTCTCCTCCGGGTCCTGCTGATGATCGTACAACTCGACGCCGCGCAGGTCGCCAGGCTTCTTCGGGCGCCATTCGGTGTACCGATAGCGATCGGTTCGCATGGTGTAGCCCATTGCGCCCGTTCGCGGATACTGGCTGAACGCAGCCGATTTCCATGATCGATCAGGGTTGTCGAGCAGCGGCGCCATGCTCGTGCCCTCAAGGCCCTCCGGCATCGGCAGGCCGCACAACTCGACTAGCGTCGGATAGATATCGACGAACTCGACCAAGGCCGGGCTGCGCCGCCCCGGCGCCTTCTGCCCCGGAGCGCTGACGATCAGCGGCGCCCGAGTCGCCTTCTCGAAGTTGGTGTGTTTGCACCAAAGCCCATGATCGCCCAGGTGCCAGCCGTGATCTCCCCACAGGACAACCACGGTCCGATCGGACAACCCGAGCCGATCCAACTCGTCGAGCACCCGTCCGATCATCGCATCGGTATAGCTGGTGGCGGCGTAATACCCGTGGATCAGATCGATGGCCGTTTCTTCCGGCAATGGGCCTGCCGCCGGAATGCCCTTATAAGCTCGCAACTCGCTCCATTTGTGCAGTGCGATATCAGGGCAGTCTTGCGGCGGATTCGGGTTGGCGGCCGTGCGGAACTGTTCGCGGCGATACATGTCGAAATACTTCTTCGGGGCAACGAACGGCAGATGCGGTTTGAGGAAGCCGACAGCCAAGAAGAACGGTTTGTCCTTGATCTCGCCGAGGATTTCCACGGCCCGTTTCGCCGTTTTGCCGTCGGCCAAATCGTCGTCATCCACCGGGGCCGCTTCCCAGGCCGGCCCGCGCACTCGATACGACGGCTCCGAAAGCTTCAGCGGCGTTCCCGTCTGCGGGTCTCGCTGCAACACCTGCGGCCGAGCCCCCTCGCCCCGCTGCTCGCGCAGCCGGGCTTCCTCGGCGCGAAGCTCTTCGCGGATTCGCGGGCTGCCGTAGCCGCCCCCCGACGGCGACCAATGCGGCACGCTCCAACTGCGCGGGTCGTCCAGTCCGCCGTGATAGATCTTGCTCAGCGACTGCGCGTGATAGCCGTGCTTCTTGAAATGCTCCGGAAGCGTCGTCACGTCGGGAAGATGAAGCCGAAAATGGGTTTGCAAATCGAAAACCTGCGTCGTGTCCGGCCGCCGGCCCAGAAGCAGCGAGGTGCGCGATGGACTGCACACGGCTTGCTGGCAGTAGGCTCGAAGAAACGTCGTGCCGCGGGCAGCCAAGCGGTCAATGTTCGGGGTGCGAATCAGCGTGTTGCCATAGCAGCCCGCCTCGGGCCGCAAATCGTCGATGGCGATGAAAAGCACGTTGAGCTTCGCAGCCTCCGCGGCCTCGACATTCACGCGATACGGGCCTGCGATCACCCACGCCCCAAGGATCAGAACGCACGCAACGATACGATCCATAGCGACGACCTCCCAACGGCACCACCGATGAAGCGCATCGAACCGGCGACGGCCCTCGGGCGCCCCCGCGCCAAGCTACGGCTGCGGAAGCGACCAAACGCCGCGCCGTGCGGCACGCGCCTCGGCCTCGGCCCGACGAAACATCTCTTTACGGTCTGCGGAAAAATTGTATTGCAGCAACGCTCGGCCCAGCCCCTGACGGAGCAGTTCCTCGTTGAGCATCTTGCCATCGACCCAAACATACGCCAGCAGCCGGCCGTACTTGTCGTGTTTCTCCCGATCGAACTCCAAGACAACGCTCTTTCCTTCGATCCATTGCCGCGTTAGGGCGCCGGCCTCGGGCCCAAAAGGCTCGACGGGGTGATCGGGCTTGACCGTCTCGGGCGTATCGACGCCGATCAAACGCACGCGGGTTTTCTCCGGCGAGCGGATCACAAACGTGTCGCCGTCAACGACACGTTCCACCACGACCTCCGTTCGCCCTTCCGCCGGTGGTTGGTTGTCGGCCGGCTGCCAATAAGGCCGCAACGCCCAGGCCGCCACCGCGAGCACCGCGGCCCCCAACACCCCCACCTTCCTGGAAAGCGTCCGATAGCTCCGACTTGCAGAACGGCTTCTTCCCATCTCTTCGGCTCCGTCCTCGGCCGCACCACCGCCGCCCGGCTTGCGCCGGCGACTGCGATGCGCCGCAATTCATCCATGGTCGCCAAGCAAAAGACACGAAAACACCGGCAATCGCCCAAGCTGCCGCTGCCCGGAGCCCAGAGCGGGGCTCTGCCCATCGGGGAACCGGCAAACGCATTCAACCGCTAACCGGCCAGCAAAGCCCGGGGGGCGATCGATGTTTCCGTCCCGCCGCGAGAATAGCGCATTGCCGAAGCGGCGTCAAGAAGGCGATTGCAACCGAGCATGCAAGCAAGGGAAATGGCCCCGTTGCGGCCGTGGCTCACTTGGCCCGAAAACACGAACTACCGGCCATTTACAGAAAGCACGCCATGCGTTGCGGCCGAGGCGGGCAAGCGGCGCATCGCTTGCGAAAGATCAGCGGACGGCCGTGCTCGGCCGAATCGCCGAAAACGGGTCGAAGGCCGTGCAGCTTAGTTGCTGCTGAACCCAAAGGCCTTGGCGGTTTCGCGCCCCATCGGATTTTTCAAAAACCGTTTGCGGCATTCGGGGCACAGATCGAACCGCCGCTGTTCGTACACGTCTTCGCTCAAGCACGGATCGTTGACATCGTCGATCCGCTCCAAGATGTCTTGCAGCTCTTCGAGGTGATCGCGGTCGTGTTCCTCTTCGTCGACCGTCGTCGGATCAAAAGCGGCATATACCTCGATCTTGACGACATAACGCAAATCACTTTTGGCATCCAGCTCACATCCGCAGCAGTCGCACGTGTAACGAATCATCGTCCCGCTCCCAAAAGGCCGTCTCATCAACCATGGAAACGCAATGCGACGCTGGCAGCAATTTTATCGACTTGCCCGCGCCGATGCCGACCGCTGGTTGGTCGGCCGTGTTGCATTGTTTTCTTGCGTCGTTCGATCGGGCCTGCCCGTTGCTTGGAAGTTCGTGAACCGGCGATAGCTTCATCCTAATGACGCCAGGCCGATCGTGGCAAGGCGTCTTTGCAGAATTCTTGCGTTGAATCGCGAACGGAAGAAAAGAAGACCGGCCGCGCCCTTGACAAAGCCGCTGAAACCCGCCCCGGCAAGCTGAAACTCGCCCCGGCAAGAAGTGTCGCCATCACAGAGACCGGAACACCGACGACGGCGCGGTGCGCGCGAAGACGCATCGGCAGCCACTCCGCGCGCGCCAACCGCCATGCCATCGCAGAACCGACCGATCAAACGTCGGTCGTCGCCCCTTGCGCGCGGCGGTAGGCGGGCGGGCCCAGCAACCGTTCCAAATCGCTTTCGTCGAGCGTTTCCTCGCTCTCCAGCGCCCCGGCTAGGCGATCAAGGTCTGCGCGATGGGACGTTAGCAATTCGCTGGCGCGGTCGGCCGCCTGGCGCAGCAATTGCCCGACCTCTTCGTCGATGATCCGCGCGGTGGTTTCGCTGTATTGTCGCTGCTCGGCGATTTCCTTTCCCAAAAAGGGATGCTCTTCGCCGTCGCGGAAGGCGACCGGGCCCAATCGCTCGCTCATCCCCCAATGCGTCACCATCCGCCGCGCCAGCGACGTCGCTCTTTTCAAATCGTCTTCCGCGCCGGCCGTGTACTCGTTGAAGACGAGCTTCTCGGCGGATCGGCCGCCCAACAAGAAGAGCAATCGCGTCCGCAGCTCGGTTTCGCCGATGTTCACCCGATCCTCTTCCGGCAGCAGTTGGGTCGCCCCCAGGGCCCGGCCGCGAGGAATAATCGAAACCTTATGTACGCGATCGCTGCTGGGCACAAGCCAAGCCAACAGTGCATGCCCCGCCTCGTGATAGGCGGTGAGCGACTTTTCTTTGTCCGAAAGCATCTCATCGCGCTTCGAGCCCATCAGCACCTTGTCGCGGGCGTACTCGAAGTCAACCATTTCGACATGCTGCTTGTCGTGGCGGCTTGCCCAAAGCGCCGCCTCGTTGACCAGGTTGCGAATGTCGGCTCCGGTCAGTCCCACGGTGCCCGCGGCCAAGCGTTCGAGATCGACGTTGTCGCTGAGCGGCACGTTCCGCGTGTGGACCTTGAAGATTTCGAGCCGCCCCTTGAAGCTCGGCCGATCGACGACGATGTGGCGGTCGAAGCGGCCGGGCCGGAGCAAGGCCGGATCGAGAACGTCGGGCCGATTGGTGGCCGCCATGACGATCACCGACTCGGACGGGGTAAATCCGTCCATTTCGCTCAGGATTTGGTTGAGCGTTTGCTCCCGTTCATCGTGGCCCCCGCCCACGCCGGCGCCCCGATGGCGGCCCACGGCGTCGATCTCGTCGATGAAAAGGATGCACGGGGCGCTTTCTTTTGCCGTGGCGAACAGGTCGCGCACCCGGCTGGCGCCGACGCCGACGAACATCTGGATGAATTCCGAACCATTGATCGAGAAAAACGGCACCTTCGCCTCGCCGGCCACCGCCCGCCCCAACAGCGTTTTGCCCGTGCCTGGCGGCCCCATCAGCAAAATGCCTTTGGGCACCCGTCCGCCCAATCGCTGGAACTTCTGCGGATTCTTGAGGAACTCGACTATCTCCTCCAAGTCGCGCTTCACTCCCTCCAATCCGGCGACATCGGCAAAGGTCACCGGCCGCTCGCCCGACTCGTACCGCCGCGCCGGGCTCTTGCCGAAACCAAGCATCATGCCGCCGCCGAGCACTTGGTCGCGCGCGCGCCGAAACATGAACCACACCCCGGCGAACAACGCCACGGTGACCAGCAGGTAAACCAACAGCACCATGCCGGTGTTGTCCGTCGGCTCCAAAGCGCGATACTCAACTAAGCCTTTGGCCTCGCGCAGCTCTTGATCGAGCTTGCTGTCGGGCTCGATGTACGAGGTCAATTGAACAATGAACTTCTTGTTCAGCTTCTTCGTTTCGCCCTTGTCGCCCGCCGCATGAGCGGATTCCGACGCCGGCGGCGGATCGATGAACTCTCCCTCGATCTTCGTGCCTTGCACCACCACGCGCGCCACATTGCCCTTGGCCAAGTTCTGCCGAAAGGTGGGAATATCGATTGTCGATCGCTTCTCGCCGCTGGTGGAAAAGAAGAGAAACGTCAGAATCAGGCCCAGCACAAGCAACAGCCACAACGATGACGTGTTGGGGCGACGCCGCACGGGCCCTCGCTCCGACGAAGGATTGCTCAGCGGGTTTTCGCTCATAAGAACCCCGAAAGACCTAAACGCGGAAAACGCGGTGGAAAGAGATTCCGTCCAAACCTTTCATTCTACCGGCCCAGCGGCAGGTTTTCGACCGAGGGGCCGAAACTATTCCCCGCCAACAGTCCACGAAGCATGGTCCGATCGCCTGCCGCCCCCGGGAAGACGACGGCTAGCGATTCGGATCGCACCGGGACCGCGAGGCGGAGCGGCCGACCGCCGGCAAGCAATGCCCCACGGCAAACGCCGCCGACGCTCATCGGCGCAGAAAGGGTTGCAAGCCGTACCGCCCAAGCTCGCCCAAGCAGCGTTGGCCCGGACGAACGCGATTCGAAACGCCGCGCGGCCCGCCGCATCGTGTCGCCCACCGAGAAGGGACAGAACAGCACGGACCGCGACAGCAGCGTTCGAACGTGCCTCCCCCACGGCAGACATTCGCCTGACACAGCGACGGAGATTCGCCTTGCGCAGCAAACGGCTTACGCAGCAGACCCCTCGTGCAGCAGACGGCGCAAGCGGGCCCTACTGCGCGGTGGCTTCGTTGTAAACGCGGATTTCGCACACGCCCGCCTCGGGCGAAATCTTCTGCAGCGTCAGCCGCAGTTTGTCGGCCGACACCCCGGGAAACGTCAGCACGCGGCGGCGTTCGTCGTTGTCCTTGACCTCGGCGACCGTCTTCCACCCTTGATCGCCGGCAACCTCGATGATGAAGTCGCGGCCGCGCATCGCCTTCGACTGGAAAGAAACGTGAACGGTGTCGAACTGGCGTCGTTGACCGAAATCGAGCTCAACCCATTGCGGCAACGACTGCGCGGGGTCGGGGCGCCACGAATTCGGCCAGCCGCGCACCGCCCGCGCATAACCGTTGACCACGTTGGCCGCCGCGAACGGTTCGCCGCGGGCGGCCTGCGGATCCGACGCCAGTCGCGCCCAATCGCCCCCCGGCAGCAAACGAATGGCATAAGTTCCCGGCATGTTCTTCCAGGCGTTGCCGGCCATGTAGGCGCGGCCCGTTTGTTCCGGCTGCGTGGCGAACAAGCTCCACGACACCTTCTCCTGCTTCGCCACGCGGACGAAATAGAACCCGGCCTGCAAATCGGCGCCGAGGTTGAATTCGACCCAACCGTTCGTTCCCGGCTCCACCACGACAGTCGCCTCGGCCAGCGGCGGCGATTGGTCGAACGCTTGCAGGCGACGCGCCGCGTGCAGCGACGCCTTCACGGGAATCGCCTTGTCTGCGGCCGAAATCAGGTGCAGGGCCACTTTCTCCAGGCGGCGCGCGTCGCTGCGGAACATCACGGCCCGATCCGTTGTCAGCACATGGGCCGAATCGGCCGTCGCCAAGGTGTACGACGAAGCCGGCGCCTCGCTCGACGCCCGAACCTTCGCACCCAGGGCCAAGTCTTGCGGATCCTTGTTGGGCAGGTCGATGATGTAGCAACCGTTCTTGAGCAACTGCTGCTGCAATTCCGCGATATGCCGCTGGGCGACCGCACGCGGCATCACCTGATGCTTGCGACACACCCCAGCCGCCGTGCCGACGGCCTCGCCCTGGAGCCCGCAGGTGATCATCACCCGGGTCGCGCCCAAGGCCGCGTGACTCACCGAGATGTTGCGGCCGGCCATCATCAAGTTGTCGATGTCCTTTGCATACAGGCTCCGCAAGGGAACCGAAAACTTCACTTTGTGCGAGAACGTGGCCGGGGGCTCGTCGTCGTAGAATCCCCCGGGCGGATGCAGATCGACTCCCCAGCCGCCGTACGAAACCCGATCCTCGAAAAGCCGGTTCGGATCGATATCGTGTTCGGTCATCACATAATCGCCGAGCAACCGCCGCGATTCGCGTTTGCCGACCACGTGGCTCACCCAACTCAGCCGAAAGTTTTTCGCCTGATCCCGCAGCTTCGGGCTGTAGTTCTTGGTGTTATCCCACAGCCCCCAAATAATCCTCAGCAGTTCGTCGCGAATCTCCTCGGCATCGTCATACGTGTTGAGCATGCCGCCGTACTCAATCACCCATTGCCAGCCACCGAAACGCAGTTGCGGATAGCGCCCCGGCTTGATGTCTTCGGGTTTCGTGAACTTTCGGGCCCAAGGCGGGCCCTGGAACGCCACGGCGTCGGCCGCCTCTTCGGTCATGTAGCGCAAGGTGCCGCCCATCGTCCGGCCGTCGCCCTCTTCCGGCGCACGGCTTTCGTCGTACATCGACCGCGGCTCGCGCCCGTGACGATACTCGTTGCCCGCCCAAACGCCGATCACGCCGTCGCCAGTGCAATCGATGAAAATCGTCGCCGGAAAGACCTTCCGCCGCCCGGTCGTCGTTTCCAGCGTGTGAACAGCGGCGATCGTCTTGGCGTCTTTCATTTCGACGCCCGTGGCGTGCGTGTTCAGAAACAGATCGAGATTGGCTTGTTTCTTGACCACGGCCAGCATCCGCTCCGAGTAGCCGAACACGTTGCCGCGAAACTCCTCGATAATGCCCGACTCGCCCGGATCGAGCGGCTCGCGGGTGGTGTCGCCCTCGGGATTCACCAGGATTTCGCTGCTGCCGTTTCCGCCGAGCACGGGCCGATTCTGGATCAGCGCCGTCTTGCAGCCCGATCGCGCCGAGGCGATCGCAGCCATCGTGCCGGCCAAACCACCGCCCACCACCACCGTGTCGTAGCGCGGCATCCGCTCGGCCCGGGCGCTCACGCCGCCGAACCGTTCGCGGAGCTTGGCCAACGCGGGCAAGTCGTCGGGCGGCGTGAAATCGAGATCATCGGTCAACACAATCACGTCACAGCGCCCATAATGCCCGGTCAGGTCTTTCAATCGCACTTCCAACGGTCCGCGGGCCAGTTGATGCTCGCCGCCGTTCTCCCAAACCCAGTCCTTTTTTTTCGTCTGTCCAAACACCCGCTCCACCGTCTTCCCGCCCAAGGCAACCTGGAACCTGCCCGGGCTGTGCTCCGGCGTCCAATCGCGACTTCGAACCCAAAGACGGTACTTGCCCTCGGCGGGAACTTGCGCCAGCGTTACGGCATCGGCCACGGGCTTCTCCAATCCAATGGCGAGCACGAACGGTGAGCCCATCTGGTCGATGAACTGCGCATCGTTCGTCCAACCGCCCAATTCGCCGAACAGTTCCGTCTCCAGCCAAATGGTTGTGGCCGGACAGGCGGGAGAGACGAACAAACACAACGAAGCGGTCGCTGCGAACAGAACCCTGCTGAGCATAGTGCCGTTCCTTTTCGATTGGTGTTGACCCCTGGGCGAGCCCCGCCAAAAAATGATTGCAGCCCCGGGAAAGCATGGGCGGAATTGCCGCGATTGCACGTACGTCTCCGCAGAGCGATCAAATGCGCGATAGCCCCGCGGCACAGGCAACGCGGCCGACCGCCCCCTTTCCGAACAGAACACACGCCCCCTCCCCGCACCCAGCCTATGTGCCCTTGGACTTGGCGTTGCCGCTTTGCCTGCAAGCAACAGCCCATGCCATTGTTGCACCTCGGGGCCTGGGTGGTCTGCCGGTTTTCAAGCCGACTTTGCCTGCAAGCAACAGCCCATGCCATTGTTGCACCGCGCTGCCGAGAATCAATCCGCAATTTCGCCGGGAGAGTGGGTGAACCAGCATTGTGGGGGGAAAGGCTCACTACCGCACAGAAAGGGCCCGCGCCGCCAGTTCCGCTCCGGCCCGCGCGCACTCGTCGAGCAAGGCGCGATCGGGCTTGTATTGCGAACGGATCGGCGGCCGCAGCACGTCCCAACACACCTCTTCCAGCCATTGCTGAATGGCCTCCGCCGAGCCGCGCCCCCAACCGTAAGAGCCGAAGGCAAGCCCCGCCTTCTTCTGCGGCCGCAAACCGCGAATGTACGTCAGGGCCGCGGCCATCGAAGGCATCATCTCGCGGTTGAGCGTGGCTGAACCCAGCGCCAGCGCCGCCGCATCGAGCACTTCCGTGGCCAATCGGGTGAGGCTGGTGCGGCGGGCATGGATCAACTGCACTTCTACGCCCTCCACATTCGCCCCGGCGTACAACGCGTCGGCCATCATCGAGGTGCTTTCCCACATCGAGTCGAACACGATCAACACCTTCGGCTGAGCCCGATGCACGCTCCAACCGCGATAGGCTTCGAGGATCCGCGCGAAGTGCGAACGCCAAATCACGCCATGGCTCGGGGCAACGGTTCGCAACGGCAACGAAGCCGCCGCATCGAGCGCCGCCACAACAGCCTTGCCGTACGGCATCACAATGTTGGCGTAATACGCTTTCGCCTCGGCCAAGATCGCGGCAAGGTCGTTTTCGTCATCGAATCGGGCGCTGGTGGCGTAGTGCTGCCCGAAGGCGTCCATCGAAAAGAGAAGCTGCTCCTCGGGAACATAGGTGAACATCGACTCGGGCCAATGAACCATCGGCGTATCGAGGAACCTCAGCGTGTGCCTGCCCAGCCCGACCTCTTCGCCCGAAGACACCACCTTGACGCGCCAACCGCCGGTGTCGAAATAGCGTTGCAGCGTGCTGAGGCACTTGGCGTTGCACAGCAGGGTCGCTTGCTCAGCCGCCGCCATCAACTCCGGCAGCGCGCCGGCGTGATCCGGCTCGGCATGATTGCAAACAACGTAAGCCAATCGGCGGGGGTCGATGTGTTCCGCCACCCGGTCGAGAAGCTCTCTGCCGAACGGCGCCTTGACGGCGTCGATCAACGCCGGGCGATCGTCGACGATTAGGTACGAATTGTACGTTGCGCCGCGAAACGTGTCGTAGCTGTGGAAATCGCGCACGTGCCAGTCCACAGAACCAACCCACGCGATGTTCGGGGTGACAAATGTCGGCATGATCGTCACGGTTCTCCGATGATTCTTGATCGTCACAAAATCAACGCAACTCCGCATCAGCGCCGCTGTCCGCGGAAGCCCGCCGCTGCCGGGCAACCGCGCCGCACCGCCGTTGGTCGCACCGACGGCAGGCGGCCGAACGACAACCGCGTTCCCCCGCTTCGAGCCGCCGAAAGCGATGCCGGGCGCGAATGCTCGCCAAACACGCCGGGGGCATCGGCCCCCACACTGCCCGCCGATCCGACCCCGGGGCCAAACCTCAGGCCGAACATCGGTCCGACCGCCGCGAGATCGGCCCGCCGTCGCGCGAACGCCGCGAGCGCGAGCCCTCAGGCTTGGAACCTCGCTTCAGCACAGACGCCGCTCTGGCAGGGATGCTCGGGGGCCCGCCCGGCTGGAACGTCAATCGAGCCGCTGCCGTTTCCCGCCGAGTAAGCCCTCGATGATCAGATCGACGGCGTCATCCTCATTCAACCCCCGACTCATCAGCGTTTCCAGTTGCTTCGCATCGACGCTCCCGATGGCCGCCTCGTGAGTGACATGAGCTTTCGGATGCCGGACATCGACGATGGGCACGGCCCGGGCGACGGCCTCGCCCTGCACGATCTCTTTGCAGTCCACATGCCCGCGGGCGAACGGGGCGGTAGCCGTCAGAGTGTTGAACACCTCGGCCGAGGCGCGGTCGCGCACGGCGATGCTCGTGCACAGCGCGCTGCGCGCGTGCTCGCCGACGAGATGAGCCGTCTCACGAATCGTAATCGCGTCGTCGCCCCGCCCCGACACGCGTGCTGAGACGTCGGCCGTGCCGTGCGCCTCAACCGTCGCCTCGACATCGATTTCGATGCGTCCGACACGGCCTTTGATGAGCTCGAAATCCGTTTGATAGCGTCCGCCCGGGCGCACCACCACCTTCGACTTTGGGACGACCAACACCCCGCCCTCCGCCCCATGCACGTGGCGTTCGAAGTAGGCGTACTCCGCCCCGGGGCCGATCTCCAACGTGGCGTCCATTTCGTGGCGGATGTTCCGCGCGTTGGGAAAGGTGCAATGAGCCACCACGCCGGCGCGGGCGTCGGCGCCGATCTCGATGCGCAATTCGATCTGTTGCACGCCGTCGTCGGGAATCATGCCGAAGCACACCTGCACCGGATGCGCCAATTGCGCACCGGGCCGAACCGCGATCTTCGCTGCGATGCCCTCGGCACGCGACTCCGCCTCGACCTCCAAACCGGGCACCAAATGCACGCCCAGCACCCGGTTGGCGTGAATCTCGATGCGGGCCACGTCGAGCCGCCCCCATAGATCGTGCGGATTCACGCCGATCGACTGATAAAGCTGTTCGAGCAAACTACGGTCCGACACGGATGTCCTCCAACTCGGCCAGCGTCGGCGTACGGTCGTCGCACGAATGGCACTTCTGTTCAAAATACTGGGAGATTTTCTCCACCGAGCCTTTGTTGACCACCTTGCCGCTGCAAATCAAGAAGGCGTGCTCGGCGCGGCGCAGCACGGCCAAGCTGTGCGTGATCATGATCACCGTAGCGCCCTGCTGTTTGAAGAACCGCAACGCGCCGAAGATGCACTCGAGCGCCTCGACGTCGATGCCGCTGTCCGGCTCGTCCATCAGCACCAGTTTCGGCTCCATCGCCAAGATGCCCGCCAGCTCGATCCGCTTGCGTTCCCCGCCCGACAGGGTGCGGTCCACCGCGCGGTCTAGGTAGCGGTCGGGATCGAGCCCCACGTCTTCGAGCACCTCGCGAGTTCGGGCTTCGCCGCGGTCTTTCGCCCCGGCTTGGATGAAACGGCGGACCGACAACCCTTCGAATCGGGCCGGCTCCTGCCACGCGAGCGTGATCCCCGCCCGGGCGCGGCGATCGATGCTCCAATCGGCAATCGATTCGCCCTGATAGATCAGGTCTCCCTGAAAGTTGCGGTAACCGGCCAACCCCATGATCAGGTTGGCCGTTGTCGATTTGCCCGCCCCGTTCGGCCCGATCAGGGCGTGAATGTGCCCCTGCCAGAAGTCGATCGTCAAACCGTCGAGGATGCGTTTGCCCCCAAGAGTCAGAACAATGTCTCTCAGAGCAAGAATCGTGTTCATGGGTCGCTCGGCGCCGTAACTTCAGAGGATCAACAAGGCCCTGCATTGTCTCGCATAGCCGCCCGGGCGCAAAGCCCCGGCATCGTTCGACTCTTCTTCGCTGGGCAGCTTGCGGCAGCTCGCCGATCGGCGGCGAATCGCCCACTGAGGCGCCGCGCATCAGCCGCCGCCGCTTTCGGACGACACGGTTGAGCGGTCGGTCGGCAACCGATCGACCGAATAGCCCAGTTGCCGGACGGCCGCCTCAACGGCGTCCGCCGCAACACCGCGTCCCCGAACCGAAAACGTTTGTCGCTCCAGGCAGACATCGACGCTTTCTACCCCCGGCAACTCGCCCACGCACCGCTCGATAGAAGCCGCGCAATGACTGCAACGCATCCCGCCAACGTGCCACTGCCAAAGCGAGACGGCCGACGGCGGAGCGCCCACCGTCTTCCGCCGAGGAAGAAGGTACGCCACGGCAAGGACGGCCAGAAGCGTCAGCGCCCAAAGGTGCGTTGCCGTCGAAACGCCCTCGGCGTGTTGGGCGCAGGCCACGGCGGTATCGCTCCACCGCGCCGGCCCGATCCGCAGCAACTGGTCGAGCAACAATCCGCCGCCTACGGCCGACGCAACGACCGTCGCCAAGTAAATCAACATCACCCGTCGGCCCAGCAGCGCGCCGAGCACCGTCAGGCTGGCCGCATTGCTGGCCGGACCAGCCACCAGAAACGCAAATGCCACCCCGGGCGAAGCGCCTAAGTGAATCAAGCCCAAGGCAATCGGCACCGAACCCGTTGCACACACGTAGAACGGCACTGCCGCCAGCACAATCAAGAGCATGGCGATCGGCCCGCCGCCCAAAACCGCCGTAAAAGCGCTGGGTGGAACGAAGGCCGACACCGCCCCGGCGATCAACACTCCGAACAGAAGGGCGGCCCCGATGTCGCGCGGCAGTTCCAGCAGTCCGTAGCTCAATGCGCGCATCCAGCGAAGTTGCGACGACGGCGAATTGCCTTCCGCACCGCTGCAACAGTCGCTTACGCCGGCGACCTCGCGGCAATCTGTCTCTGCCCGTGCCGCGGCGCTAACCGGCAAAGCGGCGTCGCCCGCTGGAGCGTCCGACTTAGCCGAATCCGAATCTCCGGCTGCCGCGAAGCCCGCTGCGTTCGACTGCCCGACCGACTGCGTCGGCTCGGCCGCCCCGTCGCTGCCGGTCAAACGATAAACCAAGAAGCCGCCAATCACGCCACTGAGCAACGCAACGATTGGACGATAAACGGCAATCAACGGCCCCAACACCGCGTAGGTCGCAGCGATGCTGTCGATGCCGGTTTGGGGCGTGGAAATCAAGAACGATGTGGCCGCCGCCTTGCCCGCTCCATGCCGTCGCATCGAGGCCGACACCGGCAGAACACCGCACGAACAAAGCGGCAACGGCACACCCAATAACGCCGCCTTGACGACCGACCCGAACGACTCACGGCCCAGATGTCGTTCGATCCATTGCGGCGAAAACGCCACTGAAAGAAGCCCGGCCACCAAGAACCCCAGCAACAAATAGGGGCCCATCGCGCCCAACACCGCCCAACAAGCCAGTACGAAATCGAGAACTACGCCCATCGAGCATCAACAATCGCCATAACAACACGAACCGAACCGGCGACAAGCAGCCCCACACTATTCATCCCACGACACGGCACGGAGCACCTGACCATCCCTGCCGACAGTCACTTGATCGACATGAACCCGTTGCCCGGCCAAGACCATTGCCTGCTGAACTATTTGCACAAGCCCGAGACAACACGGAACGTCCATGTGCACCACCGTCAATCGCCGCGGCGCCGACTGCGCGATGATTGCCGCCAGCTTTTCGACATGCCGCTGCCGATCGTCCAGCTTCGGGCAGCCGAGCAGCACGGCGCGCCCGGCCAACAGACGGCGGTGGAAATCGCCCATCGCCACCGGAGCGCAGTCGGCCGTGAGCATCAAGTCGGCGCCGCGCAAAAAGGGCGCTGTCGGAGGCGCCAGACTAAGTTGCACGGGCCAATGCCTCAGTTCCGAAGGCGAACGGTCTTCGGCGGCATCGGCGCCGGCCGCAACCGCCCCGGCCCCGCTCGTCTCGGCCGGCGGGGTCATCTCGGCCGGCCATTGCATCACCTTCAGGCCCGGACAGCCCGACGCGGGCGATCCGAGCGATTCAAGCGTTTCAAGTGGGGGAAGACTCGAGGCGGGACCGGGCGAACCGATCCCGTGGCGGTCGTTGCCGGTTTGCTCCTCCGCCATGTGCCGCGCGACCGCGGCGGCGTCGAAGGCGGCCGCCTCGCGGGTTTCGAAGCTAATCGCGCTTTTCGGACAGACTCCCAGACAGGCCCCCAAACCGTCGCAGAAGTCTTCGCGAACCAGTCGGGCTTTGCCGTCGATCAGTTGCAGCGCGCCCTCGGGGCAGCCCGCGATGCACAAACCGCAACCGTCGCACTTGTCGGCATCGATGCGAATGATTTCTCGCTGCATCGCATGGACTCCCAGACTTTCGGGGCGTTGCCCCGCAACGGCGGCCAATCGCCGAGCAAGCGGTTCGAGTGTCCGTCGCCGGCCGAACTGGCCCAAGACCGCTCACGCATCGATTCAAGAACGCCGCAAGCGACCGGATGTTTCGCGCCGCGTCTTCGGCAACAACGCCGGCTGAGCTTTTCCGCCGCAAAACGGCAACGCCGCGCGGCCAAATGGTTTGCCGGGCCGGGCGAAATCGGGGTGGGCCGCGCTGCCCATGGTCGATCGGACGATCAAAACAAAAACAGAACCCGTAAAACGGCGACAACCGAGCGACGAATCGTCATCGAATCGCGTTCGATTGTCGCCGTTTCCCCAGCAACGAGGCCGCGATCAGCCGTGCTTGGCCAAATACTTCGAAACGCCCTGCTGATCCGGCTTCATCGCCTCCTCGCCGGGCTTCCAATTGGCCGGACACACCTCACCATGCTGCTCGACGTACTGCAACGCCTCAACCACGCGCAGGGCCTCGTCCACGCTGCGCCCCAACGGCAAGTCGTTGATTACCGCATGGCGGACCTTGCCTTCCTTGTCGATCAGAAACAGTCCGCGCAACGCGATGCCGGCATCGAGCAGAACTTGGTAGTTCCGCGAAATGCTCTTGTCGAGGTCGGCCACCAGGGGGTACTGCACGTTGCCAATGCCGCCCTGGTTCCGCGGGGTGTTCTTCCAGGCCAAGTGCGTGAAGTGAGAATCGATCGAACAGCCGATCACCTCCACGCCCTTCGACTTGAACTTGTCGAGGGCTTTATCGAACGCAATGATCTCCGTCGGACAAACAAAGGTGAAGTCCAGCGGATAGAAGAACAACAAGACGTACTTCTTCCCCCGATACGACGACAGCGTCAAGTCCGCAATACTGTTGTCGGGCATGACGGCTTTCGCGGTGAAATCGGGCGCTTCTTTCGTGACCAACAAACACATAATCGTTCCTTCCTTTCCCAAAACGAACTGAACAACCTGACGATCGACTTCCTCACCCCACCTTTGCAACACCGGCTGACTTGAGGCGATCTTGGCTGCCAACCAGCGTTCCGGCTCGCTCGGTGGCCGCGGCGTCGGTCGCCAACAAGCCCCGCCCCCGCGCCGAGCCGGTGCCGCATTCTACACGGCCCGTCAAACCGGCCGGTTTCACTCGATCGGCCGGTCGCAGCCGCTGGAACAACGCGCGCCTCGTCCGAGGCATCCACCGCGCAACTCACCCCGGCCGCGCACCGTCAACCGGCCGCCTCGGCGGCGGCGCCGCCGGCCGGCATCGGAGTGCGCCGCGCCAATTCGTTGTCGAGCATGAACATGGCCACGCCGTTGTCGCCCACCAGCCGCAACCGATCGATGATCAACTTCGCAGCCGCCTCTTCCTCGACCTGCTCGTTGACGAACCACTGGAGGAAGGAGTGCGTGGCGAAGTCGCTCTCCTCGTGCGACAGCTTGACTAGCCGATTGATCAAACCGGAAATCTTCAATTCGTGCTTGTACGCTTCCTCGAACACCTCCAACGGCGACGACCACTCCGTCCGCGGCCCTTCCACCGCTGCCAGCGCAACTCGCCCGTCGCGCTCGTTGATGAACCCGTAGAACTTCATCGCGTGCATCAACTCCTCTTGCGCCTGCACGCGCATCCAATTGGCCATGCCGGGCAAGCTCTGCGATTCGAAATAGGCCGACATCGAGAGATAAAGGTACGAAGAAAACAACTCGGCATTGATCTGCTGATTCAATGCCTCCTGCATCTTAGGATTCAACATGACAAAACCTCCTAGGTTCGTTAACTTTCTTTCATTGAGAAAAACCGTTCCGTCCATCCAGTCCCCGGAACGACTCGGCTTTGCGTGTCCAAGCCCCGGCAACGAAAACCGCGCAGGCGGCAAGCACACTCAACGTTTCCGGTCCGCGACTGGCGAATGCGTTTCTTCGCCAGAAGCGTTCGCACACGCCGGACAGAGCCCCAAGAACTCCACGCGCCGATCGAGCACCCGATAACCCACCCAATCTTGGTCCGGTGGAATCATCTTATCAAGGGGCACGGCGGGCAGGTCGTCCACCCGACCGCAGCGAACGCAGCGAATATGGTCGTGCTCGTGGATCGAGCCGTCGTATCGGGCAGGCCCGCCCGCGGTCTCGATCTTTCGCACCATACCAGCAGCCGCCATCTGTTCGAGATTGCGGTAGACCGTGCCCAAGCTGATCCTCGGCAGCCGACGCCGAACGATGTCGTAAAGCATCGTTGCCGTGGGATGGCTGGTCAGTTTCCGCAATTCATCGAGGATCAACTGCCGCTGCCTGGTGTTGCGTTGCTGCATGAATCCCTCATAACAGTAATGATAATCAATACTATTCAACGCCTCATTCTTGTCAAGATGCTCGGCAAGTCTTGACAACAGGACAACTCAGACAACGATTGCGACATTGGACGTAACGTCATATTCATACCCATCTTAGAACACAACCCTGCGGCCAGAATCTACCGCCAAAATCCGTGGCTCTGTTTTGCTTGGACACTAACGATCGCCTACAGCGGCGTTCCATCCCAAATATCATTTGGCTTCGGTCTCGATGAAAAGTTTTCGACTTTCGGTTGTTCTTCGTCTCTCTCGGGTTGGCACAGTTCGGGCCGGCCGAGCGCCGCTGACTGGTCCAGCCGTTCTGCCGCGTTGGCAAGTCGCGGTGTTTGGAACCACTCGCCCGATTGGCTCCGCGCCCGCAAACCGTTGGCGAGCACTCTTGACCGATTCGCCGAGAGAATCTTCGCATCTTTGACCCTGCCGGCGTCGGTTGCTATTCTGATACAGCGCCTACCGGTCGCTCCCTCCACCAAACAGGCCCTCGCGTCCATAAGAGCAATCGCCATCGCGGAATTGCAGCCGCAAAGGTTTTTGGCGCTCGATGGAACCGCCTTTTGCACTCCGTGGTTTTGATGAGACCATCAACCGGGGCGGCCCGCCGACGTCGACGCTGCGCGAGCCGTTGCTTTGGGAAGAGGGAAGAGTCGCTCGACCTCGGCCGGGCCGTCAACAACCCAATCGACGAGCCAACGGTCAGCGAAGAACGCGGCGCAAACTCCGCGTTTGCGGCCGACACGAAGATGCCGTCGCCACGATCAAGCCCGGGGCCCATAGGCAAGCCTCGGGGCGCCGTTTCAACATCGAAGCAACTGTCAGAGCCGACCTACGAACCGCATGCCCGACTAAGGAACCAAAAGAATGCTTCGCTCAAAGCTGTTGTCTGCCGCACTCGTCGCTTCTCTGGGATTGGTCGTCGCGATCGGGGACGCTTTGGCGTCCGACGCGACCGCCGCGCCCTTTCTGTCGTTTTCGGCCAAGAAGGGCGACGTGGTGGTTTCGCGCGCCGGGGCCGACTTTCTGCGGTTCTCGCTCGCAGCCTGGGGACCGAATTGGGCGTGGACCGGTTGGCAAGGCGAATCTCGAAGCGAACAACGGCAGACTATCGCCCAGCTCACGGCGAAACTGGGCGGCACGGGCGTTCCTGTGACGTTGGACTTTAGGGCTCAGAACCCATCGCCGCGACAGATCGTCCTTTCTTACGAACTCTCCGCGCAGCGCGACACCGATCTGACGCTGATCGTCGCCACAATCGCCTTGGGAAAGACGTTCCACAGCCGCGATATGGTCGTACACTCGGGCTTGGGCGCAACGAAAGCCCGAGTTCCGCTCGGCCGCAGGGATCTGGGCGAAGCGGCGACCCAGATCGAGTTGCACGATGGTTCGAAGGGAACAACGGTCGTGTCGTTCGATCCGCCATGCCGCCTCTCGGCTGACGGCGATGTGCGCGTTGCCTTGGCAAGCGGATACATGGCGGCCGACCGCCCCAGCCGATTGCGCATCGCTATCGAACTCCCCCAGCCCACGCAGTGGTACGCCGGACTGGCCGACATTCCCGATGAGCCGGGCATCGAGCGCTGGTATCCGTGGACGGCCACGGGGCAGGAAGACGACAGCCGGTTGAGCATGCGCGATTGGATGGAACGGCCCGCCGGCAAGCATGGCCGAATCGTTCGTCGCGGTGATGCCCTGCTTTACCACAACCAGCCGATCAAACTGTGGGGGCTTAATCTGTGCTACAGCGCCTGCGCGCCGGAGAAGGCGTTGGCCGACAAACGGGCCATGCTCTATCCGAAGTACGGCATCAATGCCGTGCGGCTGCACAAGTTTGCCGACGGCCCGGGCTGGGCGGGGATTCAGGCCGCCGACAGTTGCGTGCAATTCGATGCCGCCGCCCTCGACCGAATGGACTATCAAGTCGCGAAGCTGAAAGAGGCTGGCGTGTTCATCAAGCTGTCGGCTCATTTCGGCACACTCAAGCTCGGTCCCGACGATAAACAATACGTTCCTTTCATGGACGAGTTCGGTCCGCCGAAGCGCCGAGGCGACCGAATCGAGACTCCCCACAGCGCCATCCACTATTCACCGGACCTCCAACGGGTCCACATTCTTCAAATCACCAACTTGCTGAGGCATCGCAATCCCTATACCGGTCTTACGTACGCCGAAGACCCGGCCGTGGCATTCGTCGAAATCATCAACGAGCAGAGCATCCTTTTCTACACGTCGATGAACCCGCTGAAGGCCAGCGCTACGCTGCGGAAGCAGGTGGCCGACCGTTTCTGCCGATGGCTGAAGGCCAAGTACGGCTCGCACGAAGGGCTGTTGGCGGCCTGGGGAAAGGAATCGCTCGATTGCTTCGCCAACGACGTTCCTGTGGCCGGCGGCGAGCATTTGGATCGGTCCAACATCCTGCCGCTGGGCAACCCTTGGTACTGGGATCCCGACCAACTCCGCGGCAGCCAAGCCGCCCGCAAGCAGCGTCATCTCGACACGCTTCAGTTCCTTTACGAGCTGCAAAACGAGTTCTACGCCCGTTTCGCGGCCGAGGTTCGCCAAGCCGGATACCAAGGCGAAATCCTCAGTTCCAACTGGCAAGCCGGCCGAGCGCTGAGCCATTTCGCCAACCTCCATTCCGACAGCCTCGTCGGCACGATCGACCGACACAACTACTTCGGTTCGCAGCGGGTCAACGCGTCGATGTTCGCCCGTCCGGGATCGGGCATGCTCAGCTCGGGAATGCAGCAGGTGGGCGGGCTTCCTTTCATGCTTTCCGAGTGGATTCATGTGTCTCCCAACGAAATGGGCGTCGAGGGTCCGGCCATCATCGGCGCCTACGGCATGGGACTCCAAGGATGGGACGTGTCGTTCATGTTCCAAAACGGCGACGAAGGCAAGTTCAGCGAGCGTCTGGGCCGTCAGGCCTGGGACGTTGCCGCTCCGCACATCCTTGGGGCGTTTCCGGCGGTGGCGCGTCATGTGCTGCGCGGCGACGTGGCGCCCTCCGAAGTCGCTGCCGCGATGAACGTGCATGCGCCCTCGCTGTTCCAGGGCCAATTGATGTTCGACGACAAAGTGGCCCAAGGCTACGACGACAAGGAGTTGGAAAGCAGCGCGGTTCCCGCCGAGGCGCTGACCGTGGCCCGCTGCCAAGTCCGGTTCACCGAAACGCCGGTTCCGACTCCGCGATTCGACCTTTCCCCATTCCGCGCTGAGGGCTGGCTTGCGGCAGCGACCGGCCAGTTGCGTTGGCGAGAAGCAACCGACGCCCGAGGCGGCGCGTTCACTATCAATACGAAAGCGACCAAAGCGGCCGTTGGATTCATCGGCGGCGACCGTTTCGAGCTGGGTGAAGCGGTGATCGAACCGGCCACGCCCTTCGCGGCGGTGTATGTGACGGCCTGCGATCCCCAGGGATCGATCGCCGACTCGAAGGAGCTGCTCGTCGTCGCGCTAGCTCGAGCCCGAAACACGGGCGCGAAGGTTTCGCCCGACGGCGCGCAGTTGCTCGAAGCCGGCAAGGGACCGGTGTTGATGGAGCCGGTGCGGGCGCGCATCACAATCAATCGTTCCGGCCAGGCGCGGATGATCTCGCTCGATCAGGAGGGACGGCTCACCGATCGCGTTGTTCCGTGCGCGGGCGGCGCGTTCGAGGTGGACAGCGGCCGCGATCGCAGCCCATACTATCTCCTGCAATACTAAAGCCGGCGGCGCGCTGCAACGGTTCGCTGCTGGCGCGATTGCCAACCGCCGTCGATCTGCCGTCGCCGACCATCGCGCGCTTCCACACCGATCCGCAAGTGCCGTAGGTGTATTCGCACTATCGCTTTTCTCCGTTCGCCGCAGGCGGCGCGGTCGCATGGCGGCAGGGCGCGGCGGGCCGCGTGCCGCGGCTCACGCGTTCCGATGACGACAAGCGCGGCCCGTGCGGTTGGCCGTCGCCGCGCGACGTCGCTGCCGCTAAACGCCGGGTTGCGCGGCAGCGAACGGCGTTTTTTTCGGCGATTTGGCGCCCCGGCCGCCCGCCATGCTAGCACAAGGCGTTGTGCTAGCATGAAACGGATCGGCCAAAATCAAGGATTTTCTTGCTTCGCTTTGATCGAAAGAGTAAAAACCCGTTCGACTTGCAGACCCACGGACGGTGACACGTCACAGCCAGAGGAGTCACGAGGCCAGACGATAGGGAGATCGCCCCGCCGCCACGTTCCCACCACCGATGGGCAAAGGCCGCCTCTTCCGGCTCACCGCCGAATGGAGAGCGACGCCAAGGCAGCCCAAAGGGCAGCGCGAAGCGGGTGAAAATGGTCCGCGGATGCGAACGTCAGGGATTGGCGTTCCGGGCCGCAACAGCCGAGCCGGCGCTTTCAACGACAAGGCGCGCGGGCAAGGGCTGTTTTCCGTTTTTGCCCCGATCTTTGCATTGGGTTCCAGCGCTGCGACGTCCTTCGGCTCGCTCTCGCCGCTCCTCCTTTACCGACACAGGACGTGTTGAAAGGAGTGACTCATGGTTCGCAAGCCGCTGATCGGGCTGAACACAGATTTCCGCAGTTCGCGCAAGGATGCGCCGGCCTTTTCCTACCTCACCGCCGGCTACTTCGACAAGGTCGCTCAGGCGGGCGGCATCCCCGTTGTCATTCCGCCCCTGGAGGACGAGGCCGATCTGCAACGTGTTCTCGATCTGCTTGACGGCGTCGTCTTGATCGGCGGGGCCGACCTCGACCCGCGCCGCGACGGTTACGAAGTCCATCCCTCGATGCGTCTGCTCGACCCACGACGCGAGCAATTCGACCGCACCCTCATGCAATTGGTGGCCGAGCGCCGCATGCCCATTCTCGGCATCGGTTCGGGCATGCAGCTCTTGAACATCTCGCAGGGCGGCACCCTTTTCTACCACATTCCCGAAGACCTTCCCAAAGCGCTGCCTCACTTCGATCCGATGGATCGCGCCCATCGCCACGCTCTGGTCGTCGAGCCGGGCTCGATCATGGAACGCGTGTTCGGTGAAGGCGAAATTCGTGTCAACAGCATGCACCACATGGCCATCGACGATGTCGCCCCCGGCTTCGCGGTGACCGCTCGATGCCCCGATGGCGTCGTCGAGGCGATTGAGAGCCAGACCGACTGGGTGGCCATCGGCACCCAATTCCATCCCGAGGCCGAAAGCGCCTCCGCCCTCGACTTGCAGATCTTCGAAGAGTTCATTGCCGCGATCACCGGCGTCGAAGTCTGCCTGCCGATGGCGGCCTGATTGAACCTGCGCGACGCGGGAATGCGGCCGCACGCGAACAACGCGGCTTAACGCGCGCTAAACGACCAAGCGGCTTCGGTATTCCCGCAATATCGTGCCAATGTGCGCGGGACGCAGCAACACAACGCCCGCACGGCAATCAACTGGGCAAGGACGCCCGAGCCGAACGGACGAAGCGCGTTCTGCAACCCGCTGCGGCGATTGTTGCGGCCGAAAGCAGCGAATCAGGCAGCCCGAGCGCTTTGGCCCCGGCCGCCCCCCGCTGCCAGTGCGGTTTCCGCATCATTGCCGCAGCGTGAGGAAGTGGGAAAGGACTCTTGCTTTCCGAGGTACGGCGCCATGGCAGATGTCTTACCGTTTAGCAGCGCCCGCGGCGCACGGCCGCGGCATGTGATCGGGGTGCATTTGGCCGAAGGCGGTCGGCGATTGAGCATCGCCGGCATCGCGGTGCATGGCGATGGTCTGCAAAGCCGAATCGAGATCCACGCCTGCTGCCGCCGTCCGGGCGCTTCGGCCCTTGCCCGGCTGCCCAGCGCGACGGCGAGTTCCCTGCACTCGCTTGCCTGGGATGCTTGGGCCGAGCTTCGGACAGCGGTGGCCGACGAAATCGCCGAAGCCGTCGCCCGCCTGCTGGCCGAAACGGCCCACCTGGGCGTCAAACCGCTGGCGATCGGCTTGGTCGAGCCCGGATGCTGGAAGCCCATGCCGCAGGGAAGCTGGCTGTTTGCCGGGCTTTGCGACGGCGCGCGTTTGGCCGAGGCCACGGGCTTGCCGGTGATCGACAATTTCCCGGCCGCCGATCTGGCCAAGGGCGGGCGGGGCGGGCCGATCAACGCCCTGCCCTACTGGCTGCTTCTGCGGAATCCCCGGCGCGACCGGGTGTTGGTTGATCTTGGGCTGACCGCTCGGCTGGCCTACCTGCCCGCCGAATGCCGAGGCGATCCGCTGGGGCAACTCCGCGCGTCGGAGGCCGGGCCGGGAACAGCATTGCTCGACGCCTTGGCCGTTCGCCTGACCGGTGGGCAACAGGCGTTCGATCCTGGCGGGCGGCTGGCGGTTCAAGGTCGCCATATCCCCGAACTGCTCGACCACTGGATGCGCGACGGCTATTTCGATCGCCCGCTGCCGCGTTGGCATCCGCGGGGCGTTCGGCCCGAACGATTTCTCAACGAGCCGCTGCAATGGGCGGTCCACCGCGGATGGAGCATTCGCGACATGCTTTGCACCGCCACGCACTTCGTGGCGGCAGCCGTTGCCAAAGCAATCGCCCAACTGGCGCCGATGGACGATCAGCCCATCGAAATCGTGGCGGCCGGGGGCGGCCAGAACAACGGTTTGCTGCTCCGCGAAATCGCCGCGCGCGCACAGGCTCCCGTAACCCCGATCACACAAAGCACTGCCCGCACGGACGTAATCGACGCCGTCTGCGCTGCGTTGCTCGCCCTGTGCCGGATCGACGATCTGCCGGCCGGCTTGCCCGCTTGCACCGGCGCCGGCGCGCCGGTTGTCCTCGGATCGATTCAGCCCGGTTCAGTTGTCGCGTGGCGGCGCTTGGTGCATGCCATGCACGGCGGCGAACGGAACCAATCCGTTGCGCGGCGCGCCGCCGGCTAACACGCCCCGGCCCGGCGCCAACGCCAGCCGAATCGGCAATCCCGCACCGGTTGCTCCGGCGGCGGTACGGGCGGGCCGGTTCGATCGAATTAGCGTGCCGCCCGTCTGGGGCGATAGATGTCGGTAGCGGTGCCGAAGAACACTTCGGCCGCAGCCCCAAGCGTTTCGCACAACGTCGGGTGCGGATGGATCGTGTCGGTCAGATCGCGGGCAACGCAACTCATTTCCAGGGCCAAAACCGCCTCGCCGATCAAGTCGCCCGCGCCAGCGCCGACGATTCCACAACCAAGCAATCGGCCGCTCTTGGGGTCGATCAGCCACTTGGTCAATCCCTCGGTGCGTCCCACGGCCAAGGCGCGGCCGCTGGCGGCCCAAGGAAAAACGGCCGACTCGTACGCCACGTCCTGCTGCTTCGCCTGAGTCTCCGTCAGTCCGGCCCACGCAATCTCGGGATCGGTGAACACAACGGCCGGAATCGCCCGCGGCGCGAACTCCACCGGGTCGCCGTGGAGCGATTCGACAGCGATCTTTCCTTCGTGGGCGGCCTTGTGCGCCAGCATCGGCTCGCCGGCCACATCGCCAATGGCCAAAATGTGCGGATCGTCGGTCCGCTGCCGGCGATCGACCTGGATGAATCCTTTGGCGTCGATCCGCGCCTTGGTGTTTTCCAAACCAATTCCGGCGGAATTCGGTTTGCGCCCCACCGAAAGCAAAACCCGGCTGAAACGCAGAGTCTGCTTCTCCGCTCCTTCGAGAACGACCTCGATTTCCTTCTTCTTATCGACGATCGACACCACCTTGGTGCTCAGGTGAATCGCCGCGAACTGCTTCTCCAGCGACTTCTGCAACGGCTTCACCAAATCGCGATCGGCGCCGGGAAGAAGCCCTTCGGTCATCTCCACCACGGTCACACGGCTGCCCAAGGCGGCGTAAACCGTGCCCATCTCCAATCCGATATAGCCCCCGCCGACGACCAGCAACGACTCGGGCACATCGGCCAACTCCAGTGCGCCGGTCGAATCCATAATGCGCGGGGTCGGCAAATCGAAGGCCGGAATCCTGGTCGGGCTGGAACCGACTGCGACAATGCAGTGCTCGAAACGGATCGTCTCAGGGATCGTGCCGCCCTGCCCCATCGGGGTCAGACGCAGCGTCGTCGAATCGGCAAATGAACCTTTGGCATGAATCACTTGCACATTGCGTTTGGCGACCAATTGCTTCAGCCCACCGGAAAGCGCGGCAATGATCTTGTCCTTTTGCCCGCGCAACCGATCGATCGCGATCGAGGGCGCGGCATACGAAACGCCCCAATCGGCCAAGTGCCTCGCTTCGGCCATGGCCTTGGCCACGTGCAGCAGCGCTTTCGAAGGAATGCATCCCCGCAGCAAGCACACTCCGCCCAGTCGCGGTTCGGCATCGACCAACACCACGCGCATTCCAAGATCGGCCGCCAGAAACGCCGCGGCATAACCGCCCGGACCGCCGCCCAACACTACGACTTGCGTTTCCATCGACGCTGCAATCCTTCTCTTTGTTTGAACAGCAGTTCACCGAGGGCCGATTCCCATCCCTCAGATCAACAATCTTACCGAGCCCGCCAAGGGCAGCCCGAATATCGCGTAATGACCGAGAGCTTCCGTGCGCCCGTGACTCGCGCAAACCAAAGCGATCAGGCCGGCGCGTCGTTCAAGGCCTGTTCCACCGCAGCTCCGTCCGTTGCTCGGCAGACATGCACCACCGCGTCGAACCCGGTCTGCTCACGATAGCGCACCGCGGTGCGCCGGGCGAAATCGTCCATTGCCTCCGACCGGACCAAAGCAACCGCGCAGCCGCCGAACCCGGCTCCGGTCATTCGCGCCCCCAAACAGGCCGGATGCTCGACCGCCGCATCGACGATAGCGTTCAGCGCCGGGCTGGAGACTTCGTAGTCGTCGCGCAGGCTACGATGGCTTTCTCGGAGCATCGGCCCCAACGCGCCGAAATCGCCGCGACGCATGGCCTCGGCGGCGCGCGCCGTTCGCTCATTCTCCGAAATCACATGCCGCGCGCGGCGATAAACGGTTTCGGACAGTTCCCGCCGATGGTCGCCAAGCAACTCGAGCGTTGCGTCTCGCAAGGCCTTCACGCCCAAGGTCGCGCAGGCGGCCTCGCAATCCGCCCGCCGGGCATTGTACTGCGAATCGACCAGGCCGCGGCGCGTGCCGGTGTCGAGAACCGCCACACGCACGTCTTCCGGCAACGGCGCAGGGCTGAGTTCCAAGCTGCGGCAATCGATCAGAACGGCGTGGCCGGCCCGCCCGCAGGCCGAGATCATCTGGTCCATAATGCCGCAGTTCATGCCCACCCAGCGATTCTCGGCGCGTTGGCACCGAACCGCCATCGCCTTTGCGTCCCAGCCGATCGCCGCGACCGAAGCGAACGCCCGGGCGGCCGCTACCTCGAGCGCCGCCGACGACGAAAGGCCCGCGCCCGCCGGCACGTCGCCGGCAACAATCCCTTCCCAGCCGCTCAACGGAAGCCCGTCGTCGGCCAAGCTCCAGGCGACTCCCTTGATGTACTCAAGCCAGCGTTTCTCGGACGGGCGCAACTCGTCGAGAGCAAACTCGCCCTCGTCCCGGAAATCGATCGAATGAACGACCACGCGACGATCGGGCCGCCGGCGCAGCGCGATCCACACGGCGCGGTCGATGGCCAACGGCATGACAAAGCCGTCGTTGTAATCGGTGTGTTCCCCAATCAGGTTGACTCGCCCCGGCGCGCGCACCACCCACTGCGGCGGCTCCCCGAAACGCTCGACAAAGTGCCGTGTTGCTTGTGCTGTGTCGATCACGGTTGCTTTCTCGCGGCCGCCTGAATCGCCCCCCGGCAACAACCGCGCTCACCGCCCCGGGCAGGCCCTCGCCAAAACAGGGCCCGCAGCCAATCCGAACTGGAGCTGATCACCGGTGCGTTGTGCGACGCTTGCTGCGATCGGGAAAAGCCTTATCGTGGCCCTGCCGGCCTCAACGGTCAAGAGGGGCTTGCCGCCGCAGCCGAACGGCCGAAAGGGCTGTTGGGCTCTTGGGATGTCCGGGGCTCAGGCACCGGCCGGCAGGCGGGCTTTGAGAATGGCGGACCTGTCAATAGGCCCGTTACCGCGGCAGGAGCGGCATTGTTCGGCGTTGGCGTTCTTCGGCAGCGGCGATCAAGCGGCGCGGCGCGAGGTCATCGGCCGAACATGGCGGCAAGATTCACCGGAAGAATCGGCGGACGCTTCCTCCTGTTCCGGGCTTGCCTCCAGGGCGGTCTGGTCGTCGGAGTCCTCTAAGGCATCGGACAGGCCGCCTCGGCGGCGGCTCCAACGCTCGTAAATCACCAACAGGTTGGGCAATAGCAGGGTGCTGACCAAGCAGCAGCTCATGCCGATGACCAATACCCGCCCCAAGCTTTGAAGCCCTTTGTGCGTCGCCAGCATCAGCGCGGCGAATCCGACCATGGTGGTCAGCGAGTTGACCAGCACCGTCAGCCCGGTAGCCTGCGACATTCCCCGATAGCAGCCGCGACGGGCTTCGAAGTCGTGCATCACGTGCATACCGTTGTCGAGCCCTATGCCGAACAAGAACGGCAAGACGATCATGTTGGCCGGATTCAAAGCGATGTCGAGGGCTCCCATCAGGCCGAGCATTTGGGCCAACCCGCAGGCCAGCGGCACAATCGCCAGCAGCGAAGGCGTCAACCGGCGGAAATGAAGGAAGAGGATCGGCGCCAAGACAAGGCAAGTGGCCCAGGCGGCCCATTGGTAACTGGCCTTCATGTGCCGCGAGGCCTCGAAAATCTGGATTGGGTTGCCCGTCACTTCCGGATCGACGCTGCGGACCTCGCGGACGAATTGCTCCATGCCCTCGTTGTCCCAGATGTTGAACTTGGCGTAAATCTTCTGAACGTGCTTGCCCGTCTTGCCCACAAACCGAGTGGTCAGTCCGTCGGGCAGGTCGGACAGCGAGGGGGGCTCGGGGTTGCTCACCGCGCGCAGCGCGTGAAGCCGCCCCAGCAAGTCGTTGGCCATGGCCTGCTGATAATGCGTCATCCGCCGCAGATACTCGTCGGTCGGCAAGGTCCGCACGGCGTCGCGCAGCAACTGCAATCGCCGGCTCAGCTCGCTGCCGTCGGCCGACATCGCCAACATCCCCTGCGCCCGTTCCAGAATGTGGGCCAAATTCTCCTGCGGCACCACCGGTATCTGCGGCACCTCGCGGGGAAGCACGGCCAGTTGCTGATGCATTCGGGCGATGACCGCTTGCTTCTCCGCGCCGAACGCGGGAAACAACGAACTGATCTCCTCCACCCGTTCCACGCTGGGCAGCTCGAGGAATCGCTGTTTTCGCTCTAGAAGTTCTTGCGGATTGTCGGCAACGGAAAGCGCGAACGACGCGCTCAGATTCGTCTCTTGCAGCAACTTGTGTTCCAAAGCCACGCTTTCCATCCCGTCCGGCTGAAGATTCAGCAGGTTGTAGTCGTACCAAAGGTGACGCGCGCCCAGCGCCAAGCCAGCGGTGGTCAGCATCAATCCGACCGCGCTGACATAGGGCCGATCGGTCAAAGGCCGCAATAGCCCGCCCAGTTGAAGTGGGACGGGCGCGGCCGCGGCCGATCGGCTGCGATCGACCACAAGCACCAGCGCCGGCAAAAGGCTCATCGAGGCAATCCAACAAAGCAACAATCCCATGCCGGCAATAACGCCCAATTGAGCGATGCCGCGGAACTCAGTCAGGCCGACCATGAAGAACGCCATGGCCGAAGTCAAGGCCGCGGCGGCAATGGCCGGCCCATGATCTTCCGCCGCATCGAGCAAGGCCTGACGCACCTCGCGCCCTGTTTTACGCACGTTCAGGTAGGCCGACAGGTAGGCAATGCCGTAGTCGATGCCCAACCCGAACAGGATCGAGCCGAACGACGCGCTGAGCAGATTCAGATGCCCCACGGCCAGCGCCGCGGCCCCGCAAGCCCACACCGCTCCGGCGGCCAACACCATCATGATCAGCGCAACATGGCGCGCCCCGCCGAAGGCCAACAGGATGATCGCAAACACGCCGAGGAAGGAAAGAACCGTGGTGTAGGTAGAAGAGAACTGACTGGCCCGCATCTCGTCGTTCTCGATGATCGGCAAGCCCGTCAAACCGATATGCACATCGGGGAATTTCTTCTGGGCATCGGCAATGATCTGGCGGAGACGATCGACGGCGCCGCTGTTTTGCGCCAGGTTCTCCGTATCGGTTTCGGCAAACTTGAGAATGACGAACCCGAGCCTTCCGTCATCGGTGATCATGTAATTCGAGCCGAGCGACTCGATAGCGGCAGCGGCCGCCGCGATGTCGGGCCAGGGCGATTTGTAACTGCACGTCGGCCCCAAAGCGGCCGCAAGTCCTTCGGCCGTCCGCGCCAGTTCCGCCTGCATCGCCCCGATCGCCTGCTGCCGGTACTGCGGCGGTACGCGTTCGATGCCGGCCTCCATCCACCCGGCCAAATTGCCCAAATTCAATTGGGCCCAATCGCCATGCAGAATGGGTTCGGCCTTGCGGAGAAAGCCCTCGATCTCGTCGAGCTGCTTGAAATCGAGATAGTGCAGCCCCTTGCTGCCGACTTTCGTCAGATCGTAACGGTGCAGCACGTCTTGATAGCGTTGCGGCTCGGCCGAAACCGCCGCAGCAAGATGATCGAGCACGGGCACGAGCAGCTCGCGCTGCGCGCCTTCGACCACCACGACAACGTCCTCTTTGTCACCGAATTCGGCCGTATAACTCAGCCAGCGTCGGTTGTAGTCGCTCTGCGGACAAAGCAACTCGGCACGGCTGGTGCGCAGGCTCAGTTGAGTGGCGGCAATGGCGCCGGCGAAAACCGTTGCCAGCAACCCCAGAACCAGCGTGGCCGCAGGGAAAGCGGTGCAAAGCTCAACCCAACGGCGCAAACCCCGAGACACAAACGAGATCGCTTGGTGCGGCATCCGTTCCGCGCGCATGTCGGCATTCCAGTTTCGGCTGGGCGGCCTCGCCCCGAAGGGTGACGGGCCAAGCGTTACGGTTTCGGGCCGCCGGCGGTCCGCGTCTTTCTCCGCGCGCACTACGGCGGCGCCCCAACACCCCATCGGGGACGATCAAGGCGGGCATTCTAGCTAAGCCCCCGGGCAATGCCAATAGCGATTCCGCCGGAAACACGCGGCGCAACGTTTTCCTCCCGAACACGTTGCGCCGTCGCCGCCAAGCCAGCCCGTTTTTTCCCGTCGGTGGTCGCAGCGAAAGGGGGAGTACAGCAGTATCGGCGCTTGACGTCGGACACGGTCTGCGAAGAGATTTGCCTTCGCGCCCTTTGCTTCTCGGGTCAGTCGAAATCCGACCGGCCCCGGCGGCCACCGTGACCATGCACCAACCGGCAAGGGATTGCGGACAAATCGTTGCTGCCGCCTGCGAACTTCCCCAACGGTTGACGAGGGCCTACTGTTGAAGTAGCCTTAGCCGATCAGAGATGGCCTGGGACGAGATTCGCAGCGACGGCGATCCGCGCCGAACACAATCGGAAACATCAAACGCGGCGAGCTGCGAGCGGCCGATTTTGTGGGAAGACTGTGAACCCGATATTGGGTCTTTTTCTTGAGGATCGAGAATAATGCCACACGAAGTAACGCTCATTCGCGGCGACGGTGTCGGGCCCGAGTTGGCCGAGGCCGCGCGCCGCTGCATCGACGCCACCGGGGTCGCCATTGCCTGGGATGTGCAGGAAGCCGGCGTCGATATCATGGAAACGGCCGGAACGCCGCTGCCCGAGGCGACCATCGCCAGCGTTCGCCGCACGCGCTGCGCGCTAAAAGCTCCGATTACCACGCCAGTGGGCACCGGATTCCGCAGCATTAACGTCCATCTGCGACAGTTGTTCCATCTGTACGCCTGCCTGAGGCCGTGCAAGCACTACCCGGGCGTCCGCACGTTCTTCGGCGAAGTTCCGGTCGATTTGGTGATCGTCCGCGAGAATACGGAAGACTTGTATGCCGGCATCGAGTTCGAGCGGGGGTCGCCCGCAGCCGCCGAAGTGATCGAAGCGATCAACCGCATTTCGCCCGACCGAAAGATCAAGACGCCGCCCGAAGCCACCGGCGTGTCGATCAAACCGATCAGCGTGCCCGGCACCGAGCAAATCGTGCGATTCGCGTTCGATTATGCGCGCGCTCATGCCCGCCGCAAGGTGACGGCCGTGCATAAGGCAAACATTATGAAGTTCACCGACGGCTTGTTCCTCGAAACGGCCCGCAAGGTGGCCGACGATTACCCCGACATCGAGTTCGAGGACCGCATTGTCGATAACATGTGCATGCAGTTGGTGCAGAAGCCGGAACTCTACGATGTTCTGGTGCTGCCGAACCTGTACGGCGACATCATCAGCGATCTGGCGGCCGGTCTGATCGGCGGCCTCGGTGTCGCCCCGGGGGCGAATATCGGGACCGATGGCGCCGTGTTCGAGGCCACCCACGGCAGCGCCCCCCGCTACAAAGGGCAGAACAAGGTCAACCCCACGGCGTTGATCCTTTCCGGGATGCTGATGCTGCGGCATCTGGGCGAACGCGACGCCGCTGACCGCTTGGAACGCGCCGTGGCGGCCGTGATTGCCGAGGGCAAAGATGTAACCTACGACATGAAGGCCGATCGAAATGATCCGACCGCTGTCGGCACTCAGGAAATGGCCGACGCGATCTGCCGAAAGCTGCAATCGAAGTGACAGAAGGGCCCGATGGCCATGCAACGCCTCTGCCCAAGGTGGCCAGGCGCACGCGATCTCGAAATTGCACAATCAACCCAATAGGAACCAAAACCATGGCTAAAAAGTCCATTGCGCCGGCTCCAAAGAAGCCCGACTCCGCCCCCAACAAGCAGCTTGTTGACGCAATCATCACGGTGAAAAGCCTGCAAGAGTTCATTGAACAGCACGGTTGCGTTGCCAGCGCGCTTGAGGCCGTGGGCAGCGTGAGGCGGTTGGTGGAGCTGACCGGCGGGTTCGACGCCTTGGCCGAGGCGCTGAAGATCGTCGGCGGGCAATCGGCCGAATGCGATCCGCGCGCCGAACCTGCCGTCGAGTAAACTCCCGGCGGGAAAGCAAATTCCAGCCGACAGGCTCGCCCGGGGTAAGCCGTCCGCCAGCCCGGCTCGCCCCGGTGTTCGATCATCCCGCAGGGTCGATCGAGCGATCGTCTTTTGCTACGCGCCGACTCGTCTTGGTGTCCGGCGCTGCATTGGGGGAGATTGCCGCCCCCAAGCGGGGAGACAAAACGGTCTTTTCTCGCAAGGGCCGACTCGTCAGAATACCGGACGGTAAGCTGGCTTGTCCGCCGACGCTCGGCCCAGTCGAGCCACGGGCGACAACCGCGACGAAGGGCGCCCGATCTGCCCGGCCGGACTTGCTGCGGCTGAACGGGTTTGTTGCAGTGCTTTCTCCAGGGCCGCATGCGGACGGATCGCAGCGGTTCGAAAGTGCCGCGTAGCCAACGCCAGGGATGGTTCCACATGCGCCGTGCTATCGATTACTCGGTTTACTTGGTTGTCCGCCTGTTGATCTGTTTGGTGCAGGCCATGCCAATCAACACCGGCGCCGCGTTGGCCCGCGGGCTGGCTTGGCTGTTTTGCGACGTGTTGCGGCTGCGCCGCCGCGTGCTGGAAGAGAATCTCAGCCATGCCTTCCCCGGCATGACGGAGGCCGATCGTCGCCGTCTCGAACGAGCAATGTGGGAGCATCTTTTCCTGCTGGTGCTCGAGGTGGCCCACACGCCGCGGAAGATCCACGACAGCAACTGGCGCGATTATGTCGTTTTGGGCGGCGAGCGAGAGCTGATGCGCCAGTTGCTGGCCGATCGGCCGACGATGATCGTCACCGGGCATTACGGCAACTTCGAGGTGGGCGGCTACGTTCTCGGCGTGCTGGGCTTCCCAACACACACCGTGGCCCGCACACTAGACAACCCCTTCCTCGATCGATTCGTCAACGATTTTCGCGGGCGCACCGGACAGCACATCATTCCCAAAAACGGGGGTTACGAGCAAATTGAGGCCGTAATGTCCGCCCATGGAACAATGACATTTCTGGCCGATCAATATGCCGGGCCCAAGGGTTGCTGGATTCGGTTTTTCGGCCGGCCGGCCTCGGCCCATAAGGCGATTGCGCTGCTGAGTTTCGAGCATCAGGCGCCGGTTTATGTGTCGGCCGTGCGCCGATTGGGTCGGCCGATGGCGTTCGAGCTGCGCCAATACGCCTGCGCCGACCCGGCCGCCGGCGGCGATGAGGTTCGCGGCGTGCGCGAACTAACCCAATGGTTCCACGATTGGCTCGAGCGAATCATCAGCCAAGATCCCTCGCAGTATTGGTGGATCCACCGCCGCTGGAAGGACACTCGCGAAAAGCCGGCGTTGCGCAAGGCCGCCTGAACCGGTTCCAACGGAATGGAGGAGCGGCCGTGAGCGCCGCTTGGCGGCCCGCGGCGCCGATGCGGGGAATAACCCGGACGTCGGCCGAGTCGGCCTGCCCCAAACGGAGAGAAAGTCCTCGATCATGCCCCGTCAAAGCGAATCGCCGGTCGAAATCGCCCTGGTGGGCGACCTTTCGGAACATCAGGCCGACTGGTGCGACAAGTTGTTGGAAATCGCCCCGGGCGGGCGCTGCGTGCTCTACTTCGATTCGCCCGGCGGAAGTCCTTATGCCGCCATGGCCTTGGCCAACTTGCTGCTGTTGCGCGGACTCGACGCCGTAGGAATCGTCGTCGGCGAATGCTCGTCGGCCGCCTTGCTGCCGTTGGCGGCTTGCCGCCGACGCTTGGTAACCGCGCACAGCACGCTGCTGTTCCACCACATGAAGTGGCAAAGCGAAGAAAACGTAGGATTGGTCGAAGCCGCCCAATGGGCGAAACACTTCGGCGAACTCGAACAGGCTATGGACCGCTGGCTGGTGGAACTGCTCGGGGCCGATCCTCGGTTGATCGCCCAATGGATCGATGCGGGGCGATACGTGCTCGGCCCCGAGTTGGCCGCAGCGGGCTTGGCGGAGCTGATTTCGCCCACGGCCCTGCCCTGGCTGACGCCGCGGAAACGATAAGCCGGAAACCTTCAAAATCTGTCGCCGCGCCGCAGCCGCAACGGGGCGAGCCAAGCCGCCCGCCCCGTCGCGTCGTTGCCTTCAACGCTCGTGCTCTCGGCCGCGTTCAGCACGGGGCAGCCAAGGCCTCGGACCATCAAAGAACCGAGACAACTGAGCAACAGCGATGCCGTCCGCAGAAGCCGGCCTCCGAACAGTCGGTCTTGCCGCGATTCAGCCGTCTGGCCTCGAAGCCCCGGAGAGAACCGGCGCAGCGATCGATCAGACTTCCTTCGCGTTGATCCATGACATCAGTTTGCGCAACTGCCGACCGATGACCTCCACCGCATGCGATCGCTCTTTGCGGCGCATCGCCTTGAAGGCGGGCGCATTGGCCTTGTTCTCCAAAATCCACTCGCGGGCGAAACTTCCGTCTTGAATCTCGGCGAGAATTCGCTTCATTTCCTTGCGGGTTTCTTCGGTAATGATCCGCGGTCCCCGGCTGTAGTCGCCGTATTCGGCGGTGTTCGAGATGCTGTAGCGCATGTAGTTGAGCCCGCCCTGATAGATCAGGTCGACGATCAGTTTCACCTCATGGACGCACTCGAAATAGGCCATCTCGGGTTGGTAGCCGGCCTCGACGAGCGTTTCGTAGCCCGCCTTGATCAACGCGCTCAGCCCGCCGCAAAGCACGACCTGCTCGCCGAACAAATCGGTTTCGGTCTCTTCGGCGAAGCTGGTTTCGATCACGCCGGCCCGCGTGCCGCCGATCCCCTTCGCATAGGCCAAGCCGATTTTCTGGGCGTCGGGCGCCGAGCCGTCGAGCACGCCGATCAGGCAGGGCACCCCGGCGCCGCGGACGAATTCGGCGCGGAGCAGATGGCCCGGCCCCTTGGGAGCCACGAGAATCACGGAAATTCCCGCGGGAATGTCGAATTGCCCGTAATGCACATTGAACCCGTGCGAGCAGACGATGACGCTGCCCGGTTTGATGTTCGGGCGAATCTCAGCGCTGAACACCTGGGCCTGAAGCTCGTCGGGCAGCAGGATGGTGATGATGTCGGCCTGACGCACCGCCTCAGCCGTGCTCAGCGGTGCAAAACCGTCTTTCACCGCCAATTCGTGGTTCTTGGTGCCGGGCAGTTCGGCGACAATCACCCGGATGCCGCTATCGCGCAAGTTCTGTGCGTGCGCGTGCCCTTGCGAGCCGTAGCCGAGAATGGCCACGGTCTTATTCTTCAGCAAACCCAAATCGGCATCTTGGTCGTAGTAAATCTTCGCCGGCATAGCAACAACTCCCTAACTCGCGCACCGCCACAGGCGGATTGAAGCGCGCCTCGCTCGCCTGCGATGGCTGGCGAGGCATCAGCCGCGCCGGTGCGCCCTTTCGCGACTGAACGAACGAATTCATAGAACAACGGCAACGCGGTTGGCGGCGTCCAAACGGCGGCCTGAACAACCGGCTGCCCGATACAATACGCTTACTCCGCAGAATGGTCGCCGCGCACCATGGCGATCCGCCCGGTCCGCGCCAACTCGATGATTCCGAAGGGGCGCATCAAGTCGATAAACGCTTCCACCTTGCGCTCGGTCCCCGAGATTTCAATAATCAAGGCGTCGGGCGAAACGTCGACGATGCGGCCGCGGAACACATCGACCAGTTGGGCCACCTGCCCGCGCACCGCGGCGTCGGCCGACACCTTGATCAACATCAGATCGCGTTCCACGTAATCCTGCGAGCTGATGTCGTCAACGCGAACCACGGTAACGATCTTTTCCAACTGTTTGCGAACCTGCTCCAAAACGCTGCTGTCGCCGACGACGACGAAGGTCATCCGCGAGAGCTTCGGATCCTCGGTCTCGCCCACGGCCAAGCTGTCGATGTTGTAGCCGCGAGAAGCGAGCATGCCGGCGATGTGCGAAAGCACGCCCGGCACGTTCTGCACCAACGCAGAAAGGACGTGACGCATAAGGGTTTGCTCCGGACACGTAGGACAGGTTCGTCGACGGCGAACAACGACATGCACTGATCATCCCCGCGCAGGGCGAAAACACCGCCCCCGCCGTCGCAATTCGGACTCGACCGCGGCGCGAGCCTCTCCGCTGCCGGGTCCAACCGGGCGCGCAGCGCCGCGTTCGTGCGACAAAACCGCCTATTTTATGGGCGGCCGGAGTTCAGTTGCAACCGGGGGCGATGCGATTTCGCGTCGCGGACCAGGGTGAATCGGCCGCGCACAGCCCCATTTCGCCCGGAAGCCGGGGGTGTGTTCTCGTGGTCAGAGCCGGCGCCGCCCGCACAACCGTTGCAACCGCGCCTGTTGGCCGCCGGCATTCGGGCCGCGACGCCCAGTGGTGCCGCTCGTCGCACCCCGCCTCCCGCTTTCCGCCGAAGCCGGGCGTTCCCATCGGGTTTCGCCCGACCAACCTCCTTCTTTTATGCTACGTTCCCTTGTACGGATTACGTTGCCTCTTCCATCGCGTTTTTTGGGGGGCCGCGGGGCCAAACAGGCCACTCGGCGGGACAGGCTCTGTATGATTGTCATTGTCGGAAGTCTAATCGTCATCGGCTGCGTGCTGACGGGCTTTACGATGGCCGGAGGGCACATCGGGGCGCTGATTCACCCTTCAGAGATCATCACCATCGGCGGCGCCGCCACCGGCGCCTTGATCACCATGTGCCCAAAGAAGGTGCTCATGGACCTCGTCCGCGGGGTGCTGCAATGCCTCAAGGGCTCGCCGTACAACAAGGGAGCCTACGAAGAACTGTTCAAGTTGCTCTACGACTTGCTCCGACTGGCCCGACGCGAAGGCATCCTTTCGCTGGAATCCCATGTGTCGAATCCGGAAGAGAGCGCCATCTTCCGCAAATATCCGAAAATTCTCCACAACCACCACGTCGTGGAGTTCATCTGCGGCGCAATCACGATCCTGGTCGAAGGCACGATGAAGCCCGAGCAGTTGCCCGGGCTGCTCGACGCCGAAATCAAAGTGATTGAAGAGGAGCACCACGCCCCCACCGGCGTGATGAGCAAGACGGCCGACGCCTTGCCGGGGTTCGGCATCGTGGCCGCCGTGCTGGGCATTGTGGTCACCATGGGGGCCATCGACGGGCCGGTGGAAGAGATCGGCGAGAAGGTGGGCGCCGCGCTGGTCGGCACCTTCCTGGGCATCTTGCTTTCGTATGGTTTCTTCGGTCCGCTCTCGGTGAAGATGGAGTTTCTCGGCACGGCCGAAATCGCTTATTTCCGCACGGCGTCAACGGTGATTGAAGGGTTGGCCATGGGCGTGCCGCCGAAGGTGTCGCTCGAACTGGCCCGCCGCGGCACCGCGCCCGAAGTGCGTCCCTCGCGAACTCGGCTGGATGAATTGCTGGCCGAAGTCGATGCCTCGTAGCCCTGTCGGAAAGGAACGCCAATGGCCGGCAAGGGTGGTGGCGCGTGGAAGGTGGCCTACGCCGATTTCGTCACGGCGATGATGGCCTTCTTCATGGTGATGTGGATCGTCGGCCAAGGCCAAGACGTGAAGCAAGCCATCAGCCAGTACTTTAACGATCCGATGGGCAACCAGAAGAAGCCCGACGCGATCACGCCCGGCTATCGCACCGGCCGCGGCGACTATTTGCCCTCGCGCGGGCAGCCCGGCGGTCCGCAGGCCCGCGGCAAGGGCTACCCCGACGACAAGAAGAACAAACCGGGACGGGTCTCGGCGATTCGCGATCCCAGCCTGTTTGTGTTGCACGACGGCGATCGCCGCACGATCGGAACAGTGATCGAGTTCCCCGAGGACTCCGCCGAATGCGACGACCAAACCCTGTCCGATCTCAAGAAGTACGTTCCGCTTTGGCTTGGAAAACGCAACAAGATCGAGATTCGCGGGCACGCCACTCGGAGGCCCCTGCCGGCCGACAGCCCCTATCAGAACTCGTGGGAGCTCTGCTACGCGCGCTGCTTGGCCGTAATGAATTGTTTGCTGAAGGCCGGCATCGAACCCGAGCGGATTCGCTTGAGCCAGGCGGCGGCCAACGAGCCGCGGACCCTGGCCGACGACGCGAACAAGCAAGCCCTCAACTCGCGGGTCGAGGTCCATTTGCTCAATGAGTTCGTGGAAGACACCCAGGGCACGCGACAAGAGCGAGACCAACGCTTTCGATCGCCGGCCGTCCTCGACCCTTGAGGGCGGTCGATCGCCGGACGCCCGATCGTCAACGGCGCCGCCCAACGCCCGGCTTGGCCCGCACTTCATTTCCCGAGTTTTCGTTCCGCCTGATCGGCGAGCGGTCCGGTCAACAGGAGTTCCCCACGGGCGATTCGTCGGCGGAAGAAGCACGCCGTATTTCGATGTCTTCGCCGAAGTAGTACTTTCGGGCCTCGGGGTTCGCCAGCACCTCTTGCGGATGGCCGTGGCAAAGCACCTTGCCCGACCGAATGACGTAACTGCGATCGGTGATTTGCAGGGTTTCTCGAACCTGATGGTCGGTGATCAGCACCGCGATTCCTTCATCGCGCAGACCGCGAATCACCTTCTGAATGCCGGCAATGGTCACCGGATCGATGCCGGTGAACGGCTCATCCAAAAGGATGATCTTCGGATTGGTGATCAGACATCGGGCGATCTCGAGCCGCCGCCTTTCGCCGCCTGAAAGCGAAACCGCCAATGATTTCCGCAAACGGGTGATGTCGAACTGGGCGAGCAACTCATCGCACCTCCGCCGCCGTGCGCGGCGGTCGAGCCCGATCATCTCCATCACCCCGAGAAGATTCTGTTCCACCGTCAATTTGCGGAAAACGCTGCCCTCTTGCGCCAGGTATCCCATGCCGCCGTCGCGGGCGCGCCGATACATCGGCCAGTTGGTGATGTCGATGCCGTTGAGGACGACTTTGCCGTCATCCGGTTCGATCAAACCGCACGTCATGCGGAAGCTGGTTGTTTTGCCCGCCCCGTTCGGCCCCAGCAGCCCGACAATCTCGCCGGCGTCGACGCGAAAATCCACTCCGTCGACCACGCGACGCTGGCCGTACACTTTCACCAGTCCCTGGACTTCCAACATCAGTTCGTTTCCCCGAACGATTCACGTTCGAAGCGGCAACGCCATCCGCCCGCCGCCGGGATAGCCGCCCGCATCAGGCAGCCGTCTGCGCCGGTGCGGCGCCGTCCCTCGCGTCAAAGCGGCCTGAGCATCAAGGCATTGCTGCCCGAGGAGGTTCATCGAATCAACCCCATCCGGGCAACGTTGGGCCAAAACGGCACGGGAGTATTCCACGAATGGGGCCAGTAAATCAAGAGTGCTTTTCCGATCATCAGATCGCGATGGACGAAATAATCGAACCCTTCATGTCCCCAAAGCCGGCTGTCTCGGCTTTTCGCACTGTTGTCGCCCAAGGCCAGAAACTGGTCTTCCCGCAACGAAAACGCCCGCCCAGCCACGCGATTGAGCAAGCCGGCCGGCCAACGTCGAGGATCGGTCAGCACTTGAGGGTTCACCGATTCCTCATCGCCGAACGGGCTAGCCGTCTCCGGCCGGGCTAAATAGTAAATGTCGCGCCAAACCCGGAGCCGATCGACAACCAGCGATACGCCGCGCGCGCCAATGCTAACGGGCTGCAAGTCTGTCGGGTGCAGGTCGTGGTTGCGAAGATCGGCGTAGCAGGTGGCTGCGTCGTCTTCGCCAAAGCGGACCAAACGGCCGTTGACCCACAGCCGCAACTGCCGATCGCAATTGGCGAACATTACCCGATGCTTGCCCCGCCCCCGCATCGCCGTCGGCGCCGAAAGGCGAAACTCCTCGCCGCTAATGGCAAGCGCGGCGACGCCGTCGTTGAGGCTGACCGTGCAAAGAAAGGCCCGGCCGCCGCGGCGGAGCTCGAAAAACAGCTCGCCGCCTTCGGAACGCACCTCGACATCGGCCTCAACGGCCAAATCGCCCACCCAATGGCGTTCCTCGGCGTCGTCGGCCACCGCCATGCCGCCCATCGAACGATTGCTGTTGTAGGCGCAGAAGTCGTCGATGGCCGACGGGCGGACCCGATCGCCCGGCGCAAGCGTTTCCGTCGTCCGCAAGGTGTGCCATTGGTCGGAAGTTGGGATCAGATGATGGTATCGGAGCCACGCGATCTGGTCGTTGCGGCCGTCGGTTTCGGCCGCGCGATCTTGGTTGATCAACCGGAACGCGCCATCGCCCTGAACGGCGTCGGGCAGCCAGCGGACCGGCCAGCCGAACTCACTCTTGAGGCGCGGCGTCAGCCCGTTGTCGTACACCAGTTGCAGCATCGCCAGCAATTTGTCGGGCGGTTTGCGGGCAATACTCCAACTTCCATCGGATTGCTTGAGAAAGACATCGCCGAACTGGATGCGCAGCGTTTCGCCCGGCAACCCGACCAAGCGTTTGATGAAGTTCGTTTGCGCGTCGCCGGGATAACGGAAGACGGCAACATCCCACCGCTCGGGCGATCGCAATTGATAGGCGTACTTCACGGCCAAGATCCGGTCGCCACTGTACGAGGGATAGGTTTCGCCCTGCGGATTCTGCGGCGAAAGATCGGCCGGATGCCGGCACATCGGGCAGGTTCCGCCGACAACGACTCGCCCGGTCAGCCGGCCGGTGACCTGATCGACCTCGTCGCTCGCGCTCACCTGATAACGGTAGCCGCAGGCGGGACAATCCAGATCTTTGTGCCGGCCCATCAACGTCGGCGCCATCGACCCGGTTGGAATGACGAACGCTTCCGCCTCGAACGTGCGGAAGAGGAAGGCCAGCACAAAGGCGATCACCACCGATTCGATCGTTTCGCGCACGGCGGCCGCGGTCGTATGCGGCGACGACTTCTTTTTTGCCGAAGCCTCCGGGCCTGTGCCGCGACCCAATGGGGTTTGGTGTCTGCCGAAACTCAGTGTCGCGGCGCCACTGCGAAGCAAACGCATCAAACTCAGCATAGACGATCCCAAGGATTCGCGGCCCATCGACCGCAATTGTCGTTCGAGAAACAAGTACTCCACCCGCAGGCTTAGTGAGCCCAGGCGGCGCACGACGCAGCCCTAATCGTGCTTAGCGGCCTGCCCCCCCTCCAACATCCCTTGCCCACTGAAGCGTTCCGCCCGGGACTCAGGGAATATACTCAATCCGCCCCAACTCGGGAACTTGGAAAACCCAATCCCGCCAACGGTGGGTCTTCATAGGATACATGAGTACGAAAGGCTTGCCCAGCAGCAGATTACGATTCACCCCAGGCGAGCCTTCCCAGTTTCGGCTGTCGTGGGAAACCAGGCTATTGTCCCCCAGAACGTAGTAATCATCCGGCCCCAGTTTCCACGGTTCCTCGAAATCGCGTTGCGGATCGGCCCCAAGCGGCCGGCTGTAGTAAACGTCGCGATACAGTCGCAAGTGTTCGAGAACCACGCCGAGCCCCTTCGCGCCGATGGCCACTGGGGCCGCGGCCTGTTGGCCCGAGCGGTCGGCCGGGGCGAACGGCCATTGCACTAGCGGACAATCGTCTTGGGCCAATATGAACTGTTGATCCACTTGCGAAACCCAAAGCTCCGATCCGCTCAAGACGGCTGGCAGTCTTCCCTCGGCGCCGGGCAATGCCTTGCCGTTGTGCGACGCTCGATACCGCCCTTGCTGAGGATCGATCTGCACCTCGAACAAATCGCCGCCGGAGTTCAGACGAACAGCCAGCATGCCGCTTCCGAACACCTCGACCACTCGAAAACGGAGCATCAGGTCGAACACCAGATTCGACTCTTCTTCGCGCCGGGTGCGGGCATGGTTGTAAAGATCGTCGCAAATCGGCTGCCGCACGACGGCTGCTTCAGCGCCGGCCACGCGCCGCCAATGATGGTACTCGAGCCAATCAAAGGCATCGGCCGGGGAGGTCGCCCGCCGCGCAAACCGGCCGAACGCCCCCACCCAGCGGCTGTGTCGCTCGGCCCCTTGCCACCGCGGCGGAAATCGCGCGTCGGGCGGCTGAAAATCCGCGTCGTGCACCAGCACGGCGAGCGAGCGCTGGACGCGGTACGGTTTTCGCGCTGGTTGCCCGTCGATGAACACATCGCCGTTGCGAATCAACACCTCTTCGCCCGGCAATCCGACGATTCGCTTGATGGCCGAAGATTGAGGATCGTTCGGCAGCCGGAAAACCACCCGTTCCCATCGCTGCGGATTTCGCCAGAAGAACGCCCCGCGACCCACGAGCACGCCATCGCCCCAAGCGGAATGGGGCAGAGGATCGTCGCTTTGCCGGTTCTCGCAGTTGGGGCAAATTGTCGCCGCCGGCCGACCGTGCGTGGCGTCGACGTCGTAGCGGAATCCGCAGTCCGAGCAGCGGACAGAGTAATGCTCGCCCCGCAAACCGGGCAACATCGAGTCGCCCGTCACCCGACAAGGGATGACCACGCCCTGCACGCACCAAGTGCGCAGGGCCAAGACGACCACCAGCGACCAAACGATCCCCTCGACGAACGACCGCACAATGCACTCCCGAAACTCACTCAGGTTCCTGCAACCACTGGTCGTCGGCAATGCCCACACGATGGACGCTCCAACCGCCGCGGGTTCGCGACGGGACGATCAACACGGCGCCCAACTCGGGCCGATTGCGGCAGAACTCGACGGCCCGCTCGACGCCCATTACGTAGAACGCCGTCGAAAGCGCGTCGGCCGTCTCCGCCGACGGGGCCAAAACGGTTGTCGAAAGCATATGCTCCGCAGGCCAGCCCGTTCGCGGGTCGATGATATGGCCGAATCGCTTCCCCTCGAACCGAAACGACTGAATGTAGGAACCGCTGGTGGCCAACGCGCGATCCCGCAGCACCAACCGCGCCAAGCGGCGATCGGGCCGCAATGGATTTCGGATGCCCACCGTCCAGCCGTCGGAGGCCCCGCCCGGCGGCCGCCCCTTGGCCACCATGCTGCTTAGGCCGCCGCTGAGAAGAAAGCTGCTCACCCCTTCGGCGACAAGCCGCTCGGCGCACCGATCGACGACGTAGCCCTTGCCAATCGCCCCGAGGTTCAATCGCACGCCGGGCGTCCGAAAGAACACGGCCGACGACGACGCATCGAGTTCCACGCGATCCATGCCCACCAAACGCAAAGCGTCGGCAAGGGCCGCTTCGTCGGGCACGCGGCCTTCGCGGCGGGCGAACCCCCATAGTTCCCACAAAGGCGTCGCCGTCAGATCGAATGCGCCCTCTGTCTCCTCATAAAGCAATCGCGACCGCTGGAGCAGTTCGAACAGATCGCCGCGAATCGCAACCGGCTCGCTGTCGGCGGCGGAATTGATCGCCGAAAGTTCGCTCTCCGGGCGAAAATACGACCAGCGCGACTCGTATTCGCCGACCAGTTCCAGCGCCTCCCAGGCGGCCTCGATCGCGGCTGCATCGGTCGCATCGACGCAAATCTCGAAGCGGGCGGCCATCGCCGGCCGACTAATGACCAAGGTTTGCCGGTCCACCGACTCGTCGCCCAGTTCCGGCAACAGCCGGTCGACCGCGGCGCCGGCCGCTTCGGCAGCCGCTTTTCCGCGCAAGAAGTCGCGTCGCGTTGACTTCTTCGTCATCGTCGCACCGTCGATCGGCCCAGTGGTCAGACCCTCGGAAACATCCCTTCAGCCGCCAATTTCAATCCCGGCCGGTCGAGCAGGCGGATTCGGTTGTCGTCCTCTTCCGCGATCAGCCGGGCCTCGGTCAAGCGGCGAAACGTCCGCGAAAACGCCTCGCTCGTCAGGTTCAAATGGCTGGCCACGTGCCGTTTCAAGCTCGGCAGTTCGACCGTCGTTTGGCGTTCGTCGGGAGCGATCTTCAACAGATACTGCGCCAATCGCCCCACGGCATCACGAAGCACGATGTCTTCAATCAGCCCGACGAAATGGCGAAACCAAACCGTCAGCCCCGTCAACATCTCGCGGCACAAATCGTGATCTTCATCCAAGGCCCGGCGAAACGCCTCCGTCGGCAACAGCGCGCACAGCACATCGGTCACGGCTTCGGCCGAGGCCGGCAACGCGAAGTTCCCGATGGCGGCCAACTCGGCAAACGTACCGCCGGGCCCGACCATGTGCAGCACATGCTCTCGGCCGCTGGGGCCCGTCTTGAACACGCGCACCGAGCCCGAGCCAACGATGAACACCCCCGGCACCGCGTCGCCCTCGCGAAATACCACCTGCCCCCGCGAGAAGGATTGCAGCCGCGCCATCGTCGCCAAACGCTGGAAGCTGCCCGGCCCAACCTCGGCAAAAAGCGGGCACGATTGAAGCACGTCCACCACATTCATGGGCAGCGTCCGCGTCTCTTGGTTCATCGTTCCATCAACCTGTTCTTCTCACGCTGCCGATCCGCCCGAATTGGCGTTCCGCCGGCCGCCCATGTTTCCCCCGGAAAAGACTCGCAACGATCCGAACCGGAAAACGCAAGCCCGGTCGGCCCAAACATGCTTTCTCCGGGACGAATCGCAGAATGATCCGAGCCTTCGGTCCAAGGCCGCAACTCGAACGGGCCAAAGGGCCTTGGTGAGGCAGTCTTTTTTTTCCGAACCGCTTGATCTGGATCAATCGCCTATCTCGGCCAAACGACTATACTTCTCGAAGACGTGCAAGCGACACGCTGTCGTTTGCCGCGGGCCGGCCCGCGGGAACAACTATTCTACCGTCACGAGCCGTCGTTCTCTATCGCCCCTTGGCACAAGTGAAAGCGGCGGGGTTGGCGGTTGCGGCGCGCACGGGGGCGGTAGAACGCGGCGAAGCGGTTGCAGAACTCGGTTCACGCGATCACGGCGTCCGACGTTCGGTTTTGAAGAATCACCTTTCTTAGGAGGAGGACGAGCTGATGTCGATGTTTTGCTTTCAATGCGAGCAGGTGTCTCAAGGCACGGGCTGCAATGTCTTCGGCAACTGCGGGAAAGACCCGAAGACGGCCGCCCTGCAAGACCTACTGATCGAAGCGACCAAGGGAATCGCGATGTACGCCCATCGCGCGGCCGAGCTGGGCGCGCGCGATGTCGCGGTCGATCGTGAGGTGCTCGAAGCCCTCTTCGCCACCGTAACGAACGTCGATTTCGACCCGGCGCGCCTGCAATCGCACCTGCTCAGCGCCGCCGAGAAGAAGCGGACCGCTCGGGCTCTGTACGAAAACGCCTGCCGCAGCGCGGGCCGTTCGCCCGAATCGCTCGGCGGCGCCGCCGCCTGGGAGCCGGCCGACTCGATCGAGGGATTGTTGGCGCAGGCAGAGAAGGTTTCGATCACCGCGCGGCAGCAGGCGCTCGGGCCCGACCTGTGCAGCCTGCAAGAGATCGTTCTTTACGGGTTGAAGGGGGCCGCCGCCTACGCCGACCATGCACGGGTGCTCGGCCGCGAGGATCAATCGATCTACGCGACCTTCCACGCCGCCCTGAATGCGCTGACCGATCCGGCCCCTACGGTCGATGGTCTGTTGGGCTGGGCGCTCAAGGCGGGCGAATTGAATTTCAAGGTGATGGAATTGCTCGACGCCGCCAACACCGGCGCTTACGGACATCCGGAACCGACAACCGTTCGCGTCACGCCGCGGAAGGGCAAGGCGATTCTCGTTTCGGGCCACGACCTGCGTGATCTCGATTTGCTGTTGCGGCAAACCGAGGGCAAAGGCATCAATGTTTACACCCACGGCGAAATGCTGCCGTGCCACGCCTATCCGGGCCTGAAAAAACACAAGCACCTGGCCGGCAACTACGGGGGCGCTTGGCAAGATCAACGCAAAGAGTTCGATGCGTTTCCCGGCGCTATCTTGATGACGACCAACTGCATTCAGAAACCGAAGGAAACCTACTCCGCCCGACTCTTCACCACTGGCCTGGTCGCCTGGCCCGGCGTGCAGCACATCGGCGACGACAAAGACTTTTCGCCGGTGATTGAAGCCGCGTTGGCCGCTCCGGGGTTCGCCGAAGACGGGCCCGAGCAGAGCATCTTGGTCGGCTTCGGTCATAACGCCGTGATGAGCGTGGCCGACAAGGTCATCGAAGCGGTCAAGGGCGGCGCGATCCGCCGCTTCTTCCTGGTCGGCGGTTGCGACGGCGCCAAGCCGGGCCGCAACTACTACACCGATTTCGTGCAGAAGGTGCCGCAAGATTGCGTGATCCTCACGCTCGCCTGCGGCAAGTACCGCTTCAACAAACTCGACTTCGGCTCGATCGGCGGCATTCCGCGTTTGCTCGATGTCGGGCAATGCAACGACGCCTACTCCGCCATTCAAATCGCCGTGGCGCTGGCCAAGGCGTTCAATTGCGGGGTCAACGATCTTCCGCTTTCGATGGTCCTAAGCTGGTACGAGCAGAAGGCCGTGGCCATCCTTCTCACCCTGCTTTACCTGGGCGTGAAGAACATTCGGCTCGGCCCCAGCCTGCCCGCGTTCATCACCCCCAACGTCTTGAAAGTGCTCGTCGATACGTTCCAAATCGCGCCGATCACGACCCCCGAGCAAGACCTCAAGCAGATTCTCGGGCAAGCCGCTTGACCTTGTCCGGGACGAGTCGATCGCCGACGGCGCGGCGCCGGTTGGTCCGGCGCCGCGCTGCTGCGGCGGAATCCGCCCCTTCGGCCAAACCGGCGGAACCGACAACGCCTACGAACTCGCCGCGTGAGGCAGCGTAACCATCCGTAAGCGGAGCGATTCTGCCGCGGGAGCGATCGGCAACCTAACCGCCGTCTCTTCCGCGCGGCTCTCCTCAAGTCGCTGCCGCTGCTGGCGCTGCCACAGCAGTCTGCCGCGACATTCTCTCGTTGTCCTCCTTCCCTTCACGCTGCCGCTTCAATGAAACCGCTTAAGGGTCCATTCCCGCACTTGCGCCCCTAAACTCCCGCCGCTTGACGCCGACTTGCCCGCAGGCAACACTGCCGGTATGAAGCTCCGGTTCTTCTGTCCGAGCGGGCATCCTCTTACGGCCGACGCCGCGACCAGCGGGCGAGTCGTCCGCTGCGCTCGTTGCCGTTTGTCGGTGATCGTCCCGCAACCGGCCCAGGTTCGCTATGCCCACGCGCAGCGCACAGGGGGGCGGAGGCATCGCCCCGCGAAACGGCACAAAGGCGTTTGGGCCGGCCAAGCGACAAGCCATCAACGAGTCCTCGAGAGTCATTCGGCCGAAGAGCGTCGCTCGGAACTCGACGGCTGGGCCGACCGCCCCAACGCGGTGCGTCCCGTCGAGGTCGATCGTCGGCAGACTCTTTCGCTGCACGCTGGCCCGGGCGAGACACTCAATCGAACCGTCGCCGCCGGGGCCGCAGAAGCGATGCCGCCAAAGCGTTGGCCAGGGCCCGAAGTCGGCCTTACATCGGAGAACCATATGCCGTTGCTGTTCAGCCGCCGCAAGCCGCCCGCTTCGTTGCAGCGGATTTCCGACAAGCGCCGCGGGCAACTGAATCACTTGGCCGCGATGTTGGGCGGCCTGATCTTCTTCAGCCTGTTGCCGCTCATCGTTTCCGGACAAGTCAATCCGACAACTGCGCCACTTTACGCCCAATGGGCGATTGTCATCGCAGTCGTCCAGGCGGCGTACCTGGCTTGGAGCCTTTTGGTGCCCGACTGGGCGAGCGCGTGGGTGTTGATGATCGTCTTCGCCGTCGCCGCCGCCTGTTACGGAGCAGCCACGGCGTTGGCGGTGGCGACACCGCCCGACCGCGCCGTCGCCCTGGAAATGACCGACGTGCGCCACTTCGCGCGAGGCTGGTGCGCGTGCGTCATGCTCACCAACGCGCTGGGCGCTTATTTGGCCGGCCGATTGGCAACCCTTTGGCGACGAGAAACCGCCGAATACTTCTCGTCCAAACATACGGCGGGGAGCTGACGCAGTGATTTATGCCATCGCGATGTCCGCGGGAAGGCTCTCGCAAGCGCAATCGCCCCGGCGACGGCCGCGGCACCGACAAAGCAGGGCCGATTGCAGCCGACGCCAGGGCGAAATCACGATCGAAAACTCTCAGGGCAGCGGGCGAGCCGAAAAACGACTTGCCCGCCGAAGGCCGCGCGCCGCAGCGCCGTGCGGCACTACTTCTTCTGGGGTTCGGGCAACTGGTTGGCCTGCGGCGTCACTTTCTCGATGTTCGGGGTGACGTCGGCCTGAACGTTGCCCAGGGCCCACGCCATGCCGCCGAGAATGATCTTCTGAACCGTGGGATTGGTCCAAATGTCGTCGCGGTGGCCGAACGAGGTGTAATAGACGCGGCCCTTGTTGTGCATCCGAGCCCAAGTCGCCGGGAAGTTGGGCCGTTGATAGCAGTCGCCCTTCATGCCCGCCGTTTCTTGGACGAGGATCACGTGCAAGTCCTTGGCGAACTTGCCCATCGCGTACCATTCCTCATTCAACGAAAGCTTGTCGATTCCCTCGACGCCGGGAAACTTCGGCGACACGTTGGTCAGCGCAGCCACCTGTTGCGGCCCGTGCGAAATGAATTCGCCGCCGATCATGGCGATGTACGGGTCGATGCCTTTCGAGCGGAACGAATCGGTTGCCGAGTGGAATCCGACGAACGGCTTGCCGTCGGCGATGGCCGCCAGCAATTTCTTCTTTCCCTCTTCCGTCATGTCGGCGCCGGGGTCTTTGCCCTTGCCAGTCAGATTGCCCGAGGTGTAAAACGCAATGCAGTCCCATTTGCTCAGATCGCCGTCGAACACGGCGCCGTCTTTGGTGACTTCGACCTCGAATCCGGCCGCCTTGCCCATTTCGATCAACGCTTTCTCACCGTAGCCGAGCTGATCGTTCTTGCGCTTCACCGCCTCATGCTCGAACCCGTTGCTGCGGGTGAAGTAGAGCACCTTCTGGGTTTTCTTTTCCGCGGCAGCCGTCCAGCCCAGAGGAAAGGCCGAGGCGCCCAGCAGGCTGACGCCTGCGCCGATCAGAACATCACGACGTTTCATTGTTGAATCTCCGAAACCAAGAGAAACGGTAGGCAGGAAAGAAGATTGCTCGCGCTGCCGCGCACAAACTCGGCGCGCCCGGCGCACAGCGCGGTCTGTTCAGCCGCCCGGCGCGGACACATTGAAGCGACATTAGGCGATTATAACCGAAGGAACGCGGCAACGCCATTTCCCGAGCATTTTCGCAGTTCTTACTCGGCCGACGGGCGAAAGCGACGCGAGCCCCCCAACACGAGCTGCCATCGAGTCCACTGCGGCCTTGGCGATTATCGATTGTCGAGACAGCACTGCCACCTTGGCATCCCGGGCTGCCGGCAGGCGGCGGTTTCCCGTTGGTCGGCCGTCGTGCGTTGTCCTTCTGAGCTTCAATAAGCCGAGACGGGCAGCCGCACGAGGAGCGTCCACTCGGCCAAGCTCCATTTCCGCAGCGCGACGCGACTCGTGTCCGATCAGAACATCCGCGTTTGCCGGGCTCGGCCCAACGGATAGGCGTCGAACCCCTCGTCGCGCAACCGCTCCACGAACTCGGGCGGCCCGTGGGTGCAATGAACCTGCCGCGGTTCCACACGCCGGACAGCGTCGATCAATTCGTCGTAGTCGGCATGATCGGAAAGAGGCACCGCCCGATCGACTCCCCGCTGACGCGCCATCCACGGAGCCAGCGCCCATCCGGTGGCCATAATCGTTGTGCAGCGTCCGATGCCGGGCGGAGCGCCAACGCGCGGCGGGACAACGAGAACAGCCCCGCGCGGCGCCGTTCCTTCGAACCGTTCGATCGGCCCCAAATCGACTCCGCATTGCCGATACACCATGCTGACGGCGTACACGTCGCGGTGCTGCACAACCGGGAAGCCCGCCGTGGTGAGCAACTTGGTCACTTCCTGAGCTTTCCCCAACGTATAGGCGAGCACCACGGGCGTCGTTTTCGCTTCGATCGCTTCGGCGGCCGCGGCAATCAACTGCGCAACGGCTTCTTCGCGGGGCGGCAGTCGATAATGCGGATCGCCATACGTGCTTTCAATCACCAAGATGTCTGCGCGGGGAAGTTCGGCCTGCTCGGCAGTGGCCGACGGCCCGAGCTTAAAATCGCCCGTGTACAGCAATCGCCCGAGTTGTTCGTCCTCGGCCAACAGCATGGCCGACCCGAGACAGTGCCCGGCGGGATAGGTGGTCAGCCTCAGGCCGCCCCATTCCACCGTTTCGCGATAGGGCATTTCCAAGAATCGCCGCCGGCCCAAACGATGAGCCACCAAGGCCGCTGTTTCGGGAGTGCATAGCGTGTATTCATGCCGGGCGATATGGTCGCTGTGGGCATGCGAGATGAATCCGCGCGGCTGCCGACGCCGCATATCGACGGCCAGTTGCGCGCGTGTCAGCATCAAACCGTCTTCAAAGTAGAACATCATCGCCTTTCATCCGTTCGCCGCCGCGGCGGTTCATTATTGCTCGTTGTCCGCGCAAGGCAATGAGGCTGAACGGAGCGCGGCGCATCGCGAGATCCGCTCCCCCCGCAACCGAGCTGCGCGCCGGCGCGAATGCACGGCAGCGGGCCGCGCCTACGCCTCGCGACGATCGGCGTCTGCCTTCGACGCACTGCTTGCCGTCAGCACGCTTCGCAAGCAACGGCCCGTGTGATTGTCCGGCATGGCGGCAATTTGCTCGGGCGTGCCCTCGGCCGTAATGCGTCCGCCGCCGCTGCCGCCTTCCGGGCCGAGATCGATGATCCAATCGGCTGTTTTTATCACGTCGAGGTGATGCTCGATCACGATCACCGAGTTGCCGCGATCGACCAGCCGGTGAAGCACCGACAGCAGTTTCCGCACGTCGTCGAAATGCAAGCCCGTGGTCGGCTCGTCCAAGATGTAGAGCGTGTTGCCGGTGTCGACGCGGCTCAATTCGGCGGCCAACTTGATTCGTTGGGTCTCGCCGCCCGAAAGGGTCGTTGAGGGTTGCCCGAGGGCGACATACCCCAACCCAACTTCTTGCAGACTCGACAACAGCCGTTTAAGCGTCGAGAAGGCGTCGAAGAACTCGACCGCCTCGTCAACCGACATGTCGAGCACCTCGGCAATGGTGCGATCGCGGTAGCGCACCTCTAGGGTTTGCCGATTGAACCGCCGCCCTTCGCACACCGGACAGGCGACGAACAGATCGGGCAGGAAGTTCATCTCGATTCGCTTCTGGCCTTGGCCCTGGCACTCCTCGCAGCGTCCGCCCTTGACATTGAAACTGAATCGCCCGGCGCGATACCCCCGCTGTTTCGACTCGCGCGTGTTGGCGAACACCTTGCGAATCTCATCGAACACGCCGGTGTAGGTGGCCGGGTTGCTTCTCGGCGTTCGGCCGATCGGAGTTTGATCGATTTGCACCACCTTGTCGATCAGGTTCGCGCCGCGAATATGTTTGAACGGGCCGGGACGCTGGCCGCACCCCGTCAGCCGGACGCGCAGCGCTCGCGCCAGCGTTTCATCGACCAACGAGCTCTTTCCCGAACCGCTCACGCCGGTAACGCAAAGAAACACTCCCAACGGAAAACGCGCCGTAACGTCTTGCAGGTTGTTGGCCGCGGCCCCTTCAATCACAATCGCCCGGCTTCGCGCAATCCGACGCCGCGGAGCGATCGGAATCGCCTCGATGCCGGAAAGGTAGCGCCCGGTCAGCGAATGGGCCGAGGCGGCCACCTGCCCGGGCGCGCCCTGGGCGACCACTTCGCCACCGCGTTTTCCGGCGCCGGGGCCGAGATCGACGATCCAATCGGCTTGGCGCATGATCGCCTCGTCGTGCTCGACGACTATCACCGTGTTCTGGCGGCGCTGCATGTCGCGCAGCGCATCGATCAGTCGCTGGTTGTCGCGCGGATGCAGCCCGACCGAGGGCTCGTCGAGCACATAGCACGCTCCGACCAAGCCCGAACCCAAACCCGCCGCCAAGCGAACCCGTTGCAGTTCTCCTCCGCTGAGGGTCGCCGCGGCCCGATTCAGATTCAGATAGCCCAGCCCCACCTTCACGAGAAACTCCAAACGAGTGCAAATCTCGCTCAACAGCGGTGCGGCCACCGGCCGCTGCTCGCGGGGAAACTTGATCGCACCGAAGAACCGCGCCGCCTCGGCCGCGGTCAGCGCCGTCGCCCGATCAATCGACATCTCACCGATACGAACGCTCCGCGCTTCGGGCCGCAGCCGGCTCCCGCCGCAGGCCGCGCAGGGCATCTCGCCGCGGAACAACTCCAGCGCTTGCCGCCGCGCGTCGTTCAACGTCGTGGCGTATTGTTTTTCCAGCAAGTTCAACACGCCGACGAACTGCTTGCCGTCGCCCTCGATCAACTGGCGGCGGGCCTTGGCGGGAAATTTGGCCAGCGGCGTGTTCCAACGCACTCCCGCCGACTTGAGAAACCCCTGCAAGGCGGCGCGCAGCTTCTGCTGCCGCGCCGCGGAGAGGCCGCGCCAAGGGGCAATCGCCCCCTGAGCCAGCGAAAGCGAGTCGTCGGGCAAAATCAGTTCCGGATCGAAGCCGACACGCGCGCCGAGCCCTTCGCACTCCGGACAGGCCCCGTACGGACTATTGAAACTGAAACTCCGCGGCTCCAACTCCTCGAAATCGATCCGACAATTCGGGCAAGAATGATGCGTGCTGAAGAGCGTGTCGGTCCAAGTCGCTTCGCCATTGCGGCGATGCTCGACGCAGGCCGTTACCAATCCCTCGCCATGCCGCAACCCCAACTGGATCGACTCGGCCAGCCGCGACCGAATGCCCTCGCGCAACACAAGCCGATCGACCACCGCCTCGATCTGATGGGCTTTTTGCCGCGCCAAGGCCGGCGGCTGTTCGACGTCGTACACCACGCCGTCGATCCGCACTCGGACGAATCCCGCCTTGCGCACCCCGGCCAGCGTTTCCTGGTGCTCGCCCTTTCGCCCCCGAATCAAGGGCGCCAAAATCATCAGCCGCGTGCCCTCGGAATGCTCCAAGAGACGATCGAGAATCTGTTCGGGCGTTTGAGGGCGAATCGGCTCGCCGCACTTCCAACAGGTCGCCTGCCCCAAACGAGCGTAAAGCAAGCGGAGGTAGTCGTACACCTCGGTCACCGTGGCAACGGTGCTCCGCGGGTTCTGGCTGCCCGACCGCTGGTCGATGCAAATCGTCGGCGGCAAACCTTCGATCAGGTCAACGTCGGGCCGCTCGAGTTGATTGAGAAACTGCCGCGCGTACACCGACAGGCTTTCGATGTACTGGCGCTGCCCCTCGGCAAAAAGGGTGTCGAAGGCCAATGAACTCTTACCCGAGCCGCTCGGCCCGGTGATCACAATCAGTCGGTCGCGTGGAAGGTCGAGGCTGACATCGCGAAGATTATGCACGCGCGCGCCGCGAATTCGGATCGCCTCGCCAATAGGTTCCGCGGGAATCGCTGAATGGCTCGTCGACACAACACGCGCCCCTGGGCCCGTTGCAAACCCATTAGTCTAAATAAAACCGCGCCGAAGCGAAAGCGGCAGCCAAGGGAACGAAACACGCAGGCAACGGAAGCGGGCGATCTCCCCGGAAGCGCCGGCCGCCCTGGCAGCGGCAAACCACGCCCCGGGTCGCCCCCTTCTTCCGAGCGTGTTGCACGCGGACCCGGAGCGTCTCTATACTCGTCTTGGGCCGCGATTGTCGCCCCAACACGAATCGCTATTCCGCACGGTCGATCAACGAGGTTTTCGAACCGAGCCTTCTCACCGAGTCGTTCGACGAAGTCTTCCATACGGGAAACAAAGGCGAAACGGTTGCCGCAACCGATTTCTTTTTTTGGAATCAACGGCGCGCGGGCGGCCGAATCGGCCCGACAGGAACCGGCGTTCACGAGGTTTTCGTCCATGAGCACTGCCTCTGCCCTTCTTCGGAATCAAACCGCGAACAATGCAACTCGGCCCCGCCGTTCCCCGTTCGCAGTCGGCCGTTTCGCCGTTTGGGCGGGCTGGTCGCCCATCGTCCGATTCCCTTTGGTCTTGTTCTGGCCGGTTTGCGTTCTTTTGGCGGCAACCGCTCCGGCTTCAGAGGCCCCCCCAGGCGCAAACCTGCTTTGGTACGAGCAGCCGGCGGAAAAGTGGGTCGAGGCCCTGCCGGTGGGCAACGGCCGACTGGGAGCCATGGTTTTCGGCGGTGTTCCGACTGAGAGAATCCAATTCAACGAAGACACCCTTTGGACCGGCCGGCCTCACCGTTATCACCGCCCCGGCGCCGTGGAAGTTCTCCCCGAGTTGCGCCGGCTGTTGGCCGAAGGCAAACAGTCGGCTGCCGAGCGGTTGGCCATGGACCGTTTCATGAGCGACCCGTTGCGGCAGAAGGCCTATCAACCGTTCGGCGATTTGTGGATTGATTTCGTCGGCCATGATCGCCCCCAGTCCTACCGTCGCTGCCTCGACTTGGACGCCGGCGAGGCCCGCGTCGAATACAAACACGACGACGTGACCTACGCGCGGCAACTCCTGGCAAGCTATCCCGCACAAGCGATTGTCTTGAGACTCAGCGCTGACCGCCGCGGATGCCTTTCGTTTCGAGCGCGCCTGACCAGCCCGCACAGTTCGGCAACAGCGCGCGTTGTCGAACCGAACCAACTGGCCATCGCTGGACAAGTGGAAGACGATGGGCTGCGATTCGAGGCCCGACTGCAAATTCGCCTTCAAGACGGCCGCATCGACTTCGACGGGGCCGAGGCGAAGATCGTCGGGGCCACGGAAGCCGTGCTGATCCTCGCAGCTCACACGAGTTTCAAGAATTATCAAGACATCTCCGCTGATCCCGGCGAACGATGCCGGGCCACGCTTCAGGCAACAACCGGGGCCGACTTCGAGACGATTCGCTCCGCGCATCAGCGCGATCACCGTCGGCTGTTTCGCCGCGTCGCCATCGACTTGGTTTCGACCGCCGCCGCCGCGCTGCCGACCAACCGGCGCATCAAGGCGCAGGCGGAGGCCGACGACCCGGCGCTGGCCGCTCTTTACTTGCAATTCGCTCGCTACTTGCTGATCGCCAGCAGCCGGCCCGGCAGCCAGCCGGCCAACTTGCAGGGCATCTGGAACGAATCGCTCAAACCGGCCTGGGACAGCAAGTGGACGGTGAACATCAACACCCAAATGAACTATTGGCCGGCGGAAACCGCGAACCTGGCCGAGTGCCATGAGCCGTTGTTCGACCTGATTGACGATTGCGTCGCAACCGGACGCGAGACGGCGGCGGCCCATTACGGCGCGCGCGGTTGGGTGCTGCACCACAACACCGACCTCTGGCGCGGCACTGCCCCGATCAACAACAGCAACCACGGCATTTGGGTGACCGGCGGCGCCTGGTTGGCCCTGCACATGTGGGACCACTACCAATTCGGCGGCAACCGCGAATTCCTAGCGCGGCGGGCCTATCCGGTCTTGAAAGAAGCGTCGCTGTTTTTCACCGACTTCTTGGTGTTGGATCCCGCGACCAATCGGCTGATCAGCACGCCGTCGAACTCGCCGGAAAACGGAGGGCTCGTCGCAGGCCCGACGATGGATCATCAAATCATCCGATCGCTGTTCGGGGCCACTGCCGCAGCGGCGGAAATCCTCGACATCGACGCCGAGTTCGCCGCAAAACTGAACGCCATGAAAGACCGAATCGCTCCGAATCGGATCGGGCGACACGGCCAACTGCAAGAATGGCTCGAAGACAAGGACGACCCCCGGAATCAACACCGCCACGTTTCGCATCTCTGGGGACTGTTTCCCGGTCAGGAAATCACGCCCGACCGGCCCGAGCTGTTTCGGGCGGCTCGGCAATCGCTCGTCTTCCGCGGGGACGGTGGAACGGGATGGAGCAAAGCTTGGAAGGTCAACCTTTGGGCCCACCTCCGCGAAGGTGAGCGGGCCCACGCAATGCTCAGCGACCTGATCGCCAAATCCACCCTGCCGAACATGTTCGACACCCATCCCCCGTTTCAGATCGACGGCAATTTCGGCGGGGCGTCGGGCATCGTGGAGATGCTGTTGCAAAGCCGGCCGGGCCGAATTGAGATTCTGCCGGCTTTGCCCAAAGCATGGCCGACGGGCCGAATTGCCGGGCTCCGCGCTCGCGGCGGTTTTGAAATCGACATCGCTTGGCAAAACGGCGCTCTTCAGCGCGCCGTGATTCGCCCAACCCGCGACGGCCCTTGCGAGGTCGCCCACGGCGGCATGGTGAAACGTCTCGAAATGCAAGCCGGCCGCACCATCGTTCTCGACGGAACGCTCAACGCGGCTGCCGAAAACGCCCGCGATTGATCGTTGCGAGGGCGGCCGTTCGGCAGATGGACCGCCCCATGGATTGGCCGCGACGATTTCCTATTCCTGAAGAGCCGCTCATGGCGAACGACTTGGTGAACGTTTTCTATCTGGAGATGCTTGCGCCGCCGACCGGAACGCCCCCTACGCCGCGCGGCGGCTTGGCCGTGGTCCATGTTGAGAACCCGACCGTGCCCTACTATCGGGCGTTGTTTGACGCCGTCGGTGCGGAGTTCCATTGGTACAGCCGCAAGGAAATGTCGGATCAGGCGTTGGCCGCCATCATCGACGATCCGAGCAACGAGTTGCACGTTCTTCAAGCCGACGGAGTTGCAGCCGGCTTTGCCGAGATCGACCGCCGTCGGCCGGACGATGTGGAACTCGCCTTCTTCGGCTTGATTCGAAGCTTCATCGGAAAGGGTCTGGGAAAGTGGTTTCTTCAGTGGGCGGTGGCCAAGGCCTGGAGTTCTTGCCCGCGAAGGGTCTGGCTGCACACCTGCACCGACGATCACCCGGCTGCGTTGCCCAACTACCTCAAGGCCGGCTTCACGATCTTTCGGAAAGAGACCGTTCGCCGACCAAACCACACCGAGCGGCAAGGGGAAGACGCAACAGCTTCCTGAAGAAGCCGAGAAGAACGGGACGCGGAGTCATTCCGTGAGGCACGCGTTCCGTCTCCCTGCTGCGATTGCGGTCTCTTTGTCTTCGCCCGTCGTGTGGAGCGATTCAGCGCCACCTCCGGGCGGCCTCCGTGCCGCCTCCGGGCTGAGTTCGCCGCCCATCAGCCCGGAAGCGGCCTGCGCTGCGTTCTCCCCCGTCAGCTAGAAGCGATGACGCGAAAAATGCTCGGCGGTTGGCCGCGCGTGCATCGGTGGGAGCAAACCGACGACGGATTGCAGAACGCCCTGCTCCGGCTGTACCACGCGTTGGCCGACGCCCGCGCCTTTTTCCGACTCGCGGCGCTAAGCATCCGCCGTGAACTGTTCGACTTAGCGAAGCGTTACTACGGTACCTGCGGGCTGGGCGCCAACCACGCCACAGCCTTCTGGCGTTCGCCCAAGGAAAGCGAATCGCCCGAGGTTTTCGACACATCGCCCGCCAGCGAAACCGACGACCCGTCGCGTAGGGCCGCCTGGGCCGAGTTCCACTTCGCCCACGTGCCCGCCGCCGGCTGGACCGTGCTTGCCGTCAGCCGCGAGGCCCCAATTGATGACTTGAGCCTGCCGATCCAGAACCGCTGAGTTCGGCCGCTGCCGCCCGCCGCCTGAAATCCACAAGCAACGGCCCGCAACGGGTGAGGCCGATCTCGGGGCCGGTTGCGTTACGGCGTGCGGCCGATCAACCGTTGTGTTCTCACCGCGATCCGAGCTTCAAGAAATTGCGCTCGAGGGCTTCGAACGCGACCACTAATTAAGCCCGCGATTTTCATTGACACTTTTTCTTGGCCGGGCCATAATCAGTCGCGCTATTCGTCTTGGGGCACGTGGGAATTGCGGTTCCCATCAAAAAGCCGCAGAAAATGGCCCGGAACAGCAGCGGGAGACGCAGGCCGCATCTCAGCGTTCTGCGGGACGGGCTGTTCTGCCGATTTCCAGGCCGAACTACTTCGAAAGCCCATTATGCGTTCTCGCTGGTTGCTCGCGCGGCTCTTGGTTCTCGGCCCGACTTCTTCTTCCGTTTCGCGCGGCAAGTCCGAAGGCAAACGCGGCAAGCACCGCAGGCGCCGGTTGAACTTCGAGCCGCTTGAAGCGCGGTTGTGCCTCAGCGCGCACTCGCCCTTCGACGAACTCTGGCCGGCAATCGACGCGCCCGACTCAACAATCGAACCGCCGAGCTTGCCCTCCGACGTAGCGACTTTGGACGTCAACTCGCTGGGCTTGGGAGCCGAATCCGATTTAGGCGGGCACGACGAACTGGCCACGCCCGACTGGCTCATCTACGAAAGCCCGCAAGCCGGCGGCGACTGGGGAACGATCGCCATCGCGGCCAATCTGACTTGGACGCTCCGCGCCGACGGTCTGCCCCTGATGAACACTCGGCCCGGGGCGGCGGGCACGATCTTCCTCGACTTCGATGGCGACAGCTACCGCGGCATGGCGCCCTACAGCATCGACGCCGATTCCACCACGTTCAACGCCCAAGAGCAGGCGAACATCATCGAGTGCGTTCGGCAAATCGACGTCTATTTCGCCATGTTCGACGTCACCGTCACCACCATCCAGCCCAACGTGAGCACCACGCCGACCGCCTGGGAGGTGCTCACCAATTCGATCAGCGGCGGTTACAGCTACGTGGGCGTGTACCCGAACAACGTGGCGATGTCGTTCAACACCAGCGGCGACGCCGTGTCGCGCACCTCGGGCATCGCTCACGAATTGGGCCACAATTTCGGCAACTGGCATACTTCGACTTACGACCTGCTGGGCAACAAAACGGCCGAATACGCCGGACAGTTCGATTCGTTGCACGGCCCGTTGATGGGCGTGGACTACGCCGGCATCATCCACAAATGGACGATGAGCCGCGTTTCCACCTCGGCCAGCGGCATCCAAGACGATATGGCCACCATCGCCAATCGGATCAAAAGCGCCGCCGGCTCGGGCTACACCGGCGACGGCTACCGCCCCGACGACTTCGGCAACACCATCGCCGCCGCCACGCCGCTGCAATTAACCGGCAACACGCAAAGCATCGTGGGCATCATCGAACGGCTCAACGATGCCGACGCCTTCTCCTTCGTCGTCACCGCCGCCGGGCGCTACAACATCAGCCTCGGCCGCGAGAATCCCTCGGGCGTCGATGCGAAGCTCTCGCTGTACGACGGCAGCGGCACGCTCATCGCACGCGAAGACGGCGATCCGCGGGCCACGCCGACGACGATGGTCAACGATCAACACATCAGCCTCGACTTGGCGCCCGGCACGTATTACATCGTCGTCGAAAGCCACGGCAACTACGGCGACCAGGGCCAGTACATCCTTCGCGTCGATCCGATGGCCCCGGGCTGGAGCCACGAAGACGTGGGGTTGGTCGGCTGGCCCGGCTTCGCCTCCTACGATGCCGCCACCGGCACGTTCACCATCGGCGGATCGGGCAGCGACATCTGGGGCGCCAGCGACGCCTTCTCGTTCGCCTACCAGCAACTCCAGGGCGACGGCTCGATCGTCGTCCGCGTCGATGGCATCTCGATCAACGAAGCCTGGGCCAAAGTGGGCCTGATGTTCCGCGAGTCGTTGGCCGCCAACAGCAAGCACGCGGCCATCGTCGCCACGCCCGGCAACGGCACTCAATGGCTCTATCGAACGTCATCCGGCGGCAGCACCTCGGGCACCAACAGCGGCGGGGCGTTCGCCCCCATCTGGCTCAAACTCGAACGTGTTGGCAACACGTTCAAGGCCTACACTTCGAGCAACGGAGTCAATTGGACGCAGTTCGGCTCGACGCAAACGATCAGCATGGCCTCAACGATCTACGTCGGCCTGGTCGTCGATTCGAAGAACAACAACCGTTTGAACACGGCGCAATTCAGCAACGTAAGCCTCACCGGAACGCTCAATCCGGGCCCGGCGCTGAATTCGCTCGACGCCCCAACGGGGTTGGCCATCGGCACGCGGACGTCGTCGTCGATTGCCCTGAGCTGGACCGACGTGGCCAGCGAAACCGGCTATTCGATCGAACGGTCGAGCGATGGGGTGAACTTCGTCGAGGTGGGAACGACCTCGGCCAATGTTACCACGTACAACGCAACCGGCCTGTCGCCCGCCCAACAGTACTTCTTCCGCATTCGCGCGCGGAATGCCGCCGGCGTGTCGCTGCCTTCAGCAGTCGCCTCGGGCACAACTCGGGCCGGGGCGGTTACCAACTTCGCCATCTCGTCGCTGGCCACCAATTCGTTGATGCTCAACTGGACCGAAGCCAGCGGAGAAACCGGTTATCGCATCGAGCGTTCGACCGACGGCAGCACCTGGACCACCCGCGGCACCGTGGCCGCCAACGGGGTGTCGTTCACCGACACGGGGCTTTCGTCCGCCACGCAGTATTTCTATCGGGTGGTTACGCTCGATGCCGAAGGCGATGCGGCTGTGACCAGTTCCACGGCCGCGGCCACACGGATGGAGGCCGTTGCCGGACTGACGTTCACCGAACGGCTTTCCAATCGCCTCAGCTTCACCTGGACCGACTTGGCCTCCGAGACCGGCTACCGCATCGAACGTTCGACCGACGGAAAGACATTTTCCACCGTGGCTAACCTGGCGGCAAACGTAACGAGCTACACCGATACAAACGTCTCGGAGATGGGCGAGTATTACTATCGCGTCATCGGCCAAAAGAACCTCGGCAGCGCAACCAGTCAAAGTCTTTACCATTCGGCCTTCTTTACAGCCGCGCCAGCCGCTGTGACTTTGCCCGGCATTTGGCTTTCGCAAGATGTCGGCGCGGTCGGCGGCGGCGGCGCCGCCCAGTTCAGCGGCGGCACATTCACCGTGCTGGCCTCCGGGGCCGACATTTGGAGCACGGCCGACGAGTTCCATTTCGTCTATCAAACGCTGGTCGGAAACGGCTCGATTACCGCACGGGTGGCAAGCATCGAATCGACCAACGATTGGGCCAAGGCGGGCGTGATGATCCGCGAAAGCCTCAACGCCAACAGCCGCTATGCGATGACGCTTGTAACGCCCACCAGCGCCAATGGCGCGCGGTTGCAATACCGCACCAGCACCGGCGGCAGTTCGACCTCGGCCGGCACCGGCACAACCGCCGCCCCGTATTGGGTCCGGCTGACGCGCAACGGCAACACGTTCACCTTCGAAGGCTCGTCGAACGGTTCTTCGTGGACGACGATCGGCACGCAAACGATCTCCATGGGTTCCACCGTCTATATCGGCCTGGCCGTCACCAGCCACGACGACACGCTGCTGTGCCGAACGACGTTCGACAATGTAACCGTCAGCAACGCGGCGCCCACGGTGGCCACCGCGGCCCAGGCCACACCCTCGACCGTTGCCGGCACGACGACCGTGCTCACCGTCCTCGGGGCCGACGACCACGGCGAGGCGAACCTAACCTATACATGGACGGCCACCGCCCTGCCCTCCGGCGCGCCGGCGCCCACCTTTAGCGTCAACGGTTCAAACGCCGCGAAGACCACCACGGCCACCTTCTACGCGGCCGGCAGCTATACGTTTACAGCCACGATCACCGATTCGGGTGGGCTGAGCGTTGCTTCGTCCGTCAACGTTACCGTCAATCAAACATTCACGTCGATCTTGGTCACGCCGGGCTCGGCCGTGCTGCGCGGCGGCCAAACACAGCAGTTCGCCGCATCCGCCCGCGATCAATTCGGCAACGCCATGAGCAGTCAACCGAGCTTCGCTTGGTCGGCGATCTTAGGAACCATCACTGCGGCCGGGCTCTACACGGCGCCGTCGCAAGACGGCACAGCCGTGATTACCGCCACGGCAAGCGGCAAGAGCGGAACGGCGACGGTTGCCTTGGCCACACCGCCGCAGATCCTGCTGTGGCAGTCGGCCAACGATCATGCCCGCGGTGTGGGCGAGGCGGCCCTGACGATTCCCGACGACGGCACGTTTAGCGAGCCGCGCGACGGCGGCATCAGCCGGCTGTTGGTAACATTCAGCGAGGCGATCAATCCGGCAAGCCTCGGGCCGAGCAACGTGCTTATCGCCGGACGCGATGCAAGCAATCAACCGATCGAGCTTTCATCCATCGTCGTCTCAACGTCGTTTCGGGCCGGCGGCACCGTGGCCGTCATCAGCTTCAGCACCGCCCTGCCCGACTTCGCCCGCTATTTGGTCCGCCTGGTGGGCGTAACCGACGCGGCCGGCAATCCGCTCGAAGGCGACAACGACCGCATCCTAACGGCGTTGCGCGGCGATACCTCGGGCGACCTTCGCGTGAACGTTACGGACCTGAGCCGAATCAATTCTCAAACAAGCGACCCGATCTCCACCGCCAACGCAACACAGGTTCGCGCCGATTTGTCGATGGACGGCCGCGTGAATGTCACCGATTTGAGCCGCGCCTGGGCATACAACGGCCACGACGCCCGTTTTATCGCCGATCCGGCGATCTCGGCGCCGGCGTCCGAGGCAACGGTCGAATTCGCGTTGGGGACGGCCGCGGAACTGTCGGCCGCCGATCCGCCGGCACCCCCGGAGCCAACCGCCGCAGCAACAATATCCTCGTCGGAGCCGATTGCTTATGCGGCCCCGGTTTCGTTGTCTGTGGCGGAGAGCGGCACGAACCTCCGCACAGGGCCGGCGGTAGCCGCGTCGGTTGTAGCCGCGCCGGTCGTAGCAGCGTCGGCATCGGCAGCAGCTTCGGCCACGACAGCGACGCAAGCTGCGAAAGCAACCGCAGCATCGGCCCGATTGACCGATTGGCTGTTCGCCGAGTGGGCCGAACGATCCGGCGGGCGACGATTGCTCAGCCCCGTGGATGATCTGGCAACAACCCTTGCCGAAACACCGGCCGTGAAGCGATTCTCCCCGGCCGCTTGGTTTGCCGTGCAGCGAAACAATCGGTAACCGGTTGGCAACAAGTTGACAACAGGCATACTTCGCCCTTGCCGAGGTTGGCAATCGGCACTCGGACGACGATCTACGGTGGTCCCTATGGTCGAGTCTCGATTCCGACGGCTGCAATTCGAACGGCTCGAAGAGCGGCAGCTTTTGGCTGCCGGCCTGACGGCTCAGTATTTCGATACGGCCTCGCTCGGTACGTTGAAGCTCACCCGTGTCGATGCCGAAGTGAACTTCGACTGGGGCACAGGCAGTCCCAACGCTGCGATTGATCCCGACACCTTCTCCGTCCGCTGGACCGGGCGGGTGCAGCCGTTGTACTCCGAGCAGTACACCTTCTTCGTCAATGCCGACGACGGCTTTCGCCTGTGGATCGACGGCCAACTGATCGTCAGCAACTGGACGCCCGAGCGGCCGATGGAACTGAGCGGCCGGATCGCGCTGGCGGCCGGTCAATGGTACGACCTGAAGCTGGAATACTTCGAAAACACCGGCAACGCGGGCGTGCAGCTCTATTGGGCCAGCCCCAGCCAACCGAAACAGATCATCCCTTCGTCGCAGCTCGACTCGGTGAGCATGCCCGACGACCGCGGTTCGATCCAGCAGGAAATCTGGCTCGGCATTCCCGGCACCGGCCTCGACGCGCTGACCAGTGCGGCCGCGTACCCCAATCAACCGAGCGCGCGGGGCTATCTGATTCAATTCGAATCGGTGGCCGCCGGCTGGGCCGACTCCTTCGGCCAGCGCGTCCGCGGATATCTGGTTCCCGACGTTTCGGGCGTGTATCAGTTCGCCATCTCGGGCGATGAGCGGACCGCCCTCTACCTAAGCACTGACGCCGATTCCGCCAACAAGACGTTGATCGCTTGGTCCGACGCGCCGACCGGCTTCCGCGAGTTCACGCGTTTCGCCTCCCAGGTGTCTGTGCCGATTACGCTCGTCGCCGGGCAGAAATACTACATCGAAACGTTGCACAAAGAAGACGGCGGCAACGATCATTTTTCGGTCGCTTGGCGAACGCCGGGCGGCACGGATTGGGTGGTGATTCCCGGCGATGTGCTGATTCCCTACGGCACCGACCTGACCTTGCCGTCGCAGGCAAGCATTCTGGCCACGCTGGCCGCCGGCCGGCCGCGATTGCTCGCCACGCCCGAGCGATGGGCCTGGCTGGCCCAACAAGTAACCGTGCCCGGCCAGATCAAAACCTGGTACGACTCGATCAAGTCGAACGCCGACTCGATCCTCAATCAGCCCGTCTCGCAGTACGTGCTCGATAATCGCAGCACGTTGCTCAACGTCAGCCGCACAGTGGTCGATCGCGTTTACCGGCTGGCAATGGTCTATCGCATTAGCAGCAATCCGGTTTATGCCGAACGGGCGTGGGCCGAGTTGAATGCCGCGGCCGCGTTCCCCAACTGGAACCCGTCGCACTTTCTCGACACCGCCGAGATGACCCATGCCTTCGCCATCGGCTACGACTGGCTTTACCAATATTGGACGCCCGAGCGGAGGGCGGTAATCGCCTCAGCGATCGTCGAGAAAGGCTTGAATCAGGCGCTGCCGCTTTATCGGAACAATTCGAGTTGGGTGGCCGCCTCGTCGAACAACTGGAACATCGTGTGCAACGGCGGCATGATCCTCGGCGCGCTGGCCGTGGCCGAAGAGTATCCCGCCCTGGCCGCGGAGATTTTGGCCAAGGCCGTCCCCTCGGCAGCCGCCATCTTGCGGCACTTCAGCGCCGATGCCGGCGGCTGGTACGAAGGCCCCGGCTACTGGGACTACACCACCAGCTATCTGGTGCGCATGATCTCAGGCCTCGAGACCGCCTTGGGGAGCGATTTCGGCCTGAGCCGCATCCCGGGCGTGGCCGAGGCGGGCCGCTTCGCCCTGCTCGACACCGGGCCGGCGAAACTCAGCTACAACTTCGCCGACGGCGGTGCCGGCAACATGCGCGGGCCGCAGCTCTTCTGGTTCGCCCGGCGGTTCAACGATCCGCTCTCCGCCTGGCACCAACGCGCCAACGGCAGCGGATCGCCGCTTGACCTGCTGTGGTACGACGCGCGCGGCACGGCCCCCGGCACCATCGAGTTCCGCAGCGACGTGCAGTATCGCGGCGACACCTCGGCCTACGCCACGCAAGACGTGGTGACGATGCGCACCGATTGGAACGACGCCAACGCCACCTTCGTCGGCTTCAAAGCCGGCAAAGTCGGCGACAGCCACGGGCATCTCGACGCCGGCTCGTTCGTCCTCGACGCCTTGGGCAAACGCTGGTTCTACGACCTCGGGGCCGACAACTATGCCCTGCCCGGCTACTTCGGATCGAACCGTTGGACCTACTATCGCCTCCGCGCCGAAGGGCACAACACGCTGGTGATCAATCCCGGCTCGGCCGCCGATCAGAAGGTCGGCGCCATCACCTCGATCATCCGGCAGCAGTCCAATGCCGATGCCGCCATGAGCATCGCCGATTTGACCTCGGCCTACACCGGCGTCACCCGAGTGTGGCGCGGCATCAAGCTCAACCGCTTCGACGGCAGCGTGCTGCTCCAGGACGAGATTGAAGCGTCGGCCGCGGCCGATGTTTGGTGGTTCGCCCACGTTAAACTCGACCCGAGCCAAGTGGAAATCAGCGCCGACGGCTCGTCGGCCATGCTCACCTCGGGCGCCGAGCGGTTATGGGTCAAGCTGCTCACGCCCGGGGCCTATCTCACCGTGATGCCCGCCGCGCCGCTGCCCACCTCGCCTAATCCCGAGGGGCAAAACGCCAATGCCGGCTTCCTCAAGTTGGCTATTCACCTGCCGGCGGTTACCAACAGACAATTGGCCGTTTTGTTCGTGCCGCTCCAGGCCGGGCAAACCACTCCGCTGCTTCTGCCGCAGGTGCAGCCGCTGGGCCAATGGCGGCTCGACGACGACCGACGCGCCTGGCTCGGCGACATCGACGGTTTCGCGGCGGGCGGCTCGGCCGATGCCGTGTATGTCGATGCCCTGTGGCAGTCGCAGGTTGCGGCCGCGTTCAGTCGGCCGCTTGCCGGGTTCGATTCGCTTGAACCGGGCCGAATGGCGCCCTTCTCGTTCCAGTTCGACGTGCCCGCCGGTCAGCAGGTCGTCGATGCCCGGCTGACGCTTTCGTTCCGCGCTACGGCCGACGCCTCGACCGACCGCATCTACTTCGAATCGACCTCGGGCGGGTTCGCCTGGACCGACCTGGGATGGACCGCCCCAACAACCACCGCCGTCGCCCGAACCCTCAACCTGTCGCAGAATCTCGCCTGGCTCCAAGACGGGCTGCTCAACGTCGCCGTGGGGCCGAACGTGGCCGTCGATTGGGCCGTGCTCGATGTCAAGCTCGCACCGAAGGGGTTGTTCTCGACGACCACGCTGGAAGCCTCGGCCGATGCGTTCGTCCGCGACGGCAGCTACGCCGACCAGAACTTCGCCACGGGCAGTCTGACGGTCAAGAAAGACACCGGCACGGGCTACAACCGCGAGGCTTTCCTCAAGTTCGACCTGAGCGGCATCTCCGACCCCGTCTCGGCCGCTGTGCTCTGCCTTACCCCGCTCACCTTGGGCGCGACGGTGGAACATCAAATCTATTTCATGCTCGATGATTCGTGGACCGAGACGGACATCACCTGGAACAACCGCCCCACCGGCGGCTCGCTGTGGACAAGCTACCAGCCTACGGCGAACCAGCCGTTGTGGATCGACGTTACGGAATTGGTCCGCGGGCAGGCCGTCGGCGACGGCGTGCTGACATTGAAGATCGCCTCATCGATCGCCGGCGCCGATTTGTGGGCGACATACGCCTCGCGCGAAAACGTCCAGGCCGACTTGCGCCCGCGGCTGGTCGTTACCACGCTTGCTGCGCCGCTCGATGGGGTTTGGCGCATCGACGGCGATCGGCGGCAGCCCAATGAAAACGACTCTTTCCGCATCACCTTCGAAGGCGGCTATGCCGTTGTTTCCACCGATCCTGCCGGCGTTGTGCCGCCGATGCGGCGCGACATCGCCTCGCTCGAACAACTGATTGTCAACGGGCAGGGCGGCAACGATACGATCATCATCGACAGCTCGCGCAATCTGCTGATGCCCGGCGCCGGGCTGGTGCTCAACGGCGGCACTGGGACCGACACCCTCGACCTGGCCGGCGGCCGCGAAGCCCGTCGCACCACCGCCGGCCTGTTGCTCGACGGCGCCCTGTTGGCCGACAGCGGCTTCGAGCTGTATCGCTTCGGCACCGCGCGGTTGGTCGTCAGCGGGGCGACGCAAACCATCGGTTCCGACCAGGCGATCTCGAAGCGAACCGATATCGTCGTCCAGTCCGGCGGAACGCTCGATCTGGGCGGCTTCGCCACCGACGCGAAAACCGTAACCCTCGTCGATGGCACGATCGCCAACGGCACGCTGGTCGGCTCGTCGTACACGGTCCAAAACGGCTCGATCTCTGCACGCCTTGGCGGCAGCGGCAGCCTCACCAAGAACACCACCGGCAAGGTGATCCTCAGCGGCGACAACTTCTACACCGGCACGACCACTGTTTACCAAGGCATCCTCAACATCCGCCACGCTCGGGCGCTGGGCGTCGGCAGCGCGGCGGTTACGGTCAGTTGCGACGGGGCGACCAACCGCTACTCCACGCTCGAGTTCGAAGGCCCCGACTTCACCGTTGAAGGCAAACCGCTCAATACCACCGGCAACGGGGTCGGCGGCATCGGCGCCTTGCGGAACATCAACGGCAGCCACACCTGGATCGGCAACGTTACTCTGACCGGCGGCGGCGGCGGAAGCACGTATCAATCCGAAGCCGGCGAACTGATCATCATCGGCAACATCACCACCAGCATGGCCGACCGCACGCTCACCCTCCGCGGCGCGGGCAACGGGGCGATCGTCGGCACCATCCAAAACGGCCTGACGGCCAACCTGCCCGTAACAAAAGAAGGCACGGGCGTCTGGACATTAGCGGGCGAGAACACCTACACCGGCGCAACCAACGCCAAGGCCGGCACGCTGATCCTGGCCGGCTCGCTGGCCGGTGGGGCCGTCTCGGTGTCGTCGGGCGCCGTGCTGGCCGGCACCGGCACGGTCGGCGGCACCGTAACGGTAAGCAACAACGGCCGAGTAGCCCCCGGCGGCGCAGGCGCCGGCGGCACGCTTACCGTCGGCGGCCTGACGCTTTCGTCCACCGCCCAGCTCGATATCGACCTCCGCCGGCCCGACGACAGCGACCGAATCGCAGTGGTGGGCACACTCACACTTAACGGCGGAAAGGTCAACCTGGCCGCACTGGAGCCGCTGCAACAGGCGATCTATCCGATGATCTCCTACGGCGCGTTGGCCGGTTCGTTCGGCAATCTCGCCCTCGGCGTCCAGCCGCCCGGGGCGAAGTATCAATTGGTGCACAACACTTCGGCCCAAGCCATCGACGTGTCGGTCGATACGCCGCCGGTGATCCTCCAATGGTACTCCGCCAACATCCACGCCCGTGGCGTGGGCGAGGCCGCCCTGCCCATTGCCGACGATGGCACGTTCACCGAGCCGCGCGACGGCGGCATCCGCCGGCTGGTGATCGTCTTCAACGAACCGGTCGATCCGGCAAGTCTCGCGCCGGCCGGCGTGCGCATCGCCGGCAACGATTCCGCCGGCCAACCGCTCAATCTGTCGAGCATCGCCCTCGACATCAGTTGGCGCGACGGCAACACCACGGCCGTCGTCGATTTCAGCGCGCCGCTGCCCGACTTCGCCCGTTACCTCGTCCGGCTCGAAGGCGTCCGCGACCCGGCAGGCAACCTGCTCACCGGCGACAACGACCGTATCTTCACCGCCCTTCGCGGGGATGTTTCGGGTGACGGCCGGGTGAACGTAACCGACCTGAGCCGCATTAACGGAAAAACAGGCGACCCGATTTCGACAAATGATTTGCTTCAGGTTCGCGCCGATGTTAGCATGGACGGCCGGGTGAATGTAACCGACTTGAGCCGCGCCTGGGCGTTCAACGGGCGCGATGCGCGGTTCATCGCCGATCCGGTGCTCACTGCGGGGCTGCTGGCCGACGAGCTTTTCGTCTTGTCGCCCGGCGACGAGAACGTCGTACCGATCAGCGATCCGACGGTCGAGCGGCAAACGCTGCTCGGCCTATACGCGGCCGTAGGCGACGGGGTCGATTCGTTCCACCTTGCCTCCGTTGCGGACGCAGCGGAAACGATCGTCGGCGCCAAGCGCCGCCTTGTTGGCAGATTTTAGATTTTCACATTCGTTCGCAATTTGTTCTCTCCGAGCAGAGGCAGCGTCGTCAATTTGGTTCCCAATGCACGAAAGGCGCGGGAACCATTCCAGTGTTCTCGGGGCAATTCCCCGATTCGCCCTCGCGGGCATTCTCGCCCTCGGTCGGCGAACGACGCAACCTACCTCATTCGCTTGGAGACACGTCTGATGCGAACGGCACGTTTAATTCTCGCTTTCTTGTGGGCGATCGCAGTCTGTGGGTCTGCTCAAGCCGTCTCTGACTTCCGTTTTTCCGCCTATTCCGGCGGACTATCGACTATTTCGGTCGCGCCAGGCGACACTTTCTATGTCGATATCGAGGTGGCGTGCAACATGGGGCAAACGTTCGACAGCATCGTTCTCAATTCTATTTTCAGTGCGCCCGGGCTTCAATTGACAAGCACAACATGGGGTGGGGTCTTCGCGTCAAGCCCTTTCAATACCGTTACCCCCAACCCGAGCGCAACCAATGTATCCAATGTGATATTGCAGGGGTTCTCTTTTTCCCCGTCCTCAGGAGGGCTAATCGCCACCATGGGACTGAAGGTTCCCGAGACGTTTGCAACTCCCACATCGCTTCTCATCACACCGCAAATAGATACGCTAACTTTGGGCACGTCAGACTATATCAACGTGGGATTGCCCACCTCGGCGTACTACACCGAGCCGCTTTCGGTGAATGTCGTGCCCGAGCCGGCGACGTGGGGGTTGATGCTTCTAGCGGCTCTGGGCGGACTTGTTGCATGGCGATGCCGCTGCGCATAGCGCGGCATAGCGATCAAGCGCGCGGCGACGTTTCACTCGGCCGCGGCGCCGGACGGTTTTGCTGCCGGAGTTGATGCGGCCGGCTGCTGATTCCGCCATCGGCGTCGGTTCGCTCACGGATTGTCCAACCGATCGGCCGCCGGGGCTACGATTCGGTGCCGCCGCCGGTATTCCCGCGGCGTGCAGCCGAACGACTTCCGAAAGGCCTCGTTGAACCGGCTGAGCGAGGTAAAGCCCGAACGCAGCGCGATTGTCAACACCAACTCGTCGGTGGTAACGAGCAATCGTTGCGCGTTCGAAAGCCGAAGCTGCGTTACATACTTCAGCAGCGTGGTTCCGAACGCCCGTTGGAACACGGACATTGCGTAGTTCGGGTGCAGCCCGACGTGTCGGCCGATCATCTCCGCGGTTAACGGTTGCGTGTAGTTCTGCGCGATGAAGGCCGCCATCTCTTCCGCCCGGCTCGAATGCCGTTGGTCGAACACCCCGGCAGATCGAAGTCGGGCCGATCGGCGATCATCCACCACCATCAACGCCAAACGCCGCAGCCGCGCCTCGACTTCCAGCAGGCAAATGTGGCGGCGGTCCTCCGAATGGCTCTGATAATCCTCGCGCCACGACTCGAACCGCATCCGATCCGAAGCCAAACGATCCCGGTTCGGCTCGACAATCATCCGTCCCTGCAACACCGCTTGCGTCAAATGGTCGGGCAACCGCCACTGAAGAAACCACGCCAGCGGAATCGTCATCACGAAATAGTCGGCTAGCCCCTCGAAACCGAGCACCTGGTGCGGCACGCCCGCCCAAAAAACCGCCAACCGTCCGGCGGGTACGACCTGCTTTCGGCCACCGAGAAGATAAACAAGCCGGCCCTGCTCCAAAAGATTCAGCTCGATTTCGTTGTGCCGGTCGCAACGCTCCATCCGCGTCGGCGTCCACCGAACGCACGTGAAGCCGTAAGGCGAAAAATCGGGACGCGTGGGATCGAAACGGGCCATCGACCTTAGTATTCCGCAAGAACTTGCCTATTTCAAGGAAGAAAACCGGCAATCGTTATACGAAAATACATCGCATCTTGCCGTAACCCCGCCCCCGAACACCGATAAACACACGTCGAAGAGGAGCGTCGGCCCAATGATCGTTCGTCACTCGATTTCGTCGCTCGGAACAATCTCTCTGCTGTTGGCAGCGATGGTCCTGCCGGCCGTGGCGGCCCGCGCGGCCGAGGTCGAGCAGTGGGGACATGCCGAGCTGACCTTCCGCGGCCCCGGCGACGGGAACCCCTATGTGGACGTGCAGTTCAGCGCCCGATTCTCGCAAGGCGATCGAACGATCGACGTGCTCGGTTTCTGGGACGGCGGCGACGTGTATAAGATCCGCTTTTCGCCGCCGACGCTCGGGCAATGGCGCTACCAAACACGAAGCAACCGCCCCGAATTGGACGGCAAAACCGGGGTGATCGTCGCCGGGCCGCCCACAGCGGGCAACCACGGCCCGGTCGAGGTGTTTCAAACCTCCTACTTCCGCTATGCCGACGGCACGCCCTATCACCAGTTCGGCACAACCTGTTACGTCTGGAATCATCAGCCCGAGGCGCTTCAGCGGCAGACGTTGAAAACGCTGGCGGCCGCGCCGTTCAACAAGATCCGTTTCTGCGTGTTCCCGAAGGCCTACGCCTACAATCGCAACGAGCCGGAGCGATTCGCTTTCGTCAAGAAACCCGACGGCAAGTTCGATTTCACTCGGCCCGATCCGGCATTCTGGCGACACATCGAGTCGCGGATCTTCGACCTGCAACGGCTGGGGATCGAGGCTGATCTGATCCTTTGGCATCCCTACGACCGCTGGGGCTTTGCGCAGATGGGCCGCGAGAACGACGACCGATACCTTCGCTACTGCATCGCCCGGCTCGGTGCATTCCGCAACGTGTGGTGGTCGCTGGCCAACGAGTACGACCTGATGGCGCCCGGGGCGATGCAAGGCCACCGCGGCGACAAGCAGATGGCCGACTGGGATCGATTCTTCCAGATTCTTCAGCGAGAAGACGGGCATCAGCGGCTCCGCAGCATTCACAACTGCCGCGGGTTCTACGATCACACCAAGCCCTGGGTCACCCACGCCAGCATTCAACGCCACGACTTGCCCACCGTTCGCGCATGGCGCGAACAATTCCAGAAGCCGATCGTGGTCGATGAGTGCGGTTACGAAGGCGACATCCCCGAAGGTTGGGGCAACCTGAAGCCCGAAGAGATGGTCCGCCGATTCTGGATCGGCACGATGTGCGGGGGCTATGTGGGCCATGGCGAAACCTACAAGCATCCGGAAGAGATCCTTTGGTGGTCGAAGGGCGGCGTGCTTCACGGCCAAAGCCCGGCGCGAATCGCTTGGCTGAAGAAGCTCATGGCGGAATCGCCCCCGTTCCACGAGCTGCAACCGATCGGCCGCGACGCTCGGTGGCTCGCTCTCGGCAAGCCGGGCGCGTTCTATCTTCTGTATTGCGTGGGGCGCGAAGCGGCGACGATCTCGTTGGCGGGCGACCGCCCATACAAGGTCGATCTGCTCGATCCGTGGGCGATGACCGTTGTTCCGGCCGGCACGGCCCAGCCCGGCGAATTCACCGCGAAGCCGCCGCGGCCCGGCATCGTGTTTCGATTCGTGCCGTATGCGCAAGGCGAACCGCTTCGGCCCGAGGCCCGAATCGAAGCCGCGCCGACCGGTGGCGCTCCGCCTTTGACCGTGTCGTTCCAAGCCGTCACTTCGGCCCCGCGGGCCGACTGGGATTTCGGCGACGGCGAAAAAGCCGCGGGCCGCCTGGTTCGGCACACCTACACTCGGCCCGGCATTTATATCGTGTCGCTGACGGCCGTGGGCGCCGACGGCGGCGCTTCGCTGGCGCAAGCAGAAATCGTCGTCGGCTTGGAAACGACCGAGCCGTTGGTCCGCGTCGGCTTCGCCCGCGGCGAGCGGCCCAAGGTCGAGCTCCACGGCAGCGTCAAACGCGGGGCCGAGGGCGGATTGGTCTTCACCGAAAAGGCCCCGTGGGGATGGGCTCAAGTCGGAGAGCAACCGATCGAAGATCTCCGCGGGCTGCGATCGGTCACCATCACCGGCTGGCTGAAACCGACCAGCCTTGAAGTCGGCAGCGGAGGCAACCGCATCGCCTTCTGCCTGAACCGCGACGGCGACGGCATCGACCTGGTGTGCCACGCCGACGGTCGAATGCGGCTGGCGGTCAACCAATGGCCCGACGGCATCCGCAACGACAGCTCGCCGGGCAAACTCGTCGCGGGCAAATGGACCTTCTTCGCTGTTGCCTACGACGCCGGAAAACAACAAGACAACGTGGCCTGGTACTTCACCGCGCCGCTCGACGCCCCGGGGCCGGCCGACGTGCGACTCGATCGCCGCACCACATACAACAACGGGCCGGTGGGCGCCGAGCTGCGCGGTCTGGCCATCGGCAACTTCAATCAAACGATGCACGGTGCGGGACTCGACCGCCAGTTCCGCGGCGAAATCCGCAGCCTAAACATTTTCGGCAGCCGCGTCAGCGGCCGCGGCGCATGGGAACTCGACGCGATCACAAAGCTGGTGCAAGAAAATCGCGATAACACGAAACCGTGATCACGTCGTCCCGTTTCAGTTTGCTATAGTGTTCACCGATCTACAATCGAATAGCCGGCACAAAAGGGAACTGCCCATGACCGCATGGAACCTGTTGCACCGCCCCGCGGCGTGCCTGCTTTGTGTCGCAGTGCTCGGCCTGCCGGCAGCGGCCTGGGCCGCGTCGCCGCCGATCCGTTTGCATCCCGACAACCCGCGCTGGTTTCAATGGCGCGGAAAAACCACCGCCCTGATCACCAGCGCCGAGCATTACGGTGCCGTGCTCAATCGCGACTTCGACTATCGGCGTTATCTCGAAACATTGCAGCGCGACGGCATGAACTACACCCGCATGTAAACGCCGGTGAGAAAACGTAGCGCGGGGCGGCGCCTGCGTAACGGTCGAAAAGCGTGGCGCTCTTGAACCCGCTCGCGAAGGGTGAGCAAGACTTGTGGCGGTACAACCGTTA
>JARKPK010000172.1 GCA_029975295.1 Thermoguttaceae bacterium | reverse complement strand
CACCCAAGGACCCAAGCATGAGCACGCTGACAGAACAGCTATTGAAGATGGAGAAGCACAACTCGTTGTTTGAAACGGCGGTACGCGCGTTGCCGCTGCCGGTCTGCGCCGCCTTCGGTGACGCGGCGCATCCGCAGGCGGTGAGTTTCGCCAACACCTCGCGAATCCTCAGCACCCAGGACAGCGACAGTGTGGCCAAGAGCTTCCCGAATTCCGTGGGCGCCTCCGGCAACGCCGTGCTGGCGTCGGCGGGAACGAATTCGAACGCCGCCCAGGGCAAGCGCGTCGCCGTGCTCTTTTCCGGCGGGCCGGCCGCCGGTGGCCATAACGTCGTCTGCGGCCTCAAGCGCGTGCTCGGGCCGGGCAACACCCTGCTCGGCGTCAAGCCCGGGCCGAAGGGCCTGATCAAGGGACAACTGTTCGAAATCCGCGACGCCGACATCGACGGCATCCTCAACACCGGCGGCTTCGACTACCTCGGCACCGACCGCACCAAGATCAAGACCGACGCCCAGTTCAACCACGTGCGCGACACCTGCATCAACCACAAGCTCGACGCCATCGTCGTCATCGGCGGCGACGACTCCAACACCAACGCCGCCGTGCTCGCCGAATACCTGTTCAAGGACGTCAAGCCCGACGGCTCCGGCGTACAAGTCATCGGCGTCCCCAAGACCATCGACGGCGACCTGCAGATCGGCGATCTTCTGCCGATTTCCTTCGGCTTCGATACGGCGACCAAGATCTACGGCGAGATGGTCGGCAACATCCTGCAGGACACCCGCTCCTCCCTCAAATACTGGCACTTCATCAAGCTGATGGGCCGCTCGGCCTCGCACGTGACCATGGAAGTCGCGCTGCAGACCAAGCCGGCCATCACCCTCATCTCCGAAGAAGTGGCCGCCAAGCGCCAATCGCTCAGCGCGATCGTCAACCAGATCGCCCAGGCCGTTGTCGCCCGCGCCTACCAAGGCATCAACCACGGCGTCGTGCTGATCCCCGAAGGGCTGATCGAATTCATCCCGGAAATGCACGACCTCATTGCCGAACTGAACGACGTCCTGGCGCAGAACGCTGCCGAATTCGAAGCCCTGCACACCCAGGCACGCCCGATGTTCGTGCAGAACCTCCTCTCGGCGCACAACGCCGCCCTGCTCGCCTCGCTGCCCGACTACCTGGTCAACATGCTGCTGGCCGAGCGCGACTCGCACGGCAACCTGCAAGTCTCCCTGATCCCCACCGAACAGCTGCTGATCGACATGACCGCGCGGGCCATCGAGGACATCGATGCCCAGGTCCCGTTCTCTGCGCACTCCCACTTCCTCGGCTACGAAGGCCGCTGCGGCGCGCCGACCCTGTTCGATGCCGCCTACACCTACAACCTCGGCCTCACCGCCGGCTCGCTGATCCTCGACGGGCGGACCGGCTACATGGCCACGGTGACCGATCTCGACCAGGGGGGCGTGCCCCGGGCCATCCCGCTGACCGGCCTGCTCAATATCGAGCGGCGTCACGGCAAGGACGAATTCGTCATCGAGAAGGCGCTGGTCAAGATGGATTCGCCGGCCATGCAGTACTTCGTGTCGCGCCGTGCCGAGTGGGCGGCCGAAGACCGCTTCTGCTCGCCCGGCCCGCGCCAGCTGTGGGGCAGCGTGGCCAACCAGATGCCGATGAGCGTGGCCCTCAACTCCGGCGCCAAA
>JARKPK010000164.1 GCA_029975295.1 Thermoguttaceae bacterium | reverse complement strand
CCGATGCGCGACATTGCCGCGGTGATGAGCCGATTGGGCGAGAAGGACTTCACGCAGAAGATCGAGAAGCACTATCCGGGCCTGTACGGCGAGTTGTGCAACAACGTCAACGCGGTGGTCGTGGCGGTGCGCGGGGCGATCGAGCAGATCGTCGAGAGCGCCAACCAGTTTGCTGAGGGGGCGCGGGTGATTGCCGAGAGCTCGCAAACGCTGGCCCAAGGGGCGCAGTCGCAGAGCAGCAGCGTGGAAGAGATGACCGCGGCCATCGAAGAGCTGGCCCGCAGCGTGGAGACGGTCAAGGAGAGCGCCACGGCGGCCAACAGCGTGGCCCGCGAGGCCAACGAGCTGGCCAACGCCGGCGGCCAAGCGGTGTCGCAGTCGATCGAGTCGATGGAGCGGATTCGTCAGAGTTCGCAGAAGATCGCCGAGATCATCCAGGTGATTTCGGAGATCGCCAGCCAGACGAACCTGCTGGCGCTGAACGCGGCGATCGAGGCGGCCCGGGCGGGCGAGCACGGGATGGGCTTCGCCGTGGTGGCCGACGAGGTCCGCAAGTTGGCCGAGCGGAGCAATCAGGCGGCCCGCGAGATCAGCTCGTTGATCAAGGAATCGACGCAGCGGGTGGAAGAGGGCGCGCAGTTGAGCGACCAGACGGGCGAATCGCTCAAGCAGATCATTCGCACGGCGGAGACGACCGCGGCGAAGATCGCCGAGATCGCCAGCGCCACGGTGCAGCAGGCGGCCAACGCGCAAGAGGTGAGCAAGGCGATTCAAACGATCGCCCAGGTCACCGAGCAGTCGGCCGCCGGCAGCGAAGAGATGGCCAGCAGCAGCGAAGAACTCGGCGCGCAGGCCACGGCGCTGCGCGAGCTGGTGCGCGAGTTCAACATCGGCACTGCCTGAGCTGCGGTTTCGCAGTCCGTGCGGGCCGAGCGCCGAAGGGCGGCCGGGGAAGCTCTTGGCTATCCCGGCGGCGCGAGCGGCAAAAAGACTCGATCCGCGTTGCCTCGCCCTCAGTCATACGACTTCGAACATGCACTGCCGGACAAGCCGGCAGTGGCACAGGCGATCTGATCGCGGCACGGCCGATTGATCCGTCGCCGAAGGGAAGACATGCCCAGCACCGCCCGTCGCGGCCCGCAAACAAGGCTGCGGCGGGCGAGTCGCCTTTCTTGCCGGCCGGGCCTTGGTCGTAACAGCGGCGAAAGCGAGGTTGCATGGTCCGCGCCGTTGCGTTCCGAATGACACAATTGCACGAAAGCCAAAGTCGAACGGGGTACGGTTGGATGCCGCAGCCGCCGTTCGGCTTCGGTTCTATATGAAGCCCCAAAAAGCCAATGCGTTGGTCAACCAAGGATGGGTCCAGGGATTCCAGGTGGGATAGGAAACCGACATGACACTGATAGTCAGCATCAGGTAGGCGAGGGCGCGCAGCGATCGCCGGGGCGCGCAGGCGTCGGCGGTGGGCACGAGCGCCACGGTCCAAAGGGGCGAGAACCAGAAGAGCCAGCGCAGTCCGCAGGTCATTCCGCCGTAGTTGCGGTTGGGCACGGGTTGGGCGAGATAGAAGGCGATGCAAACGAGGCTCACGGCGCCGATGGCCAGGGCCAGAAGCCGCTGATCGCCCGGCGATCGGCGAAGCAGCCAAAGCCCTGTGCCGACGACGGCGAGCAGCCAGATGGGTTGCAGCGAGAAGACGCCGTGATGGCCGACGAGCACGTGCAGCGCGTAGGTGGGCCAATGGGTTTCGCCCTGATCGACGCCGACGGGATTGAGCCAGTAGCTTTCGATCACTCGGCCCTGGCGGATATAGGTGTAGTTGTACCACCCGCCCTCAGCGGTGCGTTGGGCGTAGGGCGGGACGATAGTGCGATGGGCGATCCAGTTGGTGGCGAAGAACCCGGCCGCCACGATCGCCGCCGCTGGTACGAAGGCCCATAGCGTGGGCTTCCAATCGCGGTAGAGCAACGCCCCCATGACTGCCGCCGCCCAGGCCGCCGCCGGCAACTCGTTCGCCACGGCCAACGCGGCAAAAAAGCCCGCCGTGGCGAACCATCCCCAATAGCGTCGGCCGGCGCGCTCGATTTGAACCCAAGCGTAGAGTGAGATCAGCACGCACACCGCGGCGGGCAAGTGGTTGTTGAGCACGGTGCTGAAGGTGGTCAGAAAGGTGCCGAAAACGCCGGCGCCCGCGGCGAACACCCGCCCCCAATCGGTGGAGCCGAACGAATCGATCAACCGGGTGAGCAGCACGAAATAGACGAGCATCGGCAGCCATTGCGAGAGAACGAGGATGATTCGCCCGATCAAGTACGGCTGCGTGCCGAGCGTTTCGCCCGTGGCCTTGTGAACCACCCAGTAAACGCCGGCCAAGATGGTCGGGTAGAGCGGAGGTTTGCTGGAATAGAGGTGGCCGCCCACCTGCCGGCCGTCCCAATCGCGAATGCGATCGCCCGGCTTCAGTTGGGGCGGAGGGGCGTCGGGCGGCTGGTAACGGCGATCGTGCTTGACCATGTCGATCGTGTCCCAGTTGGGCTGTTGCACCACGCGATCGATGGCGTAGGGGGCGCCGGGCACGCGCATCTCGGGCTCGACCAGCGCCCGAAGCGTGCACCACCGGCTGCGGTCGTTCCCGCTGAGAAAGGGCCGGCTGAGCTGGGATTTCTGTTCGAGGTCGTCGCGAACTTGGGCGATTTTTTGCGCGATCTCGTCTTCGCTTCGGCCGGCCGCCCGCATTTCGGCGGCGCGGCGGGCCAACTCGGGCTCGATCTGTTTGCGTCGCTCGGCTTCGAGCCGGTAGTAGTCGATCGAATCGACCGCGAGAATCCGCCCGAGCAGGATCCCCGCCGCCACGGCGATCATGACGGCGTAAACGGCATGCCTAAGGGTTTTGCCCGAGTCGTCGCCGGCGGAAGTCGGCATTTCTTCTGGAATCATGCTCGAACTCGCTAACATAGAGGTTGTTGCCCGATGGCAGAGCCGCGAACACGCCGGCCGCGGTCGCCTATTGGTCAGCAGCGGGCGGCTCGGGCCCGCCCGGCGGCGGATCGTCGGTGCGCTCGGCCACCGAGTACGAGGGCGATTGCGGCTCGTAATGCGAAATGAACAACTCGGCCACCACGCCCAGCGAAAGGAACTGCCCGCCCATGATCAGCAGCGCCACACTGTAGAGCAGCGCGGGCCGTTCGTGCAAGTGAATGACCGACGCACCGGGCAGCACGCGGCTGAAGAACCACTGAGCCGCCAGAAAAACCAGACCGACCAGGCCGATGAAGAAACATGCCAGCCCGATGCCGCCGAGCAAATGCTGGGGGCGTTGTCCGAAGCCGGTGAGAAACTTGACGGTGAGCAGGTCGAGGAACCCTTTGAGAAATCGGGAGAACCCGTATTTCGATTGACCGAATTCGCGCGGCCGATGCTTGACGGCGACTTCGCCCACGCGGAAGCCGCGGGCGGCGGCCAACACCGGCACAAAGCGGTGGCGTTCGCCATAAAGGCGCACCTCGGCGGTGACTTCGCGCCGATAGCAGTTCAGGCCGCAGTAGTGGTCGTGCAGCTTTACGCCGGTCAGCGCCCCGACGAGCCCGTTGAACACGCGCGAAGGCAGCACTTTGTGCCAGGGATCGTGGCGGACCTGTTTCCAGCCGCTGACCAAATCGCAACCTTGGTTGATTTGCGCGATGAGATTGGGAATTTCCGCCGGGTCGTCCTGCAAGTCGGCGTCGAGCGTGACGACCAGCTTGCCTCGGGCGGCGGCGAAACCGGCGCTCAGCGCGGCCGCCTTGCCGAAATTGCGGCGGAAACGGATGCCGCGAACGCGGCCGTCGCTTTCAGAAAGCCGGCGGATCATCGCCCACGAGCCGTCGGTTGATCCGTCATCGACGAAGACGATCTCCAGAAGATAACTGTGCGCGGCAGCCAGCGCCGAGATCTCCTCGTGCAGCCGCGGCAGGCTTTCGACCTCGTTGAACACGGGTACGACGATCGACAACTCCATCAGTGCATCCCCCATTGAGCCGCCCAGGGAACAAACGGGCCGGCGCGATTCCGTCGGCCAACGACCATTGCTCCCAAGATTGGTGATGTTGGGCGCGGCTCACGTTCTTTCGTCGAAACCAGACTTCGCCGTTAGTCGGCTTGGCAAGATTGCTTTTGTGAAACACGGCTCTATGTTCATCGCCGCATCGCAGCGCGAGCGGGCAATGTTCGATCTTCGGCGGCCGCGCCTGCCGACGCGGTCGCCCGTTGTTCATGGGCCGGGCCGCCGAACCATAAGAATACCCGAAACGATCAACTCCGCCAGCAGCCACTCGATGCGGAGCAAGGCCGTGGCCACGGCGGCCGGGCCTTCGCCTATTTGAAACAATTGTGCGCAAAGCACCACCAGCAGCAGGTCGCGCACGCCGAATCCGGCGGGAATCATCGATAGAAACCCGGCGACCAGCGCCACGGCCATCACGGCCGAGTAGTCGGTCCAATGCGTTGCCCACGGCAAATCCGTCGCCCCGATGCCGCGAATCGTCGCCCACAGGCTGGCGCCCATCAACAGCCACGCGAGCCCCATCGCCAGCCAACCGACCACGGGCAGGCCGTAGCCGAGCTCGATCGTTGCAGCCGCAGGTGAGGCGTATGGACTGCTCGCCGGCGCGGTTGCGTCGCCGGGGGACGCGACCGATACGGCGGCGCCGGTAGCTGTTGGCTCGGGCGGGGTGGGTTCGTCGCTGTGGCGCAGGGCGGCGGGCACGGCTGCCGCGGGCAAAGGCCGATCGTCCGATCGGGCGATCTTCATCACGGCGAGCAACCGCACGAACAGCGGCGGCAGGGTGGGCAAGAGCGACACGACGAGCATGCCGATCGTGGCCCCGATCATTGCGCCGGCCGGCAACTTGTCGCCGAGGTTCAACGCCCCCCGCTGCCAGTGAACAGTCAGGACGGCAACGGCCCAGAAGGCGCCGACGGCCATCATCGTCAACGTTTCGTAGAACACGGCGGCGGCCGCCAGCGGCGTGCTCACGCCCGGCCCGCGCACCATCCCGGCGCGCAGCACAACGACCATCGCTTTGCCGGGAACGTACTTGCCCAAATGGCCCACGCAATATGCCCGAAACGCGGCATGCCAAGCCACCGGCTGATGCAGCCTCCGAAGCGTGAGCCAGAAGAACCAAGCGGGCGGCAACAAAGAAACGACGTAGAAGGCCGTCGAGGCGAAAAGCCATCGCCAGTCGGCCCGCCATGTGTCTTCACGAATCTGATCCCATGCCTTGACGAGCGTGGCCCGGACAAACCACGCCACCAAAACCACCAACAGCACTTTGGCGGCGGCCATGAGCCATCGTTTGTTTTGGGGAGAGACGGCCACGTTTTGTGCGGTTCCTTCAAGGGCGCTGGAAAGGGAAATGCTTTTGAGCCGACAACCGAGGCATCACGACCAACCAACGCACACGAGTAGTTTCACGTCAGCGGCAGCCTACCGTTGATCTGCCCCATCGCAGTGCTGTTCCAGAATATCAATAAAGGAAACCGCAGAAAACGAAAAGCGGCCCAAGCAGGCGAAACGCGCAAAGGGCTGCCGCTCCGCTCTCGCGGCCAGCTTGCAATCGGCCCAGCATGGCGATCCGAGGGAGCAACGATTTTTTTTGGTGGGGGGGACGGCGAAAAGCCTCGATTGGGCCGCTCCGTTGGGAAAGCGGCTGTGAGCAAGGCGAATCAGCCGGGCGCGCGGAACTGACCATCGAACCATTGCCCGGTTTCCACGGCTTCTTCGCACGGCGGGCACTGGTGAGCCTCGGAAGCGGATCGCCACGCTGGTTCGTCGCGTTTTCCAACAGCCCTCGGCCGCATCGCGTTGCTCATCGGAGGTTCAGAGAGTATTGTGGTCGGCCCGCGACGGCGACGCAAGCCCGTGGCCGTCGTTCCGGCGGTCGCTGGCGACGTTTCCGGCGGCACGGAATCCGAGCGTGCAACAAGGCTGGCGGACGGCCGCCTTCTACAGCCGCCGGAGCGACAGCCTTACGGTGCGGGTATTCTGAATCTCTGGTATCTCGCCGCAGGAAAACGCGATAGGCACTATCGGTTCGAACGACTACAATGCCCGCTGGTTGCGCCGCAATCGCAAAGACGGGCTGCGCCCTTCGGCCGCGGTGCCGTGCTTCTTCATTTGGGAACGATTACGGCGCCTTTGCGACAAAGCTGCTTTCCTGCATTCAGCGGAAACGGGACTTCCGTTTTTCGGCTTTGTTGAGAATTCGAGATGAAACTGCGGGAAACGAAAAGCGACCCAACCGGGCGGAACAAGACCTGCGGCCGTTTCACTGCGCCGGCGGTCGCATGGATTACTATGTGAACCTGTTGGGGCCGAGCCTCGACGGCACAGGGGTAAGGATATGGCGAGAATCGCCTCGTTTGTCGTTCTTTGCGTCGTGTTGCTGCTGATGGGCGGCCTGTTTATTCGGGTTATGGCCGATTTTGTGCTGCCGCTTTTCCTGGCGCTGCTGCTGGTGGTGATTTTCGGGCCGATGCATCGAGCCATCGAGGGCTACTGCCGAGGTTACAAGCGGTTGGCGGCCGCGCTGAGCACATTGATCATTCTTCTGACGGTTCTCCTTCCGGTTGCCGGCATTCTGACAGTGGCGGCGGCCCAGGGCATTCAGATCGTGCGGTCCTTCCGAGTTGCGCCTGCTCCAGCACAAGGCGGCCTGCCGGTGGATGCGCCGATGATTGACGGACAGGCATTGCCCGATGAGAAAGAGGCCGCCCCTCCAGGCGAACAGGCGCCGGCGCCCGAGGGGGCGCAGGCCAACGCGGTGTTCAGCTTGGAAGGGCTGGGCCGATCGCTGGCGGCGGCCGGTGCGAAGGTCGGGCTCAACCTGTCAGCCGAGGAGTTGCAGCAGGCGATCAATCTTCGGATTCAGCAGTGGGCGACGCCGTTGGCCCTTGGCACCACGCAGTGGCTCTTGGCGTTCGTGGTCAACTTTTTCATCATGGCGATCGCCCTGTATTACTTCTTAGCCGACGGACCGCAGATCATCGCCACCTTAATGCGACTGTCGCCTCTGGATGATGAGTACGAAAAACAGTTGATCGCGCAATTCGATTCGTTGACACGGGCCGTTGTGCTGGCCACACTGCTCTCGGCCCTGGCGCAAGGCGTGTTGGCGGGGATTGGCTATCTCGTGGCGGGAGTCGGATCGGTGGCCCTGCTGACCGTGGCCACTGCGATGATGGCGATGGTGCCCTTCGTCGGGGCGACGATCGTTTGGTTGCCCGTGTGCCTGTACGTGTACTTCTACCAGGGGCGCCCGATGGCCGGCATTGTTCTGGCCGTTTATTCGATCGTGGTCGTTTCGTCGATTGACAATGTGATCAAGCCGTTGGTTCTTAAGGGCGGCGCCAATTTGCATCCGCTTCTGGCGCTGCTTAGCGTGATGGGCGGGGTGCAAGCGCTAGGACCGATCGGGTTGTTTGTCGGGCCGATGGTCGTGGCGTTCCTGCAAACGTTGCTGACGATGTTCCATGTGGAATTGGCGGCGCTGGGCGGTGTGGCACGGTCGGATGGGGCCGCGCTGACGGCAAATCCGAAAGCAAGCTGATTGTCGAAATCCTCGCGGCCGACAAGACGGCCTCGTGCCGGCCCGAAGCGGTTTTTCTGGGACCGCGTCGTTGCGTTGCCGCTCTCGGCGTTTGACCAAAGCAAGGTGCGGGCGGCCCACGGCGGTGAGTTTGGTGATGCAGAGGGCCAAGGGCGGTGGTGTTGGCAGGCCTAGTGCCACGCTTTTGGCGAGGTTGCGGGCCGGCTACGGTGGCGTCGACGGTTGGCTGGTTTTCCCGCAGAAAAACGGTTTGACAGTGGTTTCACGGTTGTTTTGATCGTTCGGCACGTTCCGTTTGCGGCGGTGGGCGGGGGATGGTTGGAATCCATTCCGCCACTTGCGGCCCCCGCGCGCTCGAATGTCGGCCGATTGTTGCGTCGCTTTAGGCGGGCGGTGATAATCGTCTGTGGGCGAAGTTGCGGGCGGAGAACGCGAAGATGGTTGCCTTGTTGATGATGTTGTCCGCGTGCGCCGTCGATCCGCCTGCCGTGATTGGCTGGCAACCGGCGCCCGAGGGTGGCCGCGAGTATCTCATTCAGCTTGCGCCCGAAACATTGGAACAGCTTCGGCAAGGGTATGCCGTGCGCGGGACAATGCCGCTGCCCGGCGGCGACGGCGAGGCCTATTACCGCGTGACCGCTGGACGAGGCGAGCTGCCGCGTCGCGACGGCCTAATCGCTATTGCCGGGCGAGTGAATGCCGATCAGCCGGCAGGCCCTTCGGCATCGACTCGATGGGCAACGCCTCCGACGAATCGCGAGGAGGCTGCGCCGGCCGCCGGCAATCGCTGGGATGCGTCGCGGGCAGCGGCGGGCGCGCGGCGGATTGAAGACATGCCCGACGCGCTTTTGCCCGTTCCGCGCGCGGTGGAGCCGGCAGCGGCCACAACGAGCCGCTGGGGCGATCTGCCGCCGTTAGAGCGGTCGGGTTCGGCCGAGGGCTCGTCGCCGCCGCGGCGAAGCGAGCAGGAATACCGCCCGCCCGGCCTCGACCCGCGAGGCGAAGGCGCATCGTCGCCTCGATCACCGGCCGACTTGCCGCGATCGACGCCGGCCGCCGCGCCCTCGGCAACGGCCACCGAACGTCGCGATGCGAACGTGCCGCCCCTGTTGCCGATTTCGGACATCGACCGCGCGACGGCAAAGCCCGTCGATCGGTCGGCCGCGTCGCCGGGGTTGCCTTCGCCTCCGCCGTTGGGCGCCGCTGGCGTGTCTCCCTCTCGCCCGGCGTCCTCGTCGGCGGCAACCGCTGCGCCCGAGCCGGCATCGCCATCGCCGATCAGTCAGCCGGCGGCAACCTCGGGGGCCGGCCAACAGGCTGCTCAGCCTGAGGCGAAGCCGTGGGGCGTGCTGGTGTTTGTTGGGGCGCTGTTGTTTGCATCCGTTGGGCTGAACTTCTTTTTGGGCTGGACTGCATGGGATTACCGCCGGCGCTGCGAGGCGCTGACGATCGGGCAAGACCGATAGATGCAGCCGGTCGATTTGACTTCGGTCTGTGATTGTGAGATCGCCCCGCGGCCTCGAAGGTCGCGCGGCCTTGGCGGGAGAAGAATGAATGGATCGTCAGAATACACTGGCCCGCGCGAGACGGCTTGCGTGCTGTTCGAGGCGCGCCGCTCAGACTGCGCCGTTTGATCATCAAAGCGTTTCGGCTGACATTGGTCGATCGGGTGAGGAGTCCGACCGAAGGGGCGCGGGCCAAAGCGGTCCGATGGCGCCGCTTGGCCGTGCGGCGTTGCCGGCCGCAGCGGCGCGAACCGTTTCTCTCTTGGCGACTGTTTTTCTGTCAGCGGTAGTTGCGGCGGCGGCCGACGACGATTCGAACCCGACAAAGGCCGAGGTCGCCCCAATGGACGCTGCCTCCCGTGGCGTCGAGGGCGTCGCGGCGGCTGCTCCGCGGACGGTCGATCTGCGGCGGCTGGGGTTCGACGAGATCGTTTTCGTCAAACGCAAGCCGTATTCGTCGGACCATTACTATACGGACATCAACAACGGCGTCAGTGCCGATCGGTTCGCGCCGGAAAACGGCATTTACGTGCTCGATTTGCGCACGGGGAACGAGCGCCCGGTGGTTACGGCCGCCCAAATGCCGGGGGGCACGGGTTTCATCGGCAAGATCAGCCTCTCGTTCGACGCGCGGCGGGTTGTCTTCGATTTCCGCGAGCATCCCAAGGCGGGATTTCGCATTTGGGAGGTGAGCCTCGACGGTTCGGGCTTGCGGCAGATTTCGTTCCCGCCGGAAGACGAGGCCGAAAAGGCCGCCCGCTGGCGCCCGGGTTGGCATACCGACGACGTTCACCCCTGCTACCTGCCCGACGGCGGCATCGTTTTCTCCTCGACGCGCTGCGAGCACACAATCCTTTGCGGCGGCTCGGCCCACCTGGTTGCGCCGAATCTGTATCGGATGAACGCTGACGGCTCGCAGGTGCAACCGTTGACGCGAAGCCCGGTGAGCGAGTTCTGCCCCGTTGTGCTCGACGACGGCCGGGTGATGTACCACCGCTGGGAATACGTGGATCGCGGCGCGCGGGTGGCCAAGACGATTTGGGCGATCAACCCCGACGGAACTCAGGCCGTTCAACTGTTCGGGCTTGCGGAAGACACCACCACAATCTATATGTACCCGCAGCCGATCCCCGGCCGGCCGGACCAGTTTGTCTGCGTGGGCACCTGCCACTATCCGCAGGGCGGCTGCTTGGGCACGATACTCCGGGTCGATATCGGCACGGGGATGCAACAGCGAGGCCCCGATCCCGATCAGCCCGACTACCGCCAGGGCGACCCGGGCTATCCCGTCGCCTTCCTCACGCCGGAGGTGTTCGTCCAGCGGCGAGCCGAAGCCGGTTGGCATTTCCGCACGCCGGAGGGAACGTTCGTCCACGACCGCGACGGACAGCGCGGGCATCTGTTCACCCATCCGTTCCCCGTCGATGATCAGTTGGTGCTTGTTTCGTACAAGACCGATCCTGCGGCACACTACAAGAATGTGCCGAACGCCTACGCCATCGCCCTGATCGACGGCCGCGGACTGCGCCAGGTTGTTCACGCCGATCCGAGTTTTTCGTGTTGGCATCCCACGCCAGTGCGTCCGCGGGCAACGCCGCCGGTGCCGGTAGTGGCCCGCGAGCCCAAGTTCCAGGCCGAAAACCTGGCCGTGTGCGTTGTGAACAACGTGTATCAGGGGATGGAAGGGGTGAAGCCGGGCGAGGTGAAATGGCTGCGCATCAACGAAGCCTTACCGCGTTACTGGTCGACGTCGCGGCGCTGGCAGCCTTCGCTGAGCAGCTCGAGTTGGAAAGCGGCTCTGTGGCCGCGGGTGCAGTGGGGCGTTGTTCCCGTGGAACCCGATGGATCGGCGCATTTCGTCGTTCCGGCGAATCGGGCGATCTTCTTTCAGACGCTCGATGCCGATTTCCGCGAGGTGCAGCGAGAGCGGACGTACATCAATTACGCTCCGGGCGAAGTGCGCGCCTGCTCAGGCTGCCACGGCCAAGGGCATCGTGCCGCGGAGCTCACCGCCACCTCGCTGGCGCTGACCCGCGCGCCTAGCCGGCCGCAGCCGCAGCCCTGCGATTTGGCCGAGAACGGCGGCGACGGACGCGCCGGGCAGGTGATTCATTACCCGACCGACATTCAACCGATTCTCGACCGCAGGTGCGTCGAGTGCCACGGAGCGGAGAAACCGGCCGCCGACCTCCGCCTGACCGGCGAAGTCACGGAGTTCTACAACACATCGTACGAACAACTGGCGACCAAGCAGCTTGCCGGCCCGGTCATCTCCGAGTTCAGATCGTTCACCCAAGGCGACCAGGGAAATTACAACGGGGCCTATTTGCCCCCGAAACGCTTGGGCTGCCATGCCAGCCCGCTGGCCGCCCTGCTGACCGACGCACAGCACCCGAAAAACGCGAAGCATGACCACACGAAGATGCTCACCTCGATGGAGTTGATGATTCTTTTCCGCTGGATCGATACGAACTACCAGTTTTACGGCAGCTACTTCGGCCGCCAGCATCCGCGTTGGCTCCAGCCCGACCCGAAGTCGCCCGAGTACGATCCGGCCGTCGATTTCCGGCGGAAGGCAACCTTTGACGAAGCCACCCACTGGCTCGCCCCCCCGTGGCATCGGTAGCGCGACGTTTGTTCGCCCACCGGGCGCTTTCGGGCCGGCATGAGCCAATCGGTAGCGGCAGGCGGGATTCGGCGGGCTGGCGACGGCATTGCTGCCCGGCCGTGCGATTCCGCGCACTGATGGCGCAAATTCGCCGCCAAACTCATCAGGGGCGATTGTCGCGGCCCGGGCCCCGCCTACGTCAACGGCAGCAGAATCGCCGCCGCCATGCTCACCAACCAGGCGGTCGTGCCCAGAGTGGCCAGCAGGATGGTCCAGGTTCGAAGGGTTTCGCCCTCCGTCAAACCGCTCATGCGGGCGTAGATCCAGAAACCGCTGTCGTTCATCCACGAACCGACCAGCGATCCCCCGGCGATCGATGATGCCAGATAGACGAGGTGATAGCCCAAATCGCCCGAGTTGACGCCAGCGGCGGCGAACATGGCGGTTGTCGTCATGATGGCGACCGTGCTCGATCCCTGCGCCGCTTTGAGCATGGCGGCAACGGCGAACGCGGCGGCCATTACGCCCAGGCCGGCGCTATGGCCGCCGAACGTGGCAGCGACGGCCTCGCGCAGACCGCTTTCGCGCAGCATGGCTCCGAACGCACCGCCGGCGGAGGTGATCAAAATGATCGCCCCGGCGCTGAGCAGCGCGTCTTCGCTGGCCGCGGTCAATTGTCTCAGATTCAATCGACGATATCGCTTTAGGGTGGCCAGTGCGATCAACGCGGAGATCAACAGCGCTAAATTGGCGTCGCCCAACACGGCAGTGGCTTGGGCGAGCTTTCGCCGCGGCGTTTCCCATTGGTGCGGAATGAACGCCTGCGGACAGTACGACTCGATCACCAACCGATTGAGCCGCTCCACTTCTCCGGTCGTCAGACGATCGAGACCTTTGCGGCGCAGCGGATCGGCCTCGGCGGGAAACGTCAGAGCCGACCATTGGTCGCCGGAGAACAACTGCCGGTCACCGAGAAGTTGATTGACGGCTTCGGCTAGAGCTTCGGGCGAGGCGTTGGAGGCCTCCTCAGGCAGCAACTCCTTGAGCCGTTGGCCGATGTGGCCGGCAATCTTCGCCCGCAGCGCGGTATTGGTCGCGGGCGCTTCGTCGCCGCCAGCGGCATCGCCGAAAAACACGCCGGGCCGTAGGATTTGCTCGGGCGAAAGGCGCGCCGCCCGCTCGCCGTCGGCAATCGCCGTTGCAAAAGTGTTCAACGAAATCAGCAGCACCGGCAACAGAACCGGGGCAATCGCCAACCACAGGGGCGGCAATTGCTCGTCGGGCAATGAGACCGACGCGGATTCGTCCGAATCGTCGCCGCGCATCGGCACGTCGGTCCATCGGCTCAGAAGATGGCAAGCCAGCAAACCGATGATCGCCGTCGGTATGCCGATCAACACCCCGACGAGAATCATCAACCCCAGGTCGATTCCGAATCGCTCGGCCATGAACAGTGGTCCGGGCGTGGGCGGCACCAAGGTGTGCGTGATTGCGCCGCCGCAACTGATGGCCGTTACGTATAGAACATAGTGTTTGCGCGTTTGCCGGTATAACGATCGCGCCAGCGGCACGAGCAAGTAGAACACCGTATCGAAGAACACGGGAATCGCCAGCAGAAATCCGGCCGAGCATAACGCGGAGGGTGCGCGTTTCTCTCCAAACAGGCGCAGGGCCGTGCGGACCACGCGGTCGGCTGCGCCGCTGTCCATGGCGCACTTGCCGATAATCGCCGCCAGGGCGATCACGATTCCAATGCTGCCCGCCGTAGTGCCGAAGGCCTCGACCACGCGGCGCACGCGGATGTCGATTGCACCGGGCGGAAGGAGACTGACGACGATGGCCGCGAGCAACAGCGATAGAAACGCGTGCAACCGCAGCACGAGCATCGCGCCGAGAACGACGAACAAGCCGACAGCAAGCACCGCCAGCGGGGCGAGTTCCATGAACAGCCTCCGGTGCACAAGGCCGCAACCGCCGCCGGCCTGCCCTCTTGCAGCCCGCGGGTTTCGGCCGAAACAGGTTCACAGTGGGGCCAACGGGCGGCAAAGCGCGGTCCCGACGCTTTCGGGCGCAGGCCGCGGCCCGCACGCCGTCGCCGGCCGAGTTCAGCCCCGGCGATGCCTCGCCGAGGAGTGGATCGCCGAGCAGCGAACCGCTGCAAAGCGTCTGGACGCCTGGGCCGACTACTGCTTCTTCAGCAAACAGCCTTTGATGAACCAGCCTTCGTCTTCGCACGCGGCCGCCATGCCGGCCGGCCCAAGATGTCGCCGGACGACATCATACTCGGGCAACTCGCGGCCGTCGATCTTCGCCTTGCGAATCTGGCCGCGCTTGGCGTCGGGCGAGAACGTGTTGATCGCGCGGGCGAGCATCGTCTCCGATTCGGGGAGCTTGTTCATGCGAATCAATTCGTAGGTGGGACGCACTTCCTCGTCGGTGAACGAAAACGTTCGGGCGCACATCGACTTGAACTCGAACGAGTTGATCATCTCTTCGACGGCTTGGTAGGCGGGGTCGCGCTGCAACGGCTGCGGCTGCTTGGCCGTGTTGAGAACCTTGATCAAGAAGTCGATGTGCGACGCGCAGAAGAGATGCCCGTGCGCCACCGTGACGGCCGCGTGGGGCAGCAGCTTCACCTGCTGCTCCTCTTCTTCCGGCTTGGGCGCCTCGCCGGGCAGTTCCAGGCCGGGCCCGCCGATCGTCGGCAGCGAAACCACCGGAATCTCTTGGCCGGCATCATCGGTTGGGGGCGTCATTTCCCAAACAACCAATCCGTCGATTTCGCGCCGCTTGACGCCTTCTTCGGCCTTCATCAGCTTCTCGATCGCTTTGGCGACGCTCTTCTCGTTGCTGGTTTCAATCGCAAACAGCAGCCGTTCGCTGTTGGGAGTGATTGGCACCTGGTAGTCGCTGATAATCGTGATCCGCGGGCCGAGATAGGCGCAAAGATCGTTGCGGAGATGAACGCGCGGCCCAGTTGTGTCGATAGCCAGGCCTTCGACGGCCTCGGCCCAGGCCTTTTCGTCCTTCAGGCCGGAAACCTCGCCGTACAGCGGGCCGAAGTTGTCGAACGCCGCGACGATGTCGAAGTAAACCGTTGCATAAGTGGCGATTTCGCGGGGCACCCAAGCCTGAGGGGCGAAGTCTTCCGCATTGCGCAGGGCAAGCAGTTTCATCGACTTTTCCCAAGGCCGCGGAGCATAAACCGCCGTGCGGTGCAATATCTCGGCGCCTTCGTCGGCCAACGTGAGGAATCCGCCGGCGCCCTGCAACGCCGCGAACCCCTGATCTTGAAGCACCGTAACGATGTTCTTCCCTTTGCGCCGGCGGTGTTCTGGCGTGCTGGCGCGCAGCACATCGATGTAGCCCAACGGTTGAACATACCAACGCAGGTGGGGTTTCGCGTCTTTGGCGTCGGTGGCGCAACGGGCTATCACGTACTTGAAGGCCGGGTGGTCGGCCAAAGAATCGTTCTGCGGCTTGACGACTCGTGACAACATCCCTTCGATGATGTCGAGCCGATCGGAGGCCATCAGCAAATCGCCCACTAGGCAGTACACGGCCTGACGGGGCTTCGCCGGCCCTTTTTCTTCGCCCTCTTCGTCCATGTCGGCGCCGGCGGGCTGCGGCAACTCGAAGATCAACACCTTCACGTCGCCGACCGAGTGCTCGGTTTTTTTGGCGCCCTCGGCCGTCAGATTGGCCGTGAT
>JARKPK010000155.1 GCA_029975295.1 Thermoguttaceae bacterium | reverse complement strand
CCGCACGCTCGATGAACTGCTGAGGGAAATCTACCAGTGGGCCGCCGCCCAACACACGTTCTACGAGCAAACTCACAGCTTTCGTACCATGTACAAACTCGCCAGCTAGCGCTACGCTGACGTGTTGGAGCTATTTAGAAGCCCAAATTCATGTTTGCGGCGAGCAAACCCAAAATGCCAGCCACGATTACGTAGTAGGTCATTGGGATGAGCGCCAGCTTGATGAGCTTGCCTTCGACGCCGACCAGCGCTACCGTAGCGCAGGCGGCAACGACGTTATGTACACAGATCATGTTGCCCGCGGCTCCGCCGACGGCCTGAAGAGCAACAATAATTCGCGGCGGGGCGCCGATTTGTTCGGCCACACCGAACTGGAATAGCGAGAACATCATGTTGCTGACCGTGTTGCTGCCCGCGATGAAGGCGCCAATCGCACCGATCACGGAAGCAAAGGCCGGCCATGTGTTGCCTGCAATCGACGCCACACCGCTGGCCAAGGTCAGGGGCATGCTCGTGAGTTCTGCTGCGTTGACGCCGGAGTTGATAAAGATGCGAACCATGGGCACGGCGAATCCCAGAGCCACGCTGGCGCCGAGCATGGTCTTGGCCGATTTGCCGATGGCCTTGCCCATATCTTCCGCTTTCATCTTCTGAATAAAGAAGGCGCAGAGAACGGCAACAATGAAGATGGTTCCGGGCAGATACAAGAGTTGGGCGTTCGCTTCGAGTTCCGTGCCTAGGATCTTGTTGTAGTTGATGGTCACAGCGGGGCTGGTTAGGAAAGACTTCAGCAGCGTCCATGTGCGGCTCAACACAAGCAATGCCGCCACGATAATATAGGGGGCCCAGGCGGCGAGCAAAGAAAGGTCGGCCGCCGCGTTCTTCGAACCCGAGTCGGCCTTCAGGTCGCCCATCCAGTCATCGCTCCACTGGCTCTCGGGCGGGAAGTCCCACACTCTTTTGGGCATCAGAAACCCTTTGCGGGCTGCGGTGATGACCAGGGGCAGGGCGATCAAAGGGCTGATCAGCGACGGGAAGTCGGGACCGAGGAACACGCCGACGATCATATAAGGAATGGTGAAACACAAGCCGGCGAAAATAGCGAACGGAGCGGCTTCGAGCCCTTCCTTCCAAGACTTGTTCTGTCCGAAGAAGCGGGTCAGCATCAGGCACAAGCAGAGCGGGATCAGGGTGCCGATGATGCCGTGGAAGATAGCAACGTTGGCGCCGATCTTGATCAGATACTCCATGAAGGCCGGATCGGAGAAACGAGTCGAACCAAGCATCTCGTGAATCTTCGGAGCATCCAGGCCCGTGCGCACTCCGAGCAAGATGGGCGTGCCGACTGCGCCGAAAGAAACGGGGGTGCTTTGGATGATTAACGCCATCAGGACCGCCGCTATAGCCGGAAAGCCGAGCACCACCAGCAGCGGAGCCGCAACGGCGGCAGGAGTCCCGAAACCGGCTGCGCCCTCGATGAAGGCGCCGAATAGAAAGGCGACAATGATGGCTTGCACTCGGCGATCGGGGGTGATGTCCATGAAGCCGCGCCGGATGGTCGCCACGGCACCACTGTACGTCATGGTGTTGAGCAGAAGAATGGCGCCGAAGACAATGTAGAGAATCGTTGCGGCGATGAAGATGCCCTGAAGAGTCGAGGCCAGAACCCTGGTGAAGTCCATCTGCCACACGAAGATGCCGATAATCGCGGTATAAAGCCAAGCAACGGGCATGGCGTGTTTGGCCGGCCGTCGCAGGACGACCAACAAGATAAAAACGACCAGAATTGGCGTAAGAGCCAAAAGTGCATGCATCGGCGGCCTCCAATCAGAAGAGCAGTCCAGGCCAGACAACATCGCCTCGGATAGTTTGGCGCGAAGAACCATCCGCGCGACATTTTAACGGAGAAGCCTTGCGAACCGCTCTTTGAAAACGGAACGCCTGCGCTGGCAGGCCATCTTACCTTGTAAGCTCACCATCGGACAGCGCACCGGCGATCTGAGAAAACCGAGCGAAAAGAAATCGTGAAGTGGCGACGGGGACGCAGCCGGTTGTTCGACTGCGGCACGCATCGCTGACGATTTCTCGCAGCGGACGGCGCATCGCGAGTCGCTGGCATGGAAGTGTCAATGATGAAAAATGTCGAACGGCAGAACGGCGTAGGCGGAGCCCCCGCTGGGGCGGTATTGCTGAACGCGCACCGGGGTGAATCTGTGTCCGGTGGATCCATGGCCGAGGCAGTCGAATCCGTTTCCGCCCCAGGACCAAACCGAACCGTCTCGGCGCATGAGGATGCCGTGCCGCGAGCCGACAGCGATTGCTGTCACGTCGTTGAAGCCGCTGCCATCGCTAACTTGGTGAATTGTCCCCCAATCGATGGGCGGTTCGCCCAACGGCCCACATCCGAGCTGGCCGCACCAGTTCACCTCTCCCCACGACCAAACCGTGCCGTCGTTGCGGAGAGCCACTTGGAAACCGCCGCCTGCGCCAATAGCGGTGATGTTGTGGAGGCCGGCCACACGAGACGGAACGCTTGTGGCACCGTGCGCCACAGTTCCACTTCGCGCTCCCCATTCCCAGACTGTGCCGTCGCGTTTCAAGGCGATTGATCGGTCGATATGGACGGCAACGGCGGCAGCTTTGTCGATGCCCACGACCTTGGCGGGAACAAGACGAGACGGGGCGTGCGTTTGAACGGCTTCGCCATCCCCCAGTTGGCCGAATCCATTGCGTCCCCAAGCCCACACGTTGCCGTCCGTATCGACAGCCAAGCTGTGGTTGACGCCGGCAGCCATATCGGCAACGGCGGGCAGCCCGGCAACCTTGACCGGCGCGTTGCGATGGGTCGTTGTGCCGTCGCCGAGCTTGCCCTCGAAGTTCGATCCCCACGCCCACAGTTCGCCGTTCGATTTCAACGCGAACGTGTAGTCTTGCCCGGCCGAGATGGCGACGACATCGGTCAATCCCGGCACTTGTAGAGGCGTCTCTTGCCAATCTGGCGCATTTCCTACGATGGCTAACGAACCATAAGCATTTTCGCCCCAGTTCCAAACGGTTCCATCAATGCGGAGAGCGACCGTGTGGCGATAGCCGCAACTGATGGCGACAAAACCCGCTGTGTTGCGGACCGGCCCGGCGCTTCGCACCGCAAAATCCTTCTGCTCGCCGAGAAGCCCAACATAGCGATACGAAGGCATGCCCGCGCCCCATGTCCAAATGGTCCCATCGTCGCGAACTGCCGCCGAGCGGTCTTCGCCCGCGGAAATCAGCCGAACCTTCGGCGACGTGCCGCCTGCGTTCTCCCAACGCTCGTCGCCGGCGCCGATTGAGTCGAACTCCATGTTGTCGTGAACCAAGACGATGATGCGCGTCCAGGTGTTTCGGGCGGGCAATCGGATCAGGGCGGTCAATTCCTCGTCGTTCCAGAAACCGGTCAACTGCCGATCTGTTGGGAACAACAGCCTCAAGGGCTCATTCTCAGCGCCGAAAGCGACGTTGTACGAAAGAAACGGCCGATCTTCGGCGTCGGACTCTCTCACTTTCAACTCGGCGAAGCCGGTGTCGGCCGAGTCGGCGAGCACTTTCAGCCGCTTGATAACCGGTTTGTTTTCGGGCCGGAGGGTGTGTCGGATATCGCGGTTGTGGAGTATGGCCTTGAGCCCGTGGACAAGCTCGTAGTCGCTGCCATACGTATCGAGCCAGTACGTCCAGAAACTGTCGCGATCAACCGATTCGTCTTCGTCGTTGAGCGCCTCGGGCTGCATTTTGATGATTCTCCAAATGCGTTCGAGGCGGGAATCGCAGAGTTGATCATGCCACTTCAAGTCGGCAGGCCATCCGGCTGGCTTCGCGTCTTGCTGAGCTTTGGGCATGTACTCCCAACCGGGCGGGTCGTAAATATCCCACAGCACGGCCGCAACCTCAACCTCGTTCCAGTCGCGGCGCCCTTTGACGCTGTCGCGCCAAGTCACTTCGCCGGGCAGGTCGTCGATAGGCAGCACACCGCCGGCGCCCGTCGATGGATGCCAAGAATGCTCCAGATTGTGAGCGCTTTGGAGTTTGGCCGAACAGACCGGTTCGCCGGCCATTGTAGCGATGTTGAGCACGGCCGCGGGCAGGAACTCGGCCCAACCCTCGCGCCACCCCATTTCGCCGCTGGTGCAACTGGTTGCGTCGTGGCTGCTGCTCATCCAGGGGTGAGTCTTCGGCATCGTCCAATAGACATCGTGCATGAGTTTATGGCTGAACTCGTGCATGACAGTGCAGCGGAGGATGCGCCAATTCCAGCCTTTGTCGGAAGGTTTGTCGGAATCGAATAGCTTGCGGTAAGAGACGTCGATCCAAGCCGTGCCTTCGTTGAGTCTGGGGAAGCCGATGGGGCTTTGCGTGTCGCGATAGGCCGTCTTGCTGAAATCGGCCGAGTAGAACAGCATCGTGCTGCGCGAAAGCTCTGTCTTATCGGCTGCGCGAGCGCAGAGGAATCGGTAAACCTCTTCGCACGTCTGACACAAGAATATTCCCGCCAACGTATGCCGCCCGTCGTCGTCGTAATCCCAGCTTGCAATCGGCAAATTGAAGCGACTGCCCATCGAGCTTTCGGCATAGGGACTGTCGGCCCCTTGCACGTACACGTTGATGAGAACGCTATTGCCGTCTTGCACCTCGACGGCACGCGTTTGGCCGTTATAGGGAAACGCGCGAAAGGAACTCCGATAAGTCGAAACTGTGTTCTTCACATCAACGGCGCGATCACGTTTGAAAGCGTCGAGCAAGACGGCGGCGCGGACCTCAACATCGATTTTCAGCGAGGCGAAGTCGCCGCCGAGCTTCTTGCGTTTGAAGACGGCCTTGTACTTCCCGTTCGCGTCGGTCCAGGTGTCGATGTCGCCCACGGCGATCTTGTCGCATTCGACATGCACCCAAAGGGATCGGGCGGGCACGTAGTCGCCCGCTGCGCCGTCGGCGTTCTGAACGTCGCCGCTCCAATAATAGACGGTTCCCTCGACGGTGATGTCGGCCCTTGTCGAAGAAAGGAGCAACGGGCACACCAAAGCGAATCCGAACGCCAATGAGCGCCACATCGCATCCCCCCTCCGCAGGAAATAAGCAATCCCCCCGCGTTTTGGATTGTAGCCCGGTACGTCCGCGAATCAAGAACGATGAGCGTCGGAGAGAACCCGCGGCCGCCCGCTGCCTCAGCGTTCCTGGCCATTGGGCGCCGTGGCGCCGTGATGCGAGCCGGCTGCGACACAAGCCGGGGCGTGGGCTCGCAATCGTCGGCAGAACCAATCCGGCTTCTATTCACGACTCCGGCTACTGGGAATAGCTCCGGTGGTTTCACATCAGGCCCAAGGCGATGGCCCGCCGGGGGACGCCGACCACCGAGAGCCCCGATGGCCGTCGGGGCACGCATGCTGCCCCAAGCATAGTTGCGTGCTGGTGGCGGGCGGACCGCTAAGCGGGTGCGCTCGCAGATTTCCGCTCCGCCCGGCGTTGCCGGCGATTGTCCGGGCCGGGCGAACACACGGAGCAGACCGCCCGATTTTCGCGGTACGCGCGGTGTACCCGTTTCGTGTTCTTTTTCGGGGCCCGTGCTCGCCCCGAGGCCGCATCGGCGCGGGGCGGTCGCCGCCGCAAGAATCGGAGGCAATATGGCTTGCAATCCGCTTGCCGAAACTCTAGACTCGATACTGGTGGGGTGTAGTCGTTCCCAACGGATTGCTCCGGCGTTTGGATCGCTCAGTTCGTACGCGCAGCGCGACGGGTGGAACGGTCGAAGCGAGTGGTGGTCTGCACACGGCGAACGGTTGCAGGAGAGGTTGCCCCCCAGGAACAGAAGAGTGGAGCCATGGCGTCGGTGTCGAATGACTCCTGGTACTGCCTGATCGAAAACCGCCCGGTTGGCCCGATGACAGCGGGGCAGTTGCGCTCGGCGGCGTTGACCGGTCAGCTTCGGCCGGAGACTCCTGTGCTTCAGTCGGGCTGGCCCCAGTGGCGGCAAGCGGCCGAGGTGCCCGGCTTGTTTGCGAACACGGCGCCTGCCGCGCCATGTGTGGCCCTGCCTCCGACGCTAACCCCGCCTTCGACTACCACTGCTCCGCCCCCACCAACTTCGGCTCGTGTTGCGGTGACGACTGTGCCTCCGGCACCAGTGCCGCCGTCGGCTGCCGTTCATCTGCCAAGCGTTCAACCACCCGCTGTCACCGCACCGCCTGGTCCGCCGGCACCGCCTCTGGCGACCAGTGCGGCGGGCATCCCGATCGTTGTAGGAGGCGATCAGTCGCACCGAGCCTCGCAGGGCGTTGCGCGGAAGCGCAAGAAGGACTCGTCGGCGGGGATGGTCTGGGGGATTTCCGGATTCCTCGCCTTCTGTGTCTTGGCCGGCGTTTTGGCGCTTGTCATGAATAACCGTTCGGAGTCCCGAACGGAACGGCCAGTCGCCAAAACTCCGACGAAGCCCGTCGAGGAGCCGAAAAAGGACGACTCGGACTGGCTTCCGCCGCCGAAGCGTGAGAAGGTGGACGACAATCCCTATGGGTTTCCGTCGATGCCGGAGGCAACCTCGCAGGAAGGTCAGCATCAGGTCTTCGAGCTTCCCACCCCGCCGACGCCCCGAGGGCGGATCGACGAGCTGGTCTTCGCCAAGTGGGAAGAGTTGGGTATTAAACCGGCGAATCTGTGCTCCGACGGCGTTTTTCTCCGCCGGGCGTATTTGGACCTGATCGGCACCTTGCCGACGGTCGAGGAAGCAAGGGCGTTCCTGAAAGACAACAGCCCGGGCAAGCGAGAACGGCTTGTTGACGCCCTGTTGGAGCGTCCGGAATACGCCGACTATTGGGCGATGCGGTGGTGCGATGTTTTGCGCGTAAAGGCCGAGTTTCCCATCAATCTCTGGCCGAACGCCGCGCAGGCCTATCATCGCTGGATCCACCATGCGATGGCCACAAACATGCCGTACGACCAGTTCGCGCGAGAACTGCTTACCGCAACAGGCAGCAACTTCCGGAGGGGGCAGGCCAACTTCTTCCGTGCCGTCCAGAGCAACGACCCGAAAAGCCTTGCCGGGGCGGTGGCGCTGACGTTCATGGGCGAGCGCGCCGACAAGTGGCCGGCCGAGCGGCTCAACGGGCTGGCCGGCTTCTTCGCAAAGGTCGGGTTCAAGCCGACCCGCGAGTGGAAGGAAGAGATCATCATTTTCGATCCGACCAAGAAGGTTGACCCCGCGTTCACGCCGGTGTTTCCGGACGGGACCAAGGTGGAGATTCCCTGGGATCGCGACCCGCGAGAGGTCTTTGCCGATTGGTTGATCACGTCGAAGAACCCATGGTTCGCCCGCCAGATTGTCAATCGCCTCTGGTTCTGGGTGCAAGGCCGCGGAATCGTCCACGAGGCCGACGACTTCCGGCCGGACAATCCGCCGTCGAACCCCGAGTTGCTCGACTATCTCGCCGAAGAGTTGGTCAAGGCCGACTACGACTTGAAACACGTTTTTCGGTTGATTCTCAATTCGAGCACGTACCAGTTGTCGCCCATCCCCAAGAGCGATCATTCGCTGGCGGCCGCCCATTTCGCCTCGTACACGGTGCGCCGCCTCGACGCCGAAGTGATTATCGACGCCCTGAACCAGATCACGGGGACGATTGAGAACTACTCGAGCATCATCCCGGAACCGTACACGTTCATTCCGGAAACGCACCGTGCGATCGGCCTGCCCGACGGCAGCATCAGCAGCAGCTTCTTGGAGTTGTTCGGCCGGCCGCCGCGCGACACCGGGCTGCTGTCGGAGCGGACCAGCCGAATGACGGCCGGCCAACGGCTGCACATGCTCAATTCGAGCCACATTCGCAACAAGATACGCAACGGGCCGGGCATCAAAGAACTGCTGTCGAAGGGCGACTCGCGGGAGAACCTCTACTTGGCGATTCTTTCGCGATTCCCCACCGATCTCGATTGGGGCGGCGGGGGCGGCGATCAACTGGCGTGGACGCTTATCAACACCACCGAATTCCTATTCCGACACTAAGCGGGGCGATGCGACAGCGCGAGCGGCCGCAACCGGCAGGAAAACGGCTGCGCGCATCAGAGTGCCGAGCTGCTTTCCGATTTCCGGGGTTTCAGTAAGAGTCGTTTCGAAGGACGGGCCCGTCCGCAGGCCAACTCACGAGAGGAAGACCGATGCCTAAGAATCGTCAAGTGTACGTGCCGTTGTCGGACACGAATGTTTCGCTGAACTGCGAACGCGTGTCGCGCCGGGAAATGCTGGCGTGCGGAGCGCTCGGCATGGGCGGCATCCTCTTGGGGAACCGGCTTTGCGCGAGCGCCGAGGCCGCCAAGACGGCGTCGGCGCCTGCGGCCAAACCCAAGCCCGAAGCGAAGGCCAAGGCGGTCATCCAAATTTGGCTCTCCGGCGGCCCGCCCCATACCGACACGTTCGACCCCAAGCCGGAGGCCGGCGCCGAGTACACCGGACCGCTGAAGAGCTTTTTGGAAACCAATGTGTCGGGAATTCGCATCGGCGAGAAGCTGCCGAAGTTGGCCAAGCTGGCCGACAAGTATTCGCTGATTCGCAGCATGACCCACGGCAACAACGGTCACGAAACGGCGGCCTATATGGTTCAAACGGGGCGCGTGCCCGGCGGACGGCTGGTTTATCCGGCCGTCGGCGCGGTGGTAACCGCCTTCAAGGGATTTCAGGGCGACTCGAACAGTCTGATTCCGCCGTACATCGTGCTGACGCAGCCGCAGGGTCGCTTCTCCGAGGCGGGCTTCATGGGCCTTCGCTACAAGCCGTTCGCCACCGGCGGCGACCCGAATGCCGCGCGTTTCGCCGTGGAAGGGATCATCGCCCCCGACCTTTCTGACGCCGAACAGGCCCACCGCCGCGACACGCTTGGAAACACCGACCAGCTCGCCCAAGCCCTGGGCAGCCACCCGGAGATCGCCGCGGCCAAGCAGGCGACGCATGAGGCGTATGAATTGATCATCGGCGACGCCGGCAAGGTCTTCGACCTTTCCCAAGAGCCGGATGAGGTGCGGCAAGCGTATGGGCGAAACACGTTCGGCCAGTCGTGCTTGGCCGCACGCCGTTTAGTTGAAGCGGGTGTGAAGTACATTACGATCAACCAGTTCGTTTGGGATACGCACAAAGAACATTTCCAGGCCATGCAGCGGCTGCTGCCCAACCTCGATAACGGTCTGGGCACGCTGCTTACGGAGCTTTCGCAGCGAGGGCTGCTCGACAGCACGCTGGTATGGTGCTGCGGCGAGTTCGGGCGCACCCCGAAAGTGGACTGGGGCCCGACTTGGAACGGTGGACGGCACCATTTCGGATCGGTCTTCTCCGTGCTGGTTGCCGGCGGCGGATTCAAGGGAGGCCAAGTGGTCGGCTCCTCCGATTCGAAGGGCGAGAATGTGCGCGACCGCCCGGTATATCCCGGCGATCTGATCGGCAGCATTTACGAATTGTGCGGGATCGAGCCGGACGCCAACTTGCCTCATCCGATGAATGAGGTTGTCAAGGCCGCGCCGTCGGCCGACGAGGGCATGAAGTTGGCTGGACGACTCACCGAGATCATGTAACGGAAACGGACCACGGGGACGCTCCCGGTTGCGGCGGCGAGGCGCCGGCAAGGCCCGTTCGCGTCGGCGGTTGCCGTTGCGCACCGGGGCCGTCCCCCAAAGGCTTGGGAGTTGGCTAGTCATGATCGCGATTCCATCACGCCAAACCTTCGCGGCCGCCTTTCTTCTGGCCGCCATTTGCGGCATCTCCGCGCGCACGGCCTCGGGCAATCCGAACGCCGCCTATGTTTTCCCCGGCGGCGGCTGCCGCGGCACCACGTTCGATGTGGTTGTGGGCGGGCAACGGATGGCCCCGCCCAAGGCGCGCGACGGACTCGACTACGAGATCGTCATCACCGGCAGCCGCATCAAAGACGTGGCCGACGTGTTCATCTCCGGCAGCGGCGTCAAGGCCGAGGTCGTCAGTTGGTATCGCCCGATGACGCAGGGCGAGTCGGTGCGCATCGGCATCGAGTCGACGGCGAAGATGGAAGAGATTGAGAAGAAGGAAGGGCGCAAGATCACGCGCGAGGAGGCATACAAGCTCCTGGCAATCACCGAAGAGCACCTCGAAGAGCAGAAGAAGTATCAGAAACGCGCGAACGATCCGAAACGCCAGCCCAATCCGCAACTCGAAGAAGAATTGACCATCCGAGTCACGTTGGCGCCTGATGCCGAGGTCGGCCCGCGCGAACTGCGCATTCTGACTCCGGGCGGCATGTCGAATCCGCGTTGGTTCCATGTCGGTCAGTGGCCGGAACTGCGCGAGCAGGAGCCGAACAACATTGAACCGCATCCCGCCGTCAAGATTCCTCTGCCTTCGGTGATCAACGGTCAGATCATGCCGGGCGATGTCGATCGGTTCGCCTTCGAGGCCAAGAAGGGAACGAAGTTGGTGGCCCACTGCGCCGCTAGGGAAGTCATTCCGTACATAGCCGACGGCGTTCCCGGATGGTTCCAAGCCGTATTGCGCCTTTACGACGATCGGGGGCGCGAGGTCGCTTTCGCCGACTCGCTCGGATTCCGGCATGATCCGGTGCTCTACTTCGAGATTCCGAAGGACGGCAAATACGTTCTCGAAGTTCGCGACTCGATCTACCGCGGCCGAGAAGACTTCGTCTATCGCATCTCGATCGGCGAAATCCCCTACATCACAGGCATCTTTCCCCTGGGCGGACGATCGGGCAAGCCGGCCACGATCGAACTGCTCGGCTGGAACCTGCCGATGGACACCCTCCGCATCGAACCGAGTTTCGACCGGGGCCGCATCATCCACCCGATTGTTGTGGAGAAGGACAACATCTTCACCAACCGCGTTGGATTCATTATGGACAACTTGCCGGAAGTGCTTTCGAGCGAGCCGAACGATTCGGTGGATACGGCCCAGCGAGTCAACATGCCGATCGTAATCAACGGCCGAATTGACCGGCCAGGCGATATCGATTACTTCCGGATCGAAGGCTCGGGGGCCGTCGTGGCGGAGGTCTTCGCCCGGCGTCTGTACTCGCCGCTCGATTCCGTCGTCCGCCTGCACGATTCGCGCGGGAAAGTCGTCGATCAAAACGATGATTACGAGGACCGAGGTTGGCCGTTGATCACCCATCATGCCGACTCGCGGCTGATCACCGTGGCCCAGGGCGCCCGCTATATTTCAATCACTGACGCTCAAGGCCAAGGCGGAACGGACTTCGCCTACCGCCTCTACATTCGGCCTCCGCGGCCCGATTTCGACTTGCGAGTCACTCCGTCGAGCGTGAGCGCTCGGGCCGGCACTTGCGTGCCGATCAGCGTGCACGCCATCCGCAAAGACGGCTTCGACGACGATATCATGCTCGAGTTGGAAAATCCGCCGCCCGGATTCAGCCTTAGCGGCGCATGGATTCCCTCCGGCCAGAATTCTTCGCGGCTGACACTGACCGTTCCTCAGGAAGCGTCGCCTAAGCCGTTCATGTTGCAAATCAATGGCATGTCCGGGCCGCGCAGCAAGCACCGCGTGGCTCGTCCCGCCTTCCCTGCCGAGGAAATGATGCAGGCGTTTATCTGGTACCATTTGGTGCCGACGCAGAACTGGACCATCTTCGTCAACGGCAAGCCGCCGGGCAAACCGCCCTGTTCGTTCATGGATCGCGCGGTTCAGATTCCCGCCGACGGAACGGGCATGCTTCGCGTGATGGTCGATAACGCCCAAACCGCCGCAGCGCTCCGCTTCGAGTTGAGCCAGGCGCCGGACGGCATCACGCTCGAACCTCCCGTGGTTGTGTCGCCCGGGCTGGTCATCCCGATCAAGTGCGACTCGAAGAAGGCCAAACCGGGCCTAAAAGGCAATCTGATCTTCATGGTCTTCCGCGAAGGGGTTACGCCCCCGAAAGAACCGGGCGCGCAGCCGACCACTTGGCGCCAAGAGATCGGCATGTTCCCTGCCGTTCCCTTCGAAGTCATTTCGCGACGCTGACCCGAGGCCGACAAACGCCAAGCAGTCGCAGCGAGCGGCGTTCTCCTTGCGCCGCTGGACCCTCTCGCTGTTGAGGCAGGCCGAGGTGCGCGCAGAACGCGGCGGCGGTCGGGCAACAGCGGCGGTGAAGTGCGGCAGGGGTCGCGCAAGTCGCTTCATCGAACGGCCGGGCGCTTGCAGGCCCGGCCGGACGCATGCCGACCGCGTCCCACGCGTTTCGAGGTCTCATCTCCGCCGTGGTGTCGGTCGCCGGTGTCAGCGCGAGCCGCCGCCCGTGGGCGACTCGTTCAAACGGAAATCCGGAAAAGCGACGGAGCAATTTGAGGATCGGCCTCGCCAATCACCGTTTCGTTGCCAACCTCACCGCGCCGGGTCGGCTCGGAAGCTCACGCGATAGGTGCGGGTCGGATCGCATTTGCGGGGATTGGGTATCAAGACAAAGTCGTCGGTCACCAATGGCCTGAGGTCTTCGCCTTCAACGAGCCGGACATTGCGGATGCGGCCGGGCAAGAACTGCACAATCGGCCTGCCTCCCCGCTGAGAACCGTTGAGATTGATCGGCTCAAAACTTCTTTCACCGCGGCGCGGTTGGATCTCGATGGTGTACAGGCCGTTGGTGATGGTGAGCGATTGGTCGTACGCCTTGGGCATGTCGGCCATGCGTGCGGACCAGGCCGGGTCGCCGTAGAAAGCCACCACATCTCGGTCGTGCAACAGGCCCAAACCGGTCATGTCGGCGCGCGAAATAGTCGTGTCGGCCGCCGGGCGCGTTGGCAACGGTTTGCCGGGCTTTGGTTCCAACTTCGCCAGTTCGGGATAATCCGTGGCAAGCCGGTGGACCAACGCGTGGTGATTGGCCAAAAAGGCCTCGGCCAACGTGTACCGTCCCGGCTGCTCGACGAACGTGTCGAGACAGCCCCAGCCGGCATAGCCGAACCAAGTGGGCACCGTGTATCCGATCATTTGGCAAACGCCCGCCGAGTTCATCCAAGCCAGCGCCATCGCATCCGGGTCGTCGATATGGCCCATCAGGCAGTTGCCGACGGGCAAGTAGACCTTCGGATTGGGCGAAGCCACGGAATAGCTCTGGTTGGCGGTGTCGTGGCCGGTGAGTTGCCCGGCCCGCGAGCGAAACGAGCCATTGCGATAACGATAGCCGATTTGCCAGTCGCGTTCGGTCGCATGCCCCGACGTTACGAACAGATCGGGATGATATTCGTTCAGGGCGGCAACCAAGGCCGCCGTGCTGTCAGCCGGACCCTTCTCTTCGGATGGTTCGCCGCCGGCACTCTTGCGAACTTGCTTGCCGGGGGTGAGTTCGCAAAACCACATTCCCTCGACGCACATCTCCAACGCCACCTCCGTGCCCCCGGCAACCTTTCGGATGACTAACGGCTCCGTCTGCCGTGCGATGCGCAGCGCGTTGGCGGCGTCGTAGCCGGTCAGAATTCCCCAAAAGGTGTCGCCGTAGGGATCGTCGTCGAACTTCGTCAACAACCGATGGACATCGAAGACGAACTGCCGGTCGGCGTCGGTGGGCGCGGCGACAAAACAGGTGTAGCGAGGAAACAACGCACGGAGTTGGGGCAAAGCCTCCGTGACTGAAGAGCGATAGAAGATCGCATTCGCCTTGTGCTTTTCGATCAGAGCGTCAACGACGGCTTTCCAGCCCGTGTCGGCATAGCAAGCCTCGGAAACCACCACTGCATAGTTGGAGGGCGCGGCCTGCTGGGCGTGCGAGGCAGAACCGACCGAGATGAGCAACGCGCCGGCGCAGAGGGACGCCCGAACCGCTGAGCCGCACGCCATGATCGCTTCACGCGCCAAAAGCCTTGCGGAGGACAGCCAGACTCTTTGGGATCGCCGTGCGATAGTCCTCATTTCCTTCGAACTCCAGGCTTACGTAGCCGCGATAGTCGTGCTTGCGGAGGATCCCCGCGATTCGCTCGTAGTTCAAGTCGAGCGTGTACCAAATGCCGCCGCCGTAGTAGGTTTTTGCATGGACGTAAACCGTTTTGGCGGCGATAGCGTCCAAACGGTCGTACGGGTCTTCGAGAAAGTTGCCCGTGTCCATCGTTACGGCAAGCCAGGGCGAGTTCACGGCGTCGACGATTCGCAGCAAACCCTCGGGCGTCAGCGCCAAACCCCAGTGGTTTTCCAGGCCCAGCGTGACGCCGCACTGCCGTGCCGCAGGCAAGCAAGCCTTCAAGGCGTCGATGACCCAAGCAAACGCTTGGTCGTCGGTGCAATTGGGCAGACGCGGTTCGACGCCGCGATTCCGCATTAATTCGTCGAAATCCTTGGATGTGCCCCATCGGCCCGTGTTCACTCGGACAGTTGGAATCCCCAACTGGTAGGCCAGTTCAATGCAGTGGACCGTGTGATCGATGTTCTTCCGGCGGACCTCCGCGTCGGGCGAAAGAAACCCTTGATGAATCGACAGGCCGCACAGGTCGATCCCATGGAGCAGCGCGCACCGCTTGATGCCTTGCACGTAGTCTCGATCTTCGCCGGTCATTTGGCGGTGCAGTATTTCCACGCCGTCGAACCCCATGGCCGACGCCTGGCGAATGCAGTCGTCGATGGCGAGTTTGAACTCGGGCTTGAACCGCCAAAACGAATAGGTCGATACAGCGATGCGGTTGCGGACGCCCGCCGGCCCGGCCGTCGCGTAACGCACGGCCAGCGCGCGGTCCGGCTCCGACGCGTGCAGTCCGATCGTCCCGACGCCCGCTGTTGCCGCCGCCGCTCCCGCTGCCGCTTTGATGAACTGACGTCGTTGCACGACCATGCCTCCGTTTGTTACCGGGTGAGCTGACGGACAGCAGCCGCCCGATTGGGCCCAGCCCGTTGCCTTCAACATTAATCGCCTAATCGCGGCGTTATGAGCGACTTGCCCCGGTGCCCAACCGTTGGGCGGTCGATCGTTTGCGACTACCGGCCGGACTGCGGCGCACTGCACCGCCCGTTCTCCGCGAGCCTTTGCCCCGCCGGCCGAACGGGCCCGTGCGCCGACGGCGAATCGTGATATTGCCGAGCATGACTCTGCCTTCGCCTTCGATCGCGATCAACGCATCGGACTGCAACGCCTGTCAGCCGGCTCAACGACTCTTGGAAGCCTCGCCCGCTCGGAGCGGCACCTGTTCTCGCTCGGCAAGCATCATCGGGCTGTCCCAAACCGGCAATTGATCGACGACCGTGTTTGTTCCTTCGCGTCTCCACGCCCCGTCCTTCAGAGCGAAGACCTTGCCCGTCAGCAGATCGACCAGAACTGGTTCTCGAAACACAACATCCTTCAATACGATGTCGATGCGGTCCCATTCCATTTGGTCGTCGGGAATGCGATCGCTGTACCAAAACACAATGATCGGATCACCGGCCTTGTCGAATCGGGCAACGGACAACGCTCGTGTTGCGTTTGATTCGAACGCTGAGAATCCGATGGGTTTGACCGAGTTGTCGAAGAAACCCATCATGTGCTGGACGGCATAGAAGGTCGGCCGTTTATAGATGAATTCGTGGAGCAAGTTCGAACGGATCAGCCCGAAGGATTGCAGCATGTCGGGGTATTTCAGATCGATGATGGTGAACACGCTGCACGGGATGCCGCGGACGCGGTCGCCGGCCATGCGGCGGAGGTTCCATTTGGCTTGGCTGTACTCGGTCCATGGGTGATGACTCAGCGCGTGGGTCCATTCCAAGATGGCCGGGCAGCCCGCTTCTCCCTGATAGACCTTGTACTCTGGGCTGTATCGGGCAAGCTCCGCCTTGATCTTGTCAACGGCAGCGTAAGATGCGTCGGGATTGCGGTCGTAGGGGTGGTAGCTCCAGTAGTCAACAAGAGCGATCTTGCCTTCATTCTTCAACGCTTCCAGCACAATCGCCCGGTCTGAAGGAGTGATCGCCGTAACCATGATCACAGCCTTGGGCTGCGCCTTCCTAATCACTTCGGCAGTGGCCAGAACCATGATGGCGTAGTCTTTGCCTTGCCCGAACGGCTCGTTCCAGATTTCCCAGGTTGTCACACTATTGCGGTAGCGAGTGACCGTGGCTTCGACATACTTCAGCCATGCCGCCATTGCTTCCTGAGATTGAACGATGGGGGCCAAAGCAGAACCAAGCTGGACGTTCGACCCGTAAATCGGGTTGCCGTAGCAGAGGCAAATCCAAGGTTCAACGCCCTGTTCGCTGAGTCCGTTGACACATTCGTCGAGCCATTCGAATTGATACACGCCCTTTTGTTTTTCGCACTTGGCCCAGCCGCTTTGAAGACGGCCATGCTTGGCGCCCAACTCGCCCAAATGCTCTTTGTAAACGCTGAACTTCGCTTGATCGCGGTCGAGCGTTTCGCATCCGATCGACCAATCCGACGCCTCGATCTCTTTCGAGTGTCGTGTGGCGAGCCACCCCAATTGCTGCAACGGCGGGCCGGCTTGCAGAAGCCGCTCCCAAGTAATGCTCCGATAGGTTCGAGCTTTCTCAGCGGTCAGCGCCGTCGAGCATGCCAGCAGCACGGTTGTCGCCCAAAGCAGTTGTCTCATGAGAGTCTCCTTTCCAACAGCCTGTGCAGCGATCTGCGCAAACGGGTCCGTTGACGCCAAAGAGCGGTTGCATGAACCGCTGGTGGGCCGTTGCCTCGACCTTCGGCAATTCGACGGGCGCAAATGCCCATTCGGGTCTGAGTCTCTTTAGGCCAAAGCCGGTGGTTCCGTTCGGAGGGAGTTCACTGCTGCTTGCCGGCCTGATAGACCCGGACAAAATCCACTTCGAAAGCGCTCGGAAAAGGCGTCTGTTCGTTCGGGGCTCCGGGCCAGTTGCCGCCGACTGCCAAGTTGACCATCAGGTACATCGGCACGTGCGGAACGCCTTCGCCGGAATACTGATGCTTCAACGCGCCGTCGCAGTACCACTTCACCTCTTTTGCATCCCATTCGCATCCAATAATGTGGAACTCCTTGGTGAAGTCGGGGCCGACCTCTTTGCCGCCCGACGACTTGCGGCCGGTCTTCGATTCCTTGCTCTTCCAGTGAATCGTGAAGTACATTGTCTTCGGATCATGCCCAAGGAACTCGAGCACGTCGATTTCCGGCGGCCAGGGCTGAGGATTGCGATCTTCGAGAAGCCAGAACGCGGGCCAAAGGCCTTTGCCGGCCGGACACCGGCATCGGATCTCAAAATAGCCGTACTGCTGCGAGAACTTGCCCTTGGTGATCATCATCCCGGAAGTGTACTGCTGCATCTTTCCAGCATATTTCTTCTCTCGCTTTTCGGCGGTAACTCGCAACACACCTGAAGCCGCGGAGAACGCCTCGGGCACATAGGCCTGCAACTCGTTGTTCCGGATGAACTCGCCGTAGTCATGCAGCGACCATTGCTTCTGGTCCACTTGCTTCCCGTCAAACTCGTCTCGAAACGTGATCTGCCACTGCTTGCCTTTCGGCAGAATGGACGCGACCGGCTTATCGGCCGCCATAATATTGCCGGCCGTCAAGGCCGCGACAACGAAGAAAACAACATGCCTGGGGCTCGCCATAATCCACACCTTTCCATCGGCGAAATCTTGGTTGCTAGTCCAACGATCAACAGCCTCGATTATTGCCGTTCCGCCCGGCAACGCAACAAGGCGGGGCGAGTTGCGGCTCGTTTTCCGGGAAGTCCATGCGTTTGTCGTCGCGGACAGGCCCTTGAGACAGCACAGCTCAAGCCATCGTGCCGAGCCAACGGTTCACGCCAGTGGGAGTTGCTCCCGGCATCGAGTCGCCCGGTCGTGCAAATCAACCAGGGCGGCCGCTTCGGGATGGACCGTCGCGCTGCCCAGCACGCCCAAGAAGCGGCACGTGGCGTACGGCGCACACTGCTCCTCATAGCCCGCTAGCCAACGAGCGAAGCGATCCTCCTGATCGGCATTCTCCAACGGCCAGCGGACTGGGCACACTTCGCATCCGCAGCGCCACGGCTTCGGCGTCAGCCTGGCTCGAAAGCTCCCTTGCGCCTTGCAGAGGCGCACGTAGAGCGGGTCGCAGCCGAACGACTCCATCCATGCGATCGAGTCGGCCGCGACCGGATCGAAAACGTCGTGCATCACCATCGCACGCAGCCCAGAGTGTGTGCGATACAATCGCAGCGACCAGTCGGGCATCTCCGCGACAATCTCGTAAAGCCGGCGCACTCCGTCCAGTTCGCGCCGAGATTCCGGCGATCGCGCCGAGCCGCTGAAAAGCCGCCGAAAGAAATGGACAACGGATTCTCGCAGAGTAATCGGCGGAAAATCGACGTCGAAGAACATTACCCTGTCGGTATTCAGCACCAGCGCTCCGTAGCGGTTGCGGGTGACGGCGCCTGTGATTCGTCCCGCAGGATCGGCGAACTTATCGATGATCTCTTCGCGCAAGGGCGCCTCGCCGTATCCGTAGCGGTCGAGCGGTTCACCGGCCAGCAACTTGCCCAGCGCGCGCCGAGCGGCATTGAGGGCGGTGCGGTGAGCGTCGGCTTCGTTCAGGTCGGACGAGCGCCAGCAAGAGAACTCCCGGCGTCGCCCATCGCGGCCAAGTTCTTCTACAGTTGCCTTCGCCCAAAACTCCATGAGCTTCATGCGGGATCCTTTCTCGATGGAGAATGCTCGTCGGCCCGAAGCTCGGCCAAACAAGGGCTATGTTGCGATCCGCCATCGAGCAAGATGGCGCGAATAGCGTCGCTGCGGTATCGGAAGATGCGTGAAAGCTGCCAGCAAACGGCCGGATAGGCAAGCTCTCCGATCGGAAAGCACGGCAGGCGATAGACCACTTCGTCTTCGACGCACGTGCCGCCCTCGTCCGCGCGAAAGCGGTGTGTGTGAATCCATTGCCGGTAGGGGCCTTGCAACTGTTCGTCGATGAACTCATGGGGCGGGTTCCATCGCGAGATCAGGGTTTCCCACGCGAAGGGTATCCCAAACAGGCTCAGACGGTAACGAATACGCGTTCCTTCACGAATCTCAATCGGTTGGGGTGTGATAATACGGAACCGCAGTTCGGGCGGCGTAATCCGTTCCAAATTGGCCGCGTCTGCGAAAAAAGCGAACACCTGCGCCAAAGGCAATGGCAGGGTCATCGATGTTCGAAGTGAATGAAGCATGGGTTGCCGATCGGACTGCCGAACGAACGGTTGCGCTGCGGCAGATTGCCCAACATTTGTTTGGGAGCAACGGAACGCTGGAGCCCGGCGGATTGCCGATGCAGTGCTTCAGCCGCGTTTCGAACGCGAGAACGCCTCGATCGATGCCGTCCGCCGAGTGGCGCGGCTTCATCTTAGCATTTCCTCACGCAATGGACAGCAAGCAGCATTCACCGCACGCAACCGTCGGCCTCTTTTTTTCTCAGGGTTCCCACACGCCCGCGCAATGTGTTGCAATCCGCGCTGGTGGTGGAAATCGCAGATCTGCACGATTCGGCAATACAGTTGGCAAGCGCCATCGCGGCCGAGGCGGTCCGTTGCCCATCGGAAGACGCACCGGCGTTTGCAGCTTAGCAATGAATGAGTGAAGCGGAAAACGCAGGTTGCGCACGTTGTTGCCAAACCGAGCGAACATTACAATCGATTCGAGTGGCGGCAAGCCGGGTCGTTCGATTTCGCGACATTGGTTTTGCAGCGTTGTCCAGAATCGCCCGCCGCGATCGATTTCGTCGCGGCGTTTGCTGGGAGCCTCGCGGCCAATTGTCGGCAACGGCAGACGGTCTTTGGCCGCATTGGCGGGGTTTGCGGTTTTCGCTCGCGACTCGGCAGCGCAGGGCTGCGCGATGCACCCGGTTTGCAAGTCGCGAAGATCGCCCATTTTCGGTGTGGAGCAACGATGTCTGACGAGCAGAGCACATCCTTCGAGGCAACCGGGAAGTTTCCTGCTGTCCGAATGCGGCGTTTGCGCCACCATCCGGCAGTGCGCGAACTGGTGCGATCAACGCGGTTGACGCCCGCGGAACTCATCCAACCTTTGTTCGTCCGTGAAGGGCGCAACATTCGCAACCCAATTGCGTCGATGCCGGGGCAGGCTCAGATTTCGCCCGATCTCTTGGCGGACGAGGTGAGCCAGGCCGCCGAGTTAGGACTGGGCGGGGTCATCTTGTTCGGCATTCCCAGCCGAAAGGATGCCGTGGGGAGCGAGGCCGCCAGTGACGACGGCATTATTCCGCGAGCCGTGAGAATGGCCAAGCAGGCGGCCGCTGATGTTCTGGTGATCACCGACCTCTGCTTCTGCGAGTACACCGATCATGGGCATTGCGGAGTGCCCACCAATGCCACCGGGCGAATCGATGTTGACAACGATGCGACACTCCGCTTGCTGGCCGAGCAGGCGGTGGCGCATGCCCGCGCCGGGGCCGACATGATCGCTCCCAGCGGCATGATGGACGGCATGGTGGCCGCCGTGCGCCGGGGTTTGGATGAGGCCGGCTTCGCCCACGTGCCGATCATGAGCTATGCCGCCAAGTACGCCAGCGCGTTCTATGGTCCGTTCCGCGATGCGGCTGAAAGCGCCCCGCAATTCGGCGATCGTCGCAGTTATCAGATGGACCCGGCTGCGGCCGCGGAACAAGCGTTGCGCGAAGTGGAGTTGGATCTTGCCGAAGGCGCCGATTTGGTGATGGTCAAGCCCGCGATGGCCTACCTCGACATCGTTCGGGCGGTTCACCAACGCTGGCCCGGGGTGCCGCTGGCCGCGTACAACGTTTCGGGCGAATACAGCATGGTGAAGGCAGCCGCTGCCCAGGGCTGGCTCGACGAACCGCGGGTGGTTGTCGAGATGCTGACAGGCATCAAGCGGGCCGGCGCCGGCATCATCCTTACCTATTGGGCCAAGGACTTGGCTCGGTGGTTGGACTAACCCCGGCGGTAATCGCGGAAAACGCTTTGCTGACAACAATCCCAAAGGAGCGCCCTGATGGCCGACGAACCGCAACAAGCAAAAGCCGGCCGAGGGCCCGACGATGCATGCCGCGTGACATCGCCAACGGTGGGGCGGTTGCGGATCGGTTTGGGCATACTCGACCTGACCGCCGCCGTCGGCCTGGTGCTTTATCGCCCGAACGATCGCTTAGCCCTGATGGCCGCCGGTTGCCTGGTGCTCTTGGGCATCGTGTATCTTACGCGAGGCTTTTATAGCTTGCGGCAGAGCCGTGCGTCGTAGCCGGCCACCGTTGAATTGCAGTCGCTGCCAAGCAACGACGCGCGTTCCCGCAAACCGCTCGCGCGCGGCTGTGGGCGCCGGCACAGCTTGCGACACTTGGGACACTCCCGCCTGGAAACGCTAACACCATGCGATGCTCGGCGCCCGCCCCGTCGGAGGGCAGTTGCCGTCGGCGGCTGCTTGGCTTGGGCTTCATCATTGGCCCGAATCGATTGACGATTTTGGAAGCGGGAACAAAGCGATGACTCGCGTGCCGCGCCCCGGCGCGCTCAGAATTCGACAACGACCGCCCAGCGCCCGCGCACGCGCCCGCATGCCTTCCAGCCCGAACGCTCCGGGACGGAGCTTGTTGGGATCGAAACCGGCCCCCCAATCGCGCACAACGATTCGCAAGTGTTTGGCTCCCTGCCGAAGATGGACAATAACACGTTCGGCGCCGCTGTATTGCACCGCGTTGCGCAATGATTCTTGAATGATCCGATAGGCCGCGTTTTCCACCAGCGCCGGCATGCGCGCGTCGCGCAATTGGGTGCGCAGTTCGATCTTCGGTCCGCCGTCGGTCGCCTGTTCCTCAATCAACTGACCCACAGCGGCGGCAATTCCAGCGTCGTCGAGCACCAGGGGGCGCACGCCGCTGATCAGTCGGCGGATTTCGTGATGCCCCAGCGCGAGTAGGTCCTCGGCCGCCTGCGCCGCCTCGTCGGCCTGCTCGGGTTCGCTGCGATGGAACCGTCGAAAGGCGTTTACGTGCAGAATGGCGCCGGCGATGTGCTGGGCGGCGCCATCGTGGAGTTCATACGCGATCATTCTCCGATCGTGATCATGCGATTCGAGCAGACGCATCAGCTTGCGGCGCTCCCGCTGCAACGCGCGATGCGCCGCCCGGCGCCGAGCGATGTCGATTTGCAGTTGAGTTTCGGCGCGGCGGCGTTCCTCGATTTCGCGCAGCAGCGAGGCGTTCGTAGCCGACAACGCGGCCGTGCGTTGCGCCACGCGCCGTTCCATATCCTCGCAGGCTCGCTGCAAGGCCTGTTCCGTCTGGTAGCGGTCGGTTACATCGACGTTGACGCCAATCACCCCGGCAGGCCGACCATCGATGACCAGCGGTGTGATGATGTTGCGCATGCGCCGGACTTCTCCGGCAACATGAGCCTCAACCTCCTCGTCGATGCGTTCTCCGGCCATCACGCGGCGATTGTTGCTTTCCCAAAGCCGCTGGTTTTCTTCCGATCCGGCGACATCGGCGGGCCGCTTTCCCACTGCGTCGCCCCAATGACGCCGCGACACTTCGTTTTGCAGAAAGCACAGGCCATCTTCGCCCACGGCCCAAAGGTCTAAGGGAAGGCAATCGAGAACCGCGTCGAGAACTTGCCGCGTTCGCTCCAATTCGCTGCCAGCGGCAGAATCGTCGCAAACTTCGTGAAAAGCGGCCAGCACTTTTGCCGATTGGCCCTGCTCGGCGTCGATCGGGCTCAGATGCAACGCCACATTGCGAAACGTGCCGCCAGCCGAGGCAATTCGCACCCGGCAGCGGGATGCCCCGCCTTGCAACGCCTTTTTCAAGCACCCATCGAATTCTGCGTAATCGTCCGAATGGACCGAATCGGAAAACATTCGGCCGACAAGTCCCAAATGGCTCTGCTTGGCAAGGGCGGAATTCGCGAAGAGAACCTGCCCGCGCGCATCCAAAAGCGCAGCCGGAAAGCCGAGCCTTTCGACAAGATCGAGCACCGGTTGAAGAATCTCACGCGATGGCATGCTGCATGTCCAGACCGCCCACGGAGAAACCCTCCAACGTAGGCGATGGGCGCCGAACAATGCCGATGGAACTCGGCCTTGAAGCGCTGTGGTTCTGCCCCGCGATGAGCAAGCTGCCGCACTTGCGACTCACGTATTAATTGGTATTCAACCTACCGCCAATTTGCGTGATCCGCAACCGATGCACCAAGGAAAATCTGGTTTGCGCCTTGATCGGGCGATACCGTCTGTGGCAGGACGCCCCCGGAGTTGTCGTTCGTCGTTGACTGAGCAGCAGATAGCAGCCCCGCGGCAATTCGGCCATCGATATGCTGCAACGATCGATTGCATCACCATCGGGCAGAATTGCTTGACAGCGAGTTGTCGATCGTCTGAAATGTCGGCAGAGAGCGTCGCCACATTGCCCTCCGCCCACGCCGCATGGATTTCGACCGCGATCACTGAGAAGTGCGAGCCTTCTGAATCGCCGCGCCGTTCTTCCGAATTTCCATGCGTCCCCGACCTGAAACGAGGTTCATCCGATGTCTGGACCGCACGTGCTCTTCCAAAGCGTTACTCCAAACCTTCCCGCGGCTTGCGATTGGGTTGCTGCGGTGGGCCGATCGATTGCCGGCGCATTGCGCGGAGCGTTCTTTCGACAAGGAGTGAACGCGACGTGTTGGTTTGCCCTGATGTATCTTGGCGTTGCAAGCGAGGGGGCCGAGCCGTTCGCGTGGCAGCGAGACTATGCTCAGGTGTCGGAAAGCGGCGACATCGTTTGGCGGCCCGAGGAGTTCCGATTTTCCCAAGGGCGAAACGTGCGCTATATCGACTTTGAAAAGGGCGACGACGCCAACGACGGCGCTACTCCCCAGCTTCCTTGGAAGCATCACCCCTGGGACAAGAACGCCTCGAAGAACGCGGCCGGCGAGTCGGAGGCCGACACCTATGTCTTCAAAGGAGGCGTGGTCTATCGCGGTCAGCTCCGGGCGAAGCAGAACGGGCGCGCCGGCAACCCGATCCGATTGACCCGCGATCCGGCGTGGGGGCGGGGGCCTGCCGTTCTTGCGGGTTCCGA
>JARKPK010000081.1 GCA_029975295.1 Thermoguttaceae bacterium | reverse complement strand
CAACGATCGATTGCATCACCATCGGGCAGAATTGCTTGACAGCGAGTTGTCGATCGTCTGAAATGTCGGCAGAGAGCGTCGCCACATTGCCCTCCGCCCTCGCCGCATGGATTTCGACCGCGATCACTGAGAAGTGCGAGCCTTCCAAATCGCCGCGTCGTTGTTCCGAATTCCCATGCGTTTCCGGCCTTGCAACGAGGTTTATCCGATGTCTGGACCGCACGTGCTCTTCCGAAATGTCCCGACAGTCTTCTCTCCAACACGCAAGGAGATTTCGGCGGGAGGCCGAGCGATTGCGGCTGCATTGCGCGGCGTTTGTTCTCGGCAAGCATTGATTGCGACCTGTTGGGGCGCCGTGATGTTTCTTGGCGTTGCGACCGAGGGCGCCGAGCCGTTCGCGTGGCAGCGAGACTATGCTCAGGTGTCGGAAAGCGGCGTTATCGTTTGGCGGCCCGAGGAGTTCCGATTTTCCCAAGGGCGAAACGTGCGCTATATCGACTTTGAAAAGGGCGACGACGCCAACGACGGCACTACTCCCCAGCTTCCTTGGAAGCATCACCCCTGGGACAAGAACGCCTCGAAGAGCGCGGCCGGCGAGTCGGAGGCCGACACCTAAGTCTTCAAAGGAGGCGTGGTCTATCGCGGTCAGCTCCGGGCGAAGCAGAACGGGCGCGCCGGCAACCCGATCCGATTGACCCGCGATCCGGCGTGGGGGCGGGGGCCTGCCGTTCTTGCGGGTTCCGATCGCGTCACCGGTTGGATCCGCGGCGCCGACCATCCGAAAATCCCCGATCCGCAAACGGTATGGCGAGCCGCGGTCGATTTTGCGCCGCGATCTCTGTGGCTAGTCGAACCCGACGGCCGTTCTCGTCGCATCCCCTTGGCCCGGCACCCGAACTGGACCAGTCAACCGGAAGACCACAAGCAGCAATGGTTCCGCTGGACGAACGATCCGCACCCGTTCCGCCCAAGAAACGGCTTCACGGCGAACGATTCGAAGAACCTCAAAGGACGGGACAAGGATTTCGTCGATGGGGCGCTGATCTATTCCGAGTTCGGTTGGGTGATGGGAACGCCCTACCCGACCAAAGTCCGCGCCTTCGACCCGCAAGACGGCTCGGTTCGATTCGAAGGATGGACCGGTGGTGGAAACGCGTCGGTCATCTTCCGCGGAATGCGCTACTACCTGGAAGACAAGCCGCAATACCTCGACGATCCTCAAGGCGAGTTCTGGTTCGACAAGAAGGGCGTTGGCGGCATTCTCTATCTTCGGTTGCCCCCGGGGGCCGACCCCAATGCGGCGGCCATCGAGGTCGGACGGTTCTCCGACTTGGTCGTCGCCGAAAACGCAGCTCATTGGGAGATCAGCGGCCTGACGTTCCGCTGGACGACGCCGACGTGGGAGTTGGATTTGCCCGCCTGGGACTTTCGCACCAAGCCGTTCGGTTTTCGCCCCGACACTCACCCTGGCTGCATTCGCGTGTGGGGAAGCGGCGAGCATTTGCGCATTGCTCATTGCACGTTTGAAGACGTGGTGATGCCGATCCACATGCAGGCCGTCGGCGATGGGTCGCGGATTTGCGACATCGCCATCGAAGACAACGTGTTCCGGAACGCCGACGTCGGGGCGGCGCATTTTCGCGACGGGGCCGGATGGGGATTCGCTGAACCGGTGGGAGTGCTCGACGACGTGCGAATCTACCGTAATCGCGCGGAAAATATCGGCTTTCGCGGTTTTCGCTACCAACGAGGTTCCGCCTTCGACCTCTCACATCCGCAACGTGCGCACATTGCCGGAAATGTCGTCGAACGGTGCGGGGCGCAAGCAATCAATGTTGTCGGCGGCAAAAGCGCGTATCGCGGCGACGTGCCGCTGATCCGCGTGCTGATCCACCAGAACAAAGCTTGGAGAACCATGCAGAACGCCAACGACTTCGGCGGGATCGAGAGCTGGCAGCACGGACCGGTCTATATCTTCAACAACCTCAGCTTCGACGCGCGCGGACAATGGGAAGACCGCCGCACCTTCCACGGCAGCAGCCCGGGCTTCGGTCATGCCTACTATCTCGACGGCGGATTCAAACATTACGTGTTCAACAATATCGCTTGGGGGCTCTCGAACGATCCGACCAGTCCGCTGGTGAACTGTTCGGCATTTCAAGAAATCATCAGTTACCAAAATGTGTTCTTCAACAACACCGCATACAACTTCTACACCGGCTCACGAAGGCAAGCGCCTCATGCGGGCCGCAACAAATATTTGGGCAACGTGTGGCAATCGATCAGCGAGCGAGCGTTCCGGCATGCCGATCCCGCCAAAACCGCCGCCGACGGCAATGCCGCAGACGCCGGTCCGCCGAGGGAATTCTACGACTATGGGTCGAATGCCTACGCGCGGAACGTGTTCCATGATGTCGCCCAGATGGGTGTGTTCGAGGCTTCGGGCCGCTGGCTCGACCGGCTCGACGACTTTCGCGACGCGCTAAAAAAACGTGGTGCAATCGCCGATGAAACGGGCGAACAGGCCGAAGCGTCGATCCTGCGCAACCCGGCCCAAGGCGACTTCCGACTGAATGCGAATTCTCCGGCCGTTGACCGCGGGGCCGTCGTTTTTGTTCCTTGGGCCCTTTCGGGCGTGGTGGCTGAGTGGAATTTCTATCATCCCGCCGGGCGGCCGTCCGAGATTATCGACGAGCATTGGTACGCCAAAGATTTTATGACCGATCGCGACAACTACCACTTGCGGCCGACCTATCCGCTCAAAGCGGTGGGCGTTGCGGAAGAGGATTACTTCGAAGGGCCGTTAGAGAACTTTGCCCGGGGTGCGCTGCGGTTCTCGCCTTCGAAGAAGACGTATGCGGTCGCGACGAATGCCGACCTCATGAAGCCGCATAAGATCAAGCTGGCCACGCAGCCGCGCCATGGTCAAGATGCCGCGTATCGAGAGTTCACCATCGAAGGCGAAGCCCTGAAAACGGCACAGATCTTCAGGAGCAATCTGCTCATCGAGGTCTATTTCAAGGCGGCTGCCGACGGGCTGCTGGCAGCAAAAATGGACAAGGCCGGCTACCGGCTGCGAATCGCCGGCGGCAAGGTCGAGTTCGCGCTTTCCGGCGAAGGCCAACAGGCATCTCTCCGCTCGAAGACCGACGTGGCCGACGGGCGCTGGCGCCATGTGATCGTCGAGGCGGACCGGCAAGCCAAGACCATGGCTCTGTACGTTGACGGCAAACTCGATGCCCAGGGCGGCGGACTGGGCCCCGTATCGCTCGCCAACGACGGCGATCTGTTCGTCGGGGGCTCGCCTTCGGGCGAGCATCTTGACGGCGCGATCGATTTCCTCCGCATTGCTCAGGGAACATTGGCTGACGCCCACACCACAATTGAAGAGTTGTACGCTTGGCAATTCGATGGACCGGCGCTGCGAGACATGCGCGGAATCAAACCTTTGGGCCGAGCCCGAGACGCCGGCGCGATCGAAAGCCATTGAGCGAGCGATGTCGGCGTTGGACGCTGGGCATGTGCGCATTCCGGCCGAGTTGCGTGTCCGATCGCCGCCGACTCGTTGCCGTGGAGAAAACGAAGGTGGGGAATCGCCTCGCCGAAATGCTGCTCGAAAGGCTGCCGCAACTATTGCTGCCTGCGGCATTGATTGGAGGTTCTTGCCATGCGACGAGGAATCGACCGTCGGCAGTTCATCGCCGTTGCCGCCGCGACCGGCGCCAGCGCCGCCTGGAGCGCGCCTACAGTCGCCGATGACAAACCGGCGATACTGGGCGGGAAACCGGTGCGCGGCGGGGCACGCCCCGCGTGGCCGGCGCCGACCGCGGCCGAGGAAAACGCCGTGCTCGACGCCGTCCGCACCGGCCGCTGGTATCGCAGCCGATCCGTCGAGCAGTTCGAAGACGCCTTCGCCAAGCTCAACGGTGCGAAGCATTGCATCGCTGTTTCCAGCGGCACGGCTGCACTTTCCGCGGCGCTTGGGGCGATTGGCGTTGGGCCGGGTGATGAGGTAATCGTTCCGCCGTACACCTTTTTGGCCACCGTCAGCGTCGTTCTGATGCACTACGCTTTGCCGGTCTTCGTCGACATCGACCGAGAGACGTTTCTCATGGATCCCGGCAAGCTCGACGCGGCCATCACGCCGCGCACCGCGGCGATTCTTCCGGTGCATATCGGCGGCGCGCCGTGCGACATGCCTCGAATCTTGTCCATCGCCGATAATCGCAGCATTCCGGTCGTTGAAGACGCCTGCCAGGCGCATCTGGCCGCGATACAGAACCGCAAGGCGGGCACATGGGGTGCGGCCGGCTGTTTCAGCTTTCAGGTGAGCAAGAACCTGCCGTCCGGCGAAGGCGGGGCCATCATAACCAACAACTCGCAAATGGCTGACGATTGCTATGCCTTCCACAACTGCGGCCGGAAACGCCCCGGAGGCCGCAGCGAGTATCGGCTCGGCCGCAACTCGAACTACCGCATGACGGAGTTCCAAGGCGCGTTGCTGCTTGCGCAGCTCGACGGCCTTGAAGCGCGCGCGCAAACCCGCAGCAGCAACGCCGAATACCTCGACAGCCTGTTGCGCGACATTCCCGGCATCGTGCCCGCTCGCCCCTGCAAGGGCGCAACACAGAACGCTTATCACATCTATATGTTCCGCTACCAAGCGGAGGAGTTTGCCGGCCTGCCGCGGAATAAGTTCATCCGCGCGCTCCGTGCCGAAGGCATTCCCTGTTCTCCCGGTTACGAACGATTGAACGAGGCTTTATTCATTCGCGACGCGCTGCACTCTCGACACTACGTCAGCGTTTACGGCCGCAAGACCATCGAGTCTTGGGCCGAGCGAAACCGCTGCCCCGAAAACGACAAGTTGTGCGACGAGGCCGTATGGTTCATGCAAAACCTGCTTCTAGGCCCGCGGAGCGACATGGACGAAATCGCCGCCGCCATGCGGAAGATCCGCGCCCACGCCGCTGCTTTGGTCAATTGACGGCCTGCGCGCCGTGGGCTTATACTGCCGGCGCTTCCGTCCTGTGAAATCGAGCGGCGAGAAAGGCCGACGAACAACAAGCCGGTTGTCGCAACGAAAAGATCGTCTCGCCATTGTATTCCCATTCTGATAATCAACACGCGAGTGCGGAAAGGGGAAGCCATGACCGTCCCAACGACTTCGCGGCGGGAGTTTCTGGCGACAATTGGCGCGTTGGGCGCAGCGTCGCTCAATGCACGGACGGCCCCGGGGGCCGAGGCGGCTGATTCCGAGAAGCCGGCCATCGACGGCGGAGCACCTGTGAGGAGTTCTCCGTTGCGATCTCGCCCTTACGGACCGCAATTCTACGACGAGGTCGAAAGGAAAGAACTGCTCGACGTGCTCGATTCGAAATACCCCTTCCGCTGGTGGGGCGGCGATTCGAAAGTGCTGCAATTCGAGCGGGCCTACGCAGCACATATTGGCGTGAAGCATGCTCTGGCAGTCACTTCCGGCACCACGGCCCTGTTCACCGCGATGGCTGCCTTGGAGATCGGGCCGGGCGACGAGGTGATTCTGCCTGCATGGACCTGGTACGCCGACTACGACGCGGTGGTTCTCTGCGGCGCGCTGCCGGTCTTCGCCGAAATCGACGAATCGTTGGCTATCGCCCCCGACGACATCGAGACGCGGATCACGCCGCGCACCAAGGCGATCGTGCCCAGCCACTTGCAGGGCGGCGTGGCGGACATGGACCGTATCATGGCCATCGCTCGCAAACACAACCTCCGCGTTGTCGAAGATTGCGCCCAATGCGCCGGCGGGCGCTATAAGGGGAAGTATGTCGGTGCGATCGGCGACATCGGCATCAACAGTTTCCAGCTCAGCAAAACAATCACTTCGGGCGAAGGCGGCGCCGTTGTCACCAACGACGCGACGCTTTTCGAGCGAGCCATGAGATTCCACGACGTGGGTTCGCTCCGCGCGCCTTACACTCAACAACTGAACAACGGGCTGCTGGCCGCGTTTGCCGCCTGCAACTTCCGCATGAACGAGTTCACCGGCGCGGTGCTGAAGGGGCAACTGCAAAAGCTGGAGACGATCTGCGCAGCTCTGCGGAAGAACGCCGCGGTGATCCGCGAGGGGATCGCGGACTTGCCCGGCGTGAAGTTGCGAAAAACGGCCGATCCCGAGGGCGACTTGGGTTCGGTCGTATTTATCGACTTGGGGACGAGGAAACGCCGCGACCGGTTCCTCCGCGCGATGGCGGCCGAGGGCGTGCCCGGCGCCGCGCCCGGCGGGTCGATTGTTCTGCCGGCCGACCCGCGGATCGCCAACAAAGTCACCATTCATCCCGAATGGCCTTCGTTCAACACGCCTCAGGGCAAAGCCATTCGCTACGGTGCTGAAAGCTGCCCGCGGACGATCGAAATCCTCGGCCGCACCGGGGGGGTGGTTGTCGATCCGAAGTACAGCGAGAGCGACCTGAAAGACATCGTGCGGGCGATTCGCAAGGTTTATCGATACTTGGATTCATAATGCCGAGCGCGGCTCATCGGGCCCCGGCGAACCCCGGCCTCGCTTTGGCCGGCCATCCAACTTTGCTTTTCTGGGACACACGATCAACGGAGTAGGGCCGAATGACCGCCAAGAGAATTTCGCGACGGCATCTGCTCGGACGGGGGCTGAGCGCTGCGGCAGGGCTGAGCCTGCCGATCTTCATCTCATCGCGGCGAGCAACGGCGCAACCGGACAACATCGGCCGCGCGCCGCAATCGGCCGGGCGGATTCCGGGGCCGAACGACCAAATCACCGTGGGCATCATCGGCTGCGGAAGGCGGAACGGACAGCTTGTTACCGGCAAGGGAGGCCAAGGCAACTTGCCCAACGATGTCCGCATCGTCGCCGTGGCCGACCTCTACCGGAAACGGGCCGAGCAATGGGGCGAGCGATACAAGTGTCCCGCCTTCCAAGACTATCGGCGGCTACTGGACCGCAAGGACGTCGACGCGGTCATCTACGCCACCCCCGAGCACTGGCACTACCTGCCGTGCATTCATGCCGCACAGGCCGGCAAAGACATCTACGGCGAACAACCGCTCAGCCATACGATTCGGGAGGGACAGGCGATGGTTGCGGCCGTGCGCAAGTACAAACGCGTGTTTCAAACGGGCGAGCAGCAGCGATCGCATCCGGCCACGCGAAAAGCCGTCGAACTGATCCGCAACGGGCGAATCGGCAAGGTGCATACGGTCATCGGGTACAACTATCCCAGCGCCTTCGAGTGCGACTTTCCGGCCCAACCTATTCCCGACGGACTCGATTGGGACCGCTGGTGCGGCCCGAATGAGATCGTTCCCTACCATACGGATCTTTACCTGTCGCGGATTCCCTACAACCGCGAAGACTATCCGGCCGAGCCGGCCGAGCGCTACGCCGTCGGACCGGGCTGGATGTCGTTTCGGCCCTATTCCGGAGGCGAGTTGCCCAACTGGGGCTGCCACGGCCTGAGCATGGTGCAATGGGCTTTGGACACGGACGACACGGGCCCGGTTGAAATCTGGGTCGAGCCCGCGGAGAAACTCCCCACGGTGGTTTACGACCGCCCCGAAACCCGCGACCGCGGCGATGCCGCGTGCAGCAAGACGATCATCCACTACCGGTTTGCCAACGGAGTGGTGTTGAAACTTGCGGGCATCGACGACCGGCTGGGCGGCGGCGGGATGTTCATCGGCGATAAGGGGCGCATCACGATCTTTCGCGAAGGATATGTTTGCGAGCCGAAGGGACTCGACGAAGATCCGCTTCCGGCCCATGCGGTACGAGTGTACGAGAGCGACGATCACATGGCCAACTTCTTTGCGTGCGTCCGGTCGCGGAAAGATCCGATCATGACGGTCGAGAGCGGCCACCGCATAGCGAGTTTGTGCCACTTGGGAAACATCGCTCGCAGGCTCGGACGCCGTCTCCGCTGGGATCCGGTCAAAGAATTCTTTCCGGGCGACGACGAAGCCAATGAGCATCTCGACTGCCCGAAACGCAAAGGCTACGAAGTGCCTGAGTCGCTCTGACTGTATCCGTGCAATAGCGAGAACAGCGGACAGCATAGCGAGGCAACCGATGGCGCGTTGCCAGCGACGGGACGGCCGCCCGTTTCACGGCGATTCCGTTAGCGGGAGCCTGATCCGAATGCAATATGGCCGATGAGCCGGAGACCGGCTCTTGCGCGCAGATGCGCGCTGCGGAATGGCATGGTTCTGTTTTTGTGATCGAGAAATGGCCACCCCACCGCGTATTCCAAGCAGGAGGACATCCATGACACGGCGAGCTATGGCGGGGGCTGCCCTGTTAACATTGAGTGTGTTTGGGGCGGCAGCGGCCTGGGGCGCAGAAGGCGCGGCCGGGGCCTCGATTCGCTATCTGCCGCTCGGCGCCCCGGCGGGGTTGTCACAGGCGGTCGTTGTCGAGCGAGCGCCGTTGGTGTTCACACGGCAGCTTTTTCCGACGGACAGCGATGGATCACTGGTTGGCGAAGGCTCCGCCGAGAAGCAATCGGAGCAGCTTTTGACCAACCTGGAAACGGTGTTGGGGGCAGCAGGTTCGGGCCTCGACAAGTTGGTTCGGTTGCACATCTACGCGCTGTCGCATGAGACTGCCGGTTGTGTCGTTGAGCAGTTGCGCGGGCGCGTCGATCCGGCGGTGCGGCCTGCGGTCACTATCGTCCTGACACCGCTGCCGCACCGCAAGGCGTTGGCGGCCGTCGATGCCATCGCCCTGGCGGCAGACAAGGGCCCGGCTGTCGCCCTTCTGAAATCGCGGGTCGCCGGGGACTTCCCGGTTGCGCCCGGCGAGCAGCCTTGCGCCGACGCGGCCGTTTTGCCGCCCGGCAGCGTTGCTTATCTTTCGGGCGTGCCGGCGGCAGGCGGACTCACCACGTCGGCCGTCGAAAACGCGCTCGCTGTCCTCTCGCAAACACTTGCACAACTGGGGCTCTCGCCGGCCGACGTCGTGCAGATCAAGGTCTTTCTCTCGCCCGCCTCGTCTGCCGATGCGGTTCTCCGCGAGATCAAGAAGGTTTTTCCGAACCGGCTTGCGCCGCCGGTCGTGTTTGTCGAGTGGATCGCCTCGGTGCCGGTGGAAATCGAACTGGTTGCGCAGTTGCCGCCCGAAGCCAAGCCCGGCGGGCATCTGGAATACTTCACCCCAGAAGGTTTCCGGCCGTCGCCGGGCTTCAGCCGCGTGGCGCTGGTGCGTGCGCCGCGGCAGGTGTTTATCGCGGGCCTGTCGCCGCGAATCGAAGGGACGATCGGCGCGCAAACGCGAGATGTGTTTCGCCAATTGCAAGAGATTTTGACCGCGGCAGGAAGCGATATGGGACATCTGGCCAAGGCGACCTATTACGTATCGGCCGATAACGCCGGCCATGCGCTGAACAAGGTGCGCCCCGAGTTCTTCGACCCCGCTCGCCCGCCTGCGGCCTCAAAGGTCACTGTGCACGGCGTGGGCCAAGCCGGCCGGACGATCACCATGGACATGATTGCTGTTGGCGTGGAGAAGTAGCCTCGCTGATCGCGGTTGAATCGCCATATCAACGGCGTTCTCGCAGTTGCGGCGATTTTGTCGGCAGGAAGACCATGGCGCGGCGCTTGCCGGCGCGAACGCGGCCGCCCCTCGGCTGCGTTCGCGCCACCCGCTCGGAATCGGCCACGCCCTCTTACGGCTCGGCGCCGGTGACCTTCAGCGCCTTGCGGCATGCGGCGACGATGGTTTCTTCCACGTTCTCGGCCAGCGGCCCGGGTTTGCCGTAGTAGATCATGCTGGCAACCGGTTCGTAGCCGCCGCCCTTGAGTACGTTTAGCGACGGAATATAGCACGGCACTTCGTTGCAGAAACCCATCACAACCAGGTTCTCGTTGGGGTACTCGCGCTTCAGCCGCAGGGCGTATTCGACGGTGACCTCGCCGGCCAGGGCCACCAACGTCAAATCGCTGCCGAAACGGACGGCTTGCACCGGATAGGTCATCGAGCGGACCGGCTTGCCCGCGTCGTAGGCGGCCAGCATGAGCTTGGCGCGCGCCTGGCGGTATTTGTCCGGGCTTTCGGAGTCTTTCTCGAACGTGGCGCGATCGTGCGGCGCGAACTGCAATTCGGTCGTCTCGAAGGCGGAACGGATCGGGCCGCCAACCGGGCGCATCTCGCCGCCGAGGACTCGGCGGACTTCGTCGGCCAGCGTTCGACCATGCTGCTCCGCCCATTCGATCTTGCCCCGCGGATGCGGGTTCTGATCGGCGCCGCATAGGCTGGCGAACATGGCCGTGGCGCCGGGCAGGGCCTTTTCCAATTCGATCGCGGCGAAACCCGCATAGTCGCCGTTGATCTGGTAGATGTCGCCGCCAAGAGTCGTGTTGTGGCAAGCGTAAGCGAAAAGCACGGCCCGCAGCGTTCCCTCGGGCGAAGCCACTTTGATTACCGGCACATTGTGATCGACGGGCCCGTCCGGGTTCACGCCCAAGCGGACTCCTTGCGGCGTGGGCTCGCGGCGGTTGACGGCAAACTTGACGGCGCCGCGGCCCAAAGAAACCTTGGCCGGCGCAAGATCGGCCAGCGCCGCGTCAACAGTCCGAATCAAGTCCTCGGCCAATTTCTTGCCGTACCGTTCGAGCCGGTCGTTGTCTTCGGGCCCGAAGAAGAACATGGTTTTCAAGTTCGGCCAAACGACCGGACCGGAGTGCGTGTGCGATGAGTTCAGCACAATCTGCGACCGCGCCAGCCCGTGCTTGGCGTTCAGTTTCGCGGCCACCTCTTCGGCCAGTTCGCGGGGCAGGCCGATGATGTCGGTCGTGACGATCACCGCGCGGCCGCCCTGGGCATCCTCAAACGCCAACGCCTTTGCCCAAAGATCGTGCAGCACTCCTTCAGAAGGCCGGTTGCGCGAGGCGTAGCCCGACATCCAAATCGGTTCTTTCGGCGTGATGACCGTGCGGCCGACGCCCACCTTCAATCCGTCGGCCGCGTGGGTTGCCGAAGCAACTCCACCGGCAATCAGCAACATAGCAACAATCAAATACCGACAACCCATGATTCGGCTCATGGCAATCCCTTTCTTACCGATAGAAAGCCGGCGTTGCCGTCCCTTCGCACCGATTGAACAACCATGAAGCTAGCGGGCTCGCGGCGCTTGGTCAATCGTTTTTTTCAGTTTGACCAGACGCTTGTCGGCAACGCGGAACCCGGATGCGCGGTCGCGCCAGTCTCCGTCCGGCCCTGATCGCGGTTTGGCGCAGGCGGCAGTCGATTCTCGGCCGAACTGCGGCCTTTGAATTGGCGGCCCATCGCATTTTTTCCGCCCGCAATATTTCTGCTCTGCCCGAGTTGTTTCTGCGTCAGCCTGGTTCGTCCGCTCGCTTGCAGGCTCGATTCGCCTTGAGCGAGGCGGCGGCCAAACGGCTTGACTGCCCCGAGTTGCGGGTTTACGCTCGTTCTATAGGAGGACGGCGTTTTCGCTTCCGGCCGAAGTTCTGTCGGGCATCGCGGTGCGCGAGTTCGTTGGTCAGTTCGCAGACGCGTTCGCAGTTGTTCGTTTCATGTTTGCCGAGCGAGTGGGGCGCTGCGGAGAGCGTCCGCAGCGAGGCGTGTTGCCAGCAGTTCGCAGCTTATGCAAGTTCGAGTCGTGCGTCCCGCCGAGCTGAGCCGCGAGCTTCTGTCGGCCTGGGCGGCCATCCAAGAGACTGAGCCCTCGTTGGACAGCCCCTTCTTTCGTCCCGAGTTCGCCCTAGCCATGGACGCGGTTCGGGGCGATGTTGAAGTGGGCGTTCTCGAAGAGGATGGACAGCCGCTGGGGTTCTTTCCGTATCATCGCACCGGCGCTCGCCTTGCTGTTCCCTTGGGGCTGCAACTGAGCGGCTTCGAGGGACTCGTTTCTCGCTCCGGTGTTGCTTGGGACATGGGCGAGTTGATTCGCGGCTGCGGCCTGCTCGCATGGCGGTTCGATCATCTTCCGACCACGCAGCGCGGGTTTGAACCGTACGTTTTGCTTCGCGCCGAATCGCCTTGGATCGACGTTTCGGGCGGAATCGAATCGTATCGCTGCCGCCTCGATAAGGCCGCCACGCATCAGCTTAGCGAAACGCAGCGCCGGACCCGCCGAGTGACCCGCGAGATTGCCGCTCCCCGTTTCGATATGGATTGCCGGGATCCGGCCGTACTCGATCTTCTGATCCGCTGGAAAGACCAGCAATGCCGCCGGACAGGCGTCGCCAGTGTGTTTCAGTTGCCGTGGGTCGAGCCGCTGCTGAAGCGGTTGTTGGAACCAGCAGATGATGTTTTTCGGGCATTGATGTCGGTGGTTTACTTCGGCGATCGCGTTGCCGCGATCCATTACGGGTTGCGATCGGGGCAAGTGTTGCACTCGATGTTCCCGGTGTACGACACCGACTTCGCCCGTTACTCGCCCGGTTTGATGCTCTATTACGAGCTGATCGACCGGGGCGAATCGGTCGGCCTGAAACGGATCGACATGGGCAAGGGAGAATCTGCGTACAAGACGAAGCTGGCCAACGGCTCATGCGCCGTCGCTGAAGGCGCGGTCGATTTTCGACTGGGCAGAGCGGCTTTGTGGCGCGGATGGCTTCGCACGCGCGATTGGCTTCGCTCGTCGTGGCTGCGCAAGCCCGCCCATCGGGTCAATCGCATCCTGAGCGGCATTCGCAATTGGTTGGGGCGGTCGCAATAGGCCCGCCGGACGCAAACCGATTCGTTGGACGAGCGATTGGTTGCTGATCGGTTCCGTGAAGACGGCGGGGATCGATCTGGCTCAGCCGTGAAGAAAGCTTCCCGACGGTCTCCTGCCGGCTCGAAGGCCGTTGCCCAGAAGCTGCCCCTCGAAAAGAGCGTTTGCATTGCATTGCCGTCCGTGCCGCCTCGCCACGACCAGCACAGAACCCGGTGTTTCGGCCCGGCGGCCGGCAGACTTGGAAGCAGGACGACAAAACATTTCGCATCTCGCTCGAAAGGCTTGGGCGATTCCTGTTGGACTTTCTCGCGGCGATCGATATCTGGCTCTTGTACCAACGGCGATGATTTCCGGGTAGCATAATGGGCGTCGATTGCCTCTTGAGTGGGGGGCGATTGTTCGGCATTTGGAACTGGGGGAGGTTGCGATGCTGCATTGTTCGTCGAGAAGATGGGCCGCTTGGGATGTTGATTCGGAGCCTCGTTGCGGTGCGGCGCTATTAGGCGCGGCGTTGTCGGTGTGGTCGCGGGGATGTCGCCCATTTGACCGGCCAATCGCTGGGAACGACGCCCACGGGCCTACTCGGCTCTTATGGGCCGGGTGCCGTGCGTTGGTGTTCGTTCTGGCCGTCGGGTTTGCCGTGAGCTCGATTGCCGCTGAGCAGGGCATTGCGCCGCGCGGCGAGTTGGCGGGCTACTCTGTTTCGTGGATCGGCAATACATTCTCCGGCGGCGATGCCGGTTGGGTGCCGCAAGATGTTCAAGACATCTTCGTTGCTGCCGACGGCACAGTGTTCACGACGGTCGGCTGGGAAGAGCATCGCGGCAATCTGGCAGTCATCAAAGACGGTCGGATCGTCCAGCAGTCAGCCCATTGGAAGAGCGGCGGAATCGATCGCTTGGTGGGCGATACGATCACGGCCAACGAAAAATACGTGTTCTTTGCGACGGGGACGCCCAACGGACACGATGGGAAGGTGCTGGGGACAACGCTCGCTCGGCGCGACCGGGCCAATGTCGCCCAACGCAAGAACGAGCTTCGCGCTGCGGCCGATGTTCGCATCCGCGGGCTGACCGTCCACCGTGATCGGGTGTTCGCGGCGTGCGAGGACAATCGGGTGCGCGTGTTCGATGAATCGCTTCGGCCGTTGGGGCAATGGGAAGCCCCTTCTCCCGGCGAACTCGCCGCCGACTCGCGCGGCCGGGTTTGGGTGATCGACACGGCGCAATCGGCGGTGCGCTGCTACGAGAGCGACGGCAGGCCCCTGCCTGTGCAGGTGGCGTTGCCCTCCGGGGCGATTCCCACGGACGTGGCGGTGACCGGCGACGATCGATTGCTCGTGGCCGATGGCGGTCGGCGGCGGCAGGTTTACGTGTTTCGGCAGACGGCGCAGGGCCTGACGCTCGATCGGGCCATCGGCGTCGAAGGCGGGGCGTTCGCCGGGCCGCTACCGGGCAGGTTCGGCGACGATCGCTTCGTCTCGCCGATCGGCGTTGGGGCCGACGGACAGGGCAACATCTATATTGCTTGCGGGCCATACGCCAAAACTCACGGCGGCACAACGATCATCCGATCTTTCGCACCGGATGGGCGGCTGAACTGGCGCGTGATGAGCACTCAATGGTTGGACACGGTCGATTTCGACCGGGGGAGCGCGGGCAGCGTTCTATTCGGATGCCGCCACCGCTACTCCCTCGACTTGACTCGCCCGGCCGGGGTTCAATGGGCGGTCGAGGCTCTGACGGTCAATCCCGATCGCTTTCCCGCCGATCCGCGTCTGAGCTCCGCGGCCATCGGCGGCGTATGGCACCGACGGTTGGGAGAGCGCTCCTATCTGTTCGTGCCCGACATGAACGGCGGGAATCTGTACGTGTTTCGGTTCGATCCCGAACGCGAGGGCGAGGCAGCCGTCTTTTGCGCCCAATTCAGCACGAAGGAGATCTGGGTTGATGCTAACGAAAACGGCATGAAGGATGCGGGCGAGTCGGAGGCGGTCGCCATGGGTGAGTGTCGGGGGTGGTATGTCGAACCGAACGGCACGGTGTGGCAGGCGGCGTTGCGAGGCGGCCTCTTCGAACACCCACTGGAGCAGCGATTACCGCGAGGAACGACGGTGTATCGTCTCGCCAATCGGGTTGCTCACCCCATGCCCGCTCCGCTGACTGAAATCCGTCGCGTGCAACACTTGCGAGATGACGGGCTTGTTTACTTGGCCGGCTCGACTAAGGAAGCCAAGGCCCAGCATTGGAAGCCGATGGGTCCGAACTTGCTGTGCTACGATCGGCGAACGCAACCGTGGCAACTGCGTTGGGAAATCGTATTGCCGCACGAAAGCGGCAAGGGCGGGCACGAATCGTTTGAACCGTTCGATTTTGCTGTCGAAGGGGATTATATCTTCGTGGTGTACGCCGGCCGATTGCCCTCGCGCAGTCTTCCTACAGGCACAGTGATGGTGTTCGATAAACGCAGCCGCGAGTATTTGGGGCACATGCAACCGACGGGAACGCGCACCGGCGCAGTGCCGATGGACGCTCTGCAAGACATCGTTCATAGCATCAACGTCTATCGCCGTCCCGATGGTGAATACTTGGTGTTCATCGAGGACGATGGCTACACGAAGAACGTTCTTTATCGGTGGCGGCCCCGCTAACGACCGACCCAAACGGCGGCGACCACTCCGAAGACCAGAAACGCTGCGGCTCGCGGATAAATGCGCATGTGAAGCCGGGCTGCCGCGCCCCGGAAGCAAAGGCTTGACGAGAAACGAAGAGTTGTCTGATAATCTTCTGGGGAATCGCGTTTTTGAATGACAAGGTGACATCCTCATTCGATCATTTGCCGAATCATGGCTCCAACCCTTCGTTTCGCCCTCTTTGCGTTCCTTGCGTTCCTTTGCGGCCAACTGATTGCCGCCGAAAAACCCAACATCGTCTTCATCCTTGCCGACGACCTCGGCGGGCGCGATCTTGGGTGTTACGGCAGCACCTTTCACCAGACTCCAAATATCGACGCGCTGGCCCGGCGCGGCATGCTTTTCCGCCAAGCGTATTCCGCCAGCCCGCTGTGCTCGCCGACTCGCGCGAGCATTCTCACCGGCCTGCATCCTGCGCGCATCGGCATCACCGCGCCAAACTGCCACCTCGCGCCCGTGCAGCTAGAAAAAAGGCTCGTCATGGGACGCGGCCGCGTGCTCGTGGCGGACAGCATCACGCGACTCAAGACGGATTATTTGACTATTGCCGAAGTCCTGCGCGACGCGGGCTGGCGCACTGGACATCTCGGCAAATGGCATCTTGGGCGGGAACCTTTCTCGCCACTCCAGCACGGATTCGAGAGTGACTTGCCGCACACGCCTGCGCCCGGGCCGGGCGGCGGCAACGGTTATTTTGCCCCCTGGCAGTTCTGGCCGGGCGAAGGACAGCCCGGCGACCACATCGAAGACCGCATGGCGCTGGAGGCGGAGAAGTTCATTGCAGCAAACAAGGACCGGCCGTTCTTTCTCAACTACTGGGCATTCAGCGTTCACTCGCCCTGGATGGCAAAGGACCAGTACATCGCAGACGCCGCGAAGCAGGCTCGTCCAAACTCGCCGCAGCGCAATCCGGTGTATGCCGGCATGATCCGCAGCCTCGACGACGCGGTGGGCCGAATCGTCGCCGCCCTGGAGAAGAACGGCATTGCGGACAGAACGCTGATTGTGTTCACCAGCGACAACGGGGCTTGGCACAACGTTGCCAAGGAGGCCACAAACAATGCCAGCTATGCCGGTGTGCCGGTGACGAGCAACACGCCCTTTCGCAGCGGCAAGGCGAGCAACTACGAAGGCGGCACGCGTGTCCCGCTGATCGCTGTATGGCCGGGAAAAATCGCCGCCGGCGCGACGAGCGACGCTGTCGTTCAAAGCACGGATTTCTTTCCGACGCTGCTTGATCTCGCACAGCTTCCACGCCCCGCCGGGGTGAAATTCGATGGCGAAAGTTTCGCTCCCGCGCTGCGCGGCGAGCCGCTTGCTCGCGACACCATTTTCAGCCACTTCCCACACAGTGGACGCAGCGATATCGATGGCTTTCGACCAGGGACGTGGGTGCGCCGCGGCGACTGGAAACTGATCCGCTTCTTCGCAGGCAACGACGACGGCACCGATCGGCTTGAACTCTACAACCTCCGAGAGGACGTCGGTGAAACGAAGAACCTCGCCACGGAGAAGCCCGAACTCGCCCGCGAGTTGAACGCGCTGATCACCGGCTTCCTCGAAGACACCGAAGCTGTGATTCCGAAACTGAATCCTGCCCACAAAGCCGCCTCAGCTACCCAAGCGAAGCAAGCTCGTCGGCAAACCAACAAGGATTCTCGACCGCGCGCCGAGGAGGTCGCAATAAAGGTTTCTTATACGGGCGAGGAGCCATAGATCAGCACGCGCGACCTGGCGGCGATTGCCAAAGGCCTCATCGCGCTCATGCTCTGCCTTGGCAACGCCGCTGGCGGCATCAGCGTTGCTTCTCTGACTGGCAAGCCGGATGTCGATAAGCCGCCGCGGCACCGATCAGGCCGATCCGTGTTCGGCGAGGCCCGGCGCATTGCCGTTGGTTGGGCTGACCACGACCATGTTGTCGCGGTGAATGACCTCTTGATACGGGCACGACCCGAGAACGCCAGCGATGTCGCAGCTTTTCAAGCCTTTGATGCGGCGAACCTCGGCATCGTTGTAGTTGCTCAGGCCGCGGGCGAATTCCTCGCCGGAAAGATCGACAAGTGCGACCACATCGCCTTTTTCAAAATGGCCCTGTACGTCGCGAATTCCCGCCGCGAGGACGCTGCGGCCGCGCCGCTCGACCGCTTGCCTGGCCCCGGCGTCGAGGATCAGGCGGCCCCGCGGATGAACGCTGAAGGCCAGCCAGCGTTTTCGGGCCCCCCAAAACTCGCCTTGGGCGAGGAAGAGCGTGCCGACCACCTCGCCGGCGATGATCCGCGCAAGAACCTCGTCGGCTCGCCCCTTGGCGATAATCACATTCTCGCCTGCGGCAGTGCACATGTGTGCTGCCTTGAGCTTGCTGGCCATTCCTCCCTTGCTCAAACCGCTGGCCTTGTCGCGCACCAGATCAAAGACGCTTTGATCCAACCGCGTTACCGTCTCAATGATGCGGCTGTTCGGCAGCGCAGGATCGCCGTCGTACAGCCCGTCCACGTCGCTCAAGAGAACCAGCAACGGCGCTTGGATCAGATTCGTCACCAGCGCGGCCAACCGGTCGTTGTCGCCGAAGGTTGTTTGCAGCTCGTCCACGGCAACCGTGTCGTTCTCGTTGATGATCGGCACGGCGCCCAACTCGAGCAGCGCCAGCAGCGTGTTGCGGGCGTTGAGATAGCGCACGCGGTGGTCCAAGTCTTCGGCGGTAAGCAGCACTTGGGCGGCATGGTAACCGTAGTCGGCCAAGCAACGTTCGTAGGCTTCGACCAAAACACTCTGGCCAATGGCGGCCACTGCCTGCAAGTGGGCCAAGTCGCGGGGCCGCTGCTTCAGTCCTAAGCGGCCCATGCCCGAGGCAACCGCGCCCGAACTGACGAACACGACCTTGCGGCCGGTTGCACGAACACTGTGAATCTGTCGGGCAAGATTGGCAATCTGGTCTTCGTCCAAACGGCCATCGGGGTGGGTCAACGCGCGGCTGCCCACTTTGACAACGATCGTTGATGCCGATGCGGCGATCTCTTGGCGAATCAAATCGGTCATGAGGCTGACTGCGTATCGATTTAGTGCTTGCAAATGGGCGGACGAACCGGTGCGGGCGCCGCGAAGGTGTTGGGCATTGGGACGGCGCCGGCCCCCACGCAGAGAAAATTAGCATAACGATTGATCACCAGCGGCGGAAGGCCGAGTCGGCCGACTGGGGCTTTCGGGCTTTCGATCTTTAGGTATGCCGGCAATCCGCCCCGCCGCCTGGCGCACGTGGCTTGATTTAGCCGATCGAGAAGGCCGTCCGTCGCAACTCGGGCGGCAAATCGAGGGTCTTCCACGATTCGGGCGCCGCAGCGACGAAGGTCATTGTTTCGTCGCGGGTTGGGTGCGCAACCACCAGCATCCGCGCATGCAGGGCAACGTGGGGGAAATTCCTCTTGCTGCCGTACTTGATGTCGCCGACGAGCGGATGGCCCCGATGCGCGAACTGGACGCGGATCTGGTGTTTGCGGCCGGTGCGCGGTCGCACCTCGACCATCGAATCGATGCCCGACCGGCCCAGGCGGCGGTACTCAAGCTCGGCCAACTGTGCGCCCGCAGTGTCGGCCGGCACGACGACGACCGATCGATAACGCGGAGCATCGGCCAAATAGTCGCTCCAAACCGCTTGGTCGGGTTGCGGACGCCCTTCAACAATCGCCCAATACACCTTTTCAACAACCTGCGTCCGAAATTGTTCCGTTAGCCGCGCGGCCGCTTTCGAGGTGCGCGCCAACACGACGATGCCCGTCACCGGGGCGTCGAGCCTGCTGGTGATGCCAAGGTAAACGTTCCCCGTCTTCCCGTACTTGCCGGCGACATAGTCCTTCGCGACGCTCAACAGCGTGGGTTGACCTTGGGGCAAACCCATGGTGGCTAGACCGGCGGGCTTATTAACCACGAGAAGATGGTTGTCTTCGTACAAGACTTCGAGTTGCGGGTGGCGTGGCGGAGAACGCATGGGCAAACGCGATGGTCCACAGCAACGGATCAAGGCGACAAATCAAGAAGGATTGGGTTTGATCACAACCTTGAGCAGCCCCTGATCGCCCGAGCGAAGTCGTTCAAACCACTGCGGGGCCTCGTGCAACGGCGCCAGGGCGCTGATCAGCGGCGCAACCTGAATGCTGCCCTCGGCGATTAGGCGAAGCGCCTCGGGATACTCAGTGGCCGACGCACAGCAGCCGAGCAATGCAATCTCCCGAGTAACAACCCGTTGCAGGGCGAGCGGCGTCTGAGGCGCCAGATTGCCGATCAGGGCAACGGTTCCGCCCTTGCGCACCAGACTTACGGCCGAATCAACTGTGGTGGGCAGGCCGACTGCATCAACAGCGACATCGGCACCCCTTCCGGCGGTGGCGTTGTCCACTGCAATTCTCAAATCAGGCGAATCGGGCGGAAATGCGGCAGTCGCTCCCAAGCTAACTGCCAGTCGTCGGCGATGGTCGTCCGGATCGACTGTGAAAACCGGCAGGCATCCGGCCCGCCGCAGCGCCTGCGCCATCACTTGGCCAATGGCGCCGGCGCCGATCACCACGGCCGCATCACCCAACCGCGGAGTTGCTCGTCCCAGGGCGTGCAGTCCGACCGAAACGGGCTCGGCCATAGCGGCGTGTTCGAACGGCAACGCGGAGGGCAGGCGAAACACAATCCGCCGGGGCACCGCCACATAATCGGCCAACGCCCCCTGACAACGGAATTCTTCACACGACACCCCTAAGACCTTGCGAGAATCGCAGAGATTCGGTCGGCCGCGAACGCAAAACCAACAGCGTCCGCAAGGCAGCATGGAATCGAAGGCAACGGCGTCGCCCACGTTCAGGTCGCCGACCGCCGATCCGCAGTCGGCCACGACGCCGGCCGCCTCGTGGCCCATGATAATCGGGGGACGACGTCGGCCGGTGCTGCCGTCCATGCCGTGGACGTCGCTGCCGCAGATGCTGCACGCGCAAACCGCGATCAGCACCTCGTTGTCCGCGATTGTCGGGATCGGCACGTCCTGCAATTCAAATCGATTGTATTCAACCAGCACTAAAGCCTTCATCTATCCCTTCCGTCGTTGCAAGGGCAGCACAGGCCGCCTAGCGCAAAGGAGGTAGGTCGTGCGAGGCTCGCCATCGTTGCACCAGAGCAAAGGCTTTCGGCTCTCGCTGAACGAAGCGAATCAACTGGGTCGGCGTGCAGCCGAGGCGGTCGGCCGCCGCACGAACGTCGGCCGAGCTTCCGGCCAAGGCGTCGAGCGCCTCAGCGAGCAGTGCGGGAAAATCATCGTGCTCCGTGCTCACGATGATCTTACTGCCGACGCATCGCCGTTGCCAGAGGTCGGAGGGCAGCCGGTCGGCCGGCCAATCGCGGCGAAACTCGATGGCCAGCAGCAGACGCAATCGCCGCAACGCGGCGACTCGGTTCTCTCGCTGGCTGCGGCGCTCATTGGCCTCGGCAACAAGCCCGGTCGGTTCGTGCAAAAGGACGACCGCCGTCGAAACCTTGTTGCGGTGCTGCCCGCCTGGGCCGCCGCGCCGCAGAAAGCGGCAGACGCACTGCCGTTCGAGTTCGGCCACGGGCAAAGCGGCGGGGTGTGTCATGGGGGCCGGCCTATTGATGCCCAAACGAGCCATCCATCCGAAATTCGCCTTCTGTCGGCAAGAACGGGCTTCTCGCTGGGCGACCTGGTCGAACGGCCGCTCCGAGTGTCAAAACAGTCAGGCAGGCTACTCCATCATACGAGCATTCTCGGCCAACGCAAAGCGGCGCCGACGCCAAAGGGAGAGCCGGTGGTTGATTGTCGGGTTCAACGACGCGGACTATCATGGTCCGAACCGCTTGCCGCCGGCGCTTGCGGTGGTGTCCGATTGTGCGAACAGAGATTGGCGGGACTGGACAAGCGGGGCGATCAGGAGACGAAAAGCACATGCGTTCGGAAGAGTTTCGCCGCTCGGCGGCCGCTGTGATCGATTGGATTGCCGAGTACCTGGATCATGCCGAGAATTACCCGGTTGCTCCGCGGGTTTCGCCAGGCGAAATCCGCGCGCAACTGCCGCCGTCGCCGCCCGAGGCGGGCGAAAAATTCGCTGAGATCTTCGCAGACTTCGAGCAGGTATTGTTCCCCGGGGTAATGCATTGGCAATCGCCGAATTTCTTCGGGTATTTTCCCTCGAACAATTCGTTTCCGTCCATTCTGGGAGAATTGCTCTCGGCGGGTTTGGGCGTGCAAGGGATGCTCTGGGCAACCAGTCCGGCATGCACCGAACTGGAAACCCACGTTCTCGATTGGCTTGTGGATTTGCTGGGGTTGCCACGGCGATTTCACTCGTCGAGTGCCGGTGGAGGCGTGATTCAAGACAGTGCGTCTTCGTCGGCCGTCTGCGCGCTGATCGCCGCCTGCCATCGAGCCACCGGGGGCCGGGCGGCCCGCGAAGGCATGGACCGCCGGCTGACGGCCTACGCTTCGTCACAAGCGCATTCATCGATCATCAAGGCTGCGCGGCTGACCGGGCTGGGCGAGGAGAACCTGCGACTGATCGACGTTGATGCCGATTTCGCCATGCGACCCGACGCGCTTGACGCAGCGATTTCAGCGGATCGCGCGGCGGGTAAGACGCCGGCCTTCGTCGCCGCCACGATCGGAACAACGTCGTCGATGGCAATTGACCCGCTTGCCGAAATCGGCGCGGTGAGCCGCCGCCAGGGCGTTTGGCTGCATGTCGATGCGGCGATGGCGGGCACGGCAACCCTTTGCCCGGAGTATCGGCATTTGAACCAACACCTCGACGCGGCCGACAGCTACTGCTTCAATCCGCATAAGTGGATGTTCACCAACTTCGACTGCGATTGCTTTTTCGTGGCCGACCGCTCCTCGCTTATCGATGCGATGAGCGTTACGCCCGAGTATCTGCGGAACCGCGCGAGCGCCGGCGGCGAGGTGTTCGATTATCGGGATTGGCAGATTCCATTGGGGCGGCGTTTTCGGGCGTTGAAGCTGTGGTTCGTCCTGCGGTCATTTGGGATCGAGGAACTGCGGCGGCGCATCCGATCGCATATCGACTGCGCCCGTCAATTCGCCGAATGGGTGCAAGCCGATTCTCGTTTCGAGCTGGCGGCTCCGCCCAGGTTGAGTCTCGTGTGTTTTCGTCATCGCTCTGACGACGCGACCAATCAACGTCTGCTCGAGATGCTTCAGCGCGACGGTCGGATTTTTCTCAGCCATACGCGTCTTGGCGATCGGTTTGTATTGCGCATGTCGATCGGGCAAACGCGCACGACCATCGAGCATGTTCGCGCGGCCTGGAAGCTAATACAAGAGTTTGCGCCGCCGGTTCCGTGAACCGATGCCGTCCTTACGAACGCAACCAACGGCCCAAGCGAATCCGCCGCTTGCGCCCAAGCTTGCCTTGCGTTGCCGATGGGCGCGCAATCGCCCGCCCGGCAACGCGGCGAGCTTCCGAATGGTCGGCCCGTCGGACCTCGTTCCCGTCGCTGGTCGCGGTTCGGGTCAGCGTTGCGACAGAAGCAGCCAAAGCACGGCCATCCGCACGGCAACGCCGTTGGTCACCTGGTCGAGAATGGCCGATTGCGGACCATCGGCGACATCGGGCGTAATCTCCACCCCGCGGTTGATCGGACCGGGGGCCAAGATCAAGATGTCGGGCTTCGTCTTGCGCATCCGCTGCATGTCCATCGCATACAGATGGGCGTACTCCCGGACCGACGGAAAGGGGCGCGTCGCCTGCCGCTCGAATTGAATGCGAAGCAAGTTCAGCACGTCAACACGATCAAGGATGGCGTCTAGAGAGTACGAATACTCGACGCCCAATTCCTGCCAGCGGGGCGAAACCAGTGTTGACGGACCGCACACGATGACGTGCGCACCGAGTTTCTTGAGCCCCCAAATGTTCGATCGCGCCGTTCGGCTATGGGCGATGTCGCCCACCAGGGCCACGGTCAGGCCTTCGATGCGGCCTTTGCGGCGACGGATCGTCATAATGTCGAGCAATCCTTGCGTGGGATGCTCGTGCGCCCCATCGCCCGCATTGATCACCGCGCATCGCAAGTTTTGCGCCAGAAGTTGAGGCGTGCCCGGCGTGCGATGACGCACAATAACGGCATCGACGCCCATGGCCTCGATGTTCTTGGCTGTATCGATGAACGTTTCGCCCTTCGACAAGCTGCTGGTCGAAGCCGAGAAATCAACCGTATCGGCCCCCAAACGCCGGGCGGCAAGCGAAAAGCTCGTTCTCGTGCGAGTCGAGTTTTCAAAAAAGAGCGTCACGCATGTTCGGCCGTTGAGCAGCGGCACGCGCGTTTGACGACGGTCCAAAGCCTTGCGGAACACGTCGGCCTTGTCGAGTACGAGCTTTATTTCTTCGGCGGAAAGATCTTGCAACCCCAACAAGTGCCGCCGGGTCCAAAAGTCGGGGATCGTTCCCAGGTCGAGTGTTTCGGCCAACATGTTCGGAACCTGCAACAAGAGAAGTCTTCAGTTTGGCGGTGCAATGGCGGGCAAGCGGTCCTTCAGGCAAAGCGGAGGGCTGTGGGCTGCCTTCGGCGCTGCAATCGCCCGAGGGGCAACAAACGCCTGTCAAAAAAGGCAAGCGGCTTTGCCCATTCGCGGTCGGTGCAACTCGGAAGGGTCGAGGGCCTGCCCGGTTCGTTAAGAGCGGGCAGCTCCGTCCCGTTGCCCGAGGCTCTTTCGCCCGGCCCGTTGCAGAGTATAGATGATTGTCCGCATTCGTCAAAGCGCCTTGCGCGGGGCTGTTGTTGGTTGGCCATGGCCGAGTTGGGACGAGAAGTCCCCCACGGCCAGTGACTACAGCTCCATGGGCCGCCAGCGGCTGGCCGCACCGTGGCCGTCCGCTGGCCGATGCTCGGCCCCGATTGGCGCGCCCCGCCGCCCTTCGCCCCTCGACTTGGAGCGACCTGGTTTGTCGGCTGCCTTTTAAATGTTTACTGGGAAGCGGGGCATTTGGGGGAGTCTCGTGTACCCGAGGGCCCGACGGCGCGACGGGGCTTGGGCCGACCGGGCTTACCGCCAACCGCCCGGGTCGCTATAATGTCAGCCTTTCAAGCCGGAAATGGGGCTGCCGACCCGATATCCGCCCGAAAGAGCTGGACGATGAGACTCTGGTTTCGCAACCTGTTCGGGGCCATTGCCACTACGGGTTATGCGCTGTGGATTGGATTGCGGTACTGGGGGCGCACTTATGATCGCGATCGTCGTACCTTCACCGAACACTTCGAGTATCCCGAGTTGCCGGTTCCGGTGAAGCCGCGGTTCCGCGGATTCCATCGCTACGACCTGACCTCGTGCATTGCCTGCGAACGATGCGCTCGAGACTGTCCGGCCGGCTGCATCTATATCGGCAAGCAGCGGGCCGTCGGCCGCAAAGGGTTTCAGGTTACCGAGTTCACCATCGATTACGGAAAATGCCTCGTTTGCGGAATCTGCACCGAGAATTGCCCGGTGGATTGCATTTTCATGGGGGCAACGCACGACCTGAGCTGCTATAGCCGCGATGGTTGTTTGGTAGATTTCTCTCGGCTCCCGCTGGAGATAGCCTGGGGGCGAGCGACGCTCAACCCGACGGCCGTGGCGCATTCCAAATCAATCGTTCGACCTGTTCATCCCGGCCCCAGTTTGTAACGAGAAAACGGGAGACTGGTTGGGCGGCAAAGGTGAGTCGGGCAAACCGCGTAGCGAGGCGGCCGAGACAAGGCCGATTCGGGGACCGCGAGGATGCGATTCGATATCGGGACGGGTGGCGAAGCCGTTGCCGAAAGCGTTTGTTAGGGAGTTCTCGTTGAACCTGCTGGGAACACTCGCCCATGGCTGACTGGTCCATTGCTGCGTATCTGCTGCTCTTTGCGGGGGCGGCTTTTGCGCTGGTTTTCGGGAGTCTTCTGTTGGGGCGGTTGTTGCGGCCGCACAGGCCCGAAAACGCGAAGCTTGCACCATATGAATGCGGCGAGCCGGCCGTGGGATCAGCCGACATTCAGTTCGACTTGCGGTTCTACGTCGTTGCGTTGGTTTTCATCATCTTCGAGGTTGAGTTGGCCTTCTTCTTCCCCTGGGCCGACGTTTTCGGCAAGGTAGCCCAAGGTCGAGCTCTGACCGCGGCAACGCAGGCAGCGGCCGAGTTGCAAGGAACGGGACGTTCCGATCGCGGCCAAATACCGGAGGCGACAAAGGCGTTGGAATTGGTTTTGGAGGATCAAGGGAACCAGAGCATCGGGCGAAAGTTCGCCTTGGCGGCGATGGCCGACATTGCCGTCTTCTTCGGAGTGCTGTTGGTCGGATTCGCCTACGTTTGGTCGAGAGGCGATCTGGAGTGGGTCAAAGCGGCGCCGGGGCAGGGCGGGCCGCAACCGCTGTCGGTGGTGAATGCGTTGAATGCGCCCTCGTCACCGGCCATCCGAAGGTGAGAACCGCGGGAGCTAAGCATGACACCGTCGGAAATCCATTCGATGCTTCGGCAACTTTGGCCGCACTTGGTGATCGATGCCAAGCTCGACGCGATCGATCCATGGATCGAGATCTTGCCCAGCGGATTGCTGCAAGTGTGCGGCACGCTGAAAGACGAACCAAGCCTGGCGTTCGACTTCCTGCATTTGATCACCGCTGTTGATTATTTTCAGCCCGACCCCAAGTTGGCGGCGAAAACCGACTGGCAGCCGCACTTGGAGTTGGTTTACCATCTGTCGAGCATGGTGCATGGTCATCGCCTGGTTCTCAAGACAACGCTTCCGCGTTGGGTCGATCAGGCCGACGATCGCCTGCCCGAGATCGACAGCGTCGGCCGTCTTTGGCCCACGGCGTTGTGGCACGAGCGCGAGGTGTTCGACCTGAGCGGGGTGCGTTTCTCGGGCCATCCCGATTTGCGACGGATCCTCTGTCCGGACGACTGGCAAGGGCATCCGCTCCGCAAGGATTACGTCATGCCCACCGAGTACCACGGCATTCGCGCCCAATAAACAAGGCAGCGCATGGACCCCAAATCGGATAGTGCGATGGAGTACGATGTCGGCACCGATCAATGGGTGCTGAACATGGGGCCGCAACACCCGGCGACTCACGGCGTGTTGCGTTTGACTTTGCGCACCGATGGCGAAGTGGTTACTGAGTGCGTTGCCCATGTCGGCTATCTTCACCGCTCGGCGGAGAAGATTGGCGAGAATCTGACGCCTCGGCAGTTCATTCCGTTTACCGACCGCTTGGACTACTTGGCCGGCATGAACATGAACCTTGGGCTGACCCTGGCCGTGGAGAAACTGGCCGGTTACGCGCCCTCGGAAAAGACGCGGCATTTGCGCGTGCTGGCCGTCGAGTTGTGCCGCATCGCCAGCCATTTGGTGGCCGCCTGTTCGACCGGGCTCGATTTGGGCAGTTTCACGCCGTTTATGTGGTCGTTCCGCGAACGGGAGAAGATTCAACTGCTGTTCGAAGAATTGTGCGGCGCCCGGCTCACCTATAGCTATATCACGCCCGGCGGCGTGACAGCCGACGCGCCGGAAGGCTGGCTGGAACGGTGCGAGGCGTTTCTCGATCAGTTCGAGCCGGTGATCGACGAATTGCATGCCGTGCTGACGAGCAACGGCATCTTCGTTCATCGAATGGCCGGTGTGGGAGTTCTCTCGGCCGCTGATGCGGTGGCGCACGGATGCTCGGGCCCGGTTTTGCGCGGCAGCGGCGTGGCGTGGGATTTGCGCCGGCATGGTGAGCCGATCTATCGCAGCATGTACGACGACTATCGTTTTGAGGTTGTCGCACCGGTGAACGGCTGTTATCCGCAAGATCACGACTATCCGCCCGTGCCGCCCCAGGCCGTGGTGGGCGATTCGTGGCACCGTTTCTATGTGCGGATGCTCGAAGTGGTGCAGTCGATCGGTCTGGTTCGGCAGGCGATCAAGAAGTACCGCCAAGCGTCCGGTACGGTGGATGCGCCTTGGCAGGTCAAACAGAAGCTGCCGCCGGGCGAGGCCTACCTGGAAACGGAGGCCCCGAAGGGCCAAATGGGCTTCTACTTGGTTTCCGATGGCAGCGCCGTGCCGTGGCGGTTGCGCATCCGAAGCAGCAGTTTTTGCAATCTCTCGGTGGTCGAGAAGCTGTGCCGGGGCGTGATGTTGGCCGATGTCGCCGCGATTGTCGCCTCGCTCGACATCGTTCTCGGGGAGATCGACCGATAATGAGCGATCGCATCGCGTCGTTGCTGCCGGAAAGTTGGTCGGGAGCGGCTTGGGCCGCGACCGCATTGATCCACGTTGCGCTGGTGCTCTGTTTCGTGCTCATCTCGGTGGCGTTTTTCGTCTGGCTCGAGCGGAAGGTTTCGGCACGGATTCAAGACCGGCTCGGGCCGACTCGCGTCGGAGGCCGTTTCGGCTGGCTCCAGTCGCCAGCGGACGGACTGAAGCTGCTCTGCAAAGAAGACATTATTCCAGCCGCGGCCGACCGAGTTCTCTTTCGCCTTGCACCCTATCTTTGTTTCTGCCCCGCTTTTGCCGCGTTTGCAGCGATTCCCTTGGCCGAGGGATGGGTCGTATTGCGATTGGATATAGCGGCGCTATTCGTTCTTGCCGTCGCGGGAATGGAGGTGTTCGGTGTGATCTTGGCCGGCTATGCCTCGGGTTCGAAATACTCGCTGTTCGGCGCCATGCGTGAGGCGGCTCAAGTCGTCAGCTACGAGGCCCCCTTGGCCCTTTGCTTGGTGATTCCCGTCATGTTGGCGGGCAGCATGGACCTGACGACCATCGCCCAGGCCCAGGCGGGCTGGTTTACGCAGTGGTTCCTTTTTCACAATCCCTTCAGCTTCGCGGCCTTCTGGGTGTTCATCGTTTGCGCCACGGCAAACACCAATCGCGCTCCGTTCGACTTGCCGGAGGCGGAAAGTGAACTGGTGGCCGGTTTTATGACGGAATACAGCGGGTTCCGGTGGACTGTATTCTTCATGGCCGAATACACCTCGATGTTGGCCGTTTGCCTGATTGCTTCGATCGCCTTCTTAGGTGGATGGAACGGTCCGATTCCGTGGACGGGCTGGCTCGGCTTGAGCCACAGCGTGCATCCGCTGCTCGGCTTCGTGGGCGATTGCGTCGGCTTTGTCAATGTGACGGCGAAGGCGTTTGGCGGAGTGATCTTCATCATGGCCCTCCGCTGGACGTTGCCCCGGTTGCGGATTGATCAAGTGATGGCGATGTGTTGGAAATACTGCGTGCCTTTGGCGGCGGTGATGCTGATGGGCGCGACGCTTTGGCTCTATGTGTTCCCAGGCGGCGTGATTCGCGGAGTTGGCGGCCAGTGGTCGCCATCACCCGCGGTTGCGACCTCGTGGACCAACGGCGGCGAGCGGGAGTGAGTTTCATCATGATAGCTGCGGTCGTTTGGCAGAATCTTCTCTTCTGGGGCTTCGGGCTGACTGCGTCGGCGTTGGCGATCGGGGTGGTCGTCTCGACGAATATCGTGCGCATGGCGGTTTGCCTGGTGATGTCGCTGGCGGCTGTGGCGGGACTATTCTTCTTGGCCGACGCTCCGTTTCTCGGCGCGATTCAGATTTTGGTTTACGTGGGCGGCACGATGGTGCTGCTGGTCTTCGGAGTGATGCTGACGGCGCGGTTGCCATCGTCTTCGATGCGCACCAATGCCGGTCAATGGGTTGCCGCCATCATTGTCGGCGCTGCCCTGTTGGCAGTCTGTTGGCAAGCGTGCCGCGGCCTGGCGGCGGTTTGCGCGCGAGCGGACGCCAAGGAACACTCTGCCGCGAGGGCCGACCACGCCGGCCGGACGACGACGGAGTTCGGCTTGGCTTTGCTCGGCGTTCGCACCGATGCGGCGCGACCGAACGGGGGCGCCCCCGTTGCCGGGCAAGGCTACTTGCTTCCGTTCGAGTTGATTTCCCTGCATCTATTGGCGGCGCTGGTGGGCGCGGCTTACTTGGCGAGGTCGCGGTGGAACTCGCGGCAGAACGATCACAAAAGGGATTAGCAATTTTGGGAATGTGCATTGTTTTCAGGGAAAGGGATCGGATCGTCAGAGAAGCAATGCGGCATCGAAACCCTCTGAAACCTGCCGAAGACGGCTGCCTGTTGTTCGGCCGCGTTGGATTGTCATCTTGAACATCGGCAAAGAAGGGCCAGGCAAAAGGGGAAAGCGTCCGCTGGTCGAGTGAGCGGCTGGAGTGAGCGTTGCGATTGTTCGGGCCGTTGCCTGTTCTCCGCGGTTCTGCTGTCAATCAAAGACTTGATGATTGTTCGGAGATTTGTCGTTTGTGCGCAAGGTCGTCTGGCGGCGCTGGGCGGCCCGCCCGCGATGGCGCCTGAGCGATAGAGATGGAGTGAGGCGATGAATCCGTTTTCCGATCCCGTCGGACTGCCGCATTACTTGCTCGTCGGTGCGGTGCTGTTCGTCTGCGGCATTCTTTGTATGACGACGAAACGCAATGCGGTTGGCGTGCTGATGGGAGTCGAACTCGTCCTCAACGGCGCCAACGTGAACTTGGTGGCCTTGGGCAGTCCTGCGCTGTATTCCAATGGAGTTGCGCCGCTGGGCCTGGACGGTCCGCTGACAGCCGCCTTTGTGATCGTGCTTGCCGCAGCGGAGGCGGCGGTCGCTTTGGCCATTGTTTTGAGCTACTACCGCACCATGGCCACGATCGACGTCGACCAAGCAAGTCAGTTGAAAGGATAACCCCGGCCGTGGATTGGGCCTCGAAGATACCGACGCTTCTGGCGTGCGCCTGGCTCTTGCCGTTGGCGTCGTTTGTGATCATTCTTGTCGGCGGCCGCAAACTCGGCCGAGCGGGTCGCGGCGCCGCGTGGATCGCCTGTGGCGCCATTGTCGGGTCGTTCTGTCTATCGACGATCGCCCTTGCGGGCTGGTTGTGGATCAATCCGCTTGCCCCGCCCGCCGACCATGCCCATCACGGGCCGGCCCACGCATCGGTTTCTTCCGCCCCCGAACATTCCCGCGAACGCCCAGCGGAGTCGTCGTTGCACAAATCTCCCGGCAGCCCGACCGCGCAGCCGCTCTGCGGCATTTGGTACACGCTTGGCGAGTTCGGGTCGTCGCGGGTGGCCATCAGTTACTACATCGACGGCCTAACGGTGGCGATGTTCGTAATGGTCAGCCTTATCGCCTCGTGCATCCACGTGTACTCGATTGGTTATATGCACGAAGAACTGGATGAGGTGACTGACGAAGCCGTTCGCTTGGCCGACGGACGCCGACTGCGGCGGCCCGGCCGTTTTCATCGGTTCTTCCAGCATCTTTCGCTTTTCTCGTTCAGCATGTTGGGATTGATCGTCGCCGGCAACTTGGCGATGGTGTTCTGCTTCTGGGAATTGGTGGGGATTTGTTCGTATCTGTTGATCGGCTTCTACATCGAACGGTCGGCTGCCTCGAACGCCGCCAACAAGGCCTTTATCGTCAACCGCGTCGGCGATTTTGGGATGATTGTGGGCTTGATGGTGTTCTGGGCCGGCTTGGGCACGTTGTCGTTCGGCGATATTCGCAACGGCGCCGGCGAGGTGGTCGAGCAAGGGGTGTTTTCGCTTGTCCGGCCCGAGAAAGCGGATCACGATCTTGTCATCCCGGAGGGGCTGGTGCGCTGGTCGGCGCGCGGAGAGATTTCGCAGTTCGCCCGCGCGCAGGCGGCCGCCGGCGTCCCGGCCGCAGCATTGCCGGCTGAGCGGATCGAGCAGTGGCGGAGCAGCGGTTGGGGATACGGTCTGTTGGTGCTGGGCGGCCTGGGGCTGTTTTGCGGTTGTATCGGCAAGAGCGCGCAATTCCCGCTGCACGTATGGTTGCCCGATGCGATGGAGGGACCGACGCCCGTAAGCGCGCTGGTCCACTCCGCCACGATGGTGGCGGCCGGAGTGTATCTGACCGCCCGATGCTTTCCCATCTTCGTTCCCGAGGTGCTTCTGACGATTGCGGTGGTCGGCTGCATCACCTTGTTGTTGGCGGCGACGATTGCGCTGACGGCCACGGACATCAAACGGGTGTTGGCCTATTCGACAGTCAGCCAGCTCGGATACATGATGCTGGCTCTGGGCAGCGGCGGCTGGGTGGCCGGCGTGCTTCATCTCTTCACGCACGCCTTCTTCAAGTCGTTGCTCTTCTTGTGCTCCGGCTCGGTCATTCATGCGTGCCGCACGAACGAGCTGACGCAAATGGGCGGTCTGGCCCGCAAGATGCCGTGGACCGCGGTTACCATGCTCGTCGGTTGCTTGGCGATCATCGGCGCCGGAATACCCCTGGTGGGCGGCTTGAGCGGCTACTATTCGAAAGACGCGATTCTGGCCCAACAGTATGTGTTCGCGGCGGCCAATCCGCACCTGGGCTGGATGTTTTACGCCGCGGCCATCGGCGCGGCGATGACCGCCTTCTACATGTTCCGATTGTGGTTTCTCGCGTTCGTCGGCAAACCTCGCGATGCTCATGTGTTCGACCATGTTCACGAGTCGCCGCCGGTGATGACCGGGCCGCTCGTCTTGTTGGCGGTTCTGGCCGTGGCGGTTGCGTGGCATGTTCCCTTGACCCACTGGGGCTTGGAGCCTTTGCTTAGCCAGGCGCGGCCCCTGGGAATCGATCAGCCGGAGTTTCGCGGCCTGATGCTGGCCTCAACGACCATTCCCGGAGAGCACCTCAGCCACGACGCCTCCGTTCACACCTCGGCCGCGCTGCTTGCCTTTGCGATGGGGGCCGCCGGGGTGTTGCTGGCGGCCGTGATGTACGCCGCAAGAAAACTCGATCCGGCCGACGTGGCGGGGCAGTTCCCCCGGGCCTACCGTTTTCTGTTGAACAAGTGGTGGTTCGACGAACTCTACCATTTCCTTTGGGTTCGTCCCACGATGGCGCTGTCGCGGTGGACCGCGCAGCTTGACCAGCGCGTGATCGACTACGTATGGGATTCGGCCGCGCGCGGCGTGACGATGATCGCCCGACTTGACGACTGGGTCGATCGTCGCATGGTCGATCGTGCGCTCGATCGTATTGCTGATGCAGTCTATCGGTTGGCGATTCGGGCGCGAGGGCTTCAATCGGGCTATGTTCGGCATTATGTGCTGGCGATAGCTGTCGGATTGGTTGCGCTGGTTGTCGTGATGAGTCTATATTGGAGCAACGCATCGGCAGGCTGGTAATGCCGGTCGTCGCTCGAAGCTGAAGAATACGAATCGGAATGAGCATGTTCGAATACTTGCGCGATCCAACAGTACTGCTGAGCACCATCATCTTTTTTCCCGCCGCTGCGGCGCTGTTGCTCTGCGTCATTCCCGGCAGGCACGCGGCTTTGATCAAACTGACCGCGCTGGCCGCGACCGTGGCCGTTTGCGCGGCGAGCCTGATCCCGGCGTGTGCGGCCGGCGGCAACCCGGTCAGTTTTTCCCTGCACGACGGCGGCTTTCAGCAGGTTGTCAAGCTGGCTTGGATTCCCAGCTTCAACATCGAATACTACCTCGGGCTGGACGGCATCAGCTATCCATTGGTTCTGCTGACCACGTTTCTTTCGGTATTGGCCCTGGCGGCCAGTTGGAAAATCGAAAAGGCGGTGAAAGCGTATTGCGTGTTGTTCCTGTTGCTGGAGACCGGCATGTTGGGCGTTTTCATGGCGCTCGACTTTTTCCTGTTCTATGTGTTTTGGGAGGTCATGCTTCTGCCGATGTACTTCTTGATCGGCATTTGGGGCGGACCGCGGCGCGAGTATGCGGGGATCAAGTTCTTCCTGTTCACGCTGGTGGGCGGAGTTCTGATGTTGATCGCGATGCTCATGCTGTATTTCGCCGGAGATCTGACGCGACTTTCGCCGGAGCAGCTTATTGCGTCGCACATCGCGCCGGAGACGGCCGAGGCTGTCGCGTCGGTTCATACGACCGGCCCGTTGCACACGTTCAGTTTGCCGGCCCTGTCGGAGATGGGACGGCTGCCGAATTCCCCGTTCGCCCAGCGCCAATGGCTGGGGCAATCGTTGGAGTGGTGGGCCTTCCTGCTCTTGTTCATCGGCTTTGCGATCAAGCTGCCGGCGGTGCCGGTCCATACATGGTTGCCCGACGCGCACGTCGAGGCGCCCACCCCCATCTCGATGATCCTTGCCGGGGTGTTGCTGAAGATGGGCGGATACGGAATTGTGCGGATCTGTTATCCGATCTGCCCGGGCGCGGCTTATGATCTGGCTTGGTTCGTTTGCGGCCTCGGGGTGCTGAGCATGGTTTACGGCGCTTTCGCCGCGATGGCCCAAACCGATTTCAAGCGTTTAGTGGCCTACAGTTCGGTGAGCCACATGGGCTACGTTCTGCTGGGGCTGGGCGCATGGAGCGCCGTCGCGGGCACGCAATATTCGACAGCGGGTTGGCAAATGGGGGTCACCGGAGCGATGTTTCAGATGATCGCTCACGGCATCAGTTCGGCCGGGATGTTCTTCCTTGTGGGCGTAGTTTATGATCGCGTGCATCATCGCGATCTGAATCAGTTCGGCGGACTGTTCCAGAAGATGCCCGCATACAGCGGGCTGTCGATGATTATTTTCTTCGCCGCGTTGGGCCTGCCGGGGCTTTGTGGTTTCATCGGCGAGTTCTTCGTCGTCATCGCCAGTTGGCAGTACAGCGCGGTGATGGCGGTGGTGGCGGCCGGCGTGGTGATCCTTACGGCCGGCTATATCCTTTGGACGATTCAACGGGTGTATCTGGGGCCTGAGTATAAAGGACCGCACGGCGATGCGCTCGGCCCGCTCTCGCTGCGGGAATGGGCGATCATCCTGCCGCTGGTCGTTTTGGCGGTTGTCTTGGGTGTGTATCCGCGGGCGGCGATCGATGTCATGTCGCCGAGCGTCAAACGCCACGTGGAACAGTTGACCGATTGGACGAAGACCCGCGATCAGACCGCCTCGCTGAGTGTTTCGCCGAGTTCTTCAGCGACAACTCCTGACGAATCAGGTGAAAAAGGCGTCTCTCGCGACGACCGTCGCCAATGGCCGCCGGTTGTCGCTGTCGAACCGAATTCGCCCCTGAAAACTGCCGTGCTGCATTCGCTCCAAAAAGAGAACGACGCTCCGGCCGAGATCGGAGGCCGCCGACCGTGAGCATTTACGAGCTGATGGCCGGAACGCTGTATGATCTTTGGCCGCAGTCGCTGCGCGCCTTTGCCCCGGAACTGGCGCTGTGCGGCGCGATTGTCTGCGTATTGCTGGTCCGGGTGGTTCTGCCGCGCCTTCCTGTGGCGGTTTGGTATGTCGCCATGGCAGGCGCTGCGGCCGCGCTTTGGCTGATCTTGCCCGACTTGACGCGAACGGCCTTGGGCGAGTTGTCCGGCGGCGAGATCTTCACGGGCATGCTGATTGCCGACGGCTATGCGACTGTGTTGCGCGCATTTTTTCTGGCGTTCGCCTTGGTATTCATCGCGTTCGTTCAAGCGTCGAAGCTGCTCGACGACGATGCCGATGCCACGGAACTGTCGGTGTTGGCGCTCAGCGCCGTGTTGGGCATGTGCGTCATGGTGTCGGCCAATCATCTGTTGATGGTTTTCCTCGGCATCGAGATGGCCAGCGTGCCCTGTTACGTGTTGGCTGGGATTCTCCGCCGGCGTCGGCCCGGTTCCGAGGCGGCGCTGAAGTACGCCGTGTACGGCGCGGCTGCGTCGGGCGTGATGCTCTATGGCATCTCGCTGTTCGGCGGAGCGACGGGTTCGTTGCACCTGCCGACGATGGCGCATCGGCTGGCCGAGTTGCTGGCCTCTCCGGCGGCCGCCGGAGAAGCGACGTTGTTGATCGTTGCCGGCTTGATGCTGGCCGTCGGACTGGCGTTCAAGTTGTCGGCGTTCCCCTTTCATTACTGGGCGCCCGACGTTTTCGAAGGCGCTCCGGCGGAGATCGGCGCGTTCCTCTCCGTGGCTTCAAAAGCGGCCGCGTTGGGGCTGACGATGCGGTTGGCCGTCTGCTTGGCCGGCGGCGGCGCCGAGCCGTCGTCGCTGCCAATGGCGGCAGGGGTGGGAGAACAGATCGCCAGCCGTGCCGCGTCGCCGGCCGGGAGCGACGGCCGTGAGCGTGTGATGATCGACCGCGAGCGGACCGCCGGGGGCGAGAACGCCGCTTTGGAGGCGCACGCGGGCACTGATCGTCCGGCCTTGCACGATCGCGCGTGGCTGCAAGCGTCGCTTGCCCCGGCGCGGAAGTTCCTTTATTCGCTGCTGGCGCTTCTGGCAGCTGCGACGTGCACCCTGGGCAATTTGGCTGCTTATGGGCAGGCCAACATCAAACGACTCTTGGCCTATTCGACGATTGCCCATGCGGGATACCTGCTGATGCCGGTTTGCGCTGCGGTCGTTGCGGTAGGAAACGATCCGTCAGCCGCGCGCAGTGCCGTTGCCGCGATGCTGTATTACTTGATGATCTATTTCTTTATGAACTTCGGCGCCTTTGCCGTGGTGGCCGCAGTGCGCCAAGCCGGAGGCGACGAGCGCATCGAGAGTCTGGCCGGCCTGGGAAGACGGTCGCCGGGCGTTGCCGTGTGTTTTGCGGCAATGTTGTTCAGTTTGGTGGGCATTCCTCCGCTGGCCGGGTTTGCCGCCAAGTTTGTCATTTTCGGTTCACTGGTCCGCACGGATCTCTATCTGTTGCTTGCCATCGGCGGGCTGAACACGGTCGTCAGCTTGTTCTACTATCTTCGCGTTGTCCGGTTGATGTTTCTCCGTGAAGCCGACGCTGGGGCCAAACCGCTGGTCGTTCCCGTGTTTTCGACCGCCGGCGCCTACATCGCGGCCTTTGCCGCGCCCCTGCTGCTGTTTTTCGTGTGGTGGGACGGACTGCTGGCCTGGGCCGAGGCTGCTGCGATGGCCTTGGTGTGAGATGCACGCGGCTTGCGGCGGAGTTCGCGGTTTTCCAAAAAGCGTGTGTGAGTTTGGTTTCTTCGCGTCGTTTGCAAATTTCGATCGGTTTGTCGCGTTCGAACGGATGAGATCAATGGGCGAGCTTGGTGTTGCAATCGAATCGGGCGAGACGCGTTCGAGCGAAACATTGCCCGCGATCATTCGGCTTTTGCAGATTCTGAGCTGTTCGCTGGCGCAATACGTGGCACAAGCGAGACCCTGGGCGTCTCCGGAGCAGGAGAAGGCGCTTAGGGCGGTGAACGATCTGGCGGCAGACCAGCGACACTACGCCAAGAGAACGGCCGAACTGCTGGCCGTCCGAGGCGCTCGGCCCGACCGCGGAACATTTCCCTTGGAGTGGATGTCGCTGAACGACGCGGGGCTGTCGTTCGCCATGCCGCGGGTGTTGGAACATCACCGCCGCGACATTGCCGCGATCGAGCGAATTGTCGAGTTGCTCAATACCGACCGCGAGGCACGCGACTTAGCCCTGGAGGTTCTCGGCAATGCCAAGGCCCATGCCGAACTTCTCGGCGCCGCGTCGAGCCACGCGGCATCGTAGGCAGGATCCTGCTCGCATCGCCGAAAGAGGGCGGCGCGGGCCGGATGAGAGGGGCACGGTGAACGTCGCAGCGGCCCGGTGCGCTGCGAAGGTTTCGATGGCAACAGCCTTGCCGCTTTGAGATGACTGCTTTTTTCAACACGCCGATTTTCGACACGCACGCCCACTTAGATCAGGACGAGTTTCGGGCCGATCTTGCCGAAGTGATTGCGCGCGCCCGGGGCGCGGGCGTCGGCGATATTCTGTGTGTGGGCACGACATTGGCTTCAAGCCGATCTGCCGCGTCAATAGCTGTGGACTGCGGGCTGTGGGCGGCCGTGGGAATTCATCCGAACTGTTGCCGCGAGGCCGGTTCGGAGGACTGGACGGCCATCGAGCAGCTTGCAACTGCACCTCGCGTCGTGGCGATCGGTGAAACCGGCCTCGATCGGCATTGGGACTATGCGCCCCTGGCCTTGCAGCGGGAATGGTTCGCGAGGCACATTGAGCTTGCTCAACGGGCTGGTTTGCCGCTGGTGATTCATTGCCGCGATGCGCAAGAAGAAGTGCTCGAAGTCATCGCATCGTGCGCCGATCGTTCATTGTTTCGCGGCGTCATGCATTCGTTTAGCGGCGACGGCGCATTCGCGGCCGCATGCGTGGGATTGGGGCTCCACATCAGCTTTTCCGGATCAGCCACCTATAAGAACAAGAAGTTCGCCCCATTGCACGAAGCCGTTCGGCAAACGCCGGCCGATCGCCTGTTGGTCGAGACGGACAGCCCCTACCTCTCGCCGGAACCGCTGCGCGGGCGACAGAGCCGAAACGAACCGGCCTGCATTGTTCACATCGTCGAGCGGGTGGCGGCGCTGCGCGGCGTTGAGAGCGAGGAAATCGCTGCGATTACGACGAAGAACGCTCGGCGGCTTTTTTTGGCCGATCGGCACGATGGAGCGTTGCAAGTTGACGCGCCGCTATAATTCACACCGGAGACGGATCGGTCGGAACCGTTGCGTGCCGGCCCGGCTTCGCGTGTGCGAACGGCGACGAAGGGCGGTTCTCCGTCGGCCTGAGCCGAGCAGTCGGCGGTCCGCTCGGAGAACTGCCGAGATTCAGCAATGAATAGGTGAATTGTCTCGCGATCAACAATCTAGCCGAGGGCCGTTGTCGCCCCGGGAGGTTCAATCATGGTGCGAACACTGAGCACAATGCTTCCGCTGGGCACGCCTGCCCCCGACTTTGCGTTGCCGAACATCGATGGCTCGATTGTTTCGCTCAACGACTTTCGGGATTCGCCGGCCTTGTTGGTGATGTTCATTTGCAACCACTGTCCCTACGTCAAGCACATCGCCGATCCGTTGGCCCGGCTTTGCGCCGAATATCAGGGGAAAGGCGTGGCAGTTGTTGCGGTCAATTCGAACGATGTCGTCGGCTATCCCGACGACGCTCCGGCCAAAATGGCGGCTGAAGCTGCGGCCCGAGGCTACGCGTTTCCGTACCTTTTCGATGAAACGCAAGAGGTCGCCAAGGCTTATCGCGCCGCTTGCACCCCGGACTTCTACGTGTTTGATCGCGATCGCCGGCTCGTTTATCGCGGTCAACTCGACGACAGCCGACCGAGCAACGGCAAGCCGGTGACCGGCGCCGATTTGCGGGCAGCGCTCGATGCCGTGCTTGCCGGCCGGCAACCGCCCGCCGACCAGCGGCCCAGCATGGGATGCAACATCAAGTGGAAGCCGGGCAACGAACCCGACTACTTCCAGTGATCGGCGACCGGCCGTAGTGCGAGAAATCGCGCGCAGAATGGTTGCCCGCGTTGATGATCGCGCGATTGCGCGCGGCTACTCCTCGATGGGCACGAACTCGGGCACAACCAGCCGGGGGAGCAACCCGGCCGCGTGGCCTCGGGCCAGCAGCGCTGCCACGGCGTCGATTCCGCGGCGTCCGAAGTCGAGCGTCCATTCGTTCACATACATCCCAACGAATCGATCGGTCTTCCGGCGATCGAGATCGCGCCCGAATTTCATCGCATAATCCAGGGCTTCGTCGCGATGGTCTAAGCCGTAGCGAATGCTCTCTAACAACAAGCGATGCACGTCGGCAATCGCTTTCGGCCCGAGATCTTTCCGCAATGCGTTGCCGCCCAAGGGCAGCGGCAGCCCGGTTTGTTCGTACCACCAGCGGCCAAGGTCGACAGCCAGCTCCAATCCGGACTCTCGGTAGGTCAACTGCCCTTCGTGGATCAGCAGGCCGGCGTCAACGGGGCTGTCGCCATGCCGTCCCGCGAGAACGGCTGCGATAATCTGATCGAACGGCGCCGTAACGCGCGGGCCTTCCTGTTGCAAGTAGAGTTCGAGCACAAGGAATGCCGTCGTCATGCGTCCCGGCACAGCGATGGAGGCCGTTCTTAGATCGACCGTTTCTCGGGCGCGAGTTACGACCATCGGGCCGTAGCGGTCGCCCATGCTTGCTCCGCACCGGCAAAGCACGTATTTGTCGGTCAGATAGGCGTAGGCATGGACGCTTACGGCAGTCAATTCAAGCTCGCCCGTCAAGGCGCGCTGATTGAGGGTTTCTATGTCGCAAAGTTCGTGAACGAACTGATACGGACCGGTATCGATGCGATTCGCTGCGAGCGCGAAGAACATGAAGGCGTCGTCCGGATCAGGACTGTGACCAACGCGAATGAGTGTCTTTTCAGCCACGATGAATGAACCTCGTTCAAGGGAATCAAGTCGCCTGCGGCCTCGGCGGAACAATCCGGCGCCGGTGCTCGCCGGTTTCCGATCGGCGATCGATCAATCTGCGGCCCGCCGCTGCCGACTCGAAGTCGGCTTCAGCGAGCCTAAGTGCCTTTTGCGCTTGGTCGTCCGCGGCAACTCGACGGTGCATCGATACGGAAGCCGGCCGCAAAGCTGCGAAACGCTCGGGCTGCTCCTGAACCACCGGCAAGGCCAACGCTTCGTTTGCCGTTGGCCGCGATTAGCCGATGGCGTCAACCGCGGCCGCCCGCTTTGTCAGGGAACCAGCTCGCCCGAATCCTCATCGGCGGCCTCCATTCCTTTGCTGCGGCCTTTGGCGGTCGCCCGGGCCGGTTCCCAGCGAACCGGAGTAGCGCCGAACAGCTTGCCGGCCTCGACCACCAGAGGGTGATCGGCCAGTTCATATAGCCGCCGCTGCGGCGACGCAACCGAGGGGGCGTCGTTCACTGTGTCAGGGGAGGAGGTCTGTTCCGCGCGGATTTCGATCTGAATCGGACGGCCTGCGAGTTCCCTCGCCGATTGTCGGAAAGCCGCCAGTGTTTCGGCGCGCTCGCAAACCGATCGGGCCATCGAATAGTCAGACGAAAAATAGGCGACCAGCCGATCGTTGCCCTCGAACGCGATACGGTGGGCTAGTCGCGCCTGAGCCGCCGTCAACGCCGAGGCTCGAGCCGTAATCGCCTCCCAAAGCGATTGGGCGTCGAGCGAGGCAATTGGAGCCGGCGGATCAGGGTTGGCCGCGGGCAAAGCAATCCCTGTCGCGCCAGTCTCCGAACGATTCGGAGGGCCGGCGCCGCCCGTTGCGGCGGCAGGAACGCCATCGGCAACGCGGGCGCGGTCGGCTCGCGATTCATCGCCGCCGGATTGCGGCCGACCCATCGATTCCACGGGGCCGCGATCGGCCGTCGTGCGCGGTGGGGCCGATGCGCGGGGGGCCTCGGGCGGGCGCGAGGCACCGGGGGCTGTCACGGGCGCTGCGGCGCCCGCCGTTGCGATTGGCGAACTGCTGAAGCGGGCGATGACATCTTCGATGGCGGACAACTGATCCAACCGACACAGTTGAACGAGGGCTAATTCCGCCAGCGCTCGGCCCTGTGTGCTCAACCTCATTCTCGCCAGGCAGTGATCGATGATTTGCATGGCCACGGTCAGGCCGTCGATGCCGATTGTGTTGCCGATTCGGCGAATGGTCTCCCAGTCTTCGGCCGGCACTGCGCTGGCCTGCTCCGCTGGGCAGCCCACGGCTGCCGCCATGCAATCGCGGAAGCAGCCGAACAGTTGTTCGAGCAACTGACCGGAATCGACGCCGGCCAAAACGGCCGCATCGAGTTCGGCGAACGCTGCGGCCGCATTGCGGTCGGCCACGGCGGCCAAAAGGGCTGCCAGTCGCCCGTAGTCGGCAATGCCGAGCATCGAGTGAACATCGGCGGCCGAAATCTTTCCGGCGGAGAAGGAAAGCAGTTGTTCCAAGAGCGACTGGCTGTCGCGCATCGAACCGGCCGCTCGGCGTGCCAGAAGACGCAAAGCCTCGGGATCAGCTTCGACGCCTTCATCGCGGCAGATCGCCGCCAATCGTTCGGCGATCGAATCGCTGCGAATCCCCGCGAAATCGAACCGCTGGCATCGCGAGAGGATCGTGATTGGGATCTTGCTTGGCTCGGTGGTGCAGAAGATGAACTTGACGTGTTCCGGCGGTTCTTCGAGCGTCTTCAGCAAAGCGTTGAACGCCTCGCGGGTGAGCATGTGGACTTCGTCAATGATATAGATTTTGTTTCGTGCGCGGCTCGGCCGCACATTCACATTCTGCCGCAGTTGGCGAATCTCTTCGATTCCACGATTGCTCGCCCCATCGATTTCAAGCACGTCAACATCGTCGCCTGAGCTGATCGCCCGACAGATATCGCATTGATTGCACGGCTGCGCGGTGGGGCCGGCGATGCAATTCAGGGCCTTGGCGAAAATCCGTGCCGAAGAAGTCTTGCCGACGCCGCGGGCCCCGGTGAAAAGGTAGGCATGCCCCACCCGCCCAGAGGCGATGGCATTGGACAGAGCTTGAGCGACATGCTGCTGCCCGACGAGTTCGTCGAACCCTTGGGGGCGATAGCGCCGGGCGATGACCGTGTAATGCCCCGACTCCGTTGCGTCCGAACGCGTGTTGAAGTGTTGAGCGTCGGTCATGGGCGAAGCGATGGCCGGCAAGGTGCGACAATCGGAAGACGCGGAAACGGCGGCGAATGAGAGGCCCACTGCACCTGAAGGGAACTGCTTATGGCTGCTGACTTTCGCCCCTGACCAGGTTCACAGGCCTCCATCGCAGGGACCCCTCATTCGTCGCCGATTCCGCAGGCCGCACAACTCTGTCATTGTGGCCTCTGGCCGACCTCCGGTCAAAGGGGGCCCAGGCGGGAAACGCGCTTTCCGGCGACCGGCGAAGCCCGTTTTGCCGCGATCGTCGCAAAGTCGCTTCAGGCAACGAGTATCGACGCATCAACGGAAAGTGCTCGCCGCATCATGTCTCCCTGAACAAATGGATGTCTCTCTGAGAAGCCTGTCCACCGTCCGGCGGCCCTGCCGCTTTGTCCGCCCTTGGAGCGGCGTTGGCGTTTCCGCTGTCGCGAGGGTTCCCAGTAGAATCGATGCGTCAGCCGAACAAAAGGCGAAACAACCAACTTCGGGGCAACTGCGGCGACAACAGCGATGCGGGACGTCCAAGATGTTCCAAGATGGCTTCGACGGCCAGGCGTCCGCTGCGGACAGCGCCTTCCATCGTTGCGGGCCAGCCGCTGGCGGTCCAATCACCGGCCAACAGAAGGCGATCGCTGAATGCCTTGGCCGAAGGACGCCTCTGATCGACGCCCGGGCCGCTCACGAAGATTGCTCGTTGGTGGCGCGCGACGCGGCCGAAAATGAAGCCGGATTGGGCCTCGTCGGGCCAAATGGCGGCCAACTCGCCGCGGACTTTGGCAATGAGTTCCGCATCCGTCAGCGTCGGCAACCGATGCAAGCCGCTGATAACGACTTGGTAGTGTCCCGTTCCATCACGTCCGTCGCTTCGCCCCTCGCCGCCATTGATGCTTGAGGGCGGCAGAGCCACGTTGCCGTTATCTGTCGGCGGCGCAACAGTTGTCGGACCGGGCGGAATGGCCCGATCATCGGCTTCGGCAAAGAACCATTGCCCCACTCGGTCGATTAGCACGGCGTGGGCTGACTTTGTCCAGCGGCGGCGATAGAGCAAATGAACAGCGGCGATCGTCCCGACCGGCAGTTCAGTCGCCCGTCGGAGAATCGCTCGGGCCCCTTCGTGCGCGGACGAGGGATCAGGGAGACGAATCAATCGTTCGGCTTGCCACCACGGCACCGCCGAGACGGCATAATCGAAATGCCCGATGCCGGCTCCGGTTGCCACGGAGACCCCGTTTCCGTTCGGCCAGATCGATTGCACGACGGTTCTTTGACGAACAACGACCTTTTTCGCCTCGAGCCAGCGCACTACGGCCCCGATCGCATCGCCCATGGTTCGCCGGACGAAGATCATCCGGCCCGCTTCAGCAGAAACCAGCAAACCATCGACAAACACCTGACGGGCCGCCGCTTGCGAAACATGCTCTGCGTCGTCGCCAAGCGCGCTGAGAACCACGGGCGCCCAGAAGCCGGCGATGGTTTGCGAATCTTGGCCGTGTTCGGCGAGCCAAGCGGCGAATGATTGCTCGGTGTTGCCGCCGCTTCGGGCCAGCCGCATGATTGCCGTGCCGATTTTCCAGCGACTCGAAAGCGGGAGGTCGGTTCGGGCCCATAGAGCCGGCGCCAGGTGGAGCGGTGACGGCATCCGTCCGGCGCAAAAATTGTGGGGCCGACCATCGCGCGAAACGAACCGATAGGTTCCGTCGGGCGGCAGCAGCAGTTCTGCGCAACCGGTGCGCTCGATCACGTCGAGCCAGTTGACGCAACAGCCCAACGACAAGTGCCGGCAGAAGTCGGCTTCGCGGCCGTCGGGAAGCGTGAGCGACAGCCCGGCGCGCCCACCGCATCGGCTTCGTGCTTCAAACAACTCGACATCAAGCCCTTGGTCGACGGCGGCGACGGCAGCGGCCAATCCGGCCCACCCACCGCCAATGATGGCTACTCGGAGCGATTCTCGTAGGCGCCGAATCGGCGCCCGTTGAGCGAGTGGCCCCGATTGCGACTTCCCATCAAGCGATTCGGTAGCTTTTGCAGCAACGCGGCGCGGCTGGTGCGACTCTGCCTCCAACGACCCATCGGGGGTGAACTCGGTGCGCAACGCCGCGGCTGAACGCGAACGCGGGCCTTGCGGCTCGTCTTCGCAGCGAAACTCCTCTCGCAACACCGCGCTAAACTCGCCATACCGATCGAAATAAGAGGACACGTCGGGAAGGCGATCCGTATCGGCTAGGTACTCGCACTCGGCCCGAAGCAGAATGCGAAAGACGGCCGACCGCAACGCAGGGGGAATGGTGTCGAGAAAGGCGGTGATCGGCGCCGCGCCGCCTGCTTGGCGGTCGCGCTCGAAGACGTCGAGCAATTCGTCGATCTCTTCCCGCAGCTCGGGAGGAATGGTCTCAGAAATCGGTGCGTCGTCGAAGGAGTTCATCGCAGCGTGGGACTTGGTCCGAATGGAACGGATTCGGCCAAGCGCCGCCGTCAATCATTCCAACCATCGCGTTTCTTGCCGCGTTTGCGTTTCTCTGCCGTCGTCAGGCGATCGTTCAGCGGTGAGATTCGCTGCTTGATCGCGCGGCGCACGAGAAGAGCAGTTTTGTCGACGCCCAGCTTGGACATGGCGCGCGACTTGTGGTTGTCCACCGTGTTGGGCGACAAACCGAGGATCTTGGCGGACTCCTCCACAGTGCAACCCAACGAAATCAACCGCACCACCTGACGTTCACGCTCGGAAAGCACAATGCGCATGACAGATGGCCTCCGCAAACGAGTCGAATTGATGCGATCCGCCGGTGATCGCCGCCCAAAAAAGGCCCGGGAACGACTTGTGCGCCGCTTCGGAGCCGATTGATCCTCGCCAATTTCGGCAGCACACGTCCGCCGCCCTCGGAGGCGCCGGGCCGTTTGAGTCGATGAGGATCAGCAGATCAGCAAGGGGCATCTTGACGGTCGATAACCATGGCCGATTGTAGCGTTTTCGCCCCGGACTGACAAACCATCTTGGTCAATTCTGCGCTGCCGCGCTGCCGCAGACCGTTGGCGGCGTTCTCCTGAAGAGCGTGCCGCTTGCACGGGCCCGAGCGGCGTCTGCGGCGGACTGGCACTCCCGAGCGAATCGGCCTTGGGGGGCTGGAGAGCCGCATTCGGCTATGCCCGAGGCGACGACGCGAACGGCCGCCTTGTGCATTGAAAAACGGCTTCGGCTTGTTTACAGTAAAAGCCAGTGCACCTGCCGGCCGTCTGGCGTGTTCGCGGCGGCCTCCATTCCACCCGGCAACCGAGGAAGACCGTTATGCCCACCACAATCACTCGTCGCCAATTCTTGCCCCTGTCCGCAATTCCGGCGGCCGGCGCGCTGTTTCCTTACTTGTGGATTTCGGCGGCCGAGAAGCCGGCGTCTAGCGCCGGGGAACGTTTGGGCGTGGGCGCGATCGGCGTGGGCGGTCGCGGTTCGGGAATTGCCAACGACGCAGGAGGGCGGGGAAGAATGGTCGCCTGCGCCGACGTCGATCGTTCGCATGCCGAACGATTTGCCGGGAAGTTTGACAAGTGCGAGATATTCACCGATTATCGCAAGTTGCTTGAACGGAAAGACGTGCAGGTTGTCACCATCGGCACGCCCGACCATTGGCACACGAAAATCGCCATCGACGCGATGCTGGCCGGGAAAGACGTTTATTGCGAGAAGCCCCTCACGTTGACCGTCGACGAGGGGAAATTGCTTTGCCGAGCGGTGCGGCAGACCAAACGGGTGTTTCAGGTCGGCACCCAGCAACGCAGCGATCGCAAGTTCCTTACCGCGGTGGCTCTGGCGCGCTCGGGCCGGCTAGGAAAAACGCTGACCGTAACCTGCATGATCGGCGCGGGACCGAGCAGCAAAGTGTTTCCGTCTTCGGACCCGCCGAAGCACTTGGATTGGGACATGTGGCTTGGCCAGGCTCCGAAGGTGCCCTACACGAAAGAACGGTGTCACGGCACGTTTCGGTGGTGGCTCGAGTATTCGGGCGGAAAGCTCACCGACTGGGGCGCTCATCATGTCGATATTGCCCAATGGGGGATTGGCTGCGAGGACAGCGGGCCGATCGAACTGCAAGGGCAGGGCGATTTTCCCACGATTCCCGAGAACTTCGATCCCGTGGCCTTTTTCGCCGGCAAAGTGAAGCTGCCCAACGCCTACAACACCGCCACCCAATTCCGCATCGAACTGAGTTTCGCCAACGGATCAAAGATCATCGTTCAGCCCGGACCGGAGAACGGAGTGCGGTTCGAAGGCGAGAACGGCGCGATCTTCGTCAATCGGGCGCGCTTGACCGGAAAGCCGATTGAGGACTTGACCGAGCAGGATAAGGCTCAACTCGACGCGGACATCCGCAAGCTCTACAAGAACCGCACGCCCACCGGGCACATGCAGAACTTTTTCGACTGCGTACGTGAACGGGCGGAACCGGTTTCCGATGTCGCCTCGCACCATCGCATCCTCTCGTCGTGCCATTTGTGCAACATCGCCATGCTGCTGAAGCGAAAGCTCAAGTGGGACCCGAAAAAAGAGGACTTCATCGGCGATGAGCAGGCCTCGGCCTTGTTGGTCCGGCCACAACGGGCCCCCTACGCCGCGACGCTTTAGGCGGTAGAAACAGCCCGCGGCTTGTGTCGGTCGAAGTCGCCCGAATTGGCAATCTCGGGTTAGTCGAGGGCGCAAAACACACAACGGCATCTCGGGGCTTTTTACGCGCTCCGAGATGCCGTCGGCTGGGCGCGGGTTCGAGAAATGTGCGCCTATTGCACGAGCCGTACGCGCGGGCTGAGAATGATCTCTTCGAAGATGTCGATCAGCCGTTGCTCGTATTCGGCCGGGTTGCCGCTGCCTCTCGGCGACTGGCCATCTTTCGCCGTGTTGCCGAGGCGAGCCAAGCGGTCCATGAAATCGTAGTCCGTCTCTAGCCCGATTCCCACCGGGAACACCTGCCATCGCTGCAACTGCATCATCATTGTCTGCATCAATGCCGCCTGACCGGCGTACTTCGTTCCGCTGGGGTAGAAGTTCGGGCTTGGGTTGGCCGAAACATAGTTGTTGATTGTGGTGGTCGAGCTCTGATACAGATTGGGCATTCCGTCGGTCAGCAGCACCACTACCTTGTTGGCCGTTTCACGGCCCTGGCCGCCAAGGCTTTGCCTTCGGATGTGATTCGCGCCGACGATCAGCCCGTTTTCCGTGGCCGTGCTCGAAGAACCGCTGGCGACGGCCTGAAACGTGGTCGCAACCTGCATCGCAGCGTCGTAGTTGCCCGTCAGAGATTGTCGGACTACCGGGCCGGGCGAAGTCTTGTCGAATGTGACGATCGACACCCAGTCGCGCTGCGACGGATCATTGATGCCTTCGTTCCGCTGTTTGACGATATTGATCGCCGCAATCACGCCGCGACGGCAGGCATGACTCGGTTGTTCTCGCGGCGGGAAATTGAACACGCCCGCAGGCGTCACCTCAGCATGGATCGGACAATGCGGGCTTTGCAACGAAAGCGGCGTCAAAGTCACGCCGTCCGGCTTGCCGTCGCGGCCATAATACATCATGAACTGAGTGTAGCTGCGATAGCCCAAGGCGCCTTGATTGCCGTCAATGTACTTGGCCCAATAGTTGTAATTGCTCGAGCTGTTTGGCACGGGCTTGGCCGCCGGCATCAGGGCCGGGATCTGCACGTCCATGATCCAAGAGTACGCTTTCGTCTTGCGCACGGATGTGCTGTCCGACGAGAGAATTCGATACTTCGTTGGAATGCTGGCTAGAGTGAGTGGACCGCCATTCTTGGTCAGTTCCGAGTAGGCGTTCGATTGCGGCACACCCAACGGCTGGCCCACCCATTGGCTTGCGCCGGGCCATGTGCCGAAGCCGAAGTCGTCGTACACCTTCTGCATCAATTCCGTGCCGACATTGGGATAGCCCAACGGCGCGTACATGCTGTTGAGCGAATCGGTCTTGTCGGGGCGGGTGTCGTAGTTCATCGAGCCCGAGCAGTCCACCACGAACACAATGTCGCGCGGATTGCACATGGCGACCGCACTGGCGTTTTGCGCGAAATTCGCCACGCCGAACATGCGTCCGAAAAACAACGCGATGTTCCCGCCGTGCTGATCGTCGGCACGGGCCGTTACGCGGACAGCGTTGCCGACGGCAGCCGTTGGAGTGAAGGTGCGGCTGCCGGTGTCCCACATGCCATATTGGATGTCGGACGATTGAAGTTGCACGGCTCGGTTCCCGCTGAATGTGTTGGCTGAGGCATACTGCCTGGCCTCGGCTTCCATCTCTTCTCGGGTGAGCGCCATCACCGACGCGGCCGCCATGGCAGCCGAATCGGCCGACGTCTGAAGCTGTGTGCGCGCCAGAACGATGTATCCCACATCGACGGCGAAGGCCAGCATCAAGAACACGACCACCATGAAGAAGGCGGCTAACACCACCACCGCACCGCGACGGTTGCCCGGCCTTCGGCCGGTGCGCTTGTCTCGAAGAATCATAACGACGCCTCCACAGAGTTCCGGTACGACCAGCAATCACGCCCCAGAAAACGGGCGGGCCCCTGTCGTACGCGATTCGGCGGTGAATAGACCAACGAAAAGCGAAGGGAAAGCAAGCCGGAAAATGCAGCTTTCGTCGAAGAACGAAATCCACGGTTTTGTCCAAGCCTACCAACCCTCTATGAAAAAGCTAGGTTATGGATCGACCATTGGCAAACCGGCCGAGCATCGAGCGAGCGATGCCCGAGGAAACAGCAATCGCCCTGAGCTGCGGCAGAAATGCGGTCGAATGGCCCAGTCCTAGGGCTCATGGCGGCGCTCGACCGCCCTCGGCATGGGCGGGCTTTGGGCAATCCGGGGCGCCCCTCTCGAGTTGTCGCCGGGGACGGCCCCCGAGGCCGGGAGCCGATTGTCGAGAGTCTGCTTGAATCGATCGCAGCGGCCGATTCGATTGTGTCGGCCGATTTGCCGGAATCAATCCGCTTCCAACGAGGGCGCGGGCCGAATCTGCCCGTCGACCGGGTCGAGCATGGGCACCAGCGAGAAACGGTCGATTCGGGCGGCGGTCAAAATGTCGTCGGCCAGACCGACACGAATCAGATTCACACCGCCCGGCGTGTTGCGCAGTTCGGCGGCCAATCGGTCGGGATCAATCGCGCTGTCACCGGCGGCATGTGGAAGCGGAAACCGGGTTCGCCAAGCCTCCTGCGCAGTGATCGCCTGGGCGTTGTAGGCGAACGTCAAACCGCTTTCCCGTTGCAGACGATTCACCCAGTAGCCTGCCGCCAACAGATCGTCGAGGCTGTATTGGCCATCCGTTCCGGCGCAGACTAAGGCAATGCGTTCCGCTCGTAGAAGATGCCGGAACACGGCCGTGGCGTTGACGAAGGCCCCGATGAGGATGTGATCGGCCTTCCCGGCATGTTCGATGGCCGCTGTTCCATTGGTGGTGGTCAACACGACCGTGCGGCCGCCGACGCGGTCGGGCGAGTATTCATCGGGGGAATTGCCCAAATCGAATCCCTCGATGGGCAGTCCGCCGCGTTCCCCGCCGAGAACCGCTTCAGCCTCGCCCGCCTTGGCGAGCCAACTCCGCGCCTGTTCAATCTCTCGGCAGGCAACGACGGCCTCGGCCCCCGCATCGAGCGCATGAATGATCGTCGTCGAGGCGCGGAGTACGTCGATCACCACCGCCGTGGCCCCGCGCAAATCGTCAGCGTCGGCCAACTGAGGCAGGGCGAACACATCGCATCTGAGCGTCATCGATCCACCCCTTCAGGAATCGAATTGTCAAACAGTGGCGCGATACAATAAGGCTTTCTGACCAAGGTCGGGTATGATTCCGATGGCGCAAAGCCGCGGCTTCATTCCCTCTTCGTAGGCGAATCAACGCGGCGAACGGACGATCGGCTTGCGGCAAATCAAGACCGGCCGCCGGGCCGAAGTGTTGCCATAAGCGGGCATTGAGTGTTCATCGGGTCGCTGTGCAACGGGCCTTAAACGCGTCGGGGCGGCCTCGCGCATTCGTTCCTGGTGTTGCGAGAACGGGCCAAACGCCCTCTCGCCCGAACCAGACCGCTTGGCCCTGGGCGGCCTAAGGGCATAGAATAACGGGTATGACTGACACAATCGACAAATCCGCCCGGCGAGTGCGCTCAATGTTTGGGCAGATCGCCCGGCGGTACGACCTGCTCAATCACGTTCTTTCGCTCGGCATTGATCGCGCATGGCGGCGTCGGGTCGTCCGCCTGACTCCTCCCGAAGGCGATGCTCCGATTCTCGACGTTTGTACCGGCACGGCCGATCTGGCGATTGCGTACTGGCGGGCCAGCAACGAGCGGACTCCGATTTTCGGGGTCGATTTTTGCCGGCCGATGCTTCAGTTTGGTGCGGAGAAGCTCTTTCGACTGGGCGCCTCGCATCGGGTCAGGCTTTTCGAGGGCGACGCCCTGGCCTTGCCGTTCGCCGATGCATCGTTCCAGTTGGTTTGCGTGGCCTTTGGTTTGCGAAATGTCAGCGACCCGGACCGGGGATTGGCCGAAATGGCCAGGGTTTGTCGGCCCGGCGGCCGCGTGGCCGTGCTTGAATTCTCCATGCCGCATCGCTGGCCGTTTGGGGCGCTCTACCGGTTCTATTTCCGTCACTTGCTGCCGCGGATCGGGCAGTCGCTTGCGGACAACGATCAGCAGGCGTATCAATATCTCCCGCAAACCGTTCAGAGTTTCCCGCAGGGCCAAGCGTTTCTCGATCGGATGACGGCCGCCGGGCTCGAGCGTCTCCAGCGTCATCCGTTTTCAGGGGGCATCGCCACATTGTACGTAGGCCGAAAGGGCAGCCGCGAGGCGGATTGAGGCGGCGACCATCGTGAAAATTGAGGCGGCGGTTTGTGCGCGGTGGTGACGTTCGGCCAACGGCGCGACCGCACGGCGGTGCTCACCGGCCGACCGCGTCGATCGCAGCGAGCAAGCCGGCCGCCTTATCGAAGGTTTCTTGCAGTTCTCGCTCGGGATCCGATTGAGCTACAATCCCGCCGCCAACGGAGAACCGCCACCATCCACCGCCTGCCGTGATCGTTCGAATCAAAAGATTCAGTTCCGCTCGCCCGTCGGCGCCGATGAACCCGAGTGATCCGCAATAGGCCCCGCGCGCCGTCGGTTCCAGCTCCGAAATGATTTCCGTTGCTCTGATCTTCGGCGCGCCGGTGACCGATCCGCCGGGAAACACGGCCGCAATCAAATCGCCAATGTCCGCCTCGGCCGCCAATCGGCCCTCGACAGCCGACACTAAATGAATTACGTGACGGTATTCTTCCATCTGGCAAAGCTGCCGAATGCGAATGCTTTCGGGCTTGCAAACCCGCGATAGGTCGTTGCGCAGCAAATCGACGATCATGATGTTCTCAGCCCGATCCTTTTCGCTTGCCAGCAACGACCGTCCGGCTTCCGCGTCCGTCTCGGCATTGCCAGATCGCCTGCGCGTTCCTTTGATGGGCCGCGTCTGCACGATGCCGTCGTCCACTTTCAGGAACAACTCGGGCGAGGCGCTGACAATCTGGTACTGATCCAAATCGAAATAGCCTCCGAAAGGCGCGCCGTCGCACTTGCGCACACTGAGATAAAGCTCATCCGCACGGCATCGCGCCGGGACGATCAGCTCTTGGGCAAGATTGACCTGGAAAATATCGCCCGCGTGGACGTAATCGATGGCCTTCTGAACGGCCGCCAAGTAGCCGGCCCGCGAGAAGGTGCTTTGCACTTCCGGGCGGGTGTCGCAGGGATATCGTTGCGCCTTCAACGCCGCTCGGCCGCTCGATCCGGGCTCTGTCGGCGAAACTGAGCCGCCGAGCCGCCCGCCTTGGCCGTCCTGTTGCGCGGCGGCGATGAATTGGCGGAAAAACTCCCACCGGTCGAAGGCAACGGCCCTGCGTTGCGCCGGGCTTTCGGCCGGCCAGCCGCGCGAGACTCCCCACGCACGGCGATTCCAATGATCGAAAGCGAACACCACGTCGTACACGCCCATAGCGACGGCCGGCATCGCCAATTCGTCGAATCGGGCCTTGGGCAATGTTTCAAAGGCATGACGCAGTTCGAAACTCAGCAATCCGGCGGCCCCGCCTTGAAATGGCGGCAGGCCGGGCAACGTGGGCGAATGAATTGCATTGAGCGTTCGCCTCAACTCATCGAGGCAGTTCGGGCCGGCGACAGGCGTTTCGATCCAACGCCATGGGGCGGCCGCCAGATAACTGTATCGCCCCAGCGATGGATGAGCGGCTGCACTGTCGAGAAAAACGCAGTGAGGCAACCGGCACAACTGCAAGAACAAATCGCAGGGATCGCACCAGGGCAATTCAACCGCGCAGTCGCCTTGGGGCGAAACGGGAGTGATCGATGGGCAACACCGGACATGGCTCATGCAGCGTCGTTGTACCCACCGGACCCGCTCACGGCAAGGGAGATCGCCCGCCGGAACGCCAGGGAACGATCGCTTGGAGAGATGGAGGACGAATTGCGCCCAAACGGCCGCATCGGGCAAAGATGAAACAGCGGCCGAGTTCGTGCCAGCCGAACGCGACCCTCGAGGAAACCGAGCACCGCCAACCATGATAGCATAGCGGCCGACTTCGTGCCGGGCTCTCTCGGAATCGACTACGCGACTAGCGGCCGCTGACCGAAACGCCCCACGACACGCCTGTCCGGCAGGGCGGCCCGCAGCGATACGGACGCCAATGCGGGCCGTAATAGATTTCCTGAACATAAACAGGCTGCGCATAAACAGGCGGCGCGGCATAGACAGGCACGCCGTAAACCGGCGCGCCGGCCGCCCGCGGCGCCGGCGGTTCCTGCATGGCGGCAACAACGCGAGCGCTTACGCCTTCGCGCTGCAATAAGATCAGGTCGGAAGCGTTCGGAGGCGCGGCAACGCCATGAGCGCGGACGTGGTTGACAATTAGGCTCTCGTCCACGCCGGCCTTGCTCATTGCAATCACGTCGTCGATGGCAACCGGCTGGGCCGGCACAGGGCGGCCCAAGTGCTGCGCAATCTCGGCGCGATTGCGGGCCTCGATTTCGTCCAATTCACTGCCGATGGCTGCCCCGCTGATCGCACCGACACCCGCCCCGATGGCAGCTCCGGCCCCGGCGTTGCCCACAGCGCTGCCGACCAAAGCGCCGGTCCCCGCTCCGAGAAGCCCGCCAAGCAATGCGCCCTGATCGGAGCGGTAGGGCGAAGCGCATCCGGCAGCCATCACCAACCCAAGCGTCAGCGACGCGATTCCGACTTCGGCACACCGTTGCCCGAACCGGCCGGCCCATCCGTAAAGCCCCCGCGGCAGAGACCAAAGCTTCCGACCGTGCAGCAAGCCCTGCATAACCATTTCCTTATGGTTTTGCTCAATCAACTTCGCTGCGCCGGGCCATGGTTTGCGTGTGGACAGGGCAAGTTCCATGTCGGTGCAATCATCGAGGCACAGGCGCAGCCCTCAAAGCGGCGCGGATTGTACCCGGATTGCAGGCCGCAAGCCAAGGCGTCTTTGTGGATTTGCTCGATTGGTCACGGTCCGGCGAACGCGGCTGCTTGCAACGCGCTAAGGTATTGCAGCAAAACGTGTTGCGGCGATTGGCGTGGGCCGGGCGCGGCGGTTACGCCCCGTCGCCGCCCAGCAGCTTGCGAAGCAGGGCTTCGTCCAGCCGTGCCTGGGGCGCGAAGGCGGGCGAACTCATGTATCGCAGCAAACTGTGCAGCATCTGTCGCCCCTCGGGCCTGTCTTGGATGCTCCAAAGGTCGATCGAACAAACCAGCATCGCGCCCCGACCGACCTTCGTTTCGAAAAGCAGTCCGAGTTTGTGATTTCGAGCGAAGTTGTCGATCACCTGCACAATCGGACGATAGTTTGCGGGCGTTTCGTCGAGAATAATCGGACGCGAGTTCTTCACCAAATGCCACCATTGCCAATTACTGTGGAACTCGGTTGGAAACGCGGCCAACGCCGGCGCAGCCGGATCACATAAAATCCCCAGCGTGCCGGGCGGCATTCGGCTGCCGCGCTTCTTGGCCGCCTCGGCAAACATCGGAGACCAGTAGTCGGGGTGGAACGCGCCCTCGACGCTGTGCGGCAACCGCTCCAGCTTCGGCAAGAGCAATACCTTGCCTCCTGCGGAAAGACGCTCTTGAGTCGCGGCGGCGTCGAATCGCTCGGCGAGCAGAACGCCCGGCGGGGGGCTGGTCTCAACTTTAGGCGGATAGACCCAAACCGGATACTCATTGGAATACTGCGTGCCTTCGATGGTTAGGGTGATCGTCAGCTTTTGCGGCGCGGAGAGGCCTTTGAGCGGCAACGCAAACATGTCGACTTCAACAATCTTGCCTTGTTCAATCGTCATCCGTTCGAATGCGCCACCGCCGATTGCGCCGCCGGCGCTGTCGGCAACCGTCCATGCAACCTTTGCGTCATTCAAATCGGCCGGGCCGTAGTGGGCGATCTGCACCCGCCCGATGAACGTCTCGTCGGTTGTCCAGGCGTACTTCTTCATCCGCAACAACGGCACGGTCTCGCAGCAGAACCGCCTCCAAGCTTCGGGCGTGATCAACCCTTTCGATTCGAGAAAGACGTTGAGGATGCCGACCAAAGCCGTGCTTTGCCCGGGGAAGTCCTGAAGATCGAGCAATTGGAATCCCCCAAAGTGCGGCGTGCGCAAAGCAGCCTCGATGTCTTCGCGATAACAGAGGACCGCCAGCGCGCCGGAGGCGCGGACGAAATCGTGGGACTGATCGAGCATCTTGGCGTCGGCCAATCGCTGCCGAAAGATATCGAGGTTCCTCGCTCGGACAACACCTTTGTAGAGCGGGATTTCGCGAAAGTCGGGCGACACCTGAAAACTGCCGATTTCGTGAGCAACCACGGGAACAGGAATGCCCGCGATCGACGGACTGTAATCGACCAGCGTCGAGGGCGATCGGTATTCGATGTGAGGTATGATCGGATCGAGAACGGCGAACGCGCCGCGAACCGGCAGGTTGCGGGCCGTCTTGGCGGTTACCCAGAAGTCGTCGCCCTCGGCAAGGCTCGGATTCCAGTGCATGTTGTTCGAACCTTGGGCGTAAAGATGACGCGGATCGATCCGCTTGAATCGAGCCACCAGCGCGAACATGCCTTCGTTTCGGCCCAACTCGTTGCCCAGCGTGAACATCACAAACGACGGATGGTTGCCGAACGCCTTAAAAATCAGGTCGCCTTCGCGCTCGGTGTATTCGTAGAGCGACTTCTCTTTGAGAGTGCTCTCGACTTCGATGTTGTCGATGTTGTGGTGGGCCGCTTCGCGGCTCTCCGGAGCGGCGAACCCGCTGCGCTTATTCGGTATTTCGGGCTGAAGGTACACGCCCAGCTCGTCGGCCGCCTCGAAGGCCGCCTTGGGCGGGCACCAGGAATGGAAGCGGTAGTGATTGATGCCGTAGGACTTGGCAATCGAGAACACGCGCAGCCAGCCGGCCTTGTCCATGGGCGGATAACCGGTTAACGGAAAGAAACAGCAATCGAGCTTGCCGCGAAGAAAGACAGGGCGGCCGTTGATGTGGAATTGGCCGCGGCTGGTGGCGAAATCGCGCATTCCGAAACTGACGGTCCGCACATCGCGAAAGAGTTCGCCGTCGGCTGTCGCCTCCAACTCGATCGTCAGCCGGAGCATGGCCGGTTGAAATTCGTCCCAGAGCGGCACGTCTTCGCCGGGTTCGTAGACGAATTCGACGGCATTTTCGCGGGCCGTCGCCTTAACCTGAACCGACTGCGTCTTCAGTTGCGAAGGATGAGGGCAGTTGTAGCTTTCGCACCGCACGGCGATCGTTCCCGTCGCGGGTTGACCGGTGATGTTGCCGACCACTGCCCGAACGACTGCCTGTTTCTTTGCGGCGCTGGGGTACACCTGCACGTCGTCGAGCCAAATCGGAGCGGTGGCGAGCAGTTCGATGCGCCCGACGATGCCGTTCCAGTTGGTTTGCGTTCGTTCATCCACGGCATGCGACGGGCCCACGGGCGGCAACCGGGCGTTGTCCACAAGCACGGTGATCGTATGTTCGCCCGGCGACATCGCGCGGGTGACGTCGAAAAACTGAGGGGCGCTGAGCGTGTCTTCCCCCCCGCAAAATGTTTCATCGACCCAAACGCGCGTGTGCTTCGATCGCTCCAAGAGCAAGGTAATCCGTTTTCCCTTCCAACTATCGGGAATGGTCACCCGTCGCTGATACCAAGCCGGCCCTTTCCAGAACCACACGCGCGAAAGGCGGTCGATGCACTGTTCATCCTTCTTGATGCCCTTATGATTTTCGTCGGTGGTGCCGGGCAGGCGAACGGAATCGTCGAGCTGGGCGGCGAACCATCGCTGCGCCACGCCGACGTCTTCCGGGTCGAGGCGAAATCGCCAGGTTCCCTCCAGCGAAATCGTGGCTGGTGATGTCGCTTCTGCTCCTTCCGCGTCGCCGGGCCGGCATGTGCAAATGATTGCTAGTGCAGCCGCGAGCGCGGCAACCCGTCCGATTCGACAGATTCCCCGATCGACCCGAGTTCGATTGACCTCGATGAGATTGCAACAGCGACGGTTCATATTTCGGTCTCCAGCAGTTCGTCAGGCGTTCATGTCGCTCCAGCGCTTCGCCCGCTGGTTGAAGATCCACAAGGCGATCGTCGCGGCGATGCCGATCAGGGCGAAAGGAATCCAGAGGTGGTGCGGCGCGTAGGTGTCCCAAAGCAACTGCGTGGCCGCTGTCGGGTCCAAACCAGTGACTTCCTGAAGTTTCTGCATCGCTTCGGTGCGTTTTACTCCCAGGACTGTTTCCAGGGCGGCTGGATCGCCGCTCCAGCTTATGCCATCGCCCAAAGGCGTCTGCTCCGCCAAGTAGCGAAGGGCGAGCACGGCCTTCTCACCGAACCGGCCGTAGATGATTCCGGCAAGCCACGAACCGACGAAAACACCCAGGCCCATGGGAATATTGGCGTATCCCAAATACAGGCCCGTTTTGCCCGGCGGCGCGATCAGCGCCAGGTATTCGTTGTTCTTCGGCCCGGTCATCATCTCGCCAACCGAGAAGCAGAGAATGCCGGCCACAAGTATCCAAGCGTTTTGCGTCCAACCGGCCACCAGCAAGCCCGTCGTCACGACCACCATGCCGATCAGCATGGCGGCCAACGTCCGCATTCGTCGCGTCAGCCAAGAAACGCCCACCACTCCGACGATGATGAAGAAGGCGTTGAAGTTGAGCAGCAATTGCTGTGGAATCATCGGGCCGCGATCGGTCTGTTCCACCAGCGCATCGCGCAGCACCGGCGGCAACCAATGCAACGCTTGCGCCATCGGTCGGCTATCGACCCAATCGGCGATGAAGTTCGGCTGAAGGTCCCACAACTGGTACATCATCAGCCAGAAGCAGGACATGATCAGAATCCAGCAGAGCAACCGCGGCTCAAAGAAATTGGCGAACGTCCGGCGCAGCACGCTCACGACCGATTCGGTCTTGGAAGCGCCCGAGGGCGAATCGCGGATCGTCAACAGCAGCGGGAAGTTGAAACACGTGACCGCCGCAGATACGAGAAACAGGTTGCGCCATGCGTCCTTCGAATGGGGTTCGGCGCCGAACATTGCGGGAAAAGCGCTGCCCAGTGTTTGCAACAACGAGGGCATGAAGGGCCCGATAAAAGCGCCCACGTTGACCACCCAGTAGAATATGCCCCAGCCAACCGACGAAGTTTCCTTGGTCAACTGGTGGGCGAGCGAGCCCTGAAGGCTCGGCTTGAAGAACGCCGTGCCCGTGGCCAAAGTCATGATCGAAAGGAAGAAGGCCCAGTAGTTGCTAATCCACGGCACGTCCCGCACAACCGCCATCATCACGTAGCCCGTCAGCATCAGGCTCAACGCAAAGCCAAGGGTCCGTTTGTAGCCGTAACGGTCGGCCAGTCCGCCGGTGACCATCGGCAACAACGATTGGAAGACGGCCCACCAAGCATAGATGGCGCCTTTGTCGGCGGCGCTAAGATGCAGCCCGCCCGGGTTGTCTGCCTGCATGATGTAGATCGGCGCCATCACCCGCAGGTTGTAGAATGCCAGCCGCTCCCACATCTCAATCGCGTTGAGCGTCCAGAACGTTCGGCCGAAACGCCGCCGCGTTGGAGGAGATTCGCTCGAGATGGGCACCGCTCTTCCCCCCTGGGCAGTCGATCAACGGCATCCTCACAACGGCGCCGGCGTTTCGCATGGGCGCGGTCTGCGGCACGAACGCCGCTCGATGGCGAGCCGCGCCGTTGATCGCCGGCGCCGGGCCGGATCAATAATGACACGCGCTAACGGAGGCGTCAACGATGGCATGGGCTCTGTCGCCGGCCATGTTGTCTGGGGTGAGCATCGTCGGGCGGCCGCTGGGCTCTCTGTCGCATCGGTCCGAGCCGGCCTTCCTTTGGACGCTTGGTTCGTTGGAAACGCGACTTGCTGCGAGGAACGATCTTATTTACGCTGGAACGAGGGGAAGGAAAAGAGCGATTTCCCGAAAAACTCCATTGTTCTAGCGACAGAGCCATCCATGTCGAGACCGCGCGTGGCGATCATGCTGGATTTGGATTGGCCGTACAAGCGGCATGCCGGCATCTTTGCCGGATCGCAGCAGTATGCCCAGGAGCATGGTTGGGATTCGATCATCGACGAGTACGCCGACGATACGATTGCCCGGGCGGGCGAAGATGCCGTCCCGTACGACGGAATCATCGCGCGCGCCACGCGGAAGCTTGCCCGTCGGGCGGCCCGGCTGCAAGTGCCTTTGGTCAACGTCTGGTTCAGCTCGCCGGTGTGGCGGTCGCTTCCGGGCGTGTTTCCCGATTTCTTCGCCATCGGGCGGTTGCGGGCGGAGCATCTTCTGTCGCGGGGGTTCCGTCGCTTTGCCGCAATGACGGGAGAGGACGACCGCTCGCATGCCGCCGAAATCCAAGCGTTTTCAGCCACCGTGGAAGAAGCCGGATTCGGTTGTTTGTCGGTGCAGGTTCCCCTGAACGCCACCGG
>JARKPK010000151.1 GCA_029975295.1 Thermoguttaceae bacterium | reverse complement strand
ACGGGTTCGATGACGGCGCAGACACTCACGTATCGTCAGCGGATTGGCGAGTTGAACTCGTCGGCCGAGCCCGTCGTGATTCGCGTGCCTGCCAAGGTGTTGCAGCGATTTGCCCGGTCGATCGAACGCCAGTTGAAACGGCTGGAGTCGGCCTGGACCCTGCCCGACCGGTTCGAACGCCCCCTGCCACAGTGGGCGGTTCACTCCCCCTGGGATCGTCGGAAATAGACCGGCTGCCCTGCCTGCCTTGGCACGCAAGAGCGAGTACACCTTGCCGACAGGAATGGCGAAAAACGCCGGGCGTCGGCAGTTTGGCCTCGGGGGCTGTCACTCGTCGCTGGTTGTTGATCGACGGGAACTGTCTCGGCCGGGTTATCGGCGCGGTTGTGGGAATCGATCTTGCACAGCCTCGACGGCAAGCTCTTCGTCCCGCAGGGCCTCCATGGCCAGCACGGCCGCGTCGGCCGCTTGGATGGTAGTAAGGCAGGGCACGCCGTGGGCCACGGCCGCCGACCGGATGCGACCTTCGTCGGTGAAAGCGCCTTTGCCGCGGGGAGTATTGATAATCAGGTGCAGGTCGCCGTCGGCGATATGGTCGAGCACGTTGGGGTGGCCTTCCTGAATCTTGTTCAGCCGCGTCACGGTCACGCCGTGTTGTTCCAAGGCAGCCGCGGTGCCGCGGGTGGCCAGAAGCGTGAAGCCCATCCGCTCGAGGCGTTTGGCCAAATCGACGACGTATTCCTTGTGGCGATCGGCGACGCTGACGAAGATCTTTCCGCCGCGGGGCAACACCGTGCCGGCAGCCAACTGGCTTTTGGCAAACGCCAGTGAGAACCGCGGGCTGATTCCCATCACCTCTCCGGTGCTTTTCATTTCGGGGCCGAGCACGATATCGACGCCGGCGAATTTGACGAACGGCAGCACCGCCTCTTTGACCGACACGTTGGCCGGGATGGGGTCTTCGGTCAGGCCCTGTTCGTCGAGCGATACGCCCACCATCACCTTGGCCGCGATCTTCGCCAGCGGCACCCCGGTGGCCTTGGCCACGAAGGGCACGGTGCGGCTTGCCCGCGGATTGACCTCGAGCACGTAAACCGTGGGTCGGCCGTCCTCGCGTTTGACGGCGAACTGCACGTTCATCAGCCCGCGGACATCGAGCGCGCGGGCCATTTTGATCGTAGCGTCGCGGATTTCTCGAACAACCGGACCGGGCAGGCTGTAGGGCGGGATGGCGCAGGCCGAATCGCCCGAGTGAACGCCGGCCGCTTCGATATGCTCCATCACGCCGGCGACAACCACCCGCTGCCCGTCGGCGATGGCGTCGACGTCCACTTCAACGGCGTCTTCCAAAAAGCGATCGATCAGCACCGGTTGGCCTTGGGCCACGGCAAAGGCGGCCGCCACGAATCGGTCGAACTGCTGCATATCGTAGCAGATTTCCATCGCCCGACCGCCGAGCACGAAACTGGGCCGAACCAAGGCCGGAAACCCGATTTTGGCGATTTCGCCCCGCGCCTGATCCATGGTGCGGGCGATGCCGTTGGCCGGCTGCCGGATGCCCAACTGGCCGAGGAACTCGGCGAATTTCTCGCGGTCTTCCGCAGCCTCGATCGTATCGACGCTGGTGCCCAGGATCGGCACGCCGGCGTTGCTCAGGGCGCGGGCCAAGTTCAGCGGGGTTTGGCCCCCGAATTGGACGATCACGCCGTCGGGTTGCACGCGATCGAAGATGTTCAGCACGTCTTCGACCGTCAGCGGCTCGAAGAAGAGCAAGTCGCTGGTGTCGTAGTCGGTCGAAACCGTTTCGGGATTGCTGTTGACCATCACCGACTCGATGCCCAGCTCGCGGAGGGCGAAGCTCGCGTGGCAGCAGCAATAGTCGAACTCGATTCCTTGCCCGATGCGATTCGGCCCGCCGCCGAGGATCATCACCCGTTTCTTGTCGGGTTTCTTGGGCGGGGTTTCGTCTTCGCTTTCGTAGGTGGAGTAGTAATAGGGGGTGTAGGCCTCGAACTCGGCCGCGCAGGTATCGACCGACTTGAACGTTGCCGCGATTCCCCGCTGCTTGCGATCTTGGCGAACCTCCATCTCCGTGCTGTCGAAGATCGTGGCCAGTTGGCGATCGGAGAAGCCCGTCCGCTTCGCCTCGCGGAGCAATTCGTCGGGGCATTGCGCCAGCCCGCCGACGGCCCGGAGCCGATCTTCGACCTCGATGATCTCGGCCATTTGCTGGAGGAACCAGGGATCGATCCGAGTGATTTCGTGAATCTCTTCGATCGACATGCCGTACTTCATCGCATAGCGGACATGCCAAATGCGCTGATCGTTGGGGACGGCCAACTTGGCGCGAACTTCGTCGATCGTTGGCTGGTCGGGTTTGCCCCACAGGTCCTTGCCGTCGCAACCGAGGCCGAAACTGCCCACCTCCAGCCCGCGCAACGCTTTTTGCAGCGATTCTTTGAAGGTGCGTCCGATGGCCATGGTTTCGCCCACGCTTTTCATCTGCGTTGTCAGGTGGGAGTCGGCCTCGGGGAACTTCTCGAAAGCGAAGCGGGGGACCTTGGTCACCACGTAGTCGATGGTCGGCTCGAAGCAGGCGCGGGTTTCGCGGGTGATGTCGTTGGGCAATTCGTGCAGGCGATAACCGACGGCCAACTTGGCGGCGATCTTGGCGATGGGAAAGCCGGTCGCTTTCGACGCCAGCGCCGAGCTGCGGCTGACGCGGGGGTTCATTTCGATGACCACCATTCGGCCGTCGCGCGGGTTGATGGCGAATTGGATGTTCGAGCCGCCGGTTTCGACGCCGATTTCGCGGATCACCGCCAGCGAGGCGTCGCGCATCCGCTGGTATTCTTTGTCGGTCAGCGTTTGGGCGGGCGCCACGGTGATCGAATCGCCGGTGTGCACGCCCATCGGATCGAAGTTCTCGATCGAGCAGATGATCACGACGTTGTCGTCGGCGTCGCGCATCACCTCCATTTCGTACTCTTTCCAGCCGATCACCGATTCTTCCAGCAGCACTTGGTGAACCGGCGAAGCGTCGAGCCCATAGGCCACCTTGGCCTCGAACTGTTCGCGGTTGTAGGCGATGCTCGATCCGGTGCCGCCAAGGGTGAAACTGGGGCGGACCACACAAGGCAGTCCGATCTCGGCAATGACGCGGCGGGCTTCTTCCAGACTGCGCACGGTTCGGCCGCGGCAGCACTCCAGCCCAATGTGTTCCATGGCGGCCTTGAATTTGTCGCGTTCTTCGGCCTTGGCGATCACCTCGGCGTTGGCGGCAATCATCTCCACGCCGAATCGCTCCAGAACCCCGTGCCGCCAGAGGTCCATGGCCACGTTGAGGCCTGTTTGTCCGCCCAAAGTGGGCAGCAAAGCGTCGGGCCGCTCGCGCTCGATCACCTTGGCCACCATTTCCCAGGTGAGCGGTTCGATGTAGGTGCGATTGGCCATTTCCGGGTCGGTCATGATCGTGGCCGGATTCGAGTTGACCAACACCACCTCATAACCCTCTTCGCGGAGGGCCTTGCAAGCCTGGGTGCCGGAATAATCGAACTCGCAGGCCTGACCGATGATGATCGGGCCGGAACCAATCAGCAAAATCTTGTGGATGTCGTTGCGGCGCGGCACGTTAGCACATTCTCCCAAAGGCAGGTGGAATCGCCTATTGATTCACATCCGATATGCGACAAAGGGTTCACTTTAGTTTTCGAACCGGCAATCCGTGAGCAGCTTTACTGCTGGGCCTCCCGAAAAACAGGCTGATCCACGAGGCCATTTTCCAGATTGGGTCGCCCGAACAGTGTAAAATTGAACCACTTTAGCACATCGGTTCTACGCTGGGCAAGGGTCGGGCGAGGTGGAAAGATGGCCTGATGGCTGCCGGCGCCGACTCCACCGCCCCGGGGGCCGAACCGATTCGCCGCGCCGCGGTTTCCGGGAGCCTCCGAAAAGCCGGCTGGGCAAAGCCTTGAAACTTCGCCGAAAGCTGCGTATGCTGAATTGCTTTTCGCGTCGCGCGACGCGCTAACTGTTTTCCTGTGTTCAACTTTTGTGAGGAGTGCCGTGACTACCGCGTATTCCGCCAACGAGACGACCGCCATGCCCAAGACGCTGCACGAACCGATGTCGGGCGCCGACATCGTTGTTCAAACCTTGGTCAACCACGGCGTCGAGGTCGTTTTCGCTTATCCCGGCGGAGCCAGCATGCCTTTGCATCAGGCGTTGACGCGATTTCGCGATCGCGTGCGCGTGATTCTCCCGCGGCACGAACAGGGCGGGGGCTTCGGCGCGCAGGGCTATGCGCGAACAACCGGCCGTCTGGGCGTGTGCACCACAACCAGCGGACCGGGGGCGACCAATTTGGTGACGTGCCTGGCCGACGCCAAGCTCGACAGCGTGCCCATGCTGGCGATCACCGGCCAGGTGGGCACCAGCGTGATCGGCACCGACGCCTTCCAGGAAACCCCGATCGTCGAGGTCTGCCGCAGCATCACCAAACACCACTATCTGGTCACCGACGTCCGCGACGTCGCCCGCGTGGTGCGCGAAGCGATCTACGTGGCTACCACCGGCCGCAAAGGCCCGGTGCTGATCGACCTGCCCAAGAATGTACAACTGGCCTCGACCGTGCCTGACTTCCAGGCCCCGATGGACCTGCCGGGCTACCGCGACGTGGAACCGCGAGCCAATCCGGCGAAGATCGAGCAACTGGCCTCGCTGATCCGTGCGGCCAAGCGGCCGCTGATCTATGCCGGCGGCGGAGTGATCGCTTCCGACGCCTCCGAGGAGCTGACCGCCCTGGTGCGGAAAACCCGCATCCCGGTGGCCATGACGCTGATGGGTTTGGGCTGTTTCCCCGGCGACGATCCGCTTTCGCTCGACATGTTGGGCATGCACGGCAGCGTGTACTCCAACGTGGCCGTCAGCGAGTGCGATCTGCTGATCGCCTTGGGCGTGCGGTTCGACGATCGCGTCACCGGCAAGGTGAGCGCGTTCGCCCCGCACGCGAAGATCGTGCATGTCGATATCGACGCGTCGGAAATCAACAAGATCAAACGCACCGATCTCTCGATTTGCAGCGACGTGCGCGCGGCGTTGGCGGACTTGAACAAAATCGTCGATCCGCCGGCCGATCATGAACCGTGGCTGCGCCGCGTGGCGGACCTGAAGGAATCGGAGCCGTTCCGGTTCAACACCCAGTATGCGGGGATCTTGCCGCAATACGCCATCCGCGAACTGTGGCGGCTGACGCGCGACCGAGACACCATCATCACTACCGGCGTGGGGCAGCATCAGATGTGGTCGGCGCAATACTACAAGTTCCGCCGCCCGCGACGGTGGGTTTCCAGCGCCGGCTTGGGGACGATGGGGTTCGGCCTGCCCGCGGCGATCGGGGCCAAGGCCGCCCATCCCGACAAGCTTGTGGTCGATATCGACGGCGACGGCAGCCTGTTGATGAACATCCAAGAGTTCGCCACGGCGCGCTGCGAGAAGCTGCCGGTGAAGGTTTTGTTGCTGAACAACATGCATTTGGGCATGGTGGTGCAGTGGGAAGACCGCTTCCACCAGGCCAACCGCGCGCACACCTACTTGGGATCGATCGACGATCCCGAGGCGCTTGGCCGCGGCGACGGCATTTCGCCCCAGCATCGCTACCCCGACTTCGTCACGGTCGCCCGCGGTTTCGGCTGGCAGGCCCGCAGCGTGAGTGAAAAGGCCGAGCTGACCGAGGCGTTGACGGAAATGATCGAATCGCCCGGGTCGTACCTCCTCGACGTTCTCGTTCCGTATCAAGAGCACGTGCTGCCGATGATTCCCGCCGGGCAAACGGTCCATGAGTTGATCAAAGAGTAATGCGCCGATCAAGAACGAGCCGCCGGCTGAGCGAGCAGCGGCCGTTTGTTGATCGATCCGCGATGCGCTGGCGGCGCGGGCCTGCTCGGGCGGCTCGCGCCGCGGCGCATCGGCGGGAAATCTCTGCCGAGCTCTCGGCAACGGCCGGCGCGGCGCTGTGGCGTTTTCCCTAATTGCGGGCGGCGGACGCGGCGCGCAATCGCCCTCCGCGCGGCGGGCCGACCAAGCGCAAATTGCCTGGCCCGAGCAACTCTGCCACGCGCCGCTGCATTTCGGCGTCGATCCGCACGCGGAACCGTTCGCAGCGGCACTCCACGCTTTCGCCGTTTTCGAAGACGAGCACCAATTGCAGTTCGCGGTCGCCGGGATATCCGCGCAAAATCTCGTAAAGCCTCTGGAGCTTGCCCGTCCCGCCCGAGCCGGCGACAACCCGCACGCGCACGGCGCGGGCCATGCGGTGTTCGAGTTGTTCGCGGGGAATGATCTCCTGGACCGTCAGATTCACCTGGTTGCCGCCGGGCCGGCGATCGATCGTGCCTCGAATCAGCACGATGGCGTCGGGTTGAACGAAAGAACCGTACTCGACGAAGTTGCTCGGCCATAGATTGCAGCGGATCAACCCCGTTTGATCCTCCAAGTCGAAGCTGGCGTAGTGCGTCGGTTCGCCCGGGCTGCGCGGTTTGGTGTGCGAGTGCTTCACGGCCGAGATGATTCCGCCGATGTACACCTCGGCCTTGTTCTGTTCGTCGGCCGCTTTCCGCGCCGTATGAGAGCTGAAGGCGGCAAGCGCGTCGGCATGTTCGGCCAAAGGATGGCTGGTCAGGTAGAATCCCAGCACTTCTTTTTCCTTCTGAAGCTTTTCTTTTTCGTCCCACTCGGCGACATCGGGCAGTTTTTCGGCGGGCGGGGCGGACTGCTGCGGCATCAGGTCGAACAGCCCGCGCTGTCCGCGGCGCCGATCGGCGGCACGCGCCGCGCCGTTTTGCAGCGCCCGGTCGATGACGTTCCAAAGCTGGGCGCGCCGGGCGCCGAAGCTGTCCATGGCGCCGGCCTTGATCAGGTTTTCGATGGCCGTGCGGTTCACCTGGGCGGCGTCGAGCCGTTCGCAAAAATCGAAGAGGCTCTTGTAAGGTCCACCGCTTTTCCGCTGCGCCGCAATCGCCCGCGCCGCCGCTCCGCCGCAGCCTTTGATCGCCGAAAGCCCGAAAACGATTTTCCCATCGACGACGGTGAACTCGGCGTCCGAGCGATTCACATCCGGCGGAACGATTTCGCAGCCCATCCGCCGGCTGTCTTCGATGTGTTCGACCAACGAATCTTTCGTTTTGAAGTTGCGGCCGGAGATGTCGCTGGAAAGCAGCGCGGCCATGAACTCCACTGGGTAATGGCATTTCAAGTAGGCCGTGATGTAGGCGATCAGGGCGTAGGCCGTCGAGTGGCTCTTGTTGAAGCCGTAGCCGGCGAATTTTTCGATCAGGGCGAAGGTTTCCTCGGCGTCCGAACGGCTCATGCCGCCCTGCACGGCGCCGGCGACGAACTGCTCGCGGTACTTGGCGATCATTTCCAGCTTTTTCTTGCTGATCGCCTTGATGCAGGTGTAGGCCTCGGCCAAGGGAATTCCGCCCAGCCGATTGAGAATGCGCATCACCTGCTCTTGATAAACCATCACCCCGTGCGTCTCTTCCAGCACCTCCTTCATAACCGGATGTTTGTACTCGGCCTGCTGGCGCTTGTGTTTGACGGCGATGTAATCATCAACCATTCCGCCTTCGAGCGGGCCGGGGCGATACAGCGCGTTGGTGGCGATGATGTCGCGGAAATGGTCGGGCTTCATCCGTTGCAGCAAATCGCGGATGCCGCCGCTTTCCAGTTGGAAAACGCCCTTGGTTTCGCCGCGGCAAAGTAGTTCGTAGGTGGGGGCGTCGTCGATCGGCACCCGATACGGGTCGATCCGTCGGCCCGTGGTTTGCTCGATCAGGTCGACCACCTTCGAAAGGATCGTCAGATTGCGCAGGCCGAGAAAGTCCATCTTCAGCAGCCCGGCGCGCTCCACGTCGCCCATCGCCCATTGCGTGATCACTTCCGACTTGTCTTGCACATGCTGCAAGGGGACGTAGTCGGTCAGGGCGCAATCGGCGATGACCACCGCCGCCGCATGCGTGCCCACGTTGCGGGCCAAGCCTTCGACCTTGCGGGCCAAGCCGATCAACTCCGCGGTTTCCGGATCGGATTGGCAGGCCTTGCGGAGTTCTTCGCTTTCTTCCAGCGCGGCGGCCAATTTGATGTTCAACTTCTCCGGGATCATGGCCACGATCGAGTCGACCTTCGCCAGCGGCAGCCCCAGCGCGCGGCCCACATCGCGGATGGCCGCCTTGGCCGCCATCGTGCCGAACGTGCCGATCTGCGCGACGTTCTCCGAGCCGTACTTCTGTTTCACATAGTCGATCACTTCGCCGCGGCGCTGCTGGCAGAAGTCGATGTCGATGTCGGGCGCCTCGCGGCGGCTTTCGTCGAGAAATCGCTCGAACAGCAGGTCGTATTTCAACGGGCACACGTGGCTCAGATGCAGGCCGTAGGCCACCAGCGAACCGACGCCCGAGCCGCGGGCGCCGGCCTCGATCTCCTGCGAACGAGCGAACCGCACGAAGTCCCACACGATCAGAAAGTAGTTGGCGAACCCCAACTTGTTGATCACGCCCAGCTCGCGCTCCAGCCGCGCGAGAACCTCGGGCGCCAACTGACCATCGACCCAACGGCTCGGATCGTCGCGGTAATTCTCCTTCAGTCCTTCAACGCACAACTCGCGCAGATACTCCTCGGAGCTTTTCTGGTCGGGCGGGTAGTACACCGGGAAATGGCGTTTGCCGAGTTCCAGTTCCAGCTCGACCCGCGAAGCGATCTCAGTGCTGCGCGCCACGGCATCGGCCATTCCGGGAAACGCCGCGCGCATCTCTTCCGGACTGCGCAAATAGAACTCTTTCGTTTCCATCCGCATCCGGTTCTCATCGGTCCGGAACTTGCCCGTGTTGACGCACAACAGAATGTCTTGAACCTCGGCGTCTTCGGGCAGCAGGTAATGCACGTCGCTGGTGGCCACCGTGGGCACGCCCATCTGCCGAGCCAGGTCGGCCGCCGCTTCGAGAACCAATTGCTGCGACGCCAGGCCGTTGTTCTGCAATTCGACGTAATAGCGGTCGCCGAACACTCCAGCAAACCAACCGACCAACTCGCGCGCCTGCCGCTCGCGGCTTTCGCCGCCGGAAAGCAACAGCCGGCTCAATTCGCTCGCCAAACACCCGCTCAGGCAAATCAACCCTTCGTGATGCTCGGCCAGCAGCTCCTTGTCGATCCGCGGCCGGTAGTAGAACCCTTCGAGAAACGCGGCTGACGAGAGCTTGACCAGATTGCGGAACCCCGTGCGGTTCATCGCCAGCAAGGTCAGGTGGAAGCTCGCTTCCTTCATGCCGCCCGACGATTCGCGGCGGAAGCGGCTGTCGGGAGCGATGTAGGTTTCGATCCCCACGATCGGTTTGACGCCGGCATCGCGAGCCTTCGTGTAGAACTCCAGCGCTCCGTGCATGTTGCCGTGGTCGGTCAGCGCCAAGGCGTCCATGCCCAATTCCTTAGTCCGCTTGAGCAGATCGGGAATCTTGGCCGCTCCGTCGAGCAGACTGTAATGGCTGTGGCAATGCAAATGGACGAACGAACTCATCGGCTCCCTCCTCGTTGCTTCCCTTCCGTCATCGCGTTGCGGAACAACGGCGCTGCCGCCTATTGCTCCCGCCGGCGCTGCCACCAGGCATCGGCGAGCCGTGGGCATGGAAGGCCGCGAACCGCCTGCCCCGCTTCACAACACAACGCGCCTTTCGCCGCCGGCGCAAGCGCCTGATCGGGTCGCCCAAAGGACTGTTTGGGCGGCTCCATCACTTTTTCGGCAGCAGCGACTCTAATCCGTCGGCAGCGCGCCCCAACGTCGCTTTGTTCAGCCGAAGCATGGCATCGCCCATTTCCGACGAGTACTTCTGCAACAGTGCCATCCGATCGGCAGAGCTCATTTCCAATGCGTTCAGCTTTCGGACCGTTTCCATCCAATCGGCGCGCAAGTCGTCGATTTCGCTTGCAGGCCGCTTGTTTTCCATCGCAGCGGCCATTTTGTTGATTGTGCGAATCTGCGACTTCATCAACGAATCGGGCGTGTCCCGGCATCCGCTGAGGATCAACAACAAACAGGCCGCCGCAATCACTGCCGCTCGCAACGCGCCAACCATGTCGCGCCCCTTTGTGCAAATTGTCCGAGAAGCGTTCCACCCACTTGCCGCAGCGCCGCTTGGCCGAACAACGGAACAGATCGCCCGGACCGCGCATGATCTTCGGACAGTTGCTCGGCCGCGGCGCCGTTGCACGCAACGAATCCGCGTTGCCGCTCCAGTCCGATGCGCTGCCCGGGCGTATTCTATCGCAATGCAGCCAAGACGATGAGCCCTGGGGGCGAAGCCAAGCCGCAAAGCGAAGTGCGGCAATGGCTTGCAAGAATCGCGCTGCGGCAGGAACCTTGGCCGGAAACGATTCGGCCTTCCGCCTCAGCCCGCCCGCATTTCATTCAAATGCGGCGCATCGACCGAGTCGAACGGGCTGCGCAGCGACTGCCAGCGCTCGCCGCGTTGGATGATCGAAGCGTCGTCGATCCGGCCCAGTCGGCCTTGCGCCAACGCCAAATAGGGAATGCGCGTCGGCTCGAAGCCGGCGATTCGCGCCAGCGTGGCGTCGAGCGCCGGCAGATTCAGCCCGACGGCCAGCAGGCCCATCGGCTTCGGAGTGCCCAAGATCGGACCATCGCCTTCCATGCACACGATGCCGTCGACAATGCCGATCGTCGGCGGCAGCGAGGCGTTGATGTCGATCACCGTTTGCGGAATACCGGCATAATGAAGCACGTTCTTCGGCCAACCATAGATCAGCCCGGGCAGCGCGCCGTACATGTTTTTCATCGCCGCGGTAATGCCCATCCAATGATGCGTTTTCAGCTTCGGCATCGAAACGATCAGATCGGCCGAAAGCAACTCGGCCGGAAATACCAACGACGACAGCCGGCTCACCCGTCCGCGGTTGGGGGTTTCGCGGACTTCGGCGTAGTTGATGTCGAGAAACCGCAGCCGTTGATCTCGAAGGGCATCGGCAATGCCCGACTCGGCCAACGCCATTTCCGTGTCGCGGACATGGCCGGGCCCTTCGCCCACGATCACCTCGGCGCCCCAACGGAGGAAGACCTCGGCCGCCGCGGCGACCACCGCCGGGTGCGTGGTCATGTGCGGGGCGGCTCGGGTCGGTTCGACCATGTTCGGTTTGAGCAGCACCTTTCGGCCGCGAATGCCGGCCGGGTCGAACCCCACAGCCGAAAGCCCGTCGGCGATCGTTTGAGCCAGCGGGCCGTCGTACTTCTGACCGGCGGCCAGAAACACCGGATGCCGACGCGGCCGAAGCCAACGAACCAGCGGATAGCCGACGGCCGCGACGGCCAGTCCGCCCCCGGCGGTCAGCAGCAAACGTCGGCGGGAAACGGCATGGTCCGCTTGTTTCATTTCCTCGTCGGTCGCAGGCGTCGGATGATCGTCCATGGCGCGTATCCGTTCTCGTGCGCGTGCTGCGGGCAAAGCGGCCGCTCAACCAACCGCCGGGGCGCCTTCGTGCAACGCCTTGCGGCCGGCCTCCACAGCCTGTGCCGCCAGCAACAACAAGGCCGTTTGATAGGGCGGGGCATCGGCGGCTAACGTTCGCTCGGCTGCTTGGGCCAACCAGTCGTCGGCGTCGTTCGGCGCGGCAGCGAAGGCCGCCAGTCCGATCATCGCATAAGAGAGCGATGCCGTCGCGGTTCGTTCATCGATCGATCGGCGGAGGTAGTCGATCGACCGATCGACCCGCCGCCGCACATCAGGCTCGCCGGCCAGCGCCCAAAGCGCCAGGCCGGTGGGTTGCACGTGCGGCCGCAGGGTGTTGCCCAACACCGTCGTATTGCCGTAGTTCCAGCCGCCGTTGGGCAGTTGCCGGTCGAGCAACAGCCGCACGGCCTCGTCGTACCGCGGGTGATCGCGGCGGCCCACTCGCCGCAGGGCCAGCAGGGCCATCGCTGTCGGCTCGACCCAGGAGTGGGTCGTATCGACCCAAGGCCAACCTTGCAGTTGGGTGTCGTGGCCGACGAATCGCCCGTCGTCGTCGGCGTTCTTGATCGGTCGGCCTGCCGTGCGCAACAACCACTCGATGGCCCGCTGCGCGGCCGCGATCATCCGGCGCTGGTCGCCGAAGCCCGACTCCGCGCCGCGGCCGCCATCCGGCTCGGGCTTCTCGGAGTCGCCCATCATGCGATCTAAGCGTGCCGCTTCCCACAGGGTCCACACGACCCAGCCGGTGGGCCAACAGGGCCGACGCTGCTCAGCCGTCACTCCCCAACTGCCATCGGGATTTTGTTGGTCCAAAAGCCAACTGATGCCACGCGACTTCGCCTTGAACAACTCTCCCAACGCTTCGCGGAGAACCGCCAATTTCATATCCGTATTCGGATCGTTGCCGCGGACTTGCCGCAACGCAGGCCCGACTGACGCCGTGGGCGCCGCACCCTTGGGGTGAAGGCCGCACAGTGCAGCCAAGGCCAGCGCGGTCGGTTCGACGGCCGCCGGCCCCGTGCGATGGTAGCCGCAGGGGATCGCTTCGACCAACACCGCCATGGCTTTGTGTATCCAATCGGTGTTCATTGTGAATCTCATCGAGAACCGATCGGGCCCGACGGCACATTGTCCGAGCGGCCGTTCAGGCCAAAGTCGAAGTTGCCCGAGGTACGGCCGAGCCCGCCCATCGCGGCCGCCGATCGAGGCACGGCTCGAGGTTCATCTCGCCCTCGACGGCTTCGGCACTGCCGGGCAAGCCGGCAATGGCACCCAAAAACTCAAGCTGGTAATGGCACCCGATAACCCGTTCAAGCCGGCAGAAGCATCCTCACAAAACCGTTTCAGCCGGAATCGTCTCAGCCGACGGGACAACCTGCCAAAAGCCGGGCAAGCCGGCAGAGGCACACAGCCCGCACTGTTCCTGCCGGCTCACAACCGAGGCCGAACAATTCGGCCGCGGCCGCAGTCGTCGCGCATTCCAATTCTACGGATTGTGCAAGAAATGCCGCGCGGTTCCCGGCCGCAGCAACAGCGCAGTCTGCCCTGCTTTTCGTCTATTCGGCGGGGCGATCTGAAAAGAAACGGTGGGCAAGCGCGTGGAAAGGCCCTTCGGTCCACGGGCGCGCGCCGGCGACAACCGCCCGCCGCAGGCCGAGTACGCATCTTTCGACCGACACCGCGCAAACACAGCCGATCGCGCCGGCCGCCGGGCCGTCGCGGCCGACGCCACGGGATGAGAACGGTCGAGCCGACTGCCCAAGGCGTTTCGGCCGTTCTCCGAAACACGGCCTTTGATTGCTTTGATTAGCGCGAACGGCTCGAATAATACGCTTCGTTCCAGCGAAGCGACTGGCGGAACGCCCAAAGGTCGGTGGTGCGCGCGTCGATTTTGACCAGTTCCACGCCCGCCATTTCGGCGAAGTCTTCGAGATGTTCGATGCTTAGCGAAGTCGTCAGGCAGGTGTGGTGCGGCCCGCCGGCATAGATCCAGGCCGCGGCCGAGGTCGGCAAGTCGGGCAACGGTTTCCACAGCGCCCGAGCCACGGGCAACCGCGGCAGCCGCTCGGATGGTTCGGCCAGCTCCACCTGGTTGACCAGCAACCGGAATCGCGTGCCCAGGTCCACAAGCGCAATGTTCAACGCCGGCCCGGCTGCGGCATCGAACACCAATCGGCACGGGTCGTCTTTGCCGCCGATGGCCAACGGATGGATCTCCAGCGACGGCTTCGCCCCGGCCAACGTGGGGCACACTTCGAGCATGTGCGCGCCGAGCACCATCATCCCCTGCGGATCGAGATGGTAGGTGTAGTCCTCCATGAACGAACTGCCGCCGGGCAAACCTCGGGCCATCACTTTGATTGCACGGACCAATGCGGCCGTCTTCCAATCGCCCTCGGCGCCGAAGCCGTAGCCCTCGGCCATCAACCGCTGCACGGCCAGCCCGGGCAACTGCCGCAAACCGTGCAAATCTTCGAACGTGGTGGTGAACGCCTTGAAGCCGCCCTCGCCGAGGAACCGCCGCAAACCGGCTTCGATTTTGGCCGCCTCGCGCAGGCTTTCGTGCCTTGGGCCGCCGGGGGCAAGTTCGGGCGCGACAGCATATTCGTCGAGGCAGCGGTTCACCAACGCGCCGATTTCGGCCTCAGACGTTTCTTCGACGTATCGGGCCAGCAGCCCCACGCCGTAGCCGTTCACACAGAAGCCGAACTGGATTTGCGCCGCCGTCTTGTCGCCCTCGGTAACGGCCACGTTGCGCATGTTGTCGCCGAAGCGGGCGATCGGCCCGTTCTGCCAATCGCGCCAGGCGACGGCCGCACGCGCCCAGGCCGCCCATCGGGCGAGGAATTCGGCCTGGGCCCAATGCCCGACGATCACCTTCCGCCGCACATCGAGCCGCGTGCAGATGTGGCCGAACTCGCGGTCTCCGTGGGCCGCCTGATGGAGGTTCATATAGTCCATGTCGATCGCCGCAAAGGGCAGATCGCGGTGGAACTGCGTGTGCAGATGCACCAGCGGCTTGCCCAGCGACTTCAGCCCGACGATCCACATCCGCGCCGGCGAGAAGGTGTGCATCCCAGCGGCCACGCCGATGCAGCGCGGGTCGGCCTCGGCCTCGCGGCAGAAGGCGGCAATCGCCTCGGCGGTGGTCAGCACCGGGCCGACTTCCACAGCCACACCCGGCGGCAACGCCCGCGCCAACCCTTCGGCCACCTGGCGCGCATTGGCGGCCACTTGCTCTAAAGTCTCCGGACCGTACAAGTGTTGGCTGCCCACGGCCAACCGGATGTGCGATTCAGCGGTCATGCTTTCTCCAACATCGTGCGGTTATGAACCACCGCCGCGCGGCGGCTCGCCCGATTGCCCATAGTACGCGCCGGCGCCGTGCTTGCGGTGATAGTGCTTTTCCAGAAGATAGCCTTCCAATGATTCAGCCGCCGGATTCAATGCCAGCGAGGCCAAAGCCATTTCGGCCACGGCCTCCAGCGCGATGGCGTTGTGCACCGCCTCGGCCGGCGATTTTCCGAAGGTGAACGGCCCGTGCCCGGCGGCCAACACGGCCGGCACATCGAGTGGGCGAAGCGCCAGTTCCTCGAACCGACGAATGATCGCCTCGCCCGTGGCCGCTTCGTAGTTCTCTCGCACCTCGTCGGCCGACGGCGGCGGGGCCAGCGGCACAGGGCCGAAGAAATGATCGGCATGGGTCGTGCCCAGGCAGGGAATCGCGCGCCGCGCTTGGGCAAAGGCCGTCGCCGCCCGACTGTGCGTATGAACCACACCGCCCAACTCGGGCCAACGACGATAGAACGCCAGATGCGTCGGCGTGTCGGTCGAAGGTTTCCAGCGGCCCTCGACCCGTCGGCCGTCGAGATCGACGACGACCATGTCGTCCGGCGTCATCGTTTCGTAATCGACGCCGCTGGGCTTGATGGCAACCCATCCCCGCGCGCGATCGATGCCGCTGGCATTGCCCCAAGTCAGCGTAACCAACCCAGCGCGAACCAGGTCGAGATTCGCCCGGCAAACGGCAGCCTTCAGTTCGGCAAGCTGCGTCATAACAAAGCCCGAGGATCGTGCCCGCGCCGCTGTGCGTGTTTGCGTGTGCGCCGGCGTCGCTTCGCTGTAGCATCGCCATCTAGTGTATCCCGCTGTCTGAAGGAACAACAATGCCCGACTTTGCGCAGAATGTTTCGCGAAAACACGCAAAAAACCTTGTCGGGTGTTGACGCGGCCGCGGACACCAAGTGAAGTAATCGTTAGCAAGGCCATCAACCCGGCCGTCGCTGCGGCTTGCACCCGTTCGTTGATGTCGTCATCGGTTGCGGCCGCGCTTGCCGCGCAGCGCTGCGGCAAGCCGGTTGTGCGACAACCGCGGACAAGCCGGTACCACCCAAGCTCGGCCACAATCCCCGCCTGTGCCTCATGCCGTTTTCCCGCCAACAGGAAGCAACCCGATGGGCCATGCCGAAATGATTCGCTCGCTTCTTCGCGTTGCCGCCGCGTTGGCGATCTCTTGGGCGGTCGGCGTACGAACGTCGCCTGCCGACGATGCTCGGCCCGACGCGCACGAGCTGACCTTTTTCGTGGTTTCCGACACGCACTACGGCCTGGGCGGCGACGAGGCCCTGGGCCGGCTGGTGGACGAAATGAACCGCCTGCCGGGCACGGCCTTTCCCGATGCGAGCGACGGCGTGGTGGGCCGGCCGCGCGGCGTGATCCACCTGGGCGACTGCACCAACGACGCCAAACCGGCTCAGTGGCAGGCGTTCATCAAGGATTTCGGCGTCAACGGCGAAGGCCGATTGAAGTTCCCCTGCTACGAAACCTTCGGCAACCACGACGGCGGGCCGGAAAGCCCGGTGCGGCTGGGCATCAAGGCACGGAACCAACTCCGCCGCGATCTGACGGCGATTTCGCCCGAGGGAATGCACTACGCTTGGCGATGGGACGGCATCCATTTCATCCAGTTGGGGGTGTCGATCGGCGGCCGATTTCATCCCTACGATCCGCAAGACAGCCTGAGCTTTTTGAAAAGCTACCTCAAGCGGCACGTTCGCCGCGGCGAGCCGCTGATTTTGCTGCATCATTTCGGGTTCGATCCCGGCCATAGCCTCCGCTGGTGGACCGACGAGGCCCGCGATGCGTACCTTGCCGAAATCCGCGGCCACAACGTCGCGGCGATCTTTCACGGCCACGCGCATCGGTCCGAAATCTATCGCTGGCAAGAGATCGACGTTTATCACCCGCCGCATATCGACGTTCCCAAGCCGCCGAAACCCAAAGACGCAGAGAAGGCACCCACGGCCGGCGCGCAAGCGAATTCCCAGTCCAATAACAATAAGCAGTCGTCCCAGGCATCGGCCGCGACACTTTGCCCGGTGCGGCACGGGTTTTTCGTCGTGCGAATCAGCGCCGGCTCGATGCTCGTCGCCCAACGCAATCTCGATGGCTCGTGGGGAACGGTGGCGCGGAAAGCGCTCGCCGCGGCGGCACAGCCGACTTCACCGCAAGATCAAGAGCTTCAGCCGGCGACTGAAGCCGCCAAATCCGCGGGCAACGCCGCTGCGGTTCCGGCGGCCTCGGCCACCAACGGGCCATCGTCGCCTAAAGACGCCGCCTCTGCGACGAACAACGGGCGATCACCGCTCGGGGCAGAGACTTCGCAATCGTCGAAAAAGCGCGATGTGCTGTTCATCTCGACTTCCGATTCCCATTACGACGCCTTCGAGAGCGAAGATCGCAATGCGCGGAACCGCGACACCATCGCCGAAATCAACGCCATCGAGCAGCGCCGTTGGCCCGACAAGCTCGGCGGCGGGCCGATCGGACGTCCCCGCGGCGTGCTTGTATTGGGCGACTGCATCGACGACGGCGATCGGCTGCTCAACGGGAAGCCGCAAAGCGCCCGTCAATTCGAGTTCTTCGTGAAAGACTTCGGACTGAACGGCAGCGACGGACTGCTGCGCTTCCCGGTGTTCGAAGGCTGGGGCAACCACGACGGCCCGCCCGAGGGCGCCGAAAAGCACGGCTTCAGCTTCCAAGCCCAGTTGAAGAAACGCAATCGGCAGCGGTTGGCCGCGGGCCTGATCGACCACGTTTCGGAGAACGGCCTGCACTACGCTTGGAATTGGGACGATGTGCGCTTCGTTCAACTGAACATCTACCCGGCCGATCGGCAGCGCGACGGCGTGCGCTATTCGCCCGTTTGGCACGATCCGCAGCAATCGCTGGCGTTTCTCAAGGCCGACTTGGCCGAGCACGTCGGCCGCAGCGGGCGGCCCGTGGTGCTGATGAGCCATTGCGGCTTCGACACCGACTGGTGGACGCCGGACGACTGGAACGAGCTGTATCAGGCCGTCAAACACTATCGTGTGGTGCTTTACCTCTACGGACACAGCGGCACCGGGGTGCGCCGCTGGGCCCCCAAGGGCGAAACCCGGCCCTGGCTGTGCATCAACGACGGCCAGACGGAAAAAGGGTTCTTCGTCATTCACATCGCCGACGAGCGGATTCGAGCGGCCTACCGGATGAAGTCCGACGTGAAAGCGGTGAAGAATCCCGATCGCACCGAAACGATCACCTGGGGCGGCGCGTGGGAATGGCGGTGGTTGGTCGATGAACCGCTCGATCCCCCGCCTCCTCAGGCCGACGACCGCCGCGAGGCCCAATCGACCGCGAGCCGCTCGCCGCCCATCGGTTTGGCCAAGTTGCCGCAACCGTCGCCCGTTCTGTCGCTTGCCGATTGAGCCCCGGGATCGTACAACGGCAGACAATGAGAGGGCGGAGACGGGTCGGAGTGTTTGAGCGCGTTCGCGGCCGTCGCCGTTCCGAGGGGTGAATGGCTCGCCGGGCAATCGATGCGGCGAGGCAACAAGAATCAATCTGACAACAGTTTCGAAGGGAGAAAAGGCGATGAGAATCTGCGGAAGATTTGCCCGGGGAATTATCGGTGTGGTCGGAGGCATGGCCGTTTGTTTTGCGGCGTTCGGGTTGAACCGGCTGCTCGCCGACGAGCAGACGAAGAGCGATTATCCCTATCGGCCCGTGCCGTTCACGGCGGTCCACTTCGCCGACAAATTCTGGTCGCCGCGGATCGAGACGAATCACTCGGTCACGGTGCCCTTCGCTTTCCAGAAGTGCGAGGAAACCGGACGGATCGAGAATTTCAAGGTCGCCGGCGGGTTGTCGAAGGCGCGGTGGCGCGGCGGGGCGGGCTTCGACGACTCCGACGTGTCGAAGGTGATCGAAGGCGCCGCCTACTGCATGGCCGCCCGAAAGGATCCGAAGCTCGACGCCTACCTCGACGAGATCATCAGCTATTATGCCGCCGCGCAAGAGCCAGACGGTTTCCTTTACACTCTCTGGACCGCCCGCGACACCGTGGAGAACTTCGAGCGTGTGGGCTGCCGGCCCAACCGCAACGACCGTTGGTCGAACGGAGGCAGCGCCCATCAGCTCTACAACGCCGGGCACATGTTCGAGGCCGCCGTAGCACACTATCAATCGACGGGCAAACGCTCGCTGTTCGACGTGGCGATCAAGAATGCCGACTTGATTTGCGCTACCTTCGGGCCGGGCAAATCGCAAACCTGGCCGCCCGGACATCAAGAGATCGAGATCGGGCTGGTCAAACTCTACCGCGCCACCGGCGATCGCAAGTACCTTGATCAGGCCAAATACTTTCTCGACATCCGCGGCCGTGCCGAAACGCACCGTCTGTACGGACCCTACAGCCAAGACCACAAACCGGTCGTTGAACAGACCGAGGCGGTGGGCCATGCCGTCCGCGCGGTGTATATGTACTCGGGCATGGCCGACGTGGCCGCGCTGACCGGCGACGAAGGATACCTGAAGGCGCTGAAGGCGATTTGGGAGAACGTCGTCGGGCGGAAGTTGTATGTTACCGGCGGCATCGGCGCCCGCGGGGCCGGCGAGGCCTTCGGCGATGATTACGAGCTGCCCAATCTGACCGCCTACTGCGAAACCTGTGCGGCCATCGGCAACGTGTTCTGGAACCATCGGATGTTCCTATTGCACGGCGAAGGGAAATACATCGACGTGCTGGAACGCACGCTTTACAACGGCGTGATCTCCGGCGTTTCGATGGACGGCAAGTCGTTCTTCTACCCGAACCCGCTCGAGTCCGACGGCCGGCATCAGCGCAGCCCGTGGTTCGGCTGCGCCTGTTGCCCCAGCAATGTGTGCCGCTTCATGGCGTCGATCCCCGGCTACGCTTACGCCCAGCGAAATGGCGAGGTGTACGTCAACCTGTTCGTCAGCGGCCGGGCAGAGGTCGCCGTGGGCGAAGGCGGCGATGCGAAGGTCGTCTTACGTCAGCAAACCGATTATCCCTGGGACGGAGCGGTGAAGATCGAGGTCGCCCCATCGGCGCCCGGCAAGCAATGGACGTTGTGCGTGCGGATTCCCGGCTGGGCGCGGAACGAACCCGTGCCCAGCGACTTGTACCGCTTTGCCGATAACGACCCCTCCTCGCCGGAATTGCTGGTTAACGGCGAGAAGCAGGCGATCTCGGTCGAACTGGGCTACGCCCGAGTGACGCGGGCCTGGCAGGCCGGCGACACCGTGGAACTCCGCCTGCCGATGCCCGTGCGCCGCGTGGTGTCGCACGAGAAGGTCGAGGCCAATCGGGGGCGCGTGGCGTTGCAGCGCGGGCCGTTGGTCTATTGCGTCGAGTGGCCCGACGTGGCGCAAGGCCAAGTGCTCAACCTGCTGCTGCCGGACGAGGCCAAGCTCTCAACCCAATGGCGCAGCGACCTGCTCGGCGGAGTGATGGTCGTCGAAACCGAGGGGTTCGGGCTGACCCGCGCCGGCGTCGGCAAGCCGCACCTGCGCGAGCCGCGGAAGATCGTCGCGATACCGTACTATGCCTGGGCGCATCGCGGGCCGGGCGAGATGGCCGTTTGGCTCGCCCGAGAAGAGTCGGCCGCTGTGCCCTTGCCCGCCCCAACCATCGCCTCGAAGGCGAAGGCATCGGCCTCCGGCGGCGAGGTGAAGGCGCTGAACGACCAGCGCGAGCCGAAATCGTCGGGCGACCACACCCACCGCTTCCTCCACTGGTGGCCGCGAAAAGGCACCACCGAATGGGTGCAATACGACTTCGCCGAGCCGACCGAGGTGTCGGCCGTCGAGGTCTATTGGTTCGACGATACCGGACGGGGCGAGTGCCGCGTGCCCGCCGGCTGGCGGTTGCTCTACCGCGACGGCGACCAGTGGCGGCCGGTGAACAATCCCAGCGGCTTCGGCTGCAAACCCGATCAATACAATCGCACCACCTTCGACCCGGTAAAAACCACCGCACTGCGGATCGAGGTGCAATTGCCCGAGAAGTTCTCCGCCGGCATCCACGAGTGGCGCGTGGAGTAGCCGACGGACGTTGAGCGCCGTTGATGACCGACCGATGCCGGTTCGTGCAGGCTCAATTCGGCCTGAGCGAGGCGTTCGATGTTGACCGCCACCGTCGCCGGATTGCCTGCCGCGCCTGCATCGCGTACCTTGACATTGCCGAATCGTCCGGTGGTTGAATCGTCGCCGGCTCCGTCGAATCGAAGGCGATGCCGCGTCGAGTGAACGACCGAGGCGATCGGCGCAAGCGACGCCGATGTTGCGGTTGCACAGTGCGCCGACGCCGGCCGCTGCCGTGCCGCGTGTTCGCGATTTCGGCTTACGCCGCCCCTGCCGCCCACCAACCGATCACCACTGCACGCCTTCCTCGGAGAGCCTGCCATGCCGCACCCACTCTCGGCCATGTTGGATCTGAGTGCTGTTGCGAAAGCGATCTGTTGGGCCATCGTGGCAATCGCTTGTTGGAACGGCCTTCCCAATTCGGCGCGGGCCGGTGAAGCGGCTGGCAAGGTCTATCCGCTTCGCTGGGTGTTCTTCCACACCGGCATCCGCGACGATGCCGATGTGGAGCGGATCAATAAGGTGATCGACACCGCGAAACGCCACGGGCTCAATGGGGCCGTGCTCTCCGTGGGGCTCGACGGCATCGAGCGCCGCGGCGCCGACTACATTCGCCGCGTCGAGCAGATCAAAAGCCACTGCGACTCGGTGGGCATCGAGGCGATCGCCACCGGCTTTTCGGCCGGCTACGGCGGCGGGGTGCTGGGCTTCGACCGCAATTTGGCCGAGGGCCTGCCCGTCGTCGGCGCGCGATTCAAGGTTGCCGACGGCAAGGCCCGGCTCGACTCCGATTTCCCCGTCGAAATCACCGGCGGCGGTTTCGAAGATTACTCCGGCCACCGTGTCCGCGGTTGCCGCTTTCACGACGCCCCGGGCAAGGTGAGCTTCGTCGATACCCAGATCGTCCGCGAGGGCAAAGCCGCGTTGCGGTTCGAGAACATGGGCGACGACCCCCACGGACACGGGCGAGTGATGTTCGAGGTGGCGGTCAAACCGCGGCGCTGCTACCGCGTTAGCGCCTACATTCGCACCGAAGAACTGGCCCCGGCCGACTGCTTCCGCCTGCAAGTGCTGGCGGGCGAGCGTTCGCTAGCGCCGGTGGTCATCCGCTTGCCTGCCACAACAGATTGGCGGCAGGTGGTCATCGGGTTCAACAGCCTCGATTACGATAAAGTGCGCATCTACGCGGGCACCTGGGGCGCAAAACGCGGCCGCTTCTGGGTGGACGACATGCGGATCGAAGAAGTGGGCTTGGTCAACGTGCTTCGTCGGCCCGGCGCTCCGCTGAAAGTAACAGACGAAAGCGGAACGATCGAGTACGAAGAGGGCCGCGACTTCGCCCCGGTGACCGACCGGCAACTGAACTTCCGCTTCGATCACGACGGCCCGGCGATCGTCATTCCGTCCGGTTCGCGGATCGCCGAGGGCGCCGTGGTGCGCGTCAGCTACTATCACGGCCTGCGGATTCACGAGGATCAGGTGTCGATCTGCATGTCGGAACCGGCCGTGTACGACTACTGGCGGCGGCAAGTGGAGTTGATCCACAAGCACCTTCGGCCGCGGAAATGGCTGCTGGCGATGGACGAAGTGCGGATGGGCGCCAGTTGCGCGGCCTGCAAAGCCCGCGGCCTGACGCCGGCGCAGATCCTCGGCGACTGCATCACCACGCAGTACGAAATGATCCGCAAGGTCAATCCCGAGGCCGAGGTGTTCTGCTGGTCGGACATGCTCGATCCGAACCACAACGCCCGCGACAATTACTACTTGGTCGAGGGCAGCTACGAAGGTTCGTGGAACCATGTGCCGCGCGATCTGCGGATCGTGTGCTGGTACTACGAAAAGCGGAAGGAAAGCCTTGCCCATTTCTCGAAGCACGGCTTCGCCACGCTGGCCGGCGCCTATTACGACGGCGCGACGCTCGAGAACCCCAAGGGCTGGCTGGAGGCGCTCGACCGCACGCCCGGCGCGCTGGGCATCATGTACACCACCTGGCAAGACAAGTACGAACTGCTCGGCCCGTTTGGCGACTTGGTTTCGCAGCCCCGCCCGGCCGCCCCGTAAAGCAACTCCGTCGCCGAAACCCTGCGGATTCTCGCGGATTCTTCCGAAAAAGCAGTTCGCCTTCTGCTCAGGCGTTGCGGCCGAGCGCCGGGCGGCGGAAATCCGTCTCCATCTGCGCAAAAAACCCCCGCCCTTTGCGCGTGCCGCTCGCCCCCAACTCGCCCGTGGCCCATAATTGAAGATGAGGACCAGCGGTTCCTCCATTGCTCGAAGGTGCCGAGGACGAACAGGCGAGTGCCCTAATGCGAAAAGTTTTTCGACGGTTGATCTCGATGGACTTCCGAACGTTGCGCATGGCCGCGGCCGTCCATGCCCGTTCATTCGGCAAAGCAGCTCGTGTTCTTACAGCGATTGCTCTGGGCGCCACGGTCGGCTTGCGCGGCCGTGCAAGCAGCAGGTTGCGGCAACGCTCCGCGGGGCCAGCGGGCAATGCCGGCCGAGGGAGTGGTTTCGGCCGCGCGGTTGCAAGCGTCGCGGCGGCGATTGTCGTCGGCCTCGGCTGCCTGACCGGCGGCGCGGCCGCGGCGGCCGGCGAACCCGGCGCGCACAGCCCCGGCATGGTGCGGCTGGAATTGGTGGGCGATCCGCAGGGCGTCGGCCAGACTTTTCATCAGTGGGCCGAGGCTCTTGATCGGGCGGGCGTGCGCAACGTGCGGCTTCGGGCGGCCGAACCGGGCGACCGGCCGGCCATCGAACGACTGCCCGGCGGTGATCGGCCGGCGTATCGCGTTGTCGGCCTGGTTGTTTCGCACGACGAAGTGATTTTGCCCGGCCGGCGCTTCAAACGTTCGCAAGCTGCCGAGCTGAAAGCCTGGCTCGACGATCTGGCCGCCCGAGGCCCCGCCGATGCGCGCGAACCGGTCGGTGCATTCGGGCTGACCGGCGCGCAGTTCACCGCCCTGCACGACGATGCCGCCCAGCCGGTTGGGTTCGCCACGGCCAAGCTCAATCGCAAGGAAGTCGTCGAACGGATCGCCCAGCGGCTGAAACACCCGCTTTTGCTCGATGCGGCCGCCGCGCGCGTGTTGGCCGAAGACACCTTGCCCGAGGAGCTGCAAAATCTGTCGGCCGGCACGGCCTTGGCCTATGTGCTCCGCGCGCCGGGCTTCTGCCTCCGGCCGCAGGCCGAGGGCGGGCGGCTGCGGTGGAGCGTCGTCGCCGCTCGGCCCGGGCTGGAGGTTTGGCCCGTCGGTTGGCCTGTGAAAACACCCAACCAAGCCCTGCCCGGTATCTTCGAGTTTCTCAACGTCAACCTGCAAAACGCGCCGGCGGCCGACGCCTTGAACGCCATCGCCGGGCGATTGAACGTGCCGGTGCTCATCGATCACAATGCCGTGGCTCGGCACGGGTTGGATGTGCGCAAGCCCGTTACCGTGCCTCCGGGCCGAACCACGTATAGCCTGGCGCTGCGGAAAGCGCTGTCGCAGGCCGGGCTGCAATTCGAGATCCGCGCCGACGAAGCGGATCGCCCGTTCCTTTGGGTCACCTCGATCAAACCGATGTAAGGCGCCTGCGTACGGCCGCAGTGCGTCGGCGATGCGATCGACAATTCCAGCAGCAAGCGGTTCGAAGAATCAGGCATTCAAACAACACAGCAGCGAACCGATAAACGATCCGCCGAGAGTCCCGTGTTGGGCTTTCAAGGGCGGTAGGAAGCACTCGTCATGGATGCACACGAACCATCGCGTTCCGATGCGGGCTCCGAGGGCCGTTATCAATCGGCCGACGGGTCGATCGAGCGATATGTGGTTGTCTATGCCGCGGCGAACCTGGCCGAGGCCTACCACGTGAAGAACATCTTGGCCGAGGAGGGGATCACGGCCGAGGTGACCAACTCGCTGCTCGAGGGCGGCTCGGGCGTGGATATCGTCGGTTGGCCCACGTTGCCTCGGCTGCTTGTGCGAGAAAGCGATGCCGGCCGCGCCCGGCTGATTGCCCTCGATTACGACCGGACAAACCGCCTGCACCGCGGCGAGATCGAAGTGGAGTCGGCCCTTGAGGAAATCGGCGCGATCGGCTCGCCCGAATCGCAGAGCGCCGCTTCGGACGATGCGCGGCGCGAAGCGACGATTGCGGCAACGAACGCCGTTGCGGCATCGACCCGCAGCCGAAGGAGCAGGGCGGGCAATGAGTTGCCCGCCTGGCCGTGCTGTCCGGAGTGCGGACGGAAGCGAATCGCGCAATGCCCCTATTGCGGCGCTTGCGGCAGCGATTTTCCGCTCGGCGAACCTCCGCCCGATCCGATGGCCGATGAATCGGCCGAGACCGATCCCGGCCGCCAGCGCGGCGAAAATCCGGCCCCGGGCGGCATCGACATCTTCGCCCCGGCCCAGACGGCCGCTGGACCGTGCTGCGGGCCCGGCGGATGCGGTGCGGCAACTGAGCCGCCTGTGGCAGCGCCGTTGTCGTCGGATTGTGTTTCCGGCCCGCACGACGAACCGGCCGAGCTGTTGGTGATTTGCCCGCAATGCGACGAGCCGTTTGTGCCGCAGTTCACGCGCCAATGCGAGTGGTGCAATCGGCAGTTCGCCGACGGCCGCCCGCCGCAGACGTTCGGCGGCGAGGTGCTCAATCCGGCCGCGATGTGGTTGATCTTCGGTTTGATCGGGCTGTTGGGGGCCTTGTTCGCTTGGTTCGCTTGGCTGCTGTAGAGAGTTGCCGAAGGCCGATCAGTCGCGGTTGATTGCGCCCGTGGGCGTATCGGATCGCAACGCGCCGTTGCTGATTCCGCAAGCGTGATTTGAAGGGACGCGCGGCGGGGCGTCCGCAGCGGGCAACCAATCGCGCCGCGCCGCTGCGCGGCGTCGCCTACGCGCTGAACTCCGGCCGGCGCCGGCCAAGCTGCTGCTGAAGCCGTTGTACGATGGCGCTGTGCATTTGGCTGACGCGGCTTTCGGAGAGATCGAGCGTGGCGCCGATCTCTTTCATCGTCAGCTCTTCGTAGTAGTAGAGGATGATGATCAGCCGCTCGTTGCGATTGAGCCCTTTGGTCACCAACCGCATCAGGTCGTTCTTTTGGATGCGTCGGGTGGGGTCTTCGCCCTTTTTGTCTTCGAGAATGTCGATTTCGCGGACGTCTTTATAACTGTCCGTCTCGTACCACTTTTTGTTCAGACTGATCAGGTTGACGGCGTTGGCGTCGAGCATCATCTTTTCCAGCTCGGCCACCGAGATTTGCAGCTCCTCGGCCAATTCGACTTCCGAGGGCGAACGGCCCAAACGGGCTTCGAGGTTCTTCACCGCCTCGTTCAGCTTGCTCGCCTTGCTGCGGACCAGCCGCGGCACCCAGTCCATCGTGCGCAGCTCGTCGAGCATCGCCCCGCGAATGCGCGGCACGCAGTAGGTTTCGAACTTGACGCCCCGCGAAAGATCGAAGGCGTCGATCGCGTCGATCAGCCCGAAAACGCCCGCCGAAATCAGGTCGTCGAGCTCAACGCCTTCGGGCAGGCGCGACCAGATCCGCTCGGCGTTGTACTTGACCAGCGGGTAGTAGATTTCGACCAGTCGATTGCGAAGCTCTTGTGTCGGATTCTCTTTGAACTTGACCCAAAGCTGTTCGATATCTTCGGGCGCCATCGTCGTGGTCGTCGCCATCGAATCCTCCCTGATTCGTTTTCGCCTGCCGGGCGAGTGCCGGGCAACCGGGATCTACGGCATCACCGTCCACCGAAGCAGTGAACAATCACTCGGCCGCCGTCTCGCCGGAAACCGGATCGGGCGAACTCGATGCCGCCAACTCCGTCGCCAACCGCGCGGCGACGGACTCGTCGATGGTCTGTTGGGCAACCTTGCCCACCAGCGCCCCAATCAGAGCGAACACCACCAACCAGCCGCATCCCGTCCACAAAGCCTCGGGCAACGAGCCGCCGTGGATCCCTGCCCGCGCGACGGTCGTCACCAAAGCCAACAATCCTAGAATTCCGGCGTAGATCCGTGCCACCGCACCGCTCGCGTTCCCGACGGCAAACCTTGCGCCAGCCGCAAATCTTACCGCCGCAGTGCATACCGATAGTTTTCGCTCTTTATCGGATGCCCGGAGCGCGAAGTTGAATCATTCTCCTATCCAGCCTGATAATCACGGTTTGTCAAACACCACGGCCCATCGGCCCGACGGCATGGGCGAAACCCGAAGCCGAACCTGCCGCATTCTGCGAGGAGGCCGCGGCAATCACGAGTCCGAATTCGCCGGTCCGATCGCTTCTCCCCGGTCGATCTCGATCGTCGGCCGACTGCGATTGCAACCGGCAACCCGTCGCGAATCGCTTCCGAGGAAACTTTTGTCTCTCCACTTGCCCAATGCGCGCCGCGACCCGCCGTTCGATCATACAAAGCCGTCAACGCAGTTCTTCCAGCTTCAGCAGCAAACCGGCCAAGCGTTTGGCGTCGGCCACTTCGATGTCGTCGGGCACGTTCTGCCCGTTGGTCAGGTAGCTCAGCGGCAGGTTCCCGCGCAACAGCGGGAGCAAATGGCCCAAACTCGGCGCCTCGTCAAGCTTGGTCAACAAGATTGCCGTAGCGCCCACACCGCTGAAGCGTTCGACCGTGTGTTGCAGACACGACGCGCCGGCCACGGCGCTGAGGACCAAATGGACTTCGTCCGCCTCGGCCTCGGTCAGAAACGCGCGCAATTCTTGAATCTTCACTTCGTCTTTCGGGCTGCGACCGGCCGTATCGAGCAACACCAAGTCCAAGTTTCCCATGCGGCGGACGGCCTCGCGCATCTCGCGCGGCGTTGAAACCACTTGCATCGGCAGTTCGATGATTTCGGCGTAGGTGCGCAACTGCTCCACGGCCGCGATGCGGTAGGTGTCCACCGTGATCAGCCCGACCCGGCGCTTTTCCTTCAGGCGATAAATCGCCGCCAGTTTGGCGATCGTCGTGGTTTTGCCCACGCCGGTCGGCCCCACCAAGGCGGCCAAACGGCAGCGGCCGGGGACAAGCGCGATCGGCCCCGCCGTGCCGATCTCTCCGCTGATCATTCGCGCCAGCCGCGCCTTGGCCAACATGACGTCGTCGGCCTGGCCCAGCGGCGTCTGAGAGCGAACCCGCTCGATCAATTCCCGCGCCGATTGCTCGCTCAAGTCGCAATCGAGCAGGTCGGTGAACAGACGGAACAGCCCTTCGGGCAATTCGGGCCCGCGGCGGTCTTCCGACCGTCGGCAAAGCTGCTTCACCATCGCCTGCAATTCGCTCAATTGCGACTGCATGGCTTCGGGCAGCGGGGCGGTGCGGGGCGAGGGCGGCGACGGCAAGCCCGGTTCCGGCTCGCGGTCCCTGGCCGGCCGCGGCGGCAAACGGCTCGGCACATTCACGGCCGTTGCCGCTGTCACCTCGATCTGCCGGGGGCCTGCCAACCAACCGAACAGCCGCCGGGTTTGCACTTCGCGCGTATGCAGTATCGCCGCCTGCGGCCCCAACTCGCGGCGCACCATCGTCAGGGCTTCGTGCATCGTGGCGGCGCGAAACGTGCGGACGTCGGTCATGGCACTTCCTCGAACAAGTAACGCACTCCATCAAGATCGCCGCACGCCAAATGCAGCGAACGCTCTGCCGCCGGCGAAACCGGGTCGGCCGCCTTTCGGAAGTGCTCGATCGCGCCGCGGCAGAGCATTCCGGCCCAAAAAGCCGCGGCTGCGATGACCAAGATCTTCAAGCCATCGAGCATGCTCACTCCTTCGTCGAATCGGTTGCCAAGTCGGTTCACACAATCGGGAAAGCGGCCGCCAACGCGGCGAAACGGGCGCTCGAACGCAAAGCCCGCACCAACGGCTTTCATCACTCCGCGGTTCTGCGGGGTTCGACTTGTTCGCACCGTCGCGGAACCGCTCGAATAGTCTCCCACGGATGTCGGCTGCGGCGGGTCACGGGCCGTCGCTCACCACCGCCACCGACTCGATGCGCGTATCGCGCGTGATTTCGTTGTAACTCAGCACCACCACCTGCGGCAGTTGACCGGAGATCATCTGTTTCACCGCCGCGCGCACTTGCGGACTGACCAGAAGCACGGGCGGATGGTTGCCGGCCGTCAGCTTCGACACCGCGTCGTGAACCAGTCGGCAGAGGTTCTCCACCGCCGGCGGCGACATGCGAATGAACAGCCCGTGCTCGTTCTGGTCGAATCCGGCCCGCACGCGGTCTTCCAAAGCCGGATCGAGCGTAACCACCCACAAGCGCCCCTCGCGGTCGCGATAGCGGGCGCAAATCGTTCGCGCCAACCGGTGCCGCACATATTCCGTCAGCAGGATCGGATCTTTCGTTCGCGATCCGTAGTCGCCCAACGTCTCGAGGATCGGCCCCAATTGGCGGATCGGCACTCCCTCGTGAAGCAGCAGGTGGAGGATGTGTTGCACCTCGGGCAGCTTCATCACGCCGGGGATCAATTCTTTCACCACCGCCGGCGAGGTGCGTTCCAACTCGTCGAGCAGGTGTTTGGTTGCGTCGCGGGTGAGAATTTCGTCGGCGTGGCGGCGGACGCATTCGGTCAGATGCGTGGCGATCACCGCCCCCGGCTCGACGACGGTGTAGCCCATCAATTCCGCTTGGTCGCGCACCGATGGTTCGACCCAAACGGCCGGAGTGCCGAACGCCGGATCCTTCGTCGCCATGCCCGGAAGCGAGCCGGTGGTCGAACCCGATTCGATCGCCAAGAGCATGCCCGGATAGACTGTGCCCAGGGCGACGGCCGTATCGTTGATCTTGATTCGGTATTGGTTCTGTTCCAGCCGCATGTTGTCGCGGATGCGGACCTTCGGCAGAATGATGCCGATGTCGGCCGCCACGTTCTGCCGCACCCGCTGAATCCGTTCGAGCAGGTCGCCGCCCCGCTTCGGATCGGCCAGACGAATCAGCGCGACGCCGATCTCGACTTCCATCGGGTCGACGGTCAAGTAATCTTCGATTCGCTCGTCGGGCGCCTTGGCCGCCTCGGTTTGCTTCTTGGCTTCGGCCGCCGCGGCCTCGCGGCGCGTTTGACGCGTGAGAATCACCGCCGTCGCCAAACAGGCTGCGCCCAGCGAGAGCAACGGCAATCGGGGGAGGCTGGTGAACACCAACAAACCCAAAAACGCGCCCGCCACGCCCAAAGCCACCGGGCGCGAGAACATCTGATGCAGGAATTCGCCAGGCAGGTTCACCTCGCTGCTGCTCCGCGTAACGAGCAAGCCGGCGGCAAGCGAAATCAGGAAGGCGGGCACCTGGCTGACCAAACCATCGCCAATCGAAAGCTTGGTGAACACGTCAACCGCCTGCATTAGCGACATGCCCGACTGAAATACGCCGATCACCAGCCCGCCGATCACGTTGATCAGCGTGATGACGATCGCGGCAATCGCGTCGCCGCGGACGAACTTGCTGGCGCCGTCCATAGCGCCGAAGAAGTCGGCCTGGCGTGTCACCTCGGCCCGCCGCCGCTGCGCCTCGTGCTCGTCGATGATGCCGGCGTTCAAATCGGCGTCGATCGCCATTTGGCGTCCCGGCATTCCGTCCAAGGCGAAACGCGCGGCCACTTCACTGATTCGCGTCGAGCCCTTGGTGATCACCACAAACTGGATCACCACGATAATCGCGAAGATGATGATGCCGATGACGATGTTGTCGCTGGCGACGAATTCGCCGAACGTCTTAACCACGCCGCCGGCAGCCATCAGGCCGTCGACTCCGCCTCCGGTCAGGATCAATCGGGTGGTGGCCACGTTAAGAACCAAGCGGAACAGCGTGGTGGCCAAAAGCAGCGAGGGAAAGATGCTGAACTCCAGCGGGGTGCGGACGTAGATGGTCGTCAGCAGCATGATCACGGCAATCGTGATGTTGGCCGACAACAACAAGTCCATCATCGCCGTTGGCAGCGGCACCAGAATCACCAGCACGCTGGCAACGATGCTGAGCGGCAACGCCAAGTCTTGAAGGCGCAACGCCCCCAAGCCCGACGAACCATTCTGAGCGGCGACGGTGGACATCCCTGCTTCCCGAGCCTCGACCATGCATGGACTGATGCAACGCCCTGTCGCCCCCCGAAATCGTCCTTGACGTCGGGTTCCCCCCCACCTCCGGGCCGACAGGCCATCGCAAGTTGCGGAGCGGAACGATAGTCAAAAGCCCTAACGAAGTCCAGTCCGCTTTTTGCGCCGGACGACGGCACGACGATGGCGGCTTGCGCTCGATCGAATGCCCAGGTGGAACGCGCGGCATGGTGGCTTCCATCAGCCGCTTCCCGCCGTTGCAAGAGCCGATGCGCGCCGGTTTCAGGGCGCCTAGCAGCACCTGCCGTTCCCGTGCCAATCCGAGCTTGGTTGCAAAGGGCTGGGCTGCCTGCCGGTTTTGCAATTCTTCAAACGGAAGTCCGTCGATGGCGGGCAATCAAAGCTGGCACGGCTTTTTTGAGAGAAATGCTCAGGGGCTTGCCCGGCGAAGCGACATGAATAAAATAAACACAATCAAGTCTGGCATAAATGCTAAAAACGGCTAGATTGCGTCGATTTGGTGAGCGTTGAGCTAGCCGGTGCATTCCGAGCTTCCGATTGCGGGTCGGTGAACCCTACAGGTGCGAACGTCGCGACCGACCGGAAATAGTGAATTACAAACCTTTCTGAAAAAAGGAGTTAGATGCGATGGCTTACACTCTTGCCCCGTTGCCCTACCCGGTCGATGCGCTCGAACCACACATTGATGCGCGAACGATGGAGATCCATCACGGCAAGCATCATGCGGCCTATGTGAACAATCTCAACAAAGCCCTTGAGGGCAAGAACTTAGGCGACCCGCCCATCGAGCACCTCATTGCGGCCCTGCACACCCTGCCGGAAGACATCAGAACCGTCGTGCGGAACAACGGCGGTGGACATGCCAACCACACGCTCTTCTGGAACATCATGTCGAAGAACGGTGGCGGCCAGCCGAAAGCCGAATTGGGCAAAGCGATCGACGCGGCCTTCGGGAGCTTCGATAAGTTTGCCGAGCAGTTCACCCAAGCAGCCATGGGGCGTTTCGGCAGCGGCTGGGCGTGGTTGAGTCTCGACCAGAACAAACGGCTCGTCGTGGAAAGCACGGCCAATCAAGACAGCCCGATCATGCACGGGCACACCCCGCTGGTCGGGATCGATGTCTGGGAGCACGCCTACTACCTGAAGTACCAGAATCGCCGGGCCGATTACGTGCAGGCTTGGTTCAACGTAGTCGATTGGAACGCGGTGGCCGAACGATTTGCCGCAGGTCAGCGCGCCGAAAGCCCGGTGCCCGTGGCCCGCTAGTACGCTCCTGCATCGCAGGGGGCGGCCGGGACTCAACGCGGCCGCCCGCGCAATCCCCGACCGATGACTTCCCGATCGCCAGCTGCGAAAAGCTTCCGCTCGGTGCTTGGTCTTGTCACGGTTCGCGCCAGTTGCGGCAGGAAAACGGCCTGAGTATATTCATGGGACTCGTCAGCGTTTGCGCCTTCGAGTTTTCCTCACTTCGGGCTGAGCCGCCACAGAACCCCTTTGGCGGATTGGTTTGATGGGAGACGGCATCAGCGCGCCGCGGCCTTGCCAGCGGCGTGTTGCTGTTTTGGGACGACCAGGCGCCTGCCGCGTGACGAGGGAAATCCCATGCACCGCTGGTACTCGGCCTGCCGCCAATAGCTATGCCCTCAAAACCTTACGTCCGCGATCCGTCCGCCGGCAAAAAGCCCTTCTATGTGGGAGTGGACCTTGGCGGCACGAACATCAAAGTCGGCGTGGTGGATAGCAACGCCAAGGTGTTCTATCGCCACAGCATACCCACGGAGCACGATCGCGGGCCCGACAACGGCGTCGAGCGGATGGGCCGCGCCGTGCAAGACGCGATTGCCGCGTTGAAGCTGAAGCCGAAACGCGATGTGGCGCGGGTGGGGCTCGGTTCGCCCGGCACGATGGATATTCCGCACGGCATGCTTTTGGAACCGGTCAATCTGCCCACATGGCGGCAGTTTCCGCTGCGCGATCGGCTGAGCAAGGAGTGCGGGCTGCCCGTCGCATTCGAGAACGACGCCAACGCAGCCGCCTACGGCGAGAAATGGGCGGGAGCCGGCCGCAAGGCGCACAGCATCGTGTTGCTGACACTGGGCACGGGCGTTGGATGCGGGATCATCATCGGCGATCTGATCCTCGACGGAGAACACAGCCACGGAGGCGAGAGCGGGCACGTGCTCGTCAACCCCGCCGACGATGCGCCCCGCTGCGGCTGCGGCAAAACGGGCTGTTTAGAAGCGTACGGCAGTGCCTCGGGCTTGATTCGCCACGTGATCGAGCGGATCGAGCGCGGCGCCGAGTCGGTTTTGGCCCAACGGCATCGGGCAGGCGAAAAGATCGACGGTTTGGCCATTGCCGAGGCGGCCGAAGCCGGCGACGCCCTCGCCCTGTCGGCCATCGACGAAACGGCGCGTTGGTTGGGAATCGGCGTCGTCTCACTGATGCACACGATTGATCCAACAATGGTTATTTTGGGCGGAGCGATGACCTTTGGCGGCGCTCGGCATCGGCTCGGCCGTTCGTTCCTCGAACGCATCTCTTCGGAGGTGCAGCGACGCGCATTCCCCACATTGGCGAAGAACACGCTGATCCGCTTCGCTCAACTCGGCGGCGACGCCGGCTTCATCGGCGCGGCCGGCATTGCCCGGCTCGAACACTTGCGACTCCGGCCCGAAGGATTGCCGTCGCCCAAGGCGCGGCGGCGATCATAGAACCTGCCCACGGGCGACCGACCGCCGATGCAATCGGCAACGGCGTCCCCAGCGGCACTCGAGAACCCCATGAGCCTTAACTCGCCAGTCCACAAGCCGATCGTTGTCGCCCTGACCGGCGCCAGCGGCGCGGCCTACGGGGTGCGGCTGGTCGAAGTGCTTGTCGGCGCGGGCCGAACGGTGCATCTGGCGATCAGTCCGGCGGCCTTCGACGTGATCGCTCACGAATGCGGCGCACGCGTTGAGGATGATCGAGAGATCGTCGGGCGATTGTGGCCCGCATTGCCGGCCGAAGCGGTCGTTTACCACCGAGCAGACGATCTTTCATCGCCGATCGCCAGCGGTTCGTTCGTCACCGATGGCATGGCGATTTGCCCCTGTTCGAGCAGCACGTTGGCTGCCGTGGCCCTGGGCGTTGGACGGAATCTGATTCATCGCGCTGCCGACGTTCACCTGAAAGAGCGCCGCCGGCTCGTGCTTGTTGCGCGAGAGACGCCGCTTTCTCTGCCGATGATTCGCAACATGGCGGCAGCCGCGGAGGCTGGGGCAGTCGTTCTGCCGGCGTCGCCCGCCATGTATCATCGCCCACGGTCCGTTGAGGAAATGATTGATTTCGTCGTGGCCCGCACGTGCGATCAGTTGGGGGCCGCCCACGGGCTGATTGCCCCCTGGAATCCGCCGAGCCCTGCCGGCCAATCAACACGATGCCCGTCCGATTGAACAGTTGCGTTTCCCGGGCCATTTGCGGTGGGCCTGTTGATTGGTGCTCAAGGCGGCCGCGGGACAGCCGAGCAGCCTTGGCCGGAACACCATGCGTTGGTGCGGCGAAAGCTGCGATCAATGCCCGCGCAGCCGGCGCGAGCGGCCGGCGGCAGGCCGACGCGCGACATCGGCAGGCCATCGCCCGCCAAGGCCCAAGCAAACAGCCTGTTGTTCTTCAGTAAAGCGATGCAACTCCACGACAGCCCTCGGTTCGCGGAAGCCGGCCTTCCGATGGTCGGCCTTGTGGCATTTGTGGGCTTTGCTTCGATCGGTTCGACAGTTCGCGCGTATCTCGAGCTTGTTCGATTCAGCCATACGGTGTTCGCTCTGCCGTTTGCCTTGCTGGCGGCGGCGATGGCGGTGCATGCCAATGCGGCGGATTCGCCGCCGGTGGCCTTGCGTTGGCAAGAGCTGTTGGGCATTGTCCTGTGCATGATCACCGCACGAAGCGCCGCGATGGCGTTCAATCGCATCGTCGATCGGCGATTCGATGCCGCCAATCCGCGGACGGCGCAACGGCACTTGCCGCGCGGGGCGATTTCCGTTGCCGCCGTGATCGGGTTGACCGTGGCGTCGTCGGCCGGTTTTGCGGCTTCGACGCTACTGTTTCTGCCGCGGAATTACATCCCGCTTATCGCCGCGGCGCCGGTGCTGCTTTTTCTTTTCGGTTACAGCTACGCCAAACGGTTTACGGCATGGTCGCATTTCTGGTTGGGAGCGGCCCTAATGTTGGCTCCTTTGGCGGCTTGGGCGGCGCTTCGGCCTGTGTTCGACTGGTCGCCGCTGTTGCTGGGCGGGGCGGTGATGTTTTGGGTAGCGGGATTCGATGTGATCTACGCCTGCCAAGACTACGAATTTGATCGGCAAACCGGGCTTCATAGCGTTCCGGTTCGCTGGGGGCTGCCTGGCGCACTGCGGATTGCCGCCGGCTGCCATCTGCTGATGCTGATTTTGCTGGGCCTGCTGCCCTGGTTCTATCCGCCCCTGGGCGCGGTGTTCACCGTCGGCCTAATCATTTTGGCCGGCGTGATCGCCTACGAGCATTGGCTTGTGCGGCCCGACGACCTGACCCGTGTCAATCGGGCGTTCTTCCACGTCAACGCGATCTTCAGCGTCGGCGTGTTCGTTCTCGGTGTGATCGACATCTTTTGGTAGCGGTGTCAGCGATGGCGGGGGCGTCAAGGCCCACCTCGGCCAAATCCGCCCGTGCCCGGCTGAGCGCCCAATGGGAACGGCTGCGTTGTCGGCGATTGCGCGGCTGAACCCGTCCCCGCGCCTGTCGCGCCGAAACCACCGCCAAACCCCAGCGGGGAGAAGCCGCCCGGGGGCGCATAGGTGGTGTTTGGCGACGCGTTGCTTGGCAGCGTTCTGGTCGGTGCGGTAGGCGGAGTGTATCCGCCGGCCCCTTGCGGCAGCGCCGCCGACGGAACGGCCGCCGCCGATGGGGCGCCGGACGTGGCGGCGGGCAACGGCGGCGCGGCGTTGGAACCGCTGCCGATCGAGTACGGAGGAGCGATGCCGCTGGGCGGCGCCGGCGCGGTCGGCCCGGGGCGAGAGGGAACGCTTAGAACCGGCGGCGGGGTCGAAGGCGAGGCCGCTCCGCCGGCGCCTGAAGAAAGCGATCCCGGCGAAACCAGACCCGGGGCAACCATCGGCGAACCGGTCCGCGGGTCGTTCGGCGCGGCTGGCCCGGCGGGCGTTGGGCTGATCGTCGTCCGGTCGTTCGCCGGGCGTGCGGTCGAACCTCTGTCGGCCGAGCTTCCATAGGCAGGCATTCCATCGGCCCATTGAAACCCCGAAGTGCCGCCCGGAGGATTCTCCCTCGGCGTTGTCGGGGACGAGGGCGCGACAGAGCCGGCCGAGGCAGCGGCCGTCGTGGCCGCGATGGGCGACGATTGCGGTCGGCCCGAGCCGGCTGTTGCCGCGGCTGCTTTGCCGCCGAACTGGGCGATGGGCACCCGCTCGACGACCTCTTCAACGACGTAACGCGTGCGATTCCCCGGCCAGAACGAAGCCGTTTGCGGGGCCAGCCCCACGGTGCGGCTTTCCACCATCACCGGCGCCGCTTCCTGCTGCCACACCCAGCGCGTGTAGGGAACCCAGCGCGGAATCAGACACGGTTGACACGTTGACGAACAGTAGGTTCCCCAAATCGGTTCGTAGCGGTACTCGACCACCTGCACCCAACGCGCGCGGTGGTATTGCTGTTTGGCAGTCGCAGACGGGGCGGCCTGAGGTTGGGCAACCATTGCGGCCGCTTGGGCCTCCGTCACAGGTCGCTCGACAAACCGCCGCGTTTCCCGATAGAGCGTGTTGTTCTCGGTAAAATAGCGAACCTCGTCGGCCGACGCCGCCACGGGCGCCATCGTGCCCATCGCAGCAATGCAAGTGCCGAGCAACAGGATCAATCGGATCATGACATGGGCCCACCCACCACGCAGGCGGCTGGGCGCTTTGGTCGCCCGGAGCCGCCGATGCCGCTTGCTTTTTGCGGGGATAGAATATCTCTCAAGTCGTATTATCGGTATAATCGCCATGATTTGTTGATCGCGCTTTGAGGAATGCAACGGTGCTGCCGCAGCAGAAGGCCTGCCGAACACGGCCGGGTTGCGGCGGCAATGGGCGGCCGCGGCGATCGCCGACGGCCCCTGCGGTTGGTTGAAGGCCGCACCGCGGCGCGATCGCCTCAAACGGCGGCTGGACTTTGGGATACGGAGCAAGAGATGATCGATCAGAAGCTGCTGGAAATACTGGTTTGCCCGGAAACCCATCAACCTCTTCGGCCCGCTCCGCCGGAATTGATCGAGCGGCTCAATCAGGCGGTGGCTGCAAATCGGCTGACGATGCGCGGCGGACAAGCGGTTGAACGGAGGCTCGACGGCGGCTTGTTGCGCGCCGACGAAAAGGTGCTCTATCCGATTATCGATGGGATTCCGGTCATGCTCGCCGACGAATCGATTGCACTGGAGCAACTGCCGTGAACGTGTTCGAGCGAATCATCCGTCGCGAAATTCCGGCCAAGGTCGTTTATGAAGACGACGACTGCCTGGCCTTTGAAGACATCCACCCGGCGGCCCCGGTCCATGTGCTGGTGATTCCCAAAAAGCCGATTGCCTCGGTCGACGCCATCGAGCCGGAGGATGAGGCGCTGGTCGGCCGGTTGTTCTCGGCCATCCGAAAGGTCGCCGCTCAACTCGGGTTGGGCAACGGGTATCGGGTGGTGACCAACTGCGGGCCCGACGCCGGCCAGGAAGTGATGCACTTGCACTTTCATCTCTTAGGCGGCCGGACCTTCAGTTGGCCGCCAGGCTAGCGCGGCCGATTGCCGCGCTCGGGGCAATGTGAAGCTCGTCGCAATGTGTTTGAAGGTCGTCCGTCGGCCTGGGCGCAATGCCGACCTGACGAGCCCACATCGCCGACGTTGGACGGAACCGACGCATGAAACGCCCAGCCACGCGCGCGGGAATCGCCTCTGCCGCTCTGCTCACCAGCATGGGCGCCCTATTGGGGCGCGTGCTGGGGTTGGTTCGCGACATGGCCACGGCGGCGTTGTTCGGCCTGTCGCAAGGTCCGGTTCTCGACGCGCTGATCATCGCCTTGCGCGTGCCGAATCTCTTCCGCGCCCTGTTGGGCGAGGGTGCGTTGGCGTCGTCGTATCTGCCCGTCTTCACGGCAGAGAAAGAGCGGTCGCCGGCGACGGCCTGGGCGCTGGCGACGGTCGTTTTCGCGCGAATGAGTTGGGCGCTGGCCGCCGTCGTCGTGTTCGGCGAGCTGTGCTACGCGCTGGTTTGGTGGCTCAGCCCGCCGGGCAGCGACAACCGGGTGCTCGCCTTGCTCGGGGCAATTCTGCTGCCCTACGCCATGCCCGTATGCTTGGCCGTGCAGCTTTCGGCCACCTTGAACGCGTTGGGGCGTTTTGCCCTGCCGGCGATTGTGCCGATTCTGTTCAACATTTGTTGGCTGGCCGCCGTTTGGCTGATTGCCCCCCGATGGCCCGACTCGCCGGCGACACAGGCAGCCGCCATTGCCACGGCCGTGGTGATCTCGGGCGCGTTGCAGGTCGTCGTGCAGCTTCCGGCGCTGCGCCGATTGGGGTTCCGCTTCGATCATCGTCCAGCGGTCGTGGCAGAGCCGCTGGGCGAGCTTGCCCGCCGATTCCTCCCTTTGCTCCTTGGCGCAGCGGCCGTGCAAATCAACACGTTTCTCGACAGCATGATCGCCTGGGGGCTCTCCGACGGCGGCGATCCGGAACACCGCATCGCCTGGCTCGGCGGCGTCCGACCGCCGCTCAGCCAAGGCGCAGCGGCGGCCATCTACTTCGGCGAGCGAATGTACTGGCTTCCCCTGGGATTGCTCGGGCTTGCCGTGGCCACGGCGATCTTCCCGCGGTTCAGCCGGCACGCGGCCGAACGCCGAACCGACCGGCTGGCAGCCGATCTGACCGCCGCCACGCGAATCGTTCTCTTTCTGGCGGCCCCGGCTGCCGCGGCCCTAGTGCTGTTTGCGGTTCCGCTCACCCGCCTGCTCTTCGAGCGCGGCGCATTTTCAACAGCCGACGCCGTTCGCGCCGCCCGAGTGGTGACGGCCTATGGCCTCGGCGTTCCCGCGTTCTGCGCCCTGCCGATCATCCTCCGAGGGTTCTACGCGGCAGGCCAAACGCGGACTCCCTCGATGCTGGCGGCGGCGATGGTTCTGTTGAACCTGTTGCTCAATGTCGTCTTGGTTTGGCCGATGGCCGAAGCCGGTTTGGCCGTCTCCACCAGTGTGTGCGCGACGTTGCAGGCGATTATTCTGCTTGCCGTTTTTTCTCGCACCATCGGCCGATTAGACAGACGCGCCTTGGCGGCGGCCGCACTCCGCACCGCGGCGGCCGCCGGCGTGATGGCGGTCGTCGGCGCAGCAACGCTCCGCGCCCTCGACGGTTGGAGCGATCAGCAAGGGCTGATGGTACGGGCGATCGCCCTGCTCGTGCCGCTTTCGGCTGCGGTAATCGCCTATCTTGTTGCGGTTCTCTGCCTGGGTGGCCGCCCCTGGACAATGCCGCCCGAGCCTGATTCCTGGGATTCGCCCAAGCCGCGGCCCTGAGCGTCTGCGCGGCCGCGGCGATGGGCAGAAAGGGCGCAATGGCTTGCGTCCGCCAACACTGGCCGGCTGTTCTGTTGGCCCACGGCGCCGGGCAAGCCCCTGACGGGGCCGCCCGATTCGCTCAAACCCAAACCAGCCGTGCCGCCGCCAAAGCGGCCAGCACCAACACGATCGGATCGAAGATTCGTTGCGGAATCCAGCGAAACAGTTGCCTTCCCGCCAGCGCGCCGACGACAACCAAGGGCATCACCTTCAGATCGAACTGAACCGACTCGAAGGTGAGCAGGTCGGGCCCCCCGAAGAACTTCATCGCGGCAAACACCGGAACCTTGCTCGCATTGACGATCAGGAAGAACCAAGCCCAGTTGCCCATGAACTGATGCTTCTTCAGCCCGCGACTGACCAAGTAGATGCTCATGATTGGGCCGGCCGCATTGCCGACCATTGTGCCGAACCCGGCCATCGCGCCCAACGAGGCGGAGAACAGCCGCGAATGCGGAAGGTTGTCCCATTCCAATCGCCGCCGAATGGCCTCCAGCGCCAGCAGCACAATCACCATCCAACCGAGCACTTGGCGGAATTGGGCATGATTGGCCCAAACCAGCACGGCCACGCCCGGGGCCATGCCGATCGCCACATAGGGGAAAAGCCGCCACAGGCGATTCCAATCGGCATGCTCGTGATAGAAGCCGACCGAGAAGCAATCGGCCAGCAGCAACAGCGGCAAGATCGCGGCCACCGACTGCTTCTCGTTGCCGGCAAACGCTTCGGTCATCAAGATGATCGCCGGCAGCGACACGCCGGGCACACCCGTCTTCGACAGCCCCACCAACAGGGCTGCCACTCCGCCGAGCAGGTATGCCGTCCACGTGAAGTCCATCGCCACCTATCTGTCTTCAAGAAACACGTTCCGCCGCCCTAGGTGATCCGAAGGCGCAAATCGCCCGCGGGGCAACCGCCGCGCCGGCCGTGCGGCCCGACAAACAATTCGAGCTGCGGCGGCCCCGACCAATCAAGGCAGGCATCGCCGGCCGTCGGCAAACCAAGGCCGGCCCCAACAAGCGGCTACAGCTTGCCGGCCATCGCCCGGCTCAAAATCGCCGCGGTGCTCGGACGCATGATCCGCGGGTCCACGGGCCGACCTTCCACCAGGCACTTGCGCACTTCCTTGCCGGAGATGAACACGGGCTTCTCGTCGGCATGGTTCTCCATCAGGTCGACGCGTCCGATCGAATCGTAATAGGCGGCAAAACCGACCTTCAACGGGCGAATGCACAGCGTGCCGGCCAGATGATCGAAGATCGTCTGCGCATCGAAATCGCCCCAAATTGGCGTTCCGTCGTGGTAAGGCGCATCGGCGTGTTTGCGGCCGATGATGATGTCGGTGAATCCGAAATTCTGCCGATAGATGGCGTGCATCACCGCTTCTTTCGGGCCGCCGTAGAACATCTTGATGTCGAGCCCAAGCAGAATCACCCGGTCGGGCACGCTCTCGCCTCGCGGCCCCCAGAGAGCCTGATCGCTGTCGCCTTCGCCCAACGCCCGATCTTCGATCAGCGCCTCGTAGGTGTGCATCCGGGTGTCGGCATCGACGTCGTCGCCCTTGGTTTCGCCGATTAGCGGATTCAGGCAGGCGCCCGCGTTGTATCCCTGCCGCAAAAGGGTCTCGAGCCCGTAAACCAATGCATACTCGTGGGCGCGGTGCAACGGGTTGCGCGTTTGGAAGGCGACAACGCGCTCCCAGCCCTTCTCGGCCAACAATGCGCGAACCTCGCGCGGCGTCAGCACATACTTGCCGAATCGCGGATGCTTCGGCTGCGGCAAAACTCGCAGCGTCCCGCCGATCAGATGCGTCTTGTCGGCATCGCCCCGCAAAACCATGTCGCCGCCGGGATGATCGGTGCGTTCGGTCAAATAGACCTTGCGGAGATACTCCGCCTTGTCCCACGGGAATACGTCGGACAGGTCAATCGTGGCAACGATCTGCCCCGAACTATCGACCAGCGCCGCCCGCCCGCCGACACGCAGCGAGCCGGCCAACTCGGCCGTCACCGGCAGCGACAGCGGGATTGTCCAAGCGTAAAGCCGCCCCTGATGTTCGATCACCGACTCGTCCAACACGCGCTGATACGTTTGGCGGTCCATCGGGCCAACCAGCGGGCTGAGTCCTCCGTCGCCGAAACGGTACACCGTGGAAAGGTCGGCGTCGGAAACCGGCACTTTCGGCAACGATGCCGCCTCGGCCAGAAATTCCTTCACCTCTTCGGCCGGAACCGTTCGGCACACCGGGCTTTCCAAACCGCCATGGACGGGCAACAAACCGGACATCGTGGGATCCTCTTCAACGGGCGTTCCGACTTCCAACACGGCCGCAGCAGCTCTGCCTCGGGCCGAGTTGCTCGGCAGCCGGCAGATTCGCGCTGCTTCGTTCGCCGAAACGGCAAAAACTCAAAACCGCCTGACAGAAACAGAACCGGCCAATATAGCCCCCCGTTCTCCAACCGGCAAGGAGCCCGAAAATTGCATCGGCAAGAGGTCTTTGCCGCGACGGAAGCGGCCCAACAGGGCGTTCGGGCGTTCTTCCGCAACGACTGCGAGTATTGACCCGCGGATGCGTCTGTTGCGTGTTCAATCGGGCCGCGGGCGCAGGGCATGTCCGATTGAAACCGCTGTTTCTCGCAGCGAATTTGAAATGAGAGCGATTCGCGCAGTCGGAGGTTCTATTTCAGGCGGAAGTTCTATTGAGCGCGGGGGCATTGTCCACCATTTCCGCGGCGGTCGAGCCAGACGGCCAAATGCGAACGCAAGGACGCTTGCACCTGATCGACGCCGCCCGACGCATCGACGACGATGATCTCGCTCCGGCGGGCGGCCTCGGTGCGGAAGCCCTCGCGCACGCGAATGCGGAATTCGTCGCCTTGGCTTTCCATGCGGTCGAGCGGACGGCCGATCCGCAACTTGGCAATCTCGGGCGGAACGTCGAGCAGCAACACGACGTCGGGCATGATGCCCGCCACGGCCGTAGCGCCGACGCGCCAAAGTTCGTCCACATTCAGCCCGCCGCCGTAACCCTGGTAAACCACATTGGCCAGCAGGTATCGGTCGGAGACCACCGTGCGGCCTTGCTCGAGCGCCGGCCGAATCACCTCTTCGACCAATTGGGCTCGGGCCGCCATGTAGAGCAGCATTTCGGCGCGGCGATGGATGGCAAGATCGTGGCGGTACAAGACGATTTGGCGGATTGCCTCGCCCAACGGCGTGCTGCCCGGATCGCGGCAGGCGACAAGGTCGTGTCCGTTTTCGCGCAGCCACGGCAGCAGCAAGTTCAACTGAGTCGACTTGCCTACTCCGTCGCCGCCGTCCACTGAGATGAACAACCCGCGTCGTTCGGCCATCGCGATCCCCTTATCATCTCTCCGAGTCAACCCGTCCGTCGGTCGGCGACGCCCGGCGGCGCCGTCGCGGTCGGCACAAGCCCAAGGGCGCCCCGGGCCGAGCGTACAGCATAGCACCAGCCCGGGAGCCGACAAGCCGCACCGAACCGCCGGCCGACCGCAGCGATCGGTCGGCAGAGGGTCCATCGGGTAAGCTCGACCGGCGATGCCGCGTTTTCGGCCCCTTGATCGGCCGGTATAATACTCGTGGTTTTCGAGAATCGGCGCGGCAAAGCAGCGCTGCGGCAAGATCGTGTTTCGTCCGTCGAAGTCGGCCCGTTTTCGGCCGACCGTTTCGCGTCTCAGTTCCGGGTTTGGCAAACAACACTCTACTGTCGAGGAGCGAAGGATGAGCGAGTTGTCGTTGCAGCAGGCGCAGGCGGCCGTGGCGGCCGCGTTGGCGAAGTCGAAGGAGCTGGGCGTTCTGATGAACATCGCAGTCGTGGACGCCGGAGCGAATCTCAAGGCGTTCGCCCGAATGGACGGCGCTTGGCTGGGGTCGATCGACATCTCGATTCGCAAGGCCCGCACCGCACGGTTCTTCGACATGCCCACCGGGGCGATCGGCAGCCTTTCGCAGCCGGGCGGCTCGCTTTTCGGCATCGAACACAGCAACGGCGGGCTGATTACCTTTCCCGGCGGCGTGCCGATTAAAGACGCCCAAGGCAGTGTGATTGGGGCGATCGGTGTTTCGGGCAGCACGGTCGAAAATGATCATGCCGTGGCGACGGCCGGCGCGGCCGCCCTCGGTTCGCATTGATTTTCCCGCAGGCCGCTCGACTGCGGATTCGCCGTGCCGGCCACCATTGGTTCGCGCCGAACGGCCTTCCTCGGGCAAGCCCTGTGCAACTGATCCCCCGCGGTTCGATAGAACCGTTGCGATAAAAGCCGTTTTCCGCTCGGCGCCGGCAGGCAACCGATGACAAAACTCTCTCTGTTTGCGCTGTTGCTCGTCGCGGCCTGCGGCGTGGCTGGTTGTTACGGGGTACTGCACAATCAGATCTCGTACACAGTTTCGCCCGACTACTTCTTCAAGTTCAAATTCCTTCAGTTCCAAATTCCCGAGGAACTGCGAAACCGTGTCGGCGCGTCGATTGTCGGTTGGCATGCCTCGTGGTGGATGGGCCTGTGCGTCGGGCTACCCGTCCTTTCCATTGCGCTGATCATGCCCGACGCGAAAACCTATCTCAAGCACGGGCTTCTCTCTTTCGCCGTGGTTCTGGTTACGGCGATCGTATTGGGCCTGGGCGCGCTGGTGTACGCATACGTTGCCCTGCCGGAAGCAGCGATTGCCGACTACTGGGTTCCCGTAGGCGTTGCCGACCGCGCCGCGTTCGTTCGCGCCGGAACGATGCACGATTTCAGCTATTTGGGCGGCGGCATCGGCATCATCACCGCGTCGGTTTTCTTGGTCGTTTCTCGGTTTCGATGGGCGCGGCGCCTCCGGCCGCCAAAGCAGTCCTAACGTTGCAGCGCGCCGGGCTGGGACGCAGCCGGACCGTGGCCCTTGGCCTAAGCATTCCGCGGGTGGTAAGATAGACCTTCGGCTTCGGCATTCTCATTGGCGACTTGATCTCTGCGGGCGGGCCTTGCAGTCCGCGCGGCCCGAACCGGCCGAGCGAAATCGGCGCCCTGGCGGGCTGACCGCAACAAAACACGGCGTCCCGAGGCCGGTTCCGATGCCCCGGTAGCTCAATCGGATAGAGCAGCAGCCTTCTAAGCTGCGGGTTGCGTGTTCGAGTCACGCCCGGGGTACTGCTTTACTCTTGCGGAACCAGAGCGATACGGCAGTTAGCTCTCCGGTCGCAAAAGATGGTTTTCGCAGGTCGCGAGTTATCCGCAGGCTGCGGAAGAGTTTGCGACGATGGCGGCGTTTAACCTACTCTCTCCATCGCCCCATGTAGAGCGCCGTGGCGAAGGGTTGCTTCCGCTGGTTCAAGAAATCGCCCGCGAACTCTCTCGCTCTCGGTTTAAGACCACCTTGCTTGTTAACACTCTGGTTGGGACCGCGAGGCGGACGCAACCTACCGCGAACCATCGTCGTCGTGTTCAATGCGGCGCTGGACCCCCGCCCACATCCGCCGTTGTTTCCGCCAGTCGAGCACTGCGGCGATAGGTCGGATGTCCGTCTCTTTCACCACATCGCGCCCGCGCTTTGTCCGTGGGAGGAAGAGTATCTGCTCCTGGATGTCGGGGGCCAGATTGAGCAGCGACATAATTTGCGTCATCCGCGCGGTCGTAATGTGCCCGAAGCGGGCCAGTTCCGACTGGTCGGCCACGACGCCGTCCTGGATCAACTTCTCGCAGCGGATCGCCAGCGCCATCAGGCGGGCGATCCGCGGGATGCGTCCCATTGGCACGTCGGGCGCTGTGCCGTCGCGGAATTGTTTGCGGCCGTGGTTTCGGCGGGCGACGTGGAACTGTCGCGTCACGGTGAGTTGACCGTTCATGCAGCGTCCTCCTGGCGGTTGGTGAGTTCGTGGGTAAGCGATTTGACGCCGCAGGGGTGAAACGTCAGCGAGACGTTGCCGCGCTGACCGTCGTATTCGACCCGTTCGACGAGAAGTTCTAAGACACGGGCTCGCTCTCGCGGCGCGAGCGTTTCCCACATCTGGTCGAACTCGGCCAGGGCCTTCGATACCTCAGTTTCTTCCACGAGCTCGCCGCGAAGCGCGATGAGCTCGTTGTCGATTTCCGTCAGCCGGCGCTCGGCAACGCGGACGCACTCCTGCATGTTCGCCAGGTGCGAGACGCGTTCGACGTCGTCCGTCATTGCCGCCGCGGCCTGCAACCTGGCGTGGTCGTCGCGCAGTTGTCGCTGAAGGGCCGATCGCTCTTGTTCCAACCGCTTGATGCCGGCCTCCGTTTGTTGGCGAACCTGCCGCACGGTTTCCGCGACGACCGCCGGGTCGCGGCCGATGCCTTTGATCTGCTCGACAACAAACCGCTCGATCTCGCCAGCGGGGACGGAGGGCGAAGGACACTCCGACCAGCCGCGCTGTTGGGCCGTGCCGCATACATAGTAGCGATAGCGGCGGTTCCCTTTGGCGGTATAGGTGTGGGACATCGCGCATCCACATGGTCCGCAGCGCAACAGGCCGCGCAAGAGCGCGCCGTGCTTATTGCGAACCGCCCGCCCACCAGTATGTCCGTTCCGCTGCAACAGGGCCTGCGCCTTGCGGAACAACTCATCCGGCACGATCGGTTGGTGCTCGCCCCGATGCACTTCGTCCTTGTAACGAATCTGGCCGATGTACGTGACGTTGGTGAGCAGTGCGTACAAGCTGTTCTTGGTAAAGAGCCGTCCGCCGCGGTGGATGCCCTTCTTGGTCGTCCAATGCTTCGTCGTCCAGCCGCGCCGGTTGAGTTCGGTCACCACCGGCAGCAGCGCCTGGTATTCGAGATACATCTCGAAGATCTGCCGGACCCTCTGGGCCTCGACTTCCTCGACGACCAGTTTCGTCTCGTGGACATTGTAGCCCAACAACGGCATGCCGCCCGACCATTTGCCCTTGCGGCGCGTGGCAGCAATCTTGTCGCGGACACGCTCGCTGATCATTTCTCGTTCGAACTGGGCGAATGAGAGGAGCACGTTGAGGATCAAGCGGCCCATCGAAGTGGCCGTGTTGAACTGCTGCGTGACGCTGACGAACGAGACGCCGTGCTTCTCGAACGTCTCCATCATGCGGGCGAAATCGAGCAGGCTGCGGCTGAGCCGGTCAACCTTGTAGACGACCACGCAGTCGATCTTGCCCGCCTCGATGTCGCCCAAGAGTCGCTTGAGCGCCGGCCGGTCCATGTTCCCGCCGGTGAAACCTCCGTCGTCGTAGTGCTCGCTCAGGCATTGCCAGCCCTCGTGGCGCTGGCTGGCGACGAACGCTTCGCCCGACTCGCGCTGGGCGTCGAGCGAGTTGAATTCTTGCTCCAGACCTTCCTCGGTGCTCTTGCGCGTATAGACGGCGCATCGCACTGCCGAGGTCTGCTTCGATTGACTGTGGCGTTTCATGCCGCACCCCCTTCCTTCTCGAGGTTGAAGAACTTGAAGCCGTTCCAATGGGAGCCGGTGACCTTCTTCGCCACGGCGCTGAGAGACTTGTAGAGATCGCCCTCAAACACGAAGCCTTCCGCGACGACCTGGACCTGGATCAATCGGCCCTTATAGCGGCGCGTGACGAGCGTGCCGGGAAGCGGAAGACGCGAACCGCCTTTGATGCGGCACGGGGCGGTCAGGGTGCGTTCGGGCGCGTCCGATGACGGCTTGGCCTCGCGTGGCGCAGTGACCCGCAAGTCGGAAGTGTTGGCGAGTTCGTCAGCCCGCTCGCGGGCACGATCGGACAGCCCACCTCCTTCGAGCGACTGCATCCGCCAGATGATCCGGCGGACGAGCCACTTGCGGTTGCAGGCCCGCGTCGTCTCCTGAAAAAGCTCGGCGTACCGCTCGCGCAGCTCGCCGACGGTCAACCGCTCCAGCGCGGCGACCTCTTTACTTACGTTCAACATCTGCTTCGCTCCTTGTGTTCGGGACTCTCGAAACCGTTAAACCGTGGGAACACTGAGCACGGTTTCTTCCGAAACCTCAAGGCGTTGGCAGTGGAATCTGGAGCGGTTTTTGGCGGCGATGCGGCCGGTTCGCCGGCCCGCAGGCGGCGCTGCCGCAGGCGCAGCACGCCAACAGCGAGGATGGCGACCAGCTCGCGGCGGCGCTGGTCGGGAGTGAGTTCGGAAACGTCGTCGATTAATCGCATGAACATCCCGGTGCTGGGGGCGGCGCGAGCCGATTTCGCGGAAATTGCCATGCCTGTTAACGACCCGGTGCGGGCGGAAACTGACGACGATTCACCTGCGGCATTCGCGGTTCGAATTCGCAAGTCATTGCGCCGGAGTGACTTGTAAGTGCTAGCACAGCATGCTTGCGTTAACCCCTCAAAACCGCTATAAACCGTAAGCTCGCATTGACGTTCATCAGCGCTAATTGAAAGCCGACCGATGGCAGCCAGCCGCAAGGGGCCGGGACGTCCGAATCAGGATGAGATCACCGACGCCCAGCGACGGACGCTCGAGGTGTTACGCGATTTCATCGCCCGCAAAAGGTATCCGCCCACCATGCAGGAACTCGGCGCTTTGCTCGACGTGACCGCCGCCAGCGCCCACCAGTTGGTCAAGCAGCTGGAGCGCAAGGGCTACGTCACGCGACAGCCGCGCCAGGCGCGCAGTCTGGCGGTCGTGCGCGAACCCCAGCGGGAGATCGACACACTGGTCGAGGTGCCGCTGCTGGGACTGGTGATGGCGGGGCCGGCGATGCTGGCCGAAGAAAACCTCGCGGGGCACATCCTGGTCGAGAGCGCCGTCGCCGGCCGCGGAGCGTGCTTCGCGCTGGTGATCTCCGGCGACAGCATGGTCGGCGCGGGGATGCGCGAAGGGGACGTGGTGATCGTGCGCCGCCAGCCGGTGGCCGAGAGCGGCGAGATCGTCGTCGCGCTGTTGGGGGACGAGGCGACGGTCAAGCGGCTGTCGATTCAAGGGGACCGCATCGAACTGCGGCCCGAAAACAAGCGTTACAAACCGATCGCGGTCTCACCGGAAACCGACTTTCGGATACTTGGAAAGGTCATTGCGATACGACACCCGGCAGGGAGGTGAATCATCGAATGTCACGACAGTTTTCCATTCCAACCGTTTTGCGGATGACGCCCAACGCGCTGCTCGAGGAGTGCTTCCGCGAGTTGGGGCACGGCGACTTCGATCCGCGCTGGCGCGAACTTCGCAGCCAGGAGATTGACCCGATTCTCGATTACCTCGGCGAACTCCCACTGGATCGCCTCAACGAGATCGAGAGCGTGCTGCGGAGCGTGTTCGACTTGGCCTGCGAAAGCGGTTTTCAGTCGCTGATCGAAGCGGCCCCGCACTGCGGCGTCGCGGGCCTAGCCTCGCTGGTGCCCGACGACCTCTCGTTCTACGGGCGGGCGATGTGGGTCTGGCTCCACCACCGTCCGGTGTTCGAGCGGGCCCAGGTGATCCATACCGTCGAGCACATGGCCTGGTGGCGCAAACGCAACGACCTGCCGGCCAACGAGCCGGACATGTCGGCGGACGCCAAAGCGCAAATGGAGCGGGACATCTCCACGCTGCTCAAGTCGCAAGGCCGCGGCAAGGATTGCACCGTCGAAACGACGATTATCGGCGGCGTCGACTACTTCCTCGCCTATCCCGACGATTTCGTGCAGAACGTCACCGTTCACGATGAGCACGGCCGGCTCACGGCGGAGGCGTTCCGCCAGACGATGCTGATCGCGTTCGCCTACGACCGCGAGGAGGGAACGCTGGAGACGTTCGCCAAGCTGCCCAAGCCGATGAAGGAACAGCTGGAGGCGATCTTCGCCGACGCGATCCTGCACTGGGAGATCGGCCCCCATGAACCGGACGCCGTGTACGAGCTCAACCAGCTCAAGAACCCGGCGTTCGACCTGACGCCCGATCCGGCCGACCGCCTGCGCGTGCGTATCCGCAAGATGCGGCTGTCGGCGAAATACGGCGGGCGGCGCATGCTCATCGAGGTGGACGACGACGATCCGGAGGACAACATCCACAAGGCCATCGAGGAGTGCGTCAACCTGGAGACCGTTCCCCTTTCCGAATGGAACGTGACGCTCGTCACGTTCTGCTTCGAGTTCCTGCCGCTGGAGGGGCGAAAGCACGGCCAGCAGAGCTTCGATGTCGGGTATCCCCGCTCGTGCGGCCTCCGCAACGCCCGGCCCGAGCGAGTGGAACTGATCCAGAAGTATTTGAAACGCTGGAAGATTGATCGTGCGCCGACTCCTGAAACCAGTGCTCTCGCGGTGGGAGATTGACCCGCCGCTCTTTGGCGCGGAGGAGGCCCATGGCGAACTGAAGCCCATCTTCGAGTCGCTTCGCGAGCGGTCGCTTCTGCGGCCGGCGACGCCCGCCGGATCGCACACCTGCTGCGAGTGCGGCGAGCGCCGCCGCGTCGATTATTTGCCGAGCAAGGGCGGCGGTCAGGCGGGTTTCATCCATTGCCCGTGCGGCGTCACGCCGGTTCCCGAAGAACTGCTGCGGCGCTGGCGGATCGACGACGAGGCGCTGCTGGCGGCGGCGTTTCAGGGGATCAGCCTGGCCATCGTGCCGCATATCACGGATCGCCTCTGGCAGGTCGGCAAGGCGAACTGGGCCGGCCGCTCCCGCGAGGTCTGGTTCGCCCGCTGCTTCCGCCGCGGCGCGGCCGCCGCCGCGCGTGACATCATGCAGCGACGCCCCAAGGCGATCCTGTTCGCGCCGACGGAGGCCGGTGCGGCGCTCTGGCGGCAGTCGCTCGGCCATCTGACGATTTCGCTCGAATCGACGCTGACGCTCTCCAGCGAAGGGATCGTTTTCGACGTCGCCCATGTCGAGGGACTCTTGATCGACGCGGGCCTGGGGCCAGCCACACCGGTGCGGCGGCCGACGAAGAAACGCGCGGATCGAGCCGCCAACATCGAGTCATTGAGCAGGGAAATGGTCGAACACCTTCGCGCGGCGCGAGACCATGCGTTCGCAGCCAAGGAGCGGACGGGCGAGCCGGAATTGCTGCCTCGCCCGACGCAGAAGGCGCTCGGCGAGCGAACCGGCTTGTCCGAGTCAGACGTCAGTCGTTGCCTCAAGGATGAGAAGGCGGCGGAACTGCGTCTGTACTGGGAAATCGCCGACGACCTGGACCAGATCATGAAGTTCAAGGGACCGGTCAACAGGGGGCGACGAACCTAGCGTCTTGCACTTTGGTCGATTTGCTGCAAGTGCAAGACGGATATTTCAATCACGCAACAGCCTGCGGTCCCACGACTTACGTCGGGGCCGCATTTTTTTTGCGCGATTATCTGCAAGACCGGCGGGGGGTGTCGCCGTGCATCGGGCACGGCGGGAACACCACCCGTCGGAGTTTGCAAAATGGTCCAGGAGAAAGTTCTTACAGGGGGATCGAACGGTTCGTCGGCCGCGATCCATGAAGGTCTCGATCCGTTCACCCAGGGCTTCGTCCGCAAGGCCGCGCGGCGGCTCGCCGGCAGATTCGGCTTCCACCGGCAGGATCGCGAGGAGATCGAACAGCGGCTGTATCTGAAACTCGCCGCCCGCCTGCGCGGCGGCGATCCCGACGATCCGAAGTGGAAGGCGCTGGTGGCGATCACCGTCCGCCGCCACGTCGTCAGCATGGCCCGCGATGGCGAGGCCGAGAAGCGCGACCATCGCCGCGCTTGTTCGCTCCACGTGCGGATCGGCACACCCGACGGGCCGGTGGAACTGGCCGACCTGGTCGGGGAGCACGAAATCCCCTCCCGCCGCGGCCGCGTCAAGCGGAGCGACCAGGAACTGGCCGAACTGCGGCTGGACGTGACCGCCTGCCTGGCGGACGTCGACGACGAGCGGCAGCGCGAATTCTGCGAGCGGCTCAAGCACGACTCGATCTCCCAGGTCGCCCGCGACATGGGCATCCCACGGACCACGCTGAACACCTGGCTCGCCAGGCTGCGCGGCCGGTTCGAAGAGCGCGGCCTGAAGGATTACCTGTAGCGCGCCTCGTCAGTTTGGCGGCCAACCGGGTCTTTATCCAGATGTCGGCCCCAACGAATCGCCAGGAGCGGCACATGCAGACGGACCTCCATCGCTACGCCTTCGACGCGCGGGTGCGGCCCGAGGACATCGAAGGCGCGCTGCTCCTGGCGATCTGGGGCTGCGAGGCCCTGCACGGCGAGGCCGCCACGCGCCTCGACGCGGCCCATTATTTCGACCGCGCCCAGCGTGCCTGCGTCATCGACGCGGGCACGCCGGTCGGTCGGGATCTCAACCGCCTGTTCGTCGGCTTCATCGGCCGCGAAGTCGGTCCCGACGCCTTCCGCATCGAACGCCTCACCCAGCGACCCCCTCAACCCCAGGAAACCGCCGCATGAGCATGTTCGCCAAGATTCAGCGGGGCCGGCAGACGATGCCGCCTCGCGTGCTGCTGTACGGAACCGAGGGAATCGGCAAGAGCACCTTCGGCTCCCAAGCGCCGAAACCCATCTTCCTTCAAACCGAGGACGGGCTCGACGAGATCGACACCGACAAGTTTCCACTG
>JARKPK010000150.1 GCA_029975295.1 Thermoguttaceae bacterium | reverse complement strand
ACGGAAGAAGCTCACGTTGGCAGTGAACGAATCCAACGCGCTGAGGTCCATCGTACTGGTGCCGCCAATGGCGTTGCCGATTTGGTCCGCCAGCCCGAACACGTCGTCGATTCCAGCGCCGACTTTCAAGGAACCGCCGGCCTGGGTGAAACTCACCGTGCCGCTGGCGCCGAGCAGCAAGCTTCGGCCGATGGTGTAATCGCCCGAGGCCAGGTTGATCGTGCCGGCATCGACACGCAAGCTGCCGCCGATGTTCAGCGAACTGAGATTCGCATTGATTTTGCCGGGATCGGTGTTGGTGGTGGTGGCATTGCTGCGAACGAACAGCGACCCGGCACCCACCGAATCGATCGCGCCGTTGTAAGTGAGGGTTTGGCCGCCCGTGCCGGTGCCGGCGGGAATACTAACGATGTTGTAGTTGCCCGGATCGCTGGGAAGAACGCGAATGCCTCGGTTGGCATTGAGCGTCATTGAACCGGTGAGGTTGACAACAACGCCATTTCCAAGCTGCAAGTGCCCCGCAGCAAAGCTGCCCGGCGCCGTGCCCAAATTGGCATCGCTGGAGATCGTAACCTCTCCGCCGACCAAGTAGGTCGCTCCGGTGTAGGTGTTTGTTCCCGAAAGCGTAAGTGCGCCACCACCGCCTTTAGTCAGCGAAACCGCGCCGGCGCCGTTATCGGCGATCACGGCGCTCAGGGTGGTGGGGTTGGCCGTCGGGCTGACCACGTGGATCATCAACTCGCCGGGCTGGTCCGCGCCGGTGCCGGCCGTGAGTGTTCCGCCGGAGATCGCAGCATTGAAGGCATTGTTGACGATCAACCCGCCCGATTCGATCCGCAGCGTGTTGCCGCCGAGGGCCAACGTGGTGGCCGAGGCTTGATCGATCGTCAGCGAGTTGATCACTGTATCCGACGAAAGGGCTGAAGGCGTGGCCGTGATCCGCACGTTCTGCGTCGGGTTGTCGCCCGAGGTCAGGCCGACGTGATCGGCGTCTTGCAGAGCGCGAACCGAGATCGTGCCGCTATCAACATATTTGGCGAAGCGCCGAGCGTTGGCGCCG
>JARKPK010000125.1 GCA_029975295.1 Thermoguttaceae bacterium | reverse complement strand
ATGCGGCTGTCGCCCAACTCGTACTCCGGGCATTCGGCGTGCTCGGGAAACACGAGCGCGTCGAAGCGGTGGCCGGCAATTGTGCCGATCACCCAGGTGCCGCCGCCCGAGGCGCGGCGGGTCGTCTTGGTGATGCGGAGGTCGTCGCCAATCTTCGCGTTGCGGGCGTTGGTTCGTTTCGCGTTGGCCATCGTCGTTCTCCTTTGCGTTGGGGGGCGTTGGTTTGTACATCCACACATGAGCCAGGTTTTCGCGAGAACATCAAGCGGAAGTCGCCCCGAATCCGCTCGGATTCTTGTAATGGTTGGGTAATCGCCAAAGGCCGCCCCGAGTTTGCGTCACCAGCGTCATTCGCGTCAGTTCGCGCGGATTGGAGCGGGAGTTGCGTCACGGCCGCCAACGTGCCGCGTCATGCTGGCCATCTTTGCGTCACCACGGGCCGACCTATTTGCATCGCGTTGCATTACTCTGCACCGTGGCGCGGAACCCGTGACGCGAATGACGCGCATGACGGAGCCGCCGGGAGGTCTGCCCATGCCTGACAACGGCGATTCCCCGCGGCCGTCGCTGAACCCCACGGCACTGTCGGTTGCCGATGCGGCCCTCGTATTGACGCGCACCGGCGGCATACAGGTTACGCAATCGATGATCGAACGGGATGTGGCCGACGGTGCGCCGACGAACGCCGACGGAACGCTTAACCTCGTCCACTACGCAGCGTGGCTGGTGCAGGAGATGGCCGGTGCCGATTGACCCGCGACAACTCCGTCCGACCGAACTGGTCCGCCTGCTCAACTCGACGCCCCTGGGCGAGGTGATCAGCGAGCGGCAGTTGTTGCGCCACCGCTCGCGCGCGGGGTTTCGGATCGGCGACGACCGCCACATGGACCTCTTCCGCTACGTGGCATGGCTGGTCTCCGTCCGCCACGAGCCCCGGCCAGAGTCCGAGACCGATCCCTACGAGGCCCTCAAGGAGCGAGCCCGGGCGCGCAACGCAGCGCTCTCGCTGGCGGGCCGTGATATCGGCGACATCCCCGCTTGCGTCAATCCGCAGCGCCGCGCGGCGGCAGAGAAGGACTTTCGGTTCTTCTGCGAGACATA
>JARKPK010000112.1 GCA_029975295.1 Thermoguttaceae bacterium | reverse complement strand
CACTGGAGGGTTGTCAGTCTTGCCAGGACGAACAATCACCTGCTCCCCCTGATTCTCGGCAACGGCCACTCGCCCCGGAGCCTTGTCCGCCTGCCGGGTCGCGTTCCAAGCCAAGACGCCCACAAGCAGCAACCCTCCCCCAATAGCGACGGCGATTACCGGCCCGAGGCTCGTCTGCCGCTTCCTTGCGGCATAGCGAGTTCGGGCTGCCGGCAGGGCAGACTCGGTAATCCACTGCGAAGAGGCTGGTGTGGCATCCTGGACCACAACGGGCTGCGCCCAAGGCGACGAATCCGCCGGGGCCGGCGTAGAATCCTCGGCAGAAACCAGTTGTCGCCGCAACTGCGCGTCGTAGGCCGCCTTCTTGGCCGGACTGAGCAGGCAGACTTTGGCCGCCGCCACCTCGTTCAAGAGCCGCTGAGAAAGTGCCGAGTGCTCGCCCGACTGAAAGGTCCGCAGGTGGCCCATCTGCCGGTCGGCGGCCGTGGCGATCACGTCGGCGCTGCTCTCATAGAGCGCGATCCCCAGCAGCCGATAGTGGTTCGGCGGCTGCTCCTGGGGCGGAATGCCCAGCCAGACGTGATGGGGATCAAATGCCACTGCCTGCACGGACTCGCTATGGTGCGCGGCGTGGTTTCTTGCGATTGGGCGCTTGCAGCCAACCGATACCGATCGCCAAAATCACCGCGCCACCGACTCCGCAGACAATCCAGACGATCTCCTTGTCGGACAAGGACGACGCTTCGGGCTGCTTCTGGACGGGCTTGCTCGCCGGCTCGGACGCCGCCACGGGCTTGGCATCGGACGCAGGGTCGGCCGGCTCGGGCTGCTCTGACGCCAGCCCTTCAGGTTCGGCTCTTGCGACGGGTTTCTTGGCCTTTGCCTCCGGCTGGTCTTGCGGGGCGTCGGGGTCGTCCAACAACAGCGGGATCGGCTCATCGGCCGAGGCAAGCCTGACCGGCGGTCGCTCGCGGGCGGCCTTGGCCACCTTGGCATCCTCGGCGTGCAACGGCGGCAGAAGGTTGTACTGGGCGATTACTTCTTTGCAGTGCTCGGGCGTGAGGAAGTCGGCGAAATCCTTCGCAACCTGACTGGCCTTGGGCGAAACGTAAAGCGTCAGCGTCCGCGCCAACGGATAGTCCTCCGGCAACGCGTCGGCCCGCGGCGGCATCAGTTGGGCGATCTCCCGCGTCTCGGATTCGGACGCTCCGCGGTCGCCCGGTTGCGAAGCTCTCCCCTGCAACTCGTGC
>JARKPK010000110.1 GCA_029975295.1 Thermoguttaceae bacterium | reverse complement strand
AAGGTGAGGGCAAAGGCGAAGGAAAGGGCGAGGGAAAAGGAGAAGGGAAAGGTAAAGGTGAAGGCAAGGGGGAGGGCAAGGGCGAAGGCAAGGGCGAAGGCAAAGGTGAAGGTGAGGGTAAAGGCGAAGGAAAGGGCGAGGGAAAAGGAGAAGGGAAAGGTAAAGGCCAAGGCCAGGGGCAAGGTCAAGGGCAGGGCGAAGGGGAAGGCGAGAGCGGAGACCAGCCCGACGGCGGCAAGAAAGACGATGCCAGTCCCGCGCGCAAGCGGCTTCAGAACGCCGAGAACCGCATGCGCGAGGCGGAACAAAAACTGAAGGAAGCTCAGCGATCGGGCGCCAACGAAAAGCAGGAAGAGGCTCTGCGGGAGTTGCAACAGGCGAAAGAAGAGCTTGAACGGATTTTGCGCCAGTTGCGAGAAGAAGAAATCGAGCGATTGCTTGCGATGCTCGAAGCGCGTTTCAAGAAGATGTTGGAGATGCAGCGCGAGGTGTACGAGGGAACGGTCCGGCTCGATCAAGTTCCTACGGAGCAGCGCAGCCAGAATCATGAAATCGAATCGGCTCGGCTCGGCAAGAAAGAGGACTTGATCGTGGTCGAGGTCGATAAAGCCATGCTCTTGCTGAAAGAGGACGGATCCGCCGTTGTCTTCCCCGAGGCGCTGTCGCAGGTTCGCGACGATATGGTGCAGGTTTCGCGGCGTTTGGCTCAAGCCCGGGTCGATCAAATCACGCAAGACATCGAGCTCGACATTATCGCCGCCTTGGAGGAGATGATTGACGCCTTGAAGAAGGCCCAGAAGGAGCAAGAGAAACGCAAGGGGCAACCGCAACCCTCGGAAGGCCAACCGCAGGATCCGCCGTTGGTGGATATGCTGGCAGAATTGAAGATGATTCGCGCAATGCAAATGAGGGTCAACACTCGGACAGAGCGTTATTCGAAACTGATCGAAGGCGAGATCGCTCAGCGCGCTGATCTCGTCGAGGCGTTGCAGCGGCTGGCCGACTGGCAACGAAAGATCTATCGAGTCACTCGCGATTTGGAACTAGGAAAGAACAAATGAACGCGAACCGAAGGATGCTGATATTGTCGTTGTGCGCGTTTTTCATGGCGTTTCGTGCGGCCGCGGCTGCCGACGTTGATGCCAGTCCTTCTGCCGCGGCCGCAGCTGGGCCGACGGTCGATGTTGCGTCGGTCCGAGCTGAGCTTGGCCGTTGGCTCGATGCACGCAAGGCCGACGAGCCGGCTCGACGAAAGATCGATGAGCTTTGGTCGGCATTGCCCGCCAAACCCAACGAACTCGATCTGCTCGACGCCTTGAGCCGCAGCTTTGCCCTCGTCGATCCGGCAGCGGCGCAACTGGCGGAATTGTGCGCCAAGCCGCGATCGGGCCATATTGTCCCCGCTCAACCGTGGCTGCTCGACGCTTCGACACCGACCTTCTTGGCCAACAACATGCGGCTCGTTTTCGGCCGCTGGCTGGTGCATGCCGAGATGTTTGACGAAGCAATCGAGCAGCTTTCCGGGCTGGCGGCCGCTGATGTCGTGGCCCCGACAACCCTCCTCTTCTATCAGGCGTTGGCTCAGCACACGCTGCTGCGCAAGGACGACGGACTGAAGACGCTGGGCGAGTTGGACAAGGCCGGCCCGAACGCGCCGCGACGTTATGCCGTCGTCGCAAAGCTGTTGGAAGAAGACCTAAAATCGTTGCAAGACGAATCGCTCGATCATATCGCCCGTCGCATGAACGATGTGCGGCGTAAGCTTGGATTGGGCCGCGGCGGCAAGAAAGTGCGCGAGCAGGAAGACGGCATCATCGAGTCGCTCGACAAGATCATCAAGAAGCTCGAAGATCAACAGTCGTCGAGTTCCTCCTCCGGCGGCATGCAAGACAATATCCGATCGAGTTCGCCGGCGCCCGACAGCATGCCGATCGGCGGCAAAGGCCCGGGCGATGTGAACAAACGCGACATCGGTTCCCAGGCCGACTGGGGCTCGATCTCGCCGGCCGAGCGCGAGAAGGCGTTGCAGGAAATCAGCCGCGACTTCCCGCCGCATTTCCGCGATGTGATTGAACAGTATTTCCGCCGTCTCGCCGCCGAAGAGAAGCCGTAGCGCGAACAGCGACTGCCGTTGGGCAGACCGGGAATGAGCGACGAATGGCGCACCGCTCCGGAGAGAATCCGGAACACGATGTCTAGGAGCCTTGCTCGCAATGACTCTTGTTTATGCGATATTGTTGATGGCGGCCGTTGGTCCGGAGGTTGAAATCCGCACCGTCGATGGTGACGCCGTGGCCGGCAGGCTGATCGAGCTTTCGGCCACGAGTGCTACGCTGGAAACGGAAACGGCGACAACAACGATTGACGGCCAGAAGATGCTCTCCCTTGGCCCGCGCCCCGCCGGCACAGCCAAACCGGCGGAAGCGAAGTCGCCGGACGCGCCGGTAGTCGTTAGTTTGGTCGATGGATCGATCCTGCCCATGGCGGGATTCTCGGCCGATGCGAAAAAAGCCCGGCTTATTCCCGCGCAGGGCGACCCACTCGAGTTCGAATTGCGAAATGTCGCCGCCGTTCGGCTTCAGGCGGGCGAACCGGCGGTTGAGCAATCCTGGCGCGACATTCTCGGCGGCAAGCACGTGGAAGACATTCTCGTGATTCGCAAGGGAGAGTCGCTCGACTACCACAAAGGCGTTGTCCATGAGGTGAACGACGCGAGCGTGCAGTTCGAGATGGACGGCGAGAAGATCGCCGTCAAACGGGCCAAGGTGTTCGGTATTGTGTACTTTCGACCTCCGCGCGATCTCCCCGGCGCGCTTTGCACCATCACCGATGTCGATGGAGCGAAATGGGCAGTGCGGACGCTCAGCTTTGATCAACGGCTCCGTTGGACAACTCCGTGCGGAGTCGAGGTGCAACGGTCGCTCGAATCGATTGCAAATATCGACTTTTCCGCCGGCAAGATCGTGTTCCTCAGCGAGTTGAAGCCCGATTCCGTCCGTTGGACTCCCTTTTTTGCGCCCGCGCAGCCATTGCCTTCGGTTGAGGAGTTCTACTCGCCCCGTATGGATCAGAACTTCTCCGCGCAACCGTTGCGCCTGCGCGGCGAGAAGTATGCCAAGGGTTTGGCCATTCACAGTCGCACGGAACTGGTTTATCGTCTGCCCGGGCGATTCAGCCGATTCAAGGCGATTGCCGGCATTGACGACGAGGTGGCGCCCAATGGTCATGTTCGGCTGATCATTCGAGTTGACGATCAAACGATCTTCGACGAGGCCATCGCCGGAAGTGATGCCCCCAAGTCTCTCGATCTCGACATCAGTAACGCGAAGCGCCTGGTGATCCTTGTTGACTTCGGCGAGAAGCTCGACGTAGGCGATCACTTGGTACTGGCGTTAGCGAGGATTAGCAAATGAAACCTTGTGTTCCGGTGCTTCGATCTGTTGCGCGCCTCTCGGCGGGGCTTTGTTTTTGGGCCGCCATGGGCCTTTCGCGCGTCGTGCCCGCGGCTGAGCCGACGGATGTCGATCCGATCGTGCTGGCCGCCGAGGCGCAGCGAATCGCGGTAATGAATCGCGCCAAAGACACCGTCTTGGCCGTTTTCGGGGCAACCGCCCAAGGCGGCGGTTCGGGCGTGGTGATTACGCCCGACGGATACGCGCTGACTAATTTTCACGTGGCCAAACCATGCGGGTCGGCCATGAAATGCGGGATGGCCGATGGCAAGGTGTACGATGCCGTTATCGTCGGAATCGATCCGACCGGCGACGTCGCCTTGATCAAGCTTTTGGGCCGCAACGATTTCCCCGCTGCGGAACTGGGCGACAGCGATCAATTGCGCGTCGGCGACAACTGCTTTGCCATGGGCCACCCGTTCATGCTCGCCACCGATTTCCAACCGACTGTCACATACGGGATCGTCTCGGGCGTCAATCGTTATCAGCCGCCCGCGGGCACATTGCTCGAATACACCGACTGCATTCAAACCGACGCCTCGATCAACCCGGGCAACTCGGGCGGGCCGCTGTTCGATGCGGAAGGTCGCCTGGTGGGCATTAACGGCCGCGGTTCCTTCGAGAAGCGAGGCCGGGTGAACGTGGGGGTCGCCTATGCGATTTCGATCAACCAGATCAAGAACTTTCTTGGGCATCTTCACAGCGGCCGGATTGTCGATCATGCCACGCTCGGTGCGGTCGTCGCATTCGACGATCAAGGACGAGTGATTATCAGCGACGTGCTTGAAGAGTCCGACGCCTATCGTCGCGGCCTGCGCTACGGCGACGAACTGATCAGCTTTGCCGGTCGGCCGATCCCTACTCCCAACGCGTTCAAGAACGTGCTAGGAACGCTGCCCAAGGGATGGCGGGTTCCGCTAAGCTTTCGGCGGGACGGAAAACGCTACGATGTTTTCGTGCGATTGCAAGGAGTCCATGGAAAAGAGGAACTGATCGAGAAGAGCATGGGCGGCCCCCGCGCCGCGCCGGGCATGCCGCCTCAGCCGAAAGACGGCGAAAAGAAACCGGCCCGCAAGCCCGAGCAGCCATCGCCCGAAACATACACGGCCAGTCTCACGCAGCGGGGCCTCGCCGAGTCGGGCCGCGACACCATGGCAAACCCATTCGCCTTGCCTGGTTTAGCGGGGGAACGGCCGCCAAAGGACCAGCCGCCGAAGCCGGAGAATCCGCCGCCGAAATCGGAGCCGCCGAAGATCATTCCCATCGATCCCAGAGGAATGACGCGACAGGCGCCGATGCCCGAGGCAGTCAAGAAGGTTTTCGAAGAGAAGCACGGCTTCAGCAATTACTATTTCAACAAGCTGCACCGAGGCCGGGTGTGGCAGGGGTGGATCGCGTCCTTTCCGGTGGGAGAAGCTGCTGGGACGTGGAAGCTCAGCGGCAGGGTGGAGGGCGGCAATGAGTTCGTTTTTACCCTGACCGATGCCGACGCCGCACTGAAGCTCCCTACGCTCGAGTCGCAATGGATTGCCGGAGAGAAGCTAACCGCGTCGCTCAACCCGCCGCATAGCGGAGGGCTGCTTTTGGCGTTGCATCTTTGGCGTCGCCTGAACCTCGTTGGCCCGGAGAAGTATGGCGACGTCTATTATCTGGGGACCTCGCCCTTGCCCAAACGGCAAGGATTGTTCGACGTGCTCGTAGCCACCTATCGAGAAGTGGAAACGCACTTCTACTTCGATCCGCAGTCGGGTTTGCTTACAGCCGTCGAAATGTATGCGGATGAGCACGATGACCCTTGCGAGCTTTATTTCGACGATTACGAAACCGTCGGCAACCGAAAGATTCCGCGGCTGTTGACCGTCGTGTACGGCAACGACAAGTTCGCCGCATTCCGAATTTCCGAAGCGACATTTGACACCACTTCCACATCGAAATAGCGATGCGGCACTGTTGAACGCCCCGGCCATGCGCGCAGGCGTTCCCGGCCGGCATGCTGTCTCGATGTGCGAACCGCAAGAGAAGGCATCTCCATGACGATCGCTTTGCGAAACCCGACATTGCTACGGCAGACAATGCCAACGGTGCGCTGTGCCGTTGCATTGTTGATTGCATTGGCGATGGGCGCCGCTTCGGCGGCTGCGGCCGACCTTCATCAAACGATCTCGCAAGCCCAGAAAAAGATCGTCAAGCTCTATGGGGCAGGGGGCCTGCGCGGCCTGGAGGCGTGGCAAACCGGGCTGCTGATCTCGGAAGACGGATATATTCTGACCGTATGGAGCTACGTGCTCGATGCCGACCGGATTACGGCCGTGCTCGACGACGGCCGGCGTTTCGACGCTCGGCTGGTCGGCGCCGACCCGAGTTTGGAAATTGCGGTGTTGAAGATCGAGGGTGAAGACCTGCCCTCGTTCGATCTGGCCAAGGCCGTGACGGTCGGGCCGGGAGGACGTGTTGTTGCATTGAGCAATGTTTTCGGCGTGGCCCAAGGCAACGAACCGGCCACCGCTCAGGCCGGCGTTGTGACGGCCGTAACGCAACTGGCTGCGAGGCGGGGCGTGTTCGAAACCCCGTATCGCGGCCCCGTGTATGTCGTTGACGCCGTGACCAATAATCCCGGCGCTGCCGGCGGGGCGATCATCAACTATCGCGGTCAATTGGTGGCGATGATCGGCAAGGAGTTGAAAAACTCCTTGAACAACACCTGGCTCAACTACGCCGTGCCGATCAGCGAGTTGCGCAAATCGGTCGACGAAATTCGTGCGGGCAAGTTCGTCACCCGGCAACCGAGTGAGACCGAAAAGAAACCCGCTCACGCCCATACGATTGCCGGCTTGGGCATCCTTCTGTTGCCCGACGTCCTCGACCGGACGCCGCCGTTTGTCGATCATGTGCAAGACCAGTCGCCGGCGGCGCGGGCCGGCGTTCAGCCCGACGACTTGATTGTCCTCGTCGGCGACCGGCTGATCCAATCGATCAAAAACCTTCATTCCGAATTGGAATACATCGACCACGAAGATCCTGTCAAACTTACAGTGATTCGCGGACATGAACTGGTAGAGATTGTGATCGCGCCGCCGGGAGAACGCGGCAAGCCTTGAGGCTCGCTGTCGAGGTGGGTCGCCCATTGCAGTGTTTATGCATTGCGTGAGGCGCGGCGGGCGGCGGTGAACAGGCTTGCCTGCCGAGCACCGGGCCCGACAGACTGCGTCCTCATCGATTGTCTGCGGTCGAATTCAAGATGGCAACAAGAGCGCACAGAGATCAACTTCCCATGAATCGCACCATTTACCGTTGCAAGCGGCTTCCCGTTGTCGTTGGCGCCCGGCAAATCGCCGTCACCACAGCAGATGATTGGACACGTCGGTGGATGGGGCGGCTAGGACTGTTGATTGCCTTGCTGGCAGCGATTCTCTTTTCGAGCGGCGCAATGGTCCGGGCGGGCGAGCTGGCAACCCCTTCAGCCGATATTGAAGACAGGCATGATCTTGCGTTTCAGGCGGCAGTGGCGCGATCGGCGTCGGCCGTGGTCCGCATCGAAACAGTCGGCGGATTGGAACGGGTGAACGAAGTCCTGTTCGGCACCGGCCCGACAACAGGACTGATTGTCGATCCCCGGGGCTACATCGTCTCCAGCGCCTTCAATTTCAGCAACAAGCCGACATCGATTCTGGTGCGCATGCCCGATGGCGGGCGAAAACCGGCTCAATTGGTTGCCACCGATTTTAATCGTATGATCGTCCTGCTGAAGATCGACGTTGACAAGCCGTTGCCCGTGGCGGAGACGGTTGCAGAGAAGGATATTCGCGTCGGCCAATGGGCCCTCGCCGTCGGCCGCACCTTTGACAGCGACAAACCGAATGTGAGTGTCGGAGTCGTCAGCGCCCTGGGGCGGATCTGGGGCAAAGCGATTCAGACCGACGCCAAGATCTCGCCCAACAATTACGGAGGCCCATTGCTCGATATCCGCGGCCGCGTTATGGGCGTGCTCGTGCCGCTGTCGCCGCAGGCTGCCAGCGAGGTAGCCGGCGTTGAATGGTACGACTCGGGCATCGGATTCGCCGTTCCCATCGAGTCGATCCTTCAGTCGTTGCCACGGTTGATCAAGGGAGAAGACCTCAAGCCGGGCCTGGCGGGCATCAACTTGGGCGGCAATCTGTATATCGGCGACGCCGTGCTGGGGCCGGTGCAAGCCAACTCGCCGGCGGCCGAGGCCGGCCTGAAAGCCGGCGACAAGGTCGTCGAGATCGATGGCCGGCCGGTGTCGCGAGCGGCCGACGTCAAGATGGCTATCTCTCGCCGTTATGCGGGCGATAAGATTTCGCTGGTCGTCGACCGAAAGGGAGAGCGGATCAGCGCAAGCATCGTGCTTGTCGATAAGCTCGAACCGTTTCAGCATGCGTTTCTCGGGCTGTTGCCGATGCGCGACGGATCGCGCGACGGCACGGCTGTCCGCTTCGTTTTCCCCGACAGTCCGGCCGCTAAGGCCGGCCTGAAAGCCGGCGATGTTGTGCTGGCCGCCGACGGCAAGCCGTTGAAGGGGGCCAATGAGCTGCGTGAAGAACTTGGCGCCCGCAAGCTAGGGAGCAAGGTTGAATTGCAGGTTCGCCGCGAAGGTCGAAACTTAGATCTGACCGCCGAGCTTGCCGCTATTCCCGATCACTTGCCCGCCGACGATTTTCCGACCGCGCGCAAACCGCGCAATGTTCCCGATGGTCGGCCCGCCGTGGGCAAGATCGCCATGCGGGTGCCCGAAGTCGCGGGAGAAACGGCCGCCTACGTGCCCGAGTCGTACGATCCCGATGCCGCCTACGGTGTCATTTTTTGGATTCACGGAGCCGGAGGGCTTGATGAGCAGCAGTTGTTCGAGCGTTGGCAGCCCATCTGCGATCGTTACGATCTGATGATCGTAGCGCCGAAATCGGCGGATCCGCAACGTTGGACGCCGATGGATCTGAATCTGATCGGCAAGCTCTGCGAGCAGTTGGCGGAGACGTACAACGTTAGTTCTGCTCGGTTCGCAGTTTGCGGATATCGTGAGGGCAGCGCTATGGCGTGGTCGGCCGCACAACGCTTGAACGATCGTATTCGGGCGGCCATCCTCATCGAAGGCCTCCCGATGGGCCCATCGCCTGAGGTCGATCCGCTTCATCGCTTCGCGGCACTGATCGTATCGGCAGGCAAGCCGGGGCAGAATCGTCAGGTCGAACAGGTTCTTTCGGCCCTCCGCTCCCGTAAGATTCCGGCAACAAGTTGGTCGTTGGGCGAGCAATCTCGCGCGCTAACCGACGATGACTGCCGCCTGCTGGCGCGTTGGATCGACTCTCTCGATCGTATTTGAGCGAAGCGGCTTTCAACGAGCGGCGGCGATCGCAATGCGGTTTCAACCGCCCATGCCGCTACGGTGTGCAATCAAAAGACTATTCACCTTTGCAAGCCTCGGTCCATCCGCGACGGTCAATTCGTAGAGGACTGGTTGCTGTGCGACCAGGGCAACTTGATATCGGGCAAGCGGGTGATCTTCGGTCCGGAGAAGCCATTAGTCATTCCCGAAGTCGGGGCGACGGTCGCTCCGCCAACAGGTGTTGCCCCGAGCCCGCTGGTCAGTCCGGAAGGCGGCGGTGGAGGCGGCGGCGAGGGCGGAGCGGCGGCTACCGCCGGTGGTGAAGCCGGCGGCTTCTGCGGCTCTTTCGACTTGTTTTCCGCCGTCTCAACCTCCCGGGCGCGGTGCTGAGCGGCGAGCTCCGCCGGTTCGCAGAACAACGCTTCTTGTGTAACGGCCAAGGTCGATCTCGGGCCTGTATGCGCTCGATTCAGGTCGAGCAGCGCGGGCACATTGTGCCCGGCGAATCGCGTGCCGGAATGGATCGATCCTCGCTGAAACGGGCCGGCGCCGAAGACCCACAAATCGCGAGCCTTGCTTTCGACGGGAATTGTGCCTGATTGCCAGATGGGTTGGCTGGTTTGGCGATCGTAGGCGAAGGCCGCGATTTTCGCCACGGCGCGCTGATCGGTGCGTTTGGCCAGCGGCAATTCCGGAATGATCTGCGCGCCGGCCCCCGGCGTTGACGCCGGCAGGGTGGTGGCCGGAATGCCGAAAAGCAACTCGTGCCGATCGGTTCCCATGGTGCCTGCCCGCAACTCAACAACAAAGTCCGCCTCCTCCGGTTTGTCTTTCACAATGCAATCGCTGGCGATCAACCGTTGCCGCACCGAACTCACCAGATAAGCCGAATCAAGCACCTGCTTGACCGGCCCGCTGTCGAGATAGACCGTGCATCCGGCGAACATGCTGAAGTCGAGCTGGCTGACAGCCCGATCCATCGCATCCGAAAGCAACAATTGCTCTGTTGCCGTCCGAGCCGTGTCCGACCATCGTGTCGTTCCGCAGCCGGCCGTCAGGGCCAGCGCGGCAGCGGCGGCCCAACAGCCGGTTCGAAAGAGGGCAGTGGGGGGCGTCTCGCGTAGCATCGGTTGCGTATCGCTCAGTGATCTCGGAAATCGGAGGAGGAACCGCGACGACGGAAACTGATCAAAGATCGGGGGCGGATTATAGCAACGAGCCCGCGATTTCCCAATAGCTTTTGTTCTATTCGCAACATCTTTTCGGGCAAGCATTTGCGGCGATTGCAGCGGGGCAGGCTCTTCGACGGGCGAAGGCCGAGCAACCGGCCAACCTGGGCTTCGAATCGGTGAACAACTGGCCTTGACCTTTGGACCGCATCGGGCGACATTACCGCTGGTTATGCGAATTCTCACCCGATACGTTCTGAGCGAACTGACCAAGGTGTTCTTGGTTTGTCTCTTCGGCCTGACGATGTTGATGATCGTCGTCGGCGTGGTGCGCGAGGCTGCGCAGCAACAACTGCCCGCTTCTCAAATCGCGCGGCTGATTCCCTTTATTTTGCCCGACGCTCTTCGTGTTGCTGTGCCTGTCACCTTATTGTTGGCTGCCACCAGCGTTTACGGCCGAATGTCGGGCGCCAACGAGATCATCGCGGCCAAGTCGCTGGGGATTTCGCCGATGGTTTTTCTCACACCGGCGCTGTTCCTGGCCGCCTTGGCTAGTTTGGCCACGGTCTACCTCAACGACTTGGCCGTCTCCTGGGGGCGCGACGGCGCCCGCCGCGTTGTTTTGGAGGCCGTAGAAGAGATCGTTTACGGAATGCTTCGCGCTCAGAAGGGCTACAGCACCCAGAGTCTGGCGATTGCCGTCCGCAAAGTCGAAGGGCGTCGTCTGATTGGGCCCAACGTGAGCATCGGCGGAAACGAGGGAGCGCCGGCGATGACCATCGACGCCGACGAGGCGGAAATCCGCGCCGACCTGAAAAAGGGCGTGCTAAAAATCATCCTATTGAACAGCACGTTCGACATTGAGGGAAAGGCCAAGTTCCAGATTCCCGATGCGTGGGAACAGGAAATTCCGCTGCAAGACGCCAGTCGCACGAATGCGGCCGCCAAACGCGTGCCCTCCTGGCTTTCGCTCAACGAAATCCCTGACGAGGAACTGAGGCAACGTGAATTGCTGCGCCGCTTAGAACAAGAGGATGCCGCGCGCGCCGCCTACCAAATGCTCAGCGGCGATCTGACCGGATTGGCCGACGAAAGCTGGCGTCAGCGGCGAGCGCGAATTGAGGGCGAATACAACCACCTTCACCGGTTGCTCACCGAACCCCATCGCCGATGGTCGGCCGGATTCAGTTGTCTGTTCTTCGTTTGGGTCGGAGCGCCGATGGCGATTCGCCTGAAGAACCGCGATATCTTGACGAGCTTCTTTCTCTGCTTCCTGCCGATCTTGGTGGTGTATTATCCGCTGTTGGCCTACGGTGTCGAGGGCGCCAAGAACGGCACGCTGCCTCCCTATGCCGTTTGGGCGGGCAACGCATTGCTCGCCCTTTGGGGCTGGTGGCTGCTCAAACGCGTTTTGCGCTACTGACGTTTGCGAGAGCCGAATCGATCGGCCTGCAATCCGGCCCGGGCTAGGCCGGTGATCGGCTCGCTGCAATGCGCCGTCGAAAGGCCGGACACCCGTGCCGCCCCCTGCGGCTACTTCGCGCTCATCACGAAGATCGCCACGTCGGCCAGCAAATTCGCGTCTTCATGCACTTCTCGGCGTTGTTGCGTGTCGATTGCCACGCGTTGATGAATCCGAATCGCTCGTTCGCGGCAGAACTCCTCGAAATCGGCAATCGAGAGGAAACGCACATCGGGCGAATTGTACCAATGGTAGCCCTGCATCGGCAGAACGCGCGGAGCGCGGCCCTGCTCGGCCAATTGCCGCCGCAACGGCTGATGCGCAAAATTGGGAAAGCTGACGATCGCCCGCTTCCCCACGCGCAGCATTTCCGCCACTAGGCGTTCAACGTCACGCACGGCCTGAAGCGTTTGCGAGAGCACAACTATGTCGAACTGGGCGTCGCCGAACGCCTGCAAGCCGTCGTTCAAGTCGGCATGCACCACGTCGAGCCCGCGCCGCACGCATGCCAAAATCGCCTGCTCGTCCAATTCGATGCCGACGAGTCGTTGATGCCCCCGTGCGGCCAACCGCGCGAGCAATCCTCCCGTGCCGCACCCCAAGTCGAGCACCGCCGAGTTTTCCGGAATCAGATTGAGGATCAAATCATAATCGAGCCGGCGATGGTGGAACATGCTCTGTTCAACATTCCCCGTTGTCGGCGACGACCGAACCGCGATGTCGGCGCCCGTCCCGTTTCGACCGACTGCGCATCGATCGGTCTTGAAACGGTCCTCGAGCGCCGGCGCGCCGATTGCGGCCGGTTCATTGCCCGACGAATTCGCTTCCGCCGCGGGCGCCGCATGCACCGCTTCGCTATTGCCGTTTTCCGTGACATCGCGGCGCGCCGTTCCGTCGAGATTCTCCAAGAACGCCTGCACCATGCCGCCGTACAGCGGAAGTTCGTTGGGCAACAGAAACGCGTCGTGGCCGCATTCGCTGCGCACATCGCAATAGCTAACCGGCTGATTATTACTGAGCAGCGCGTTGACGATCTGCCGCGACTGAAACGGAGGAAAAAGCCAATCGCTCGTGTAGCTCAGCAGCAACCATCGGCAGCGCGATTCACGGAGCGACTCCGCCAATCGATCGGGCGAACTGCCCAGATCAAACAGATCCATCGCCATCGTTAACGTGATGTAGCTGTTTGCGTCGAAACGCTCGACGAACTTGTCGCCCTGATGCGCGAGATACGATCCGACGGAAAACCGCGTTTCGAACTGCGTTTGAAGATGACGCGGTTGCAGCCGATGGGCGTCGAACTTCTGCATCATCGATTCGCGCGACAGGTAAGTGATGTGTCCCAGCATCCGCGCAATCGCCAAACCGTCGGCTGGGGTCTTGCCCTTCTCGTAGTATTGCCCGTCGAAGAAATCGGGATCGCTGCGAATCGCGTTGCGGCCGACGATGTCGAAGGCGAGAGCTTGGCTCGTCAGCCGCGGCGAAGTAGCGATGGCGACGATTCCCCGCACTGCATCGCTGTGCCGCACGCCCCAAGTCAGCGCCATGTGGCCGCCCAACGAACCGCCCACGACAGCCCTGAGCCGGCGTATGCCCAAGTGTTCGACGAGCATCCGCTGAACCGACACAATGTCGCCTACGGTGATCAGCGGGAACTCGCTCCCATAGCGGCGACCGGTGCGCGGGTTCAGGCTGTTCGGTCCCGTGCTTCCCCGGCACCCGCCCAAGATGTTCGGACAAATGACGAACCAGCGGTTTGTGTCGATGTGCTTGCCCGGCCCGACCATGATCTCCCACCAGCCGGGCAAGTCGTCGTCGCCGTGGCTGGCAACATGCGAATCGCCCGACAGAGCGTGGCAAAGCAGAATGGCGTTGTCGCCGGCCGAGTTCAACTCGCCGTACGTCTCGTAGGCGACCGTCACTTCCGGCAACTCCCCGCCGTGTTCCAACTTGAGCGGCTGGTCAAAAGTCACCGAGCGGGCGAACCTCAAAGGGTCCGCGGTGCGTACTGCATCGCTGCTGTCAAACAGGTCCGTCATAATCCACTTTCTCACCAAAAACAGCCCGTTATCAGGACCGTGTCGGCGAATCCTTCCAACGAGAAACCATGCGACAAAAATGTTGTTTCCACCTGAGATCGGCGGCGCATCGCATACGAAGAAGCCAGTCGGCCCTCGCCCGATTCGGCGCGATTGCCGTTGGGCGTGCAAGCGGCGTCAGCCGGAATCGCCGGCTGCGACAGGCCCTTTGCTCTAATCGCTTCCAAGCAAAAGGTCGCCATGCCGCTGTCGTTGAATTGCCGGTGCGGCGAGACCCATCGGCCGACGTTCCCGCCGGTTTGCCCGCTAGGATTCGGCGGGGGCGACGCTCAATCTCCACTCGCGGCCGACCGGAGAGCCTGATCGAGGTCGGCCATGATGTCTTCAACGTCCTCCAACCCAACGCTCACCCGAATGTAATCGTCGCTCACACCGGCGGCTTGCAACTCATCGGGGGTTTGTTGGCTGTGCGTTGTGCTGGCCGGGTGAATGACCAACGTTTTCGCATCGCCGATGTTGGCCAGATGCGAGGCCAATTGACACGCCTCGATGAACCGTTTGCCTGCCTCGCGACCGCCTCGAATACCGAAGCCCAGGATCGCACCAACGCCCGCGGGCAGATACCTCTCTGCGAACTTGTGGCTGGGGTGCCCCGGCAATCCCGGATAGTTCACCCATTGCACGGCCGGATGGCCCGCAAGGAACTCCGCCACTTTTTGGGCGTTGCGGCAGTGGGCCGGCATTCTCAAGTGCAAAGTCTCCAAGCCTTGCAAGAACAAGAACGCATTGAACGGGCTCATTGCGCCGCCCAAGTCGCGCAACCAATGTGTGCGGCAGGTGATGATGTAACAGAGCGGCCCAAGCGCCTCGTGGAACACCAAGCCGTGGTAAGCCGGATCCGGCCGAGTGAATTGAGGCCATTTGTCGGACTCGGCCGACCAGTCGAACTTCCCGCTGTCGACAATCACTCCTCCGATGCTCGTGCCGTGACCGCCGATGAACTTCGTGGCACTGTACACCGCAATGTCGATTCCGAAGTCGAACGGGCGAAACAACACGGGCGTAAGCACGGTGTTGTCGCACACCAGCGGCAACCCGGCCCGATGGGCGATCTCGGCAATAGCGCGATAGTCCAGCACGTCGTTCTTCGGATTCGCAAGCGACTCAATGAACACCGCCCGAGTGTTCGGCCGGATCGCTTTGGCGATGTTCGCCGGATCGGTCGCATCGACAAAAGTCACCTCGATTCCCAAGCGGCGAAACGTTTGCCCCAACAGGGTGATTGTGCCGCCGTATAATGCCGCGGCCGAAACGATATGACCGCCCGCGTGAACCAGATTCAACAATGCGACGGTAATCGCCTGCTGCCCGCTCGACAGAGCCAGAGCGCCAATCCCGCCTTCCAACGCTGCCATCCGCTGTTCAAAGACGTCGGTCGTGGGGTTCATCAATCGTGTGTAGATGAAGCCCAATTCCTTCAAGGCAAAGAGATTCGCCGCGTGCTCCGTGCTGCGAAACACATAGCTGGTGGTTTGATGAATCGGAACGGCACGCGAGCCGGTCGCCGGATCGGGCGACTGCCCGGCATGCAAAGCCAATGTGCCCATTCCATAACGGCGCTGCGGATCAAGCGGCATGAAGCACCTCAACAGAAGTGTGCGTTAGTCTTCCAATCGTCAAGCGGCCTCGGGCCCTTGGCATTGGCCAGTTTCGGGAATCCATCGGCTGGCAAGGTTGCAAAAGCCCCAGCGAAAAGCGCTGATCGCCTTCTTGCGGGAGGTCCGTCCCCTACGATATGGTTTGGCTGTGCCGATACGTTGTCCTTCGAACACCTTCAGAGAACGCAACGCAACGCAACCAAGACGATCAACAGAAAACCGGCTTGTCTGGAAACGCAGACACTACCGGCAGCGGTTCCTCGTTGGGAATCGGTACACCGATCGGACAAGCAAGAATTGCTCACCGATGAACTCCGACGACGAATCCGACTATTGTTTGCCGTTTGCCGACGAAAAGCAAGAGCCGACTGCAAGCCACAATCGAACAAGCCCATGCAGAATTCGCCGGTCGCTTTCTCGACGCCATGTCCCACTGACAATGAGTTCGCACATGGGGCAAGGAACGGGTCGTCGGCACAGACCGATTGGGCGGCTGGCGATGGTGCCTCCCGTTTTGGCCTCCACGGTGCGACACCGATTTCAGTCCGCGGAGACGGAAATCTGCAAAACTCGCGTAGTCGCCTCACACGTTCCGGGCACAGAGAACTTGGAAGGAGCGAAAGCCAGGGCCCAAAGGGGCCGGCACACCACCGCACCGAAAGGGAGAAGGCCCTTCACCAGCATCCGTCAACGGGGCAAACCCCGGGGCAAGCCTGTTTGACAACGACGTTACCGCTCTTTTCGAACGGCTTCGATCTGTTGCACTGCGGCGTAGGCCTGTCTGAGCAGGGCCGGGCTTTTCGACTCTCGCGCCGCCCCCTGCGCAATCTGAGCGAGCTTCAATGCGTCGTCCCACCGTTTAGCCGCGCACGCCCGCTGGCACTCCGCCAGCGCTTTTCGTGCAACCTCGCTATGCTGTGCAATGGCCTTGGCCGCCTCGGCCTGCTGCTGAAGCTCACTGATAGCCGCTCCGAAGTCGGTCGTCGCGGGCGGCGGTTCGGCGCTGGGGCGGGTTCCGCCCGCACTGCTGCCGCTGCCGTTGGGCGAACTGATCGCGCTTTGACGGGGCACGTCCAACTCAGACAACAGGTCGGCTCCAAGTTTGCCGGCCTGCTCCCAGAGCTGACGAGCCTTGCCGCGGTCGCCGTCGCGATCCATCGCGTGAAACGTTCCATACAGGGCGTTCCATGTCGAATCCGGCTTGAACCTCTGCTCCGCGATGGCGGCAATCAGCTTGATCGGCATGTCGGGCGTGCCCACGCCGTAACGCCTCATCTGGCCCGCCGCTTTGACAAGAACATGCTGATCATCGGCCTCGACAATGGAAATGAATGTATTGCCGATCGGCATCTCCGTGCCGTCCAGTTTAGGCATTACGTCGCGGATGCTCTTCCAGAAACCGTCGAGGTGCGCCTCCAACTGCTCCAGCCGCTGCAACTCTTTTCGCTCGTCGGCCGTTTGCGCCAAACGAGCCGCTGCCGCCAGTGCTTTTTTGGCATCGGCATACTCGCGTTCGGCCATGGCAATCCGCGCCTCGCTCAGCGACTTTCGAAATGCAGCACGTTTATCCGGATCATCACCGACTTGCGACGGGTTGGTCGGCCGGCCGCCGTTGCCCGAGGGCGAAATTGGGTTTGGATCTTCAGGCCGATTCGGCTTCGATCCGTTGGGATTCCCGGCCCCCGTCGCCCCCTTCGAGCTGCCAGGATTCTCAGTCGGCGTCGAAACAGGCAATGTCCGCGACGGCGACTCGCTGGAACCCTTTGCACTTCCGGGCGCAACTGCCGGCGGCGAACCATTGCCACTTGATGGCCGCTGATTGGGGCCAGTCGGCGAGGGGCGTTTCGCAACACCGCCGTTGCCGTTCGGACTGTTGTCCGATCGCGCCAATTCCGATTTCTTCCCCTTAGAATCGAGTCGATCGGCTTCGTCTTGCAATTTGTTGTGCAACATGACGGAGAGCACGCCCAACACGATCAGCAGAACGCCTACGACGCCCCATCGCAACAATGCGCCCAGAAACCCGGTGGACTGCGATGGAGTTGCCGTCGGCTGTTTTGCGGGACTGGCAATTGCGGCCGGGCTTGGAGGAATGTCCGCACTTGGCAGCACCGGCTGTGGCAAACCACCGCCCACCGGGGCCGCGACCGGCAACGACGGAAGCGGAACGGCCGCAGTTTCCGCAACCTGCTGCGTCGGAAAGGACAGACGAGGTTCGGTCGCCACGGCCGCGCCGCTGGCAAGTGGTCCGGCCGGCCATCCCGGTGCAACCTCGGCCACGGCCGCCATGGGCATCGAAGCTGTGCCCATATTTGGCCAAGCCGGCACGGCGGTTGCCGTGGGAAGCGGCGGTGGAGAATCGGCTGTCCCACTGACTGCAACAGTCGTCGCGGGTTGAGAGTAGCCTACCGGAAAGGGAACTCGCACCCCCAATCCACCGTTCGCTTCGGCTGCCGCGCCCAACGGTTGCATGGCCGCCAATGCCACGGGAACTGCCCCGCCAGCGGCCGCCTGCGGAAAGGGCGAGTTAGCGGTTAGCGCAGCAACACGCGCTGCGATGGCCGCATCGTAGACGGCCTTCGACTGCGGGTCGGTCAGGCAGCGTTTCGCCTCCTTGATCTCGTCGAGCAGCCGACTCCATACGGTGGCCCACTGCCCAGGCCGAACCTGCCGAAGGCGAGCCAATTGCATGTCGGCCGCCCGAGAAACGGCGGCAGGATCCGATTCCGATGGAAGCAGTCCCAACAGGCTGTAGAAATCGGGCGGGCGAGGGCCGTCTGCGATTCCC
>JARKPK010000099.1 GCA_029975295.1 Thermoguttaceae bacterium | reverse complement strand
TTGCGTAGTTCGCTGGATCAGTTCGAATCGGTCCGAGCCATTCCGTTCTGGGCCATTGCTTGTGCGGCCGCCTTCTATTTGTTGTTGATCGGGCCGTTCGACTATTTTCTGGTGCAGCGCTTGGGGTGGAGGGTCCAGTGGACCTGGCTGACCTTCGCCCTGAGCGTGGCCGCAGTCGTTGCGGCGGTGCTGTGGGCCGCCGGGCGGTTCAAGGGAGATCAAACGGCGATCCGTCGAATCGAAGTGATTGATATCGATCACGAAAGCGGCGTTGCCCGAGGGCAGTTGTGGTTCAATCTCTACAGTTCGCGATCGCAACGGTGCGAACTGGCCGTTGCTGCGCCTTCGACGATCGAGCCGCCGTCGTCCGCTAGGCGGGCTAATGCCGATTCGGCCCCCCCGGGCGATCGAGCGGTTGCTCCCATGCAGTCGGCGACGGACCGGTTGCTTGAAGATCAAACATTGTTGGCTTGGCAGGGTCTTTCGGGGCGAGCGTTGGGCGGGATGGATGTCGACGCCCTTTGGGGCGAGGGCGCGGCGTTGGTCGGCTACTCGGCCGCCGCAGGGCGCGACCGCCTGCGGGAAGTGCCGCTGCCGATTTGGTCGTCGAAGGCGTTTACGGCCCGATGGATTCGATCGGTCGGTCCCTTGGTCGAGGCGAAGCTGTCCGATCCGGCCAGGCATTTGGCGGGCCGGCTGGTCAATCGCAGCGATTTCGTTTGGGAGGATTGCCTGCTGGCCTACGATCGTTGGGGATTCGAATTGGGCAAGTTGCGTCCCGGCGAAGCGGCTGTGATCGGCACGATGTCGAAGCGGAGCGAATTGAAGACGCTGCTCACAGGCCGGCGATTGGTGTACGACGATTCACGCGACAAGTACCACCAGCAAACCCGACCCTTCGATCAAACCAGCAGCGACGCATTGTACGTTTTGCGGGCGATGCTGTTCCACGCGGCGGCCGGCGGTCAGGAATATACGAAGTGGCCGCTGGGCCGCGAGTCGTGGATCGATCTTAGCGGGTTGTTGCCCGCGGGCCGGGCGGTGTTGGTGGTCCGGGCCGCGGGCGCTGAGGCGGGTTCGCAGGTGGTTGTCGATGGCCGCCCGCAAGCAGCGTCGGACAGCGCGACGATCTACCGCTTCCTCCTACGCGTGGAGACGCAGCCATGATCAAAACGCAGGAATTGACCAAGACCTACGGCCGGCTGCATGCCGTTCATCACCTGACGTTGGAATTGAACGAAGGCGATTTGTTCGGCTTCATCGGTCCGAACGGCTCGGGCAAAACGACCACGATGAAGATCCTGGCCACGCTGCTGCGGCCGACCTGGGGCGAGGCGTCGGTGGGCGGATACTCGATCTACACGCACCCCAAAGAGATTCGGCGGATCATCGGCTACATGCCCGACGCTTTCGGGGTTTACGACGACATGAAGGTGATCGAGTACCTCGAGTTCTTTGCCGCCGCCTATCGCATTCGCGGCGCGAAGCGGAGGCAAGTGTGCCAGGCGATGCTCGAGCTGGTCGGGCTCGACTACAAGCGAGACGCTTTGGTCACCAGTTTGTCGCGCGGCATGACTCAGCGGCTGGGGTTGGCGCGGGTGCTGCTTCACGAGCCGCAGGTGCTGCTTCTCGACGAGCCGGCCAGCGGGCTCGATCCGCGGGCGCGGATCGAGATTCGCGGGCTGCTCAAACAACTGAGCCGCATGGGGAAAACGATCATGGTGTCGAGCCACATCCTGCCCGAGTTGGCCGACATCTGCAACAAAGTGGGAATCATCGAGCGCGGCGTGTTGCTGGTGAACGCCGAGGTGGCCGAGGTGATGAAACGGGCTCGCCAGCGGACCTTGCTCCACGTGCGCGTGGCGGGCGACGCGAATGCGGCGGCCCGGCTATTGGAAGGATGTCCGCCGGTGGCCGCCGTCGATGTACGCGACGGGTTGATTGAGGTCGCTCTTTCCGAACAGGCGGGCGACTACAGCGAATTGGCCACCTGTTTGGTGAGCAACGGGCATCGCCTGACGCTCTTCCGCGAAGAAGAGCTGAACCTGGAAACGGCGTTCATGGCACTCACCAAGGGAATCACCGCCTGATGGGGTTGATGCAATAAGGCGACGGCGCGCAGCGGCGCGGAAAAACCGCGCGTTGCTTGTGTCTCGGAAAAGCGATGTTCAGCGGCCGACCCGCGTGAGGCCGAGTTCCGCGGGAAGACCATGAGCCGCATTCAACAGCATGGGAACTGAAAAGCAATCGCCGGCTTGGGCCGCTTTCCGTTCTCCGTTGCCTGCTCTCCGCTATGAGCGGTTCCCTTGAGACGATCGGCGGCGCATGGGCATGGCCGATCGGCACATCGGGCGGCGGGGCGAGCCGATCAGTATCCGCGATCAACGCCGCGGCTGCCCAGTTCTTTCATGGTTGCCGCCACGCCCATATTCAGCAGCGAGAGATCGCTGCCGACGGCCAGCAACTGCATCCCTTGCGCGGCGCGGCGCAGTGCCGCGGCGGCGTTGCTGGTGTGCATTCCCAGCGCGACTCCGGTGCGCCGAGCGGCTTGAACGAGCGCGTCGATCCGGCCCTCGAATTCCTCCTCGGTCGGCTCTCGGCCCAGCCGCGCGCGAAGAGTGAACTTCAAGTCGTTCGGGCCGATGAACACCGCATCGCAGCCGGTGGTGGACATGATCGCTTCGGCCGATTCGACGCCCGCGGGCGATTCGATCTGCAAGACCACGAGTATCTGATCGTTCGCGGCGGCGTAGTAGTCGGCCGG
>JARKPK010000090.1 GCA_029975295.1 Thermoguttaceae bacterium | reverse complement strand
GTTTGCTCCGGCATGGGCGGTTCGACCCATGCGGCCGCGTTCTCGACTTGCGAGCGGCGGGGAAGCGTGGCGGCCGAACTGGCCGCGCCCACCGCCGCGATGTGCTGTTCGTCGCCCAGCCAAAGCAAGAGCTGCAACGCGGCCTCGGGTTGGGAGGAAGCGGCCGAGATCATTCCGACCCGGCCGGCAATCGACAGCAGCGGCACGTTGCCCGATTCGCTCGGTTCTCGATCGAGCCAGCGACGACGCGAGGTTTCATACACCTTGCGGCCGCCGGGCAGGGGCACAATCGACGCGACGAAGCCCTCGGGCCGTTGCCGCGGCAAATCGGCCCCGCCGGCGCGGCTGGGCCAACAGACGGCCATGCCGCATCGCCCTTGCCAGAACGCGCGCCGGGCCGCGTGTGGATCGGCCTGGAGCGAAGGCTCGGGGTTCTTCTTTACGGCGGCGGCGATCTCTTCCAGCGCCTCGACGAACGGCGGACCGGCAATCAACGGCTCGAACGTGTTCACATCGAACAACGACGAATAATTGCTGCGCCCTTTAGCCGCCGGGGCCGCCCGAGCCAGCAGAGTTATTCCGGCCCAGCCGGGCGCCAGCGGCAGCACCGCGCCCGACCATTCGGCGCCATCGTGCGCCCCAGCCGTGGCCCCCGCCGCGGCCGTCGCAGCGTGCTCGCTCAGTGCCGCCGCTGCTCGATCGAACTCGCGCCAGTTCTTCGGCGGCGATAGGCCCAAGGGATCGAGCAAGTCTTTGCGGCAGTAAACGACGAACACCGGCGACCCGAACGGAATGCCGCAGACCTTATCGCCCCAAACAACTTCGCTGGTGCGAAGCAGGTCGAGCACGTCGCCCCAGCCCACCACCGTATCACGCTGGAACGACGACTGTTGAGGCAGCGGGACGATCAGGCCTCGCTCGGCCAAAGGGCCCAACTGGGCCGCAGGTGCAATCAGGGCGTCGGCCTCGATGCGCTGAAGGCCGGCCAAGCCATCGAGACCCAGCGGCTCGACCGACAACTCCGCCCCGCTTTGCGCCGTCCATTCACCGCGCAATGCGTTGATGGCTTCGACCAATCCGGCGTCGTCCACAACGGCCAACTTGAGCTGCACGCCTTCGAGCGGCTTTCCCGCGGCCTTCGGTTCGCTGGCGGCCCGACCGAAGCAACCCGTCGCCAGCGGCAACGCCAAACAGAGGCAAATGATTGGGCAAACGGCCCTGAGTGACGCGAAGCGGCCGATGGCAGACTTCGCCCGCTTGGGTCGCCCTGCGTTGTCCGCGGCTTTAGGCAAGGACTCCGGAACGGCTGCGCAGACAGGCCGAAACGCAGTCCAACTGCGCCGAAGCGACTCCACTCGATTGTCACGCACGCACTGTTCAAACCGATTGAGCATCGACCGCCTTTCAAGGGATTTGTCGTCTTTACCGTTTTCCGTTCGGCGATTGCCGAGAGCAACCACCCGCCGGAAGCGAAACGTCAGAGAGCGGAAAGGCTGTGCAGGAAAAGAATCGCTGCGATTCGACCATGCTGCTAACCAGGATCTGCCGCGCCGCGAGGTCGGTCGTCGCCGAGCCGATCGTCCGAGGCAAGCAGCAACCCCGCTCTCTGCATTTCTTGTCTAAGGGCCGACAACGCCACTTTAGAGCTTGGCGGGCGAAGGCGTCAACCGGAGGCAGGGTTTTCGAGCCGGTATTGACGTCTGCTTTCTGAGGCCTGTTTCGGCCGTCGATCTGCGCGTGAAACCGCACCGCCGAACGCGTCGCTTCGGGGCGCGATTTAGCCGGATTCTAACGCGGAATTCACTGGCCCGCCGCCCGCATTCCCATCGGGGAATCGGCCCGAAACAGCGCCAACGGGCCCGGCATATTGGTTTGTGGCGGGGCGCGTTGGCTCAAGGCGCAACGCATCGGTTTGCGGACGTGCGGACGCGACCCGATCATGATTCAGCGGCGGCGAAACCGCGCGGCAGGCGAGTCAAGGATTGATGGGCCGCTCGATCTGCACCGCCACATCGTTGTGCTGGCGTTCGCCCGGCGCGCTGCGGCCGTCGGCGACGATCTTCTCCAACTGTTTGCGCAGCCGCTGAGCCACCTCGGGATGTTGCCGCACCAGGTTGGTTTGCTCACCCGGATCGGTTTCCAAGTCGTAAAGCTGCATGGGCGGCAACCCTTGTTGCACGGCTTTCGGATCGCGCGGCTGGCTCCATCCGCCCGAGCCCGGACACAGAACCAACTTCCATTTGCCCTGGCGAATGGCAAATCGGCCGTTGACCGAGTGATGCACCAGGGCCCGGTCGGCTCGCGGCCCGCCGGTTTGCAGCAGCATCGGCAGCAGGCTTTCGCTGTCTTCGGCGGCGTTGTCGGGCAGCCGCACCTTCAGCAAATCGGCGCAGGTGGCCATCAGATCGTTCAGACAGACGGGCTGCTCGCATCGCGTGCCCGCGGCAACTCGGTCCGGCCAACGCGCGATCGTCGGCACACGATGCCCGCCCTCCCAAATGTCGGCTTTGTGGCCGCGGAACGGGCCGTTGGGATGATGGCCGGCGGCGGCAAGCTCATCGATCTTCGCTTGGGGTGAACACCCGTTGTCGGAAGTGAAGAACACCAAGGTGTCTCGGGCGAGTTTCGCTTCGTCCAACGCGGCCAGCACCTGACCGACCAGGTCGTCCACTTGCATGACGAAGTCGGCATAGTCGCCCAGCCCGCTTCTGCCTTTCCATGTGTCGATGGGCAAGATCGGCGTGTGCGGCGCGGTGAGCGCCAGATAGATGAAGAACGGCTTCCCCTCGCGGGCCGCCGGGGCGAGGCGGCGGATGGTCTCGACCGACCGCTGAGCAAGCTTCGGCATCACGTCAACGGCCTCGAAAACCGCCGCGGCCGGTCCGGCGCGCATCCACTTCTTTTCCACCGTGGGGACCGGTTCAAAACGGTCGCCGTTGATGAAGGCGAACGGCCACATGTCTAACGAGGCGGCGATGCCGAAAAACTCGTCGAAGCCTAGTTGGATCGGTCCCTGTTCGATCCGGCCGGCGTAATCGAACCGCCAGGGATTCGTTCCGGCGGCCGCGTCGTCAGTCTCTTCGGCAGCAGCGCCCGAGCGCAGCGGCAGGCCCAGGCCCAAATGCCATTTGCCGATGCAGGCCGTAGCGTAGCCGTTGCTCCGCAACAGCGAGGCCACGGTGAGCCGATCGGGTGCGATCAAGGGCCGACCATCGCCCATCAACACGCCCGACTGAAGCCGGCTTCGCCACGAGTATCGGCCGGTGAGAATCCCATAGCGCGTCGGCGTGCAGACCGACGAACACGAATGGGCGTCGGTGAAGATCATTCCCTGCGAAGCCATCCGGTCGAGATGCGGCGTGGGAATCTTCGAACGATCGCCGCCGAAACAGTGGACATCGCCATAGCCCAAGTCGTCGGCCAAAATGTACACGATGTTGGGCCGCTGCGCCGTTCGGCCGGCGCCGCCCGGCGGCGTCTCCGCGGCACAGACGATCGAAAGCGCTCCGATGATTGCGACTCCGACAGCGGCCGCGAAGAATCGCGGCGGCAGGGACGCGCAAGAAACTCGCTTTGCCTGTGCGGAACCGTTCATTGAAGCTCCCTCCGCGTTTACCTCGGCTCACACTTCCATCAGAAACTCCTCGGCCGCGTCGCGCATCACGCGGCGGTCGGGTTCCACGCTGGTCCACGCCCGAAACGCCAGGGCAAGCTGTTCGACGAACAGGTCCAAGCCTTCATGCGTCCGGCAGCCGCAAGCCGCAGCCTGGCGCAGCAGTTCGGCGCACGGGGGCGATACATTTACGTCGAGCAAATGCAGCGTCGGCCGCAGGGTGTCGAGGGCGAGCAGCAGGCCCTCGGCGTGAGCCGCCGCCGGAATGGCGTGAACGAGCAGGTCGGCGCCCTCGGCCACGGCCAGCGGCGGTTGCCAGGGCAATACTTCGACGCCGCATTCGGGAAATCGCGCCGCGAGCATCGCAGCCAATTCCTCGGCCGCGGCCGCGTTGCGATCCGCCGCGGTGATGCCCGCGGCGCCTTCGGCCGCCAGTTGGAAGGCGGCGGCGCGTCCCATCTTTCCTGCGCCGACGATCATCGCCCTTCGGCCTGCCGGGTCGAACCCTCCGCGGCGCGCCAGGGCCGTTACCGCCGGCCCGAGCAAGTTTGCCGCGGTCAGCCCTTGATCGGAACGGGTGAAACAGTCGGCAGCGCCGACCGCCCGGGAAATCTCGTCGGCAGCGTCGAACAGCGGGAGGGCCGCGCGCTGGTGAACCTCGTCGAGGTGGCCCCCGCAGAATCCCATGGCCCGAACGCCGGCCAATGCGTCGGGCAGGCGTTCGGGGGCGACTTCGGCGGTGAGATAGCGCCAATCCAAATCGTGGTGGCGAATCGCCCGCTCCATGACATACTGCGACGGCTGCGCTGCCGCCGAACCGGTCAGCAACACCACAATCGGCTGCATCGCCCTGCTCGCCACGGGAGCCTCGCTTTCCCTTGTCGCACGATTCCGACTGCGCGTGGCGCGCCGGTTCGCCTCGTCGGCAATCGTATTCGGCCGTGCGCCCTTATTCCTGGGCCTGCCGGACCATTCGTTCAAAGACCTTTCGCTGCTCGATCAAGGCCGCCACGCGGTCGGCCGGTTTGGTGCGGCACTCCAGCAGCACCCAGCCGTCGTAGTCCATCTTCACCAGCAGCTTGATCAAGTCTTGGTAGGGATAGTCGCCCAGGTTCAATTCGCGCACGTGGCAGGTGGCCCCGAATCGATCCTTCACCAAATTGAAGTGGTGTTCCAAGCCCGGCGGCTTCAACTCGTCGCCGTTGCAATTCCAGCAGACGCCCACGTTGGGATGCACGGCCACGTCCATAATCTGCTTGATGATCGGCAGCGGTCCGGCCGACCCATGCACTTCCAGGCGAATCTGCTGGCCGTAATCGGCGGCGAAACGGCCGACCTCGTTCAGCGCATTGCCGATCTGGGCAATGGTCTTCTCGCGCGGCACGCCTTCCTTTTCTCGCAGATCGTTCGGCTTCACCTTTACGCCGCTGCCGCCGCAATCGTGGCTGAGTTTGACATAGGCCTTGGTGTTCTCGATGGCCTGCTTCACTTTGGCCGGATCGACGTAATCGTAGGCCTCGTTCGTGCCCGGACCGACGAACACGATGCCGCTGTCGGCGAACTGCTTTTTCACTTCGGCCCGCTGGCCGGCCGAAAGATTCGGCTCGACGCCGTGTTTGTGCTGAACGCGGAGTTCGACGCCGCCGATCTTCGCCTTCTTGCAATTGGTCAGCAGTGTCGGCAAATCCCAATCCTGCCCCCAGAGATAGGTGACCAGACCCAAGCGGATCTTCGCGCCGGGCTTGCCCGCCAACTCGGCCGCAACGGCCCGAGCCGTTTGCCCACCCCAATTGCTCGGGGCCATCCCCAAGACCGATGCCCCGGCGGCCAAAGCGCCGCAGGCGAATTGCCGACGCGTCTGCTGCAACATCATTGTTCTCCCAAGAAAGGCGCCTGCAAACAACGGAGCTCCGGCGAGCGGAATCGGTCCGAACGCTGCGCTCGTTCTCCCAAGATTTCACCCCAGCGAACAACTCCAAAGCCCAACGGCCGAATGCGGCCGCCGATAACCGAAAACCATGCCAACGGCTGACCGATGCCATCGGCGGCAGTCGTCGGCCGCCGGCGCTGCGCGTGGATCGATTCGAGGTGGGCCGGCGAGGGATGATCGACTGCCGTATAGTGTAAGATGGTCGGGGATGCCGACGCAACCGTCCGGGGCCGCCCTGCCCCCGAATCGCAGTTCCACCCGAATCATCGCGCCTGCCGGCGCCGCGGGATCCGGCCCGAAACGAACCTTGGCAACCGGCTCGGACCGAGATAGCATGGGAGGCTATGAAACAAGTGATCGCCGTCGTGCAACCGTTTCAGGCCGAACGCGTGCTGGCCGCCTTGGAACACGCGCCGATCGAGGCGTGCGAGGTCCGCGAAGTCAAAGGCTACGGCCGGCAGAAGAACTACCTCGACGAATACCGCGGCAGCGAATACTCGTTGGCCTATTTGCCGAAGGTGGAAATCACTCTCTGGGTGGCCGATGAGCGCACCGACGAGGTGGTGCGCACGATCGTGGAAAACGCTCGAACCGGCCGCATGGGCGACGGCAAGATTCTCGTGCTTCCCGTCTTGCAAGCCATCGATCCGCCGCCGCCGTAAGCAGCCCGCGCTCGGGCGCCGCGCGATGCCGCACACGCCTTGCTTGGGCGACGCGGCTCGCACCCGCGGGCAACAAAAAACGGCAGCGGCCGCGCCCATTTTCAGCGACGCTGCCGCTGCCGGTATTTGCTCGGTATTGCCAAAGCCAGTCGGTTTTGCCGATGGGAACACGTTTGCCCGGCGGCCGATGCGGGCGAGCTGACCCTTGACGCCAACACGGACCGGCGGCCTATTTGCCCATCTTCTTGAGGTTGTCGATGCACTGTTTGACGGTGTTCAGCGGATCGTCGCCGCTTTCGTGCTCGACGATATACCACTCCGTACCGCCGATCGTCTCGCAGGCTTCGAAGATCTCTTTCCACGGCAGGTCGTCTTCGCCGATCGGCGCGCCGCGACGCCCGCCGTGCGGTTTCAGATGAACCGTCTTCGAGCGGCCCGGGTACTTTTTCAAAATGGCCAACGGGTCGCCGCCCCCGCCGCGGCAGTTGCCCGTGTCGAGCTGCATGACCACCTTGGGCTTCGTGTTGCCGAAAATGATGTCCCAGGCCGTTTCGCCTTCCACCTTCTGGAAGTCGTTGCCGTGGGCGTGATAGCCGGTGAGCATGCCCTCGCCTTTGATCTTCTCGGCGATGTCGTCGAACCGTTTGGCCACGTCGAGCAGCGTTTGCCTCGACTGGAAGTGTTCTTTCGGCAAGCTCGGGGCAATCAGGTATTTGTTGCCCAACGTCTTGTTGAATTCCACGGTGCCCTTCAGCGCGTCGCCGGTCATCGTGGCCAGGGCCGTATGCGTGCCGCAGCACTTCAGCCCATGGTCGTCGAGCAGCTTGCGCAGTTCGTCCGCCTTGCGGCCGTAATACCCGGCGAACTCGACGCCCACATAGCCCATCTCGGCCACGGCCTTGAGCACCCCGGGCAAGTCCTTCTCGCACTGTTTCCGCACCGAATACAGTTGCAGGCCCAAGGGAATCTTCTTTCCCGTGGCGGCCTCGATCCGGTGAACCCCGGCGGCCACCAAAGCGGCCGACCCCAATCCCCAGCGGAGCAAATCACGTCGCGTGCAACTCATCGGCAGGTTCTCCCAAGCAGGTGTGCGATGATTAAACAATCCGACCGACGCTCGGCACAACGAAGCAGTCGGCCGGCCGGCAAAACCGAATCGGAGCCGGTGCAATCGGCAGACGGCAGGGGATCGTCGTTCCCGAGGTCAACAACGCCCCATTCTACCCAGCATCGCGCGGAAAAAGAATACTTGGCCGCCCAACCGCTACAAGCGACCGCGTGAACGCTGCGGATTCCGCCGCACCGCCTCCGAAGCCGTCAATCCCGGAGCCATCGTGCCGTTGGTCTCTCGACGACCAATGGGCACTGCGGAGCAAACCAGCCGTAACGCGCAGCGCTTGGTCGCGTTGAGCAACGCCGTTGCGGGGGCTATTCGGCCTTCTTCGGCGAGGCGTTTGGCGCTGCCCCAGGCGATTTCGCCCCCTCAATCGCCTTCTTGCGCGCCTGTTCCGCCTTTTCGGCCTCGACGATGAAATCGAGGTACTGTCGGTCGAGCGTCAGGTAGGTTTCGCCGATCAACTTGGCCAGGGCGGCCGGGTCCTCGTTGCCCGAATAGACCGCCGAGAGGTAGCTCACCAATGCGTCGCGATATTTGCCCTGGTCGTGGGAGATGAGGAAATGCGTTTGGCCGGCCATCTGGCTGTAGAGCGTGGCGATTTGCGGGTGCGCCTGCAAGCGATCCATGCCGTAGCCGGCGACTTCGGCAAAGGCGACGTAGAATCGATCGCGCAGCACGCGCACTCGGGCGGCCTCCATGCGAATGTCGTCTTGACCGCCGAGCACCCAGTATTCGCCTTCCGGGCGCAACGATTCCATGTAGAGCGCGATCCCCTCGATGATCCAGAAGTTGGCGTTGCGGCCCACGTTGGCGGCCACCGGCCGCGACTGATGAAACAACTGATGCGTCGCCTCGTGATACAAGGTGCGATCATCGGCCTGGTCGCCGGCGAAGAAATAGGCGCACTGCGTGCCGGCCACATAGGTTCCCACGGAAATCTCCACATTGGGCACCGCGGTGCGAAGGGCGTTGTGGTAGTCGTCGCGGTCGCGAAAGTAAACGACGGACAGCTTCGGCGGGTCGGCGGCCGGCGGCTTGGCTCGGCCGTCGAACAGCGCGGCCACCGACGCCTCGGAGGCGTAATAGCGCACAAACAACTGCGACCAAATCCGGTAGAACCGTTCGAGCTTCACGCCCAGGGCAACGCCCGCCTCCAAACTGTGATTGGTGCGAATGTTGTAGTGCTCGGTTTCGATTTCCCAGCCGTTCTTGATGTCGCGCCGCGACTTCGCATCGTAGTCGGCCGATACCCATCGATTGTCGCTGTAGCGTTGACCGTCTTCGTATCGTTTGACGAACGTCTTGGGGATCCAACCGAAGCGATCGTGCCACACTTGTCCCGCCCGCAGCTTGCGCAGCTCGTAGGCCGTGTACCAACCGTCGCGGAACCTCTGATAGCCGAACACCCGGCGCACCGACTCGTTTTCCGGGTCTTCGCGGCCGGCGGCCAGCACCAGCTCGTAGGCCAACGACGCGCGCCGCCCGCGAATGCACCGCTTCGCCAGTTCGTACAGGGCTGCCGCTTGCTGCTTGCGCAGCTCAACGAAGCGCCGATTCCACTCGGCGGCGTCGGGCGACGCTCCGGCCGGCGGATCGAACGAAGTGATCTCATGCGGCAGCACGTACACGTACACCTTGTACGGGTCGTACGACCGCCGCCACGCCCGAGTTTGCGCCGCCTGTTCGTGCAGGCCGCGCGTCTCGCACCACCGCGCAAGCTCTTCGATCGCCCCGGCGTGCTTGGTTTGCAACTGCTGAGCGGCCGAGAGCAGTTCGTCGCTCGCCGGCGCCTCGGCGGCGCGGGCAACGGCAGACGCCAAAAGCATCGCCACCCCCGCGGCGAGCCGGAACGCCAGACGCCGAGAACCGAAAGATGGTTTCCAGCGAGCATCATCGGGCATCGGGCATTGCACGTTCGCGGCTCCCGGTGAAGGGCTGAACTCGGGACATCGCCGCCCGCCGATCAGCCGCGGGCAGCCGCCCCATGCCATCGAGTGTAGCATGCCCGAGCCGGCACTGCACTCGCCGAGCAACTCGCCGTGGGAAAATATCGCTCGCCGGCAGCCGCTTGCCTGTTTGGAAATCGGCTTGCTGAAATCGCCGTCAACGAAAGGCAAAGCGGCCGCGGGCGCAGCGGACGAATTGGCGCCGTGCGACACAGAGCTGCGATTGGTTCTTGGCGGCCGTGGTCTTGTTCAGGCCTTCTTCTGCTCTTCTTTGTCGAAGGCGGCGTCGAACGCCACCTTGCTGGGAGCAAAATCGACACGGCGGACGAATTCGAGGGCCTCTTTCGCGCCGTGATCGCGATCCATGCCGCTGTCCTCCCATTCGACCGAGAGCGGTCCTTGGTAGCCGGCATGATTCAGCGCGCGAATGATCTCCTCGAAATTCACCTTGCCGTGGCCCAGCGAGCGGAAGTCCCAACCGCGGCGCGGGTCGCCGAAGTTCAGGTGGCTGCTGAGGATGCCGGTGCGGCCGTCGAGCGTGACGATGGCGTCTTTCATGTGAACGTGATAGATGCGATCCGGGAAGCGGCGGATGAACTCGACCGGATCGACGCCCTGCCAGAGCAGGTGGCTCGGATCGAAATTGAACCCGAACTCCTCGCGCCATCCCAACGCGTCGAGCGCTCGCTCGGCCGTGTAGATGTCGAAGGCGATTTCCGTGGGATGCACTTCCAGGGCGAATTTCACGCCGCACTCGGCGAAAACGTCGAGAATGGGATTGAACCGTTCGGCCAAAAGCTTGAAGCCGTCGTCGATCATCTTCGGCGACACCGGCGGGAAGGAGTAGAGCAGGTGCCAGATGCTCGATCCGGTGAACCCGTTGACGACCTTCACGCCCAGCTTCTGAGCGGCGCGGGCCGTGTTCTTCAATTCCTCGGCCGCGCGTTGGTTGACGCCGGCCGGATTGCCGTCGCCCCAAACATAGGGCGGCACAATGGCCTGGTGCCGTTGGTCAATGTTGTCTAACACGGCTTGCCCGACCAAGTGCGCGCTAATGGCCCAGACGTTGAGCTTGTATTTTTCCAGCACGGCCCGCTTGCGCGCGCAGTAGTCGGGCTCGGAAAGTGCCTTGTTCACCTCGAAATGGTCGCCCCAGCAGGCCAATTCCAGCCCATCGAACCCGAAACTGCTGAACTTCTGAGCAAGCGTTTCCAGCGGCAGGTCGGCCCATTGGCCGGTGAACATCGTGACGGGACGAGCCATGCGTCGATCTCCTTGCGAGTGAAGGCCCTTGACTGCGGACGGAAAATACTCAGGCGAGCAGGCCCCGAGATTGGGGCATTTCGATGCCATTGTGCCACATCGGCGCAGCGATGCAACAGGGGGATCGGGGAACTTGCATTGCCCCGAAAGCGAAGCATAATAGCGAAGTGCCGATGCCGCGCGATGGCCGCCCGGTGGCCCCGGCCGGCCACTCCCAGCACGGGGGGGCGGCGTTCGGCGGAAAGCAAACAACCGGTGCCGCATCAGCCGACGCTTCGCCGCCCTTAGGCGTTGCTCGGCTTATTTGTTGCGCAGGTTGCCCGGTTTGTCGTGCGGGCGTGCCGGACGAAGTCACCGGCGGGAATGAAGCGACCGCCGACTGGGGCAAAGTCCCGGAGGGGGCTGCGCGGTGTCGAGGAGAATCGCTAGAATGTTGCGCGTCAAACGAAGAAACTTGAAAAGCCGGCCAGCGGAGATCACCAGCGGCCCGAGGAATGTTGAACCAATGAAGACCGTTGATTTGTCGCGGCAGTGGGCGGAAATGGGGTTGCCCGACGAGATCGTCGATGTGCTGCGCGGCGCCAAGTCGCTGTGCTTTCCCAAGAACCGCGACGAGGTGCTTTCGCTGGCGATGGGCGGGCAGGATTCGGGCGTGTTCGAGGTGGCGTACGACGTGCCCGGCAAGGGCCGAGTCGTTGAAGCCACGGTCGCCAAGTGCCGCAACGGGTTGGCCGTGAACTATGTCGAACCGTATATGCGGCGCCGCGATCCGGACTGCATGGTGATCGGCGACGACAAGCCGACCGACAAGGAATCGTACCAAGAGCGATTCGGCGTGCCCTTCGCCGGCGTGCGCGACGAGACGTTCGCATGGCTGAAAGAGCAAGACCTTGTAGTATTCGCCTTTATCTTGGGCGGCTTCGATCGCGAAAGCGGCCATGGCGCCATGCTGATCGCGCCGAAAAACGCGGGCTTCTTCGTGGGCGGATTGGCCGACTTGCAGGAGATGCTTCCGCCCGACCAGTTGCCGAGCAACTTCCGTTTGCGGGCCGTGATCTACGTGGCGCCGACGTTCCGCCACACCCATTTCGACGGCAAGCAGGTGGTCGTTCACCACCGCACCGACCGCACGCACGAGGTCTTTTCTTATAACCTCTATCCCGGGCCCAGCGCCAAGAAGGGCATTTACGGCGTATTGCTGACCATCGGTGAAGACGAGGAATGGCTGACCCTGCACGCCTCGACCGTGCAGGTAGTGACCCCCTACGACAACGTCACGACCATCATGCACGAGGGCGCCAGCGGATCGGGCAAGAGCGAATTGCTCGAGTACGTGCATCGGCAGGAAGACGGCCGCCTGCTGCTGGGCGAAAACGTCGTTACGAAACAACGCCGTTACTTGGTGTTGAACCAGGCGTGCGCGCTGCGGCCGGTGACCGACGACATGGCGATGTGCCATCCCGACGTGCAGGATCGCACCGGGTACATCAAGGCGTTCGACGCCGAGCAGGCTTGGTTCGTCCGCCTCGACCATATCAAGCACTACGGCACCGACCCGCATTTGGAAAGCCTGACGATCCATCCGCCTGCACCGTTGATCTTCCTCAACGTGCAAGGCATCCCGGGATCGACCTGTTTGATTTGGGAGCACACGCTCGATGCGCCGGGCAAACCCTGCCCGAATCCGCGGGTCATCCTGCCGCGGCACTTCGTTCCCGGTGTGACGAACGAAGTGGTGGAGGTGATGGTTCGCAATTTCGGCATCCGTACCCCTCCCTGCACGGCCCAATTGCCAACGTACGGCATCGTCGGCTACTTGCACCTGCTGCCGCCGGCGTTGGCTTGGCTGTGGCGATTGGTGGCGCCGCGAGGGCACGCCAACCCAAGCATCACCCACACCGAAGGGCTGACCAGCGAAGGCGTCGGCTCGTATTGGCCGTTCGCCACCGGGCGGTTCGTCGATCATGCGAATCTGCTGTTGCGTCAGATCGAACAATCGCCCCGGGTGCGCTATTCGCTGACGCCGAACCAACACGTCGGCGCCTGGGCCGTGGGCTTCATGCCCGAATGGGTCGCCCGCGAGTATCTCGGCCGCCGCGGCGTGGCGAAGTTTCCTGCTGATCGGTTGATTCCCTCGCGGTCGCCGTTGCTGGGCTACTCATTAGCGGCGATGCAGGTGGAAGGCACGTTTCTGCCCCCGTGGCTGCTGCGCGTCGAAGAACAACCCGAAGTCGGCCTCGAGGGGTACGATCGGGGGGCCGAGATCCTGCGCAAGTTCTTCCATCAGGAGGTCAAGCAATACCTTCAGACCGGACTGGCCACCTTGGGGCAGCGGATTATCGAGTGCTGCCTCGACAACGGCAGCGTGGACGATTTCGAGAGCTTCCTGCCCAGCGTCGATCGGATGTAGCCGGCGATCTGCGGGACAGGACCGATCCGAAGGTCGGGCTCGCTTCGTTGCGAAAGACCGATTGCCTCGCCACGGTTGGAGCGTTCGTGCTCTGGCGCCGCGGCGATTCGAGCGGCACGCGATGCGCGGGAGAGGTCGTCGCGTGCCGAGGGCGATTGCGATTCGCCGGCGGGCCTGGGTCAATCCCCACCCCGGGGCGACAACAAAACAAGACAAATTGCCATGGCTGACGCACCGGCGTATCAACTGATCGATTTCGACGCGGTGCCCGGCGTGCCCTGCCCATGCGGCACCGCTCGTCGGGCGCTGGCCGATCGTTCCGACTATCCCGCTACGCTGCATCGCACCGAAATCACCACCGAAGCCAAGCGGCACTTCCATCGCCGCCTGACCGAGGTGTACTACATCCTCCAATGCGAACCCGACGCCCGCATGCAACTGAACGACGACACCGTGCCGCTCCGGCCGGGGTTGGCCGTCTTCATCCCGCCGGGGGTGCGGCATCGGGCCGTGGGCCGCATGACGGTATTGATCTTTTGCTTGCCGAAGTTTGATCCCGCCGACGAAGTGATTGTGGAAGACTGACCCTCCGCCGGGCGCGGCGCCGGCCGTCTGCGGCCCCGTTTGCTGCCACTTGCTCTGTGATGGGCAGCGGTTGCCAAGGGGCGCTCAAAGCGACCGCCGCTTTGGAATGGGCTTCCCATCGTTCACTGGCCGCTCCGCCTACCAGCGCTTTGCCCTCCTAGCGTTCTAACTGCTCGCCGTCTTGCACACCTTGCAAACGAAAGACACCACCCATGATCGTCTGCGACCAGAACCATCCTTGCGCCTGTTCGTTCGCTTCGTTTCGTTCCGGGGGATTGCCCGCCGGCCGTATCGGCCGGATGGTCGGGGCGATGCTTGTTTTGGCGCTGACGCTGCCCCCGGCGTCGGGAAGGCTTGTTGCGCAGGCCCGTGCCGCCGAAGACCGCGCCGGCGTGGTGGGCCCTGTTGAAGCGCGTGCCGCGGAAGTGCGTGCCGAAGCCATCCCGAGCATCTCCAGCGGCGCGACGCCGCAACTGCTCGTGGGCGGCCGGCCGTTTGTGATGCTGGCCGGCGAGTTGCACAATTCATCCGCTTCGGGCGAGGAGTATTTGGCCGAGCTTTGGCCGCGCCTGGTCGAACTGCGTCTGAATACAGTGCTGGCGCCGGTCAGTTGGGAATTGATCGAACCGGAGGAAGACCGTTTCGACTTCCGTTTGGTTGACGCCCTGCTCAAACTCGCCCGCGCGCACGACCAGCGGCTCGTGCTCTTGTGGTTCGGCTCGTGGAAGAACGGGGTTTCGAGCTATGCGCCTCTGTGGGTGTTGCGCGACACGCGGCGATTTCCGCGGGCGCGGGGATCGAGCAATCAGAACACGAAGGACGTGCTTTCCACCCTCAGCGAGAACAACATGCGCGCCGACGCCAAAGCGTTCGCCCGCCTGATGCGGCACTTGCGCGAAGCGGATTCCGCGACGCGCACCGTGGTGATGGTTCAAGTGGAGAATGAGGTGGGCATCAAGCCCGAGGTTCGCGACCAATCCGACGAGGCGACGCGCGCCTATCTTTCGCCGGTTCCCGCCGCATTGATCGACGAACTGGCTCGCCGCAAAGATTCGCTCCATCCCGAGCTTCGCGCCCGTTGGGCCAAAAGCGATTTCGCCCGGAGCGGGAACTGGGCCGAGTTGTTCGGCAACGACGCCGGCGCCGAAGAACTGTTCTCCGCATGGTGCTACGCCCGCTATATCGAACACGTGGCCGCGGCCGGCAAGGCGGAGTATCCGCTGCCGATGTTCGTCAACGCCTGGCTGGAGGGCAAGCTGGGCAGCTATCCGCAGGGCGGGCCGGTCGCCCACGTTCACGACATCTGGCGCATTGCCGCGCCCAGCTTGTCGCTTTTCGCGCCCGACATCTACACGGGCGAGTTCAAGGAAGTTTGCGCCCGCTACACGCGCTACGGCAATCCGCTGTTCGTGCCCGAGGCCGCCCGCGACGCCGCTGCGGCCGCTCGCGCGTATTGGGTGATCGCGGAACACCGCGGATTGGGGTTTTCGCCCTTCGGCATCGAAAGCATGCCCAAAGAGCACCCGCTGGCGGCAACCTACGCCATCTTGCGCAATCTCATGCCGCTGCTGACTCGATCACAGGCCGAGCAGCGAATCATCGGCGTTTATCGGCAAGGCAACGAAGCCGACCCGCCGCCGGCGCGTTGCGGCGATTTCCGCGTGCATCTGCGCTATCTCGACCGGCTGGGCGAGAACGCACCGCCGGTCGGAGGACTGGTCATGCAGACGGGCGACGACGAATTGATCGTTGCCGGCTACGGGTTTTCCTGCCGTTTTCAGGCCGAAGGTCCGGGGCCGCGCCACACGGCGATCGGCGCCGTCGAGTGGGGCGAGTTCGACGCGCAAGGGAAATGGCAATCGCGGTTGCGCCTCAACGGCGACGAGACCGGCGCCCACGGCGCCGTACGGATTCCGCCGTTCCCGGGCAATGAGCAACTAGGCACGCGCCGCCCGATGATTCTCAAGGTGCGGCTTTTCCGTTACGAATAGCGTTTCTGCTGGGCACAGCGTCGGCTGGGCGCCGCAGAAACGCCGCTGGCGGCCGGTTCATGTCTGTCGCCGCTGAACCGTCACGGGTCGGACCGTATCAACATTGAAAAAGCGGATCGCCGCCGAGGGGCGATCGCGTTGTCGGTTCGGTGTTTGCCGGCCGACTACGCCGTGCGGCGATTCCGGGTGAAGACATCGTAGAGCACCGGCAACGTGATCTGCGTCAGCACGCCCGAAACCAAGATGCCGCCGGCGGTGGCCACGCCCACGGCCACGCGGGGCTCGGCGCCGATGCCGCGTCCCAGCGCCAGCGGCAGCATGCCCAGCACGGCCGCCAAGGTGATCATCACGATCGGGCGGAAGCGGTCGCACGACGCCCGAATCATCGCCTCGTGCCGCGGCACTCCCTGCGCGATCAGCGCGTTGAATTGGTCGATGATCAGAATCGCGTTGTTCACCACGATGCCGGTCATCATCACCACGCCCATCACGGCGAAGATGTCGAGCGGTTGACCGGCGAGAAACAGGGCCCAAAAGGTGCCGATCAGCGCCAGCGGAATGGTGACCAACACCAGGAAGGTTCGGCGAAACGACTCGATCACCGCGGCCAGCGACAGGAACACCAGCAGCACGGAGATGACGCCCGCCTCGGCCAAGCCGACCAAGCCTTCGCTCATCGTCTCGTAGATGCCGGCGAACTGGAAATCGTAGCCGGGCGGCATCGGCACGTTGTCGTCGATCCGCGACGAGATAAGCTGAACCGCCTTGCCCAACGGCAGTTGCGGATCGAGCTGCGAGGTCAGCTTGGCAATCCGCTGCTTGTCTTTGCGGACAATCTGAATCGGCATTTTCCGTTCCGAAACCTCGCCCAAGGCCGTGAGCACCAGCGGATGGCCCTCGGCCCCGGGGAAGAGGAAGTCGGCCACCTGCCGTTTGCCTTCCGTCTCGGCGAACTTGACGACGATGTCGTAGTTTCGGGCCGTCTGCCGCGACTTGAAGGTGCCTGCCTTGATGCCCTCCAGATTGCCCCGCAGCGTCAGCCCCATGCCGACCGCCGGCGCGCCGATGTCGGCGAGAATGGCGCGGTGCGGGCGAATGCGGAGCTCGGGCTTCGGAGGGCGCACCGAGGTGTCGGGCGAGACCACGCCGGGCACTTGCTTCGCCTGTTCGAGGCTGGCCAAGGCCAGCCCGTCCAGCCGTGTCAGCTCGGCGCCGGCGATTTCCATTTCGATCGGGTTGTTCTGCCCGCCGATGATCGACGGCTGGCTGACGGTTACGATCGCCTCGGGCAGGTTTTCCAGCCGGCCGTTCACTTCGTTGATCAAATCGAAGATCGTCAGGTTCCGCTCGGTTCGCTGCGAAAACACAAGCAGAAGCTGCGCCAAATACACGCCTTCGCTGCTTTGACCGAGCACGGCTTCCGCCTTGCCGATGGTGGAAAGCACGTGCTTCATTTCCGGCACGCCGGCCAGCCGGCGTTCGACTTCTTCCACGCGGCGCGAGCTGGCCCCCAGATCGTAATGCGTGGGGAACTCGAGCCGCACGTAGATTTCGCCGCGGTCGGTGTCGGCAAAGAAGCCCGTGCCCACCTTGCCGGCCAGCGAAAGCGATTGGACGAACAGCCCGACAACGGCCAAAAGCAGCAGCACGGCCGCCCATCGATGCCGCTCGTTGAAGTGCAGCATCCGGCGATACACGCCGATAAAAGCGTCGAACAGCCCGTTGAACCCCAGCTCCATTCGCCGCAGCAGGCCGCGGCGCTCGCCCGATTCCTGCTTCAGCACGAGCGAGCAAAGCATCGGCGTGAGCGTGAAAGATATGAACAGCGAGACCAGCGTCATGATGAACATCGTCATCGCCAGCGGCGCGATGAACAAGCCGATCCGCGAGCCCATCACCGAAAGCGGAAAGAGCACCACCACGTTGGTCAGGGCGCTGGCCAGCACGGCGATGAACACCTCGTTGGCGCCCAGCCGGGCGGCTTCCTTCGGTTCGGCGCCGCCGGCGAGGCGCGCGACAATCGCCTCGAGCACCACGATCGAGTTGGTGACCAGGATGCCCACCGACAGCCCGATCGCGATCAGCGTGGAAAGGTTCAGCGAGTACCCCACCGCCTGCATGAAGAACAACCCGACGACGATCGTCAGCGGCATGGTGACGGTCACCACCAGCAACGACCGCAGATTGTAGAGGAAGAAGAACAGAATGCCGGCCGTCAGCGCGATGCCGACGACGATGTTCTGCCACGCGTCGTAGTTCATCGCTTCGATGAACGTGCCGTCGTCGGTGAGCCAGTCGAGCGACATGCCGGCCGGCAAATCGGCGTTGATCTTGTCCAAGGCTTGGCGCAAGTCTTCCACCACCTTGACGGCGTTGGCGTCGGCCTTCTTCACCACACGTATGGCCACGCAGGGCCGGCCGTCGATGCGGGCGATTTGCCGGAGCTCTTTCGACGCCAGGCGCACCTCGCCGACATCACGGATATGGCATCGCACCGACTGCTGATTGGCGATTTCCAGATCGGCCAGGGCGTCGAGGGTTTCGTAGTCGGCGTCGAATTTGACGGCATACTCGATTCCCTGCTCGCGGACGCGCCCCGAGGGAATCGAACTGACGCCCGACTGCACGGCCCGCACCACATCCATGCTGGAAAGCCCCCGAGCCGCCAGCCGCCCGCGGTCGAGCAGCACATGCGCTTCGCGTTTCGCACCGCCGATCAACTGCACGTCGGCAACGCCTTTAAGCACGGTCAGTCGGTCGCGGAGGGCGTTGTCGGCGTAGTCATACAGCTCTTCCAGCGACACGCTGCCGCTAAGCACTATCGTGGCGATCGGCTTGGCATTGATGTCGAACTTCTGGATGATCGGGTCTTCCACGTCGTTGGGCAGTTCCGAACGGATCAAATCGATCTTCTCACGCACGTCCGTGGCGGCGATGTCCACGTCGATGCTCATCTCGAACTCGAGCAACGTTTGGCAAACGTTCTCCATGCACACGGAGTTGACGTGCTTCAATCCTTCGATCGACGAGACGGCGTCTTCGATTCGCTTGGCGACGTCGATTTCCAGCTCGTCGGGCGTGGCTCCCGGGTAAACCGTCACCACGGTAATGAACGGCACGTCGAGTTTGGGCATCAGCTCCAAACCCATCTTGCGATAGGAATTCAGGCCCAACAGCGTCAATGCGATAAAAATGCAACTGGTGGCCACCGGGCGGCGCACACAGAACTCGGGAAGGCTCATCGGCCGCCCTCCTCGACGACGCGGACCGCCGTCCCGTCGTCCACCATCGTTTGGCCCATCGAAACCACGGCTGCGCCGGCCGCCAGCCCTCGGCGAATCTCGCGCCAGCCGTCGGTTTCCAGTCCGGGCTCAACCGCAACGCGGCGGGCCGTCGCGTCGCGGCCGACGGTGAAGACAACCGCTTGGCCGTCGCGCTGCAACACCGCGGTTGCCGGAACGCCAATCCCTTGGCGCGCGGTCAAAATCAGTTCGACGTGGGCCAGCGCCCCGGGCACCACTTCCGCCGGCGGCGCTTCGACCAAGGCCTTCACTTGAAACGTGCGGAGCTTCGCCTCGACCGTGGGGCTTTTGAACGTGACGGGCAGATCGGCCAAGGCGGTGCTGCCGATTCGGGCCCGCAGCTTCGTCACGCCCGGCTGCACTCGGTCGTAGTATTCGGCCGGCACGAAGACGCTCAGTTCCACCAGCGAGCCGTCGTCAATCCGCAATACCGGTGTGCCCGCGCCGGCCATCTCGCCCGGCTCCTTCAACCGCACCGAAACGCGGCCGCTGATCGGGGCGGTGACCAGCGAGTCGGACAAATCCTTCTGAGCGATGCGGTAGTTCAACCGCGCCTGCTCCAATTGCGCCTGGGCCAGCTCGATCAACGACTGCGTGTGCCGAACGTCCGATTCCAACTGCCGGCATTGGGCCGCCTGATGCTCGACCATCTGCTGCGCAATCGCATTCTGCTCCCGGAGCTGCCGGTACCGCGTCAGGTCGGCCATCGCCTGCTCGAGCGCCACTTGCGTCTTTTCGAGCAAGGCTTGTTTCTCGCGCACGCTGCATTCGGAAACGGTCAATTGCTGCCGGGCGATGGCGGCGGCCTGCTCCAATTTCAGCGAATCGGTGAGGAACAGTTTGGTCGTTCCCGCTTCCACCACGTCGCCCGCATCGACAAACACTTGATCGAGCGTGCCGGGAACTCGGGCCGAAACCAGCGCAAAACGCTTGGCCAACACGGTGCCGGCAATCGACAGCCGTTCCTCGAACAGCATCTGCCGCGCAGGGGTCGTCACCACCGCAACGGCGGACTTGCCCGTTGAAGCCTGGTCGGCCGGCGCGGCCTTTTCCGCCGACTTGCCCTCCGAGGTTGCCGCGCCATGGGCGTTCCAGGCAACCAAGGCGCCGCCCAACAGCACCGCCAACACCATGCCGCCGCCAGCCGCCAACAGCGTTTGTCTGGATCGAGTCATTGCTGCACCTCCACACGTTCCCTCGGATTGGCCGCCATGCCTTGAAGGAAGACATCGAGAATCCGTTCCGCTTCTTGTTCGGCGGGCCGCTGCTCTCCCAACTCCAACTGGCGCTCGATGACAAACTGGATAGCGCCGATGATCATCTCGGCGACCGCGCCGCAATTGCGACAACGAAAAACGCCCTCGCTGACTCCTTGCGCCAGCACTCGGCCGAAATCGTCCAGCGCTTGCGCGTCCTTCTTCCGCTGCGATTCATAGCAGAGTTGGCGCACCACCGGGTCGCGAAAGAGAAAATCGAACAGCCCGCGGTGGCTCGAAAAGTATCCGAACCACATCCGCACGAGCGATTCCAGCTTTTCCATCGCCCCGCACGATCGGGCGAGAATCTGTTGCGCCTCTTGCTCGGCCGGTTCGACGATCCGTTCGAAGACGTACTGAATCAGCTCTTGCTTGTTGCGGAAGTAGTTGTAGACGCAGCCCTTGGAAATGCCGGCCCGATCGGCAACCCGATCGATTGTCAGCGCCTCGTAGCCCCGTTCCTGAAGCACCTCCAAGGCCGCTTGTCCAATGCCGTCTTTCATTGCCGATGCAGCGAACTCGCGGCAACGCTCGGTCAGATTCGCCATCTCGAACTCCTTCGCCAACATCCCGAATCGCGATTACACACCCGACCACCCGAACCGACGACCGCTCGAAGTGACCGCAAGGTCGTCCTGAATCGCACCAACCCACGGCCATAAACGACGATTCACTCCACTAGACTAATCGTACAC
>JARKPK010000078.1 GCA_029975295.1 Thermoguttaceae bacterium | reverse complement strand
ATCAGCCCGATCTTGTGTTTGACCAAAGGATGGCGGACTTCGATCACCGGCATGCTTTTCCCCTCGCGCGCGTCTGCGCAAAGTGCGAAGCTTAGTCGATCCGACCGCCGGATGCACGGCGCTTGCGCCGTTTCGCCGGCCGGGCGGAGAATCGGGCGGTGCTGCGCTACTACTGCACGCCTCTTGACCGATGCTCACCGATATTCGCCACGCATGACCCGCAAAGCCTTCTGGGAAGACCCTTACGCCAGCACGCACCGCACAGTGGTGACGGCGGTCGATGGCGACACGGTCGAACTGGCATCAACGATCTTCTTCGCCTTTTCCGGCGGCCAGGAAAGCGACCACGGGAGCATCGGCGGCGTCGCCGTCGTCGAAGCGAGCAAGGAAGGGCGCTGCCTCCGCTATCGCCTGGCCGCCGGGCACGGCTTGCAGCCCGGCCAGCCGGTCGACGTGGCGATCGACTGGGCACGCCGTTACCGCCTGATGCGCCTCCACTTCGCCGCCGAACTGGTCCTCGAACTCGCCGGCCGCGCCTTGCCGGGGGCGCTCAAGGTCGGCGCGCATATCGCCGCCGACAAGGCGCGGATCGATTTCCGCTGGCCGGAGAGCCTTGCCCCGCTGCTGCCGGACCTGGCGGCCAGCGCCAACCAGATCATTGCCGCTGACCTGCCGATCCGCACCGCTTTCGAAGACGTCGAAAACGAGCGGCGCTACTGGGAAATCGCCGGCTTCTCGCGGGTTGCCTGCGGCGGCACGCATGTCCGTTCGACCGGCGAGGTCGGGCAGCTGCGGCTCAAGCGCAACAACATCGGCAAGGGCAAGGAACGGATCGAGATATTTCTTGCTGGGGATTGAGCGGGGCGCGCGTTCTTTGGTGTGTTTTTGGTTGCTGAACCGCTGGGTTCCGCCGTTGCCCGGCGGGCGTACTTTTTCTTGCTGGCCAAGAAAAAGTAGCCAAAAAGAAGGCCACCCCTAGGTCGGCGCCCCGCTACGCGGGGTCCCCTGCGCTACTCGGGCCGGCGGGCGTCTCGCTAAACTCGGCCCTGCGGGCCTCAAACAACGCGAGCCGA
>JARKPK010000077.1 GCA_029975295.1 Thermoguttaceae bacterium | reverse complement strand
GCCCGTGCGGCGGGGAGCCGCGCGGGGTTCGTCGGCGCTAGAAGGTGAAGATCATGTCGAAGCCGCCCGACCACTGGCTGCTGGAGTTGCCGCGGTTGAACGGCCGATCGTTGACGATCGGGCCGTCATACGTGTCGTAGCGCACTTCCGGGCGAATGACGATGTTCGCGTGCGGCTTGTAGTTCAAGCCGATCGTCGCTTCGTAGTAGTTGCCCGGGTTGCCCAGCACGCGGGCGATGCCGTCGCTGGTCACACGCACGCCGTCGTCGTCGCGGAACCACTCGAAGCGGGCGCCGACCGACCAGCAGTCGTTCAACTTGTAGAGCAGGTATTGGTTGATGCCGTACCAGTCGGTTTCCACACCGCCGGGCAAGCCGTCGTTCTTCGCGTAGTCGTTCTGGAAGACGTAGGTCAACCGCTCGGTGATGTTCAACGTGGCCACCAAGGTGCTCAGCACCAGGTCGCCGTCGTTGCCGCTGTAGCGGCCGTCGCCGAAGCGGCCGGCGCAAATGTACCACGCCAAGCTGAAGCGTTCGCCGGGCGTCCAGTTCACGCCGAGCAGGGCCATCGAAGCCCCGTTGAGGTTCCGCCAGCCGCCGTCCCAGCCCGACACCCAGCCGGCGCTGCCCGAAAGCCGCTCGCTGAACTTGTACGTGGCCAACGCGCCGGTGTGCGTGAACGGTTCGGCATAGTATTGCATGTAGGAGGTGGAGTAGAAGAAGCGGCTGGTGGCCTGCACGCCCTCGTAGCCCATCGGCGTGAAGAACCGGCCGCCCTTGATCGTCAGATCGTTCCAACCGAACTCCACGTAGGCTTGCGGCATGGCCGAACCGTAGTCGCGCGAGGTGTCCCAATCGAAGTCCCAGTCTTGATCACCGAAGGCCTGGGTCTTCGGGGCATCCATGCCGAAGAGGAAGTCCGTGCGGAACCCCCAGTCGAAGACCGACTGCGAGGTGTCCACCTTCCGTTCGCCGAAGATGTACGCCTGGTCCGCCGAGCCAGTGGCCAAGTTGCGGAAGCCCAGCGGGCCGTTGCTTTCGTCGCCATAGGCGTTGACGAACAGGCCGCCGCTGAGCCAACCGCCGACGGTGATGTCGCGCGAACGCAG
>JARKPK010000075.1 GCA_029975295.1 Thermoguttaceae bacterium | reverse complement strand
GTCGGCGAGCCAGTCGGTTTCACTCGCCAAGGCTTCACTGGCCAAAGCGGCCGAACGGCCCGGGGTGTGGCGGCGGTGCGGGCCCGAATCGCCCGGCCGTTCGATCGTCGCGGCCTGAAGCGCGGAACCATACTCTGCGGCCGATGCGAACCAACCGGCGCCGAGCGCCGATGCAGAAACCGCAGCCGATGGAGCACTCGCCGGCAAGGCCGAGGCTGCCCCGCTGATCCCGCCGCCCAAGGTCGCAGAGAACCCTGCCGCGGAGTCTCCTGCCGCTAAGCATTCTGCTGCAAAGCCCTCTGCCGCTAAGATCGGTGATGGAACCGCAGCCGGCGCATCTGCAAGAGAAGCCGCAGAGGAAGCCGGTGCGAACGTACTGGCCGTATCGGCCAAGTAAAGCTGTACGGCAAGCGGGCGATCGGCCTCGGCCGCAGACGGCGTCGGTGCGAACGCACTACCAGCATCAGCCAAGCTCAGCGATGAGGTGAACGCACCCTCGGCTTCATCCGGCGGCATCGCGTCGGCCAGCGGGATCGCCCCGGCCGCCCACAACGGACCAGCCGGCAACGGGGCCGACAACGCGAACAACGTCGCCCCCACGTTCCGCCGCGCCAGCAGCACATCGGTGGCGTTAACCACCCCATCGCCGTTGATGTCCAACACGCGCGACGCACCGGCCGCCGCTTGCAACGGCCCGGCCGCCGCCTGAATCGCCGCCACGTCGGCCGCAGTCACCGCGAAGTCGCCGTTCACGTCGCCGGCCAGGTTCCCCACGTAGAACACCACGTCGCCGGCCAGCCGCGTGGCGCTGTCGGCCAGCACCCGCACTTCCAGCCAGCCGTTGCGGACCGCGTCGCTGCCGAACCGAAGCACCGCCCAACCGCCCGGCTGCATCGTCACCGACTGAAGCACCGGACCGGCCGACCACGACGCCACATCGCCGCTGTTGCCCCAGCGGAACTGGAACGAGTCGGCCGACAACGCCGCACCCTCGGGCAAGCCCTCGAACCGCAGCCGCAGCCCGTTGATCCCCCCGCTGTAGTTCCCGTAGTGCTCGGCCCCGGCGTCCTCGCCCGGCCAAAGCACGGCGATCGGCGCCGCGGCGGGCAACGGCCCGTCGTCGCGGCTCCCGCCGTAGAACGCCTCGGCCGACACCAACGCGGCATAGTAGCCCACCGACCCCGGCGTGGCGGCCTCAGCCGTCCAACTGCTGGGGTCTTCACCCCAGTAGCTCGGATCGAGCCGGCTGAGCGAAACGCTCGAGGCCGACGGCCACGGCGCCCCGGGCAGGTAGCTCAACCGATCCACCAGAATCCACGGAATCACCGTGGGGTTCTCCGCCGGCGGATCGTCGGGCCAGTACAACGCCACCGTCTCGCCCGAGTTGTCCAACACGCCCGTCCAACCGCCCACAAAGTTCGTCGGCGCCGCCTGCACCGAACCGAAATACCGCAGGCTGAAGGCCGACCACTTCGCCGCATCCGTCCGCGGATCGAACGGCAAGACCACCAGCGTGCCGCCGGCGGCGATCGTCGTGCCCGCGGCAAACTCGTATGTCACCCCCTGCCGGAACTGCCAGCCGCTCAGGTCCACCGCCGTCGCGCCCGAGTTGCACAACTCGATGAACTCGAAATCGGTCGTGGTCATCGTCGGGGCCAGGGCCAGCTCTTCCGCCGTCGGCGCCGTCGGCGCATAGAGCAATTCGCTGATCACCACCGGACCGATCCGCGGGCCGCTGTTGGCCGACCCCAGCGTTACCATGCGCATCGGATACAGCACGCCCGAACCGTTCGGCCAGCGGCCGAAGCTCTCGCCGTTGACCGCCGCGGGGAACTCCACGAAGTCCACAAACGCCAACGGACGGCCCGAGGCGTCGGCCGACACCAACCACACCTCTTCGCCCAACGAACTGAGCGAAAACGCCCACGCCGGCGGGTTCAACGGATCGGGATTGAAATGGCTCTCGTCGATCACCAGGTAGCCGCCCGCGGCGATCGTCGTCCACGAAGGCGTATCAGTGGGGAACTGGTACTTGAAGAGGCTGTTGCGGCTGTCGCTCAACCACCAGCCGGCCACGTTGATCGCCGCGCCGGTGGGATTGTACAACTCGATCGAGTCCACCTGCGGCAGATCGGTGTGCGTGAGCACCTCGTTGATCACCAGCGAAAGCACCGGCCCAACCCCGGCCGACCCCGGCGTGCCGCCATACTCGCTGCTGGCCCGCCAGTTGCCCGCGCTGTCGGCCGCCGCAGCCGGATCGATGATCTCCAGCGTGCTGCCGATGCCGTTGGGCCGCCACGGCCAGCCCTGATCGCGGCGATAGCGAAGGCTGACGATCGTCTGCTCGAAGCGATCGGTCAGCGTGATCCATTCGCCGCTGTTGTCCAACGCGCCGCTGTACGCCCCGGCCACCGGCAAGCCTGTGCCGTAACGCAGTTCAAAGGCCGCCGGGTTGCGAACCACCAGCACGTATTGGCCGGGCCCAAGCACGGTGACGGCGCTGCCGGTGAAGTCGAAGCTGATCCCCTGGGTGAAGCGGACGCCGGTCAGGTCGATCGGCACGGCGCCGATGTTCCGCAGTTCGACGTACTCGAACTGCTGCGCGTCGGTGAAGCCGGCGGCCTGCTCGGCCGCGGTGGGCGCGTAGGGGTTGTAGTTCAACTCGGTGATCGCCAGATTGCCGGCCGCGGCCGGCGTGCCGACGTAGAACATCGCCTCGTTGAGAGCCGACCATGTGCCGCCGCTCAGGCTGCGAGTGCGCACCGGCCCGCTGGAATAGAGCGGGATCACGTCGGCCGCACGGGTGGCCGTCAGCCGCAGGTCGAATCGGGCGTCGCTGGTGGTGCGATTGATCTGATGCAGTTCGACGGCCAACACGTTCTGGCCGTTGACCAGCAAGTGGCGGAAGGCCGTCAGGTCGATCGGGTGGTAGGTCGTTTCGTCACTGACTGAGGCGGAAGCGAACGTCTCGAAGGTGATCGTTCCGGCGGGCATGTTCGATCGCGCGACCTCGACGCCGTTGAGATAGACCACCACTCCGTCGTCGCGCATCACCTCGAGCAAGAGAGAGAGAAATTCGTCGGGATCTTCCGCCTGGAAATAATGGCGGAAGTAGGTGGTAACGTACTTCCACGACGAATTCGGCCCGAAGGAAATCACCGTGCTGATCCCGCTGCGACCGTAGCCCAGCACGCCGGGCCCGCTTTGCCAGCTTGCATCGTTGAAGGCCGGGGCGTACCAGGCGGTGCCCTGATTGCTGCCGTTGTCGAGATACTTCCACACGGAATTGGCGGCCACCAGCGTAACGTTGGTCGTGTTGGGGTTATAGACCAGCGCCGTGGGCGAGATAGCCCCGCCGGGCAACCGCGGATCACTGCCGTCGAGCGTGTAGTAGATCACCCCCGAGCCGGAAAGCGTGAGCGGATAGCCGTACTCCACCTGCCCGCCATGCCGGCTGAA
>JARKPK010000072.1 GCA_029975295.1 Thermoguttaceae bacterium | reverse complement strand
GGCCATGGTTGCCGGGGGCAGTTCGTCGATCAGACGGTAGAGGCCCGGCTTCATCACCACGGTTCGGCCGCTTTGGGCGGCGGCGCGGGCCAACTCGGCCAAACTCGCCACGTGGATCGCGTCGCTTTCGGCGCATGCCGCCGGGGCGGCGATGGCAAGAAGAATCAAGGCAAGCAGAGGCCTACTCATCGAGAATCTGAGAGTCTTATTTTGCGCAATGTTTCCGCAGTTCGACCCGAAATGTGGACGATGCTGGCCGTGCGGCGCAACGGTGAAACATCGGATCGCCTGCCGCGCGGCCAGCTACCATTTCAGGCCGAAGGCGGCGCCGCCGCTGCCGCGGCCCAGACCGCCGCGGAGCGGTTTTTGCGGGCCGGTGCTGCGCGGTTTGGCGGGGGGCGCAGCAGGCGCAGGTTCGGCATCGGCTTCGGCGGCCGGCTCGGCATCGGATTCGGCCGTTTTCGGCTTCGGCGGCGGAAGCAGGGCCTTCATCGAGAGGCTGATCCGCTGGGCCTCGGCGTCGCACGAGAGCACCAAGACTTCGACCTCTTGGCCCTCGGCCACCACGTCGCTTGTTCGCCACACGCGTTTGTGCGAAAGCTCGGAGATGTGCACAAGCCCTTCCACGCCCGGCTCCAGCGCCACGAACGCGCCGAACTCCATGATCTTCGACACGCGGCCGCGAACGACGGTGTTCGGCGGGTACTTCTCGGCCGCGGTCGACCACGGGCTTTGCTGCAACTCGCGGTAGCCGAGGCTGATCTTGCCGGTAACCGGATCGACTTTTTCGATGCGGACTTCGACGCGCTGGCCTTCGCTGAGGATTTCGCTGGGGTGGCTGACGCGGAACCAGGCCAGTTGGCTGATGTGAATCAAACCATCGACGCCCGGCCCCAACTCGACAAACGCCCCGAAGTCCATCAGTTTGCGGACCAAGCCCTCGCGGATGTCGCCGGGGCGAAGCGATTCGAGCAGCTTCTGCTTGGCGTCTTGCCGTTCGCGTTCGAGCACGGCCCGGCGGCTGAGCACCAGCTTGCGCCGCTCGGCGTTGGCCTCCATCACTAGGCAGGGCCACGACTGGCCGACGAACTGCGCCAAGTCGTCGACGCGATACAGCGCAATATGGCTGACCGGGATGAAGCCGCGGATGTGGTTCACCTCGCACTCCAGCCCGCCGGTGTTGTGGCCGGTGATTCGCGCCTCGACGACGGCGCCGGGCTGCAAGTCGCTCCAATTTTCGACCGAGACGGCCGAGCCGGGAATGACCAGTTCGTACAGGCCTTCTTCGGGTTGAAAGCGCTGCACCTGAACGTCGATGAACGCCCCCAGTTCCGGCGGAGCGGCGAATTGCGCCAGCGGCACCACGCCTTGCTCGCGGCTGCCCAAATCGATGAACACCTGATCGCGGCGGACGGCGATCACCCGCCCGCGGACGCGCGCGTCGGGTTCGATCGCCGCATCGGGCGCGGCCGCGGCGCGACCCATCAGCAGATCATCGAGGGGGGCGTCGGCCAGGGCTTGGGCGAACTCGTCTTCCAACTCGGGCAGCAGGGCCCGGCGGCGATTGAGCAAGTCGGCGTCGTCGCCCCGCGCCAAGGCCGGCGCGGCGGCAGCGCGCGGCGGTTCGGCCGAGGCGGCATGCGGCGCGGCCGCCAAGGGCGACTGGACTGACGTTGCATCGGCCGCCGCGGCAGCGGATGCAACGCCATCGATCGATGCGACGGCCGAAGGCGCTGCCGGCGGCTCGGCTGTGGCGAACGGGTTGGGGACGGACGGAGCGGCCGACGAGATCGCATCGGGCGGCGCGATCGGCGCATGCGGCGCGGGCGCGGTTGGGGCGTTGGCCGCAGCGGCCGGTTGCGGCGGCGCATCGTGCGACGGGGCGTTGCCCGGGCGGCCTTCGCGCGGATGGTGGCTGAAACCGCCTTGCCGGTGGCCCGCTTGCCGGTCGCCGCGTGCGCCCTCGCTCTGGCCTTGGTGGCCTGGGCGGCGGTGGCGTGGCGGGCGACCGCCGGGCCGATTGCTTGCAGCGGCGGCCGAGCCTGCCGGCGCGCCGTCGCCGCCCTCGCCGGAGTTGGCTGAGTCGACGGGGATCCAGTCGCGGCGTCGCGGGCGGTAGGCCGACGGATCGCGTTGCGAACCGATCAGGATTCGGCGTTTGCCTGCCGGGCCATCGGCCGACTCGGCGCCCTCTGGGCCTTCGGCGCCTTGCGGGTCGGCTGAGCCGGCATTGTCATTGTCGGCAGCGGCGGCCGACGGCGGCTGGTTGCCCGGCTGCGGACTGCCCGGTGGCGAAGCGGGCGGTTCGGTCGCGGCGGGCTCGGCCGGGCTGGGCGCCTGGGCGGCGGAAAGGTCCATCGTCGAATCGACCGCATGGCCCGAAAGATCGGGCTGATCGGCGGCCGGGTTCGAGGCGGGTTCGGTGGAATCGGCGGGCAGTCGTTCAGAGGGCGGTACGGAACTCACGGTCGCGCTGCAAGAAAAAGGGAAGCTTTTCGGGATTACCAGACGAATCCTTATTCTAAATGAAACCCGGGGAAACGCAACGCAGCGCCCGGGCCGATCTGGCGGCCGCGGTTTGGGCCGCGAGGGGCCACAGGCCGCATCGGCGCAGCGGCCATGCCCAGGGGGGACGGCGAGTTGGCGTCGCCCGCGGGATCGTGGCGGTGGTCCATTTCCGCACGTGCCGGGCTGATGCCAGGCGGCGGAACCTTGTGGACGAAAGGGGCCGGATCAAGCAGAATGGAGAAAGAGACGTTTCGTCGCACGACGCGTGCGCGGAACGGCAGGGAACCATCGCGCCGGGCAGCGCGGGCGGTTGGGTGTCGGAAGCCGTTTGCGGCGCGGGACGCTGCGTGGTTGGTGCGTCGGGCTGCGCTGGGACGCAGCGGTTGGGCGGGCCCGGGGGCCTTCGCCCGGCAGAGAGAGAAGTTGAGACAGCCGATGGGTTATCAGTTCATGTGCCCTCAAGGGCATCTGTTGCAGGCCGAAGAGTCCCAGGTTGGGCAAATCTGCGCGTGTCCGTTGTGCGGCGTGCAGTTGATCATTCCCGCCCCGTTGGTTCCGGCGGCGCCTGAGCTCGCTGTGCCGCCGGGCGCGGCCGAGGCGGCGTGGTCGCAAACGCCGGCCGTGCCGCCCAGCGCGGCCGAGGGCCCGAACTTGGGCGAGGCATACCCGGCGTTCGGGGCGGGCGCGGCGCCCGGGGGGGCAGCGCCGCCCGCGCAACAGGCCGAGCAAGCGCCGGTGTTCGCTCCAACCGACATGCGGGAACCGGTCGCTTTGGCCCATTTGGTTTGCCCGTCGGGCCACGTGCTGGAAACCCCGCGCGAAATGCTCGGCCAAGACGCCATGTGCCCGTACTGCCAGGTGGTTTTCCGATTGCGTTGGGAAGACAGCTTAGAGTACCGCAAGGTGAAGGAAGAGGAGCAGCTCCGCCGCGATCAGCGTATCGGCCGTTTGTGGATGCAGTGGTCGATTGCCGTGGCGGTGGTGGTGGTTTTCGGATTGGGGTTGTTGATTGCGTTATCGCGGTCGACTCAGTGACCGCCGATCGGACATCGACCGAGGGAAGAACCATGACGGCGGAGACACCGGCCGACGTTTATCGCGTGTTTTCAACGCTTGCGCCCGACGACCCGATCGAGGTGGAGCACCTGGTAACGGTCGGCGCGCGGCAGTGGAAAACGGTCACTCGCGGCCGCGTGGTGCGCACCGAGCGCAACCGGCACGGGCAGCACTTCCGCCGCAACTGGGACGACAAGGTGTTTAGCGACGTGATTGTGCTGGCCAAGCCCGACGGCGAACTGAGTTGGATCACGATCGACGAGTTCACCGTAATCCGCCGCCTTGGCGGCCCGTCGTCATCGTCGGCCTCGTCATCGGCTTGAGCATCGGCTTGAGCATCGATCGGCCGGCGCGGTTGCCGCAGGTGTTTTTCCTCGGTGGGCGACGGGGCGGTCGGCGCGGGGCGTATGCGGCCGACAGGGCCGTTTGTGTTCGGCCCGCTGCGCTGTGCCGAAATCACCGTGCAACGTGCAACCGCCGCCGAGTTTGCCTCGCGGGGCAACACCGGTGGAGTGGCCCAATCACTCGGCGAGAATGCGTTCGATCGTCGCGTGCGCCGCCGCCGATTGCAGCACGATGAAGCAGCCCGACGGCTGATCGAAGTAGAGGGCCGCCGTTCCGCCCATTTCGCTCCAGGTGGTGGGCGCGGCCTCGCGTTTGATTCGCCCGAGCAGTTGACCGAGTTCGTCGGGCCGGTTCAACGGGCGATTGACGCGATAGAACTCGATGTGCATGCGGGCGGCCAGCGCCCGCGGCGTCGAAATCTGCATCACGTCGGCGTCGATGGCGACGCTGGCCAGGCCGAGCGGACGGAGCAGGGCGTCGAGCGCGTCGGACAGCGGCGCCTTCGCCACGGCCAGCGAGGCCAAGTCGGCCGGCCCGCGCCCCGCCTCGGCCAAGGCCGGGCCGTCGAGCAGCAGCGCGGTTTGCGTGGCGTCTTCCAAGTAAGCCACGATCTCGGCCAACGGTGTTTCGCGGAAGTTGGCCGTTACGGGCCGCTGCAATGCCTCGGCGGCGCGTTGGCGGCGGGTTTGCAGGGCGAGCGATTGCGGATCGATGTCGGTTTTCAGCGGTCGGCCGCGGGCGGCGCGAAGCCGCTCGACGAAGACGATCGTTTGCCGCCAAACGTCGGCCGTCTGCCGCGCCCGCAGCGTGCCGGCGTCGAACCGCAGCGTGCCGCGGCCGCCTTGCTTTTCCCACGATTCGGGCGCGACGAAGCGTTCGATCAGTTTGGGCAGGTCGATCGCGCCGGTCAGATCGGCGACGGAATGCTCCCAATCGCGGAGGACGCGGCGCTGGTCGTCGGGCAGGGTGATCCATACCCCGTGGTCGCCGCGCACCGCCGACAGGCGGCATTGCTCGGCTGCCGCGTCGATCGCTTCGCCCAGAGTCTTCTTTGTCACGGTTAGGCGGATCGGCTCGAACGGCGTGAGCGAACGGGCTTCCAAGGCCGCTGGATCGAGGGAAATCGGCGCCGCCGACATCTGCGACAACAGTTCGACGGCGCGCAACAGGCTGATCTGCTCCCACTCCAAACGTTCGACCCGCAACGACAGCCGCTGATCGACCACTGCGCGGGTGAGCCGCGAAACCGCGTCGGGCAATCGCGGCACGGCGTCGGGCTGAAGCTCGATCACCGGCTCCGACGGCTTGGGCGGCGTTGGCGCGGCCGGTTGCTCGGCCGCAGCGGCGGGCATCGGCGGCGCCTTGGTCGGCCGCGGCTGCCATACTTCGGCCGTGACCGGCTCGCCGCCGTTGATCGTTGCCAGTTGTTCCACGATCTTCGGATCGACATCGGCCGAAAGAAAGCGAACCGAACCGTCGGCCATTGCCACCGACATTCCGTGCGGCAAGCCGCTGCCGAATCCATCGGGCCCGTTGACGTAGGGCCGCTGCGTCAATGCCCGAACCGTGCCTCGCCCGCCGGCCGCCCAGGGGCCCAGATCTTCGCGCACTCCGACCAAAGCGATGGTGTTCGAGGCTCCGTCGCGGATGTCTTCGATGCGCGTCGAGCGGTTGTAGCCGAACATGCCCGCCCGCGGCGAATCCTTCGGCAGCAGGGCGGCGTCGTCGCCCACGCCGGCCAGCCCGACATAATGCGTCACGGGGAAGCCGGCCGCCGTGACGCCGGGCCCGAGCAGCGGATTGACCGCCTCGGGCAGTTCCCGGGCGGCGATGGGCTTGTTGTGCGGGCTGTTCCAGGCCAGCCCGGGTTCGAGCCGGCTCCGCCAGTCGGCATGGCCCATCTGCGGCAAGATGCCCGCCAGCCAACTCAAGCGGGTTTCGGGCGGCAGAAGGGTTCCGCCCAGCGCGCCCGAAACGGCCGTCTTCTCTGCCTTTTCGTAGGCGGCCAGCGCTGCTGAAAGCGCGCCGAGCACCTTCTGGTCGGCCTGTTGCGCCGCGGCATGATGATCGTCGGCCATCGCCTCGGCGGCCGCGCCCAACGCCGCAGCCAACGCGCCCGGCGGGGCGTTCAGTGGAGCTGTCGCGCACACCTGGGTTTCGCGCCGCTCGATTTGGGCCTCGGCCGCGACTCGACGGGCCTGTTCGACCAGCGACGTGTAGGCTTGGGCCGCGTCCGACTTCAGCGCACCGTCTTTCACCCGTTGGTCAATCGAGGCCAGCAGCCGCGCCGCGGCGGTTTCGGTCGCCCGCTGCAACTCGATCGCCGCGGCGGCCGCGCGTTCGGCTTCGCTCTCGGTCGCGTAGCGCAAGGCCATTCGCACTCGCGCGGCGCCTTCGACGGCCAAATAGAATTCGAGCGGTGCGTCCCAAAGCGCATGCCAGGGTTGCTTGCCCTCGGGCCAAAGGTCGAGCAGGCGTTGCGGCGTGGGGCGTTTGGCCTGCCGCTGAGCGTCGAGGTCGAGAAACGCCAGCACGGCCTTGCCCGCTGCGTCGCCGCGGAACCACGGAGCCCACGGGGCCGACTCGCTGCCGCCGGTGGAAAGCAGCGTCATTGCTTCGGCGCCCCCGGTGACCAGCGACTGAGGGCCGATGACGGCCATCGGGTGCGGCCACGCGGCACTGACGGCCTCGCGGCACGTTGTCGAGCCTAACCGCAGCGGCGAAGGACGGCCGACCGATTCGAGGGCCGCGGCGTTTTGGCCCTCGGCCAACTCGATCAGCACCACACTGCGCGCCGGCCACGAGCCGGCGTCGGCCGCGGTGGACGCAAACGTCATCCTCGCGATCGAATCCCATTTCAGGCCCAGGCCTTTTACCGCTGCCTCGCACACATCGCGCCAGGGGTCGGCCCACAGGTCGGCCGGCGGTCGGGCGATCCATTCTTCCAGCCCCACACCGGGGCGGAACGACGCCACCACAACCGCGCCCGGCGGAACGTAGCGCAGATCCGGTCCCAAGGTCTTAGCGCCGGCGGCGGCAGTGTTCGTCGATGCGACCGGAACGGCTGAGGGATCGGCGGGAGCGCTCGCATCGGTCGCCGAGGCATGCGCGGGCGGCGGTTCGTTCTCGGAATGGCCCGCTGATCGCAAAAACGCCATGCCCATCGCCACACCGAGTACGGCCACCGCGCCGGCAATCAGCGCCCAATGAATCGACGAAAGGCGCGCGAGCGACTCGACCGCTCGGCTCCACGTTGCGCTGAAACGCAGCGCGAACCACGACGCTCCCGTTCCAACCGCCGCAGATTGGGCCCCGGCGTCGCCGGCGGCGCCGATCGTGGCCGCATCGGCGCGCGGCGGCGCAACCGACGGAGCAGAAGCAACGGCCGCCGCAGCCGTCGGCTGGCCCGATACGACTGACGAGGGCCCGGGTGGCGCAACCACGGGCGGCGTTGCCGGCGGCGGCGATGGTGATGCTGATCGCGGCGCTGATGGCGGCACTGGTGGCGGCGCCGACGGTGGCAAAGCGGCCGCAGCCTGAGCGCCACCGGCAAGCCCGACCGACGCCGGATTTGCGGCCCCCATTGCCGTGGCCGCGGAAGCCAACGCACCAGCGGCGGTTGTTTTACTCGGCGCTGGTGGTGCGACTATCGGCGGACTGGCCGGCATCAACCGTGCTGGCGGCGGCTGAACGGGCGGCGCGTGCGACGTCGCCGGCATGCTTGGCGGCACGGTGGCCGGCGAGGCCGACTTCGGCGAACCCGACGGCAAGGCGTTTGCCCCAGTCGGCGGCAATCGTTGGCCCGTCGCGCCGGCCGGCGAGCTTGGAGATGATTGAGACGATGTTGTCGTCGCTACCGATGATGTTGCCGAAGTTGGAGCAGCCGCCGGTGCCGAACGGGCCGGTGCGGACGGCGGCGTCCAGTCGGGCGGCGGAACAATCTCGACGAAGCTCCCGCACTTCGGGCACTCGAGAATCTCACCGATCGCCGCGGCATCGCGCACCGCGAGCCGGGCCTTGCAAGTCGTACAGGCAATATGAAAGAGAATGGGCGTCACGGTGTTCGATGGCCCGCGGGCTGTTCCGGTGGTCCGACCGACGAAGAGGCCTCTTTCCCGAAGCCATGTTCAATTGTACGTTCCGCTTATGCGCCTGTCAGCTTTTTCGAACTCGGAATACGCGGCGGCAAACCCCAAGTGGAACCGCCCGCCCGGGGGCGATTGGGGGCTTTCGGCGACTGATCGGCATGGGCCACAACCGGCGCGCGGCCGCGACGCGCTTGGACGGCCATGGGAACGAACGGCGATTGGCCCGTGCTGCGATGGGCCAACGAGAGCCCACCCGCGGCGCGGGCGGTTTCCGCGGCAACCGATCAGCGCCGGGGGAAGGGGGTACGATCGGCCGAGGGGCTTTCCCCCCGTTCCGGCGACGGACGGGCGGGATCGGACCGGCCGTTCTTGGGCTTTTCGGGCGGCGCCATCGGAGTGAATGGCGGCGGGGCGATCGCAGGCGCGGCCGGGCCCTCCGGTCGGACTGCGGGCCAAGACGGGCCGCCTCGGACTTCCGGCCTCGATTCGCCACTGCTGCCGCGTCCCTCGCCGCGAGCGTCGCCCCGCGGCGGACCTTCGCTTGGTCGTGGACCTTCGCCCGGTCGCTGCGGCGGACCCTCACCGCGTGGCGGGCCGTCGCCCCGCGGCGCGCCCGGCGGCCGCTTGCCGTGGCCCGACTGATCGGGGCCGAACATCGGGCCCGACGGCCGCATCCGCGCGAAATACATCTTCCGCAACTCGCGCTGCATTTCTTCGCCGGAAAGATTCAACAGGTAGTCGCGCTGTTCCGGCGTCACTTCCTTCTCGAAGAACTCGATCAGGCGGTCTTCGTCCACCTCCGGCAAGCCCCGCCCGCGGCCCCACTGCCACCCGAATTCGTTGCGGATCCAGTGGAAGACGATTTCCATCTGGTCTTCGGGCGTTTCGTTTTCCAGCCGGCGGCGGCCTTCGTGCGACAGCCGCCCGCGCAACTCGGCCAACGCCGCCGGATCAATCGGAAAGATCTTCGCCAAGTCGCCCTGCCGCGATCGCTCCAACAGCATCAACACCCAGAAGCGTCGCCGTTGCTCGGCGGGCATCCGCGCGAGGAACTGGCGGCGATCGCCGGGGATGGCCTGCGACGCCTTCGACTCTAAGGCCGCCACTTGCTGATCGAGCCATTCGACGGCCTTGCGGCGATCTTCCGGCGAAACGTCGGCCGCCAGCTTGCGCAAAGCGCGAACCCGCTCGGCGACGGGCATTTCGACCAACTGCGCGCGGACATAGGGCGGCTGCTTGCCCAGCCACTCCACATAGCGCCGCATTACGCCGCGCAACCGCTCGGCCTGCGGATCGGCTTGAATCGCCTCGTGCAACCGCGCAATCCGTTGACGCTCGGCGGGCGCGAGCCGCTGGTAGCGATCCCAACGCACTTGCAGCGCCGCCTTCTCCTCGGGGCTCATTGCGGCCACCCGCGCGCGCCGCTGCTCCAGGCCGTCGTCGGCCCCGGCCGAAACCCATAACGCAACAACCGCGAAGGCCCACACCAGAGCGCGCCGCCCCGCCGCCGGCGCGGCCCTCAGGCCGGCTCGCCCGTCGCATGCGGCAGCAGAAACGCGCGAGGCGTTCATGGCGAATCATGCTCCTCGTCGGTGAACAAGTCGGCTTCCAAGAGCAGCCGCAGGAACTCAACGTCGTCCACGGCGGCGTAGTAGTCGAGGTTCTCGATCACCGGAAGCTGTTCGAGCAGCTCGCGGTCGGGATCGGGCCGAATCATCGCGGCCGCCACCAAGCCCATTCCGGCGGCCGCCAACAGCCCGCCGACCAGCCCCAGCAGCGCCATTCGGCGGCGCCTTGGTTGGGTCGATTCGTCGGTTTTCAGCTCTTCGGCCGCGGCTTGGGCGGCCATCTCGAGCGTGGTGCGCGTAAAACGGTCGTCCACCACGGCCGAATCGAGCGTGTCGAGCAGTCTCCAGGCGCCGTCCAACTCGGCCATCATCTCGCGGACGCGCGGATCGCGAGCCATCAGCTCTTCGATGCGGCGGCTCGACTCGGTATCGAGTTCGCCGTCGAGGTAAGCCGTCAGCTCCTCGTGCAATTGCTCGCGATCAATCACCGGTTCCGACATTGCTTCACCACGCCGCCCCGGGGGGACGGGCCAACGACTGAAACCCATGCACCGCTCGATCGCACACGCGACCGGCCGGCGGCCTTTCCGCCGTCGCCGATGTCCCAAAATGTCATCGACGGGTTCAGGTCGTATTCTTCTTTTCCGTTTCGTTCTTCTCGGGTTCGTTGTTCTTCTTTATCGGCTCGACGGCCGCCTGGGAGTCTTCCGCGGAGGCCTCCACCGCATCCGGCGATTCCACCGCCGACGAGGGGGCCCGGCCTTGCATCAGGTACGGTTCGAGCATTTCACGCAGATTGCTCCGCGCGCGAGCCAGCAGCGACTTGACCGCCGGCGCGGTCAGCCCGAGCGTCTGAGCGATGTCGATGTAGCTCATCCCCTCGAACTTGTTGAGCAGCACGGCCAGGCGCTGCCGCTCGTTAAGGTTCTCCATCGCACGGCGGACCACTTGCCGCATTTCCGCTTTGTCGATCCGCTTGGCCGGCATGAAGCCGCTGCTGGCCACAATCCCTTGCCCGGGCGAGGCGACGGCCATCGGCCCACTGTCGCGCAGCGGCACCTGATGCTCGCGCCGCCGCGCCCGGCTCCGCACGGCGTTGAGCGCCAAGTTGTTGGCAATGGTGAACAGCCAGGTGGCGAACTTCGCCGTTGGTTGGTAACTTTTTCGGGCGCGGTACATCCGCAGAAAAACGTCTTGGGCCAGGTCTTCGGCCTGATCGCGGTCGCCCACCACATGTTCCAACACCGTAACCAGGCGGTCTTGGTAGCGCGCAACCAGCTCCTCGAAAGCAGCCGCGCTGCCTTCGCGAACTTCGAGCATCAGTCGCACGTCGGGATCCAACGCGTAGCGCCGCGCGGATGACTCGCTGACAACCACCGGTTACCTCGTGATGCCGGACTGGCCCGCCCGCAGGGCAGGCAATGGGCGGCCTCGCTGTTTTCGGCTCGGCGTCGGCCGAACGGAGGGATGCGCCGAAACAGGGGTTCGTCTAAGCTTCGTTCAGTTTACGCCGGACCACTGCGAAAAACCACTCCCCATCGGTCGAGCCGCTTGGCGGACCAAGCCGGTGACAAACCATCGGCGAGATCCTCCATCGAAATCGAAACGCACCAACCGACAAACGGCACGGTCGCCACAAGCGATCCGTCGGACCGCGTCGCGTTGCCCCGGTCCATTCCCTCAAGCGTAAACCAATCTCAGCCGGCGCTCGCCCGCGCAGTCGATCTCCGCCACTGGCCGCCGCTTGGCGCAGACCATCGCCGACGATCCGCGCCCATTCCGCCGGCGCACGCGCTCTGCCGCAACTCTGTTTTCAAAGAACTGCAACCAACCGGCCGCCGCCCGAGCTGCGCCCAACTTCATCAGCGCCCGTCCAACGCCACACAACACCCGAGAACACAGCAAATGGCTACGATCGAAATAGCGGAACCCACATGCGCATTTCGGCCGCTTGGGCCGCGATCCATTCTTTCGCAGTCTCTTTCTGAATCTGGCCCCGGCGGGCAACTCTTCTGCAACGTGAACGGCCTGATCCCTGATCTGTCCGCGATTCCACCGACATGATTTCGGGGATGGAATCTTGTCGGACTCTGCGGGGAACACGACCGCGGCATTGCCGCACCGACCGGCAGCAACTGCTCTTTGCAAAGCGAGATTCACCGGGGAGATCGATAACGCCTCCATGGAATTGAACAGGCCAGCTCCGCCGAAGTTCCTCTGCCGAACCGCCTTGCCGCCCGGGGCCGACCCATGCCCGCGCCGAGCAACCCCGGCTGCCATTGTTGCCGCAAGTTCGATGCCGCCTGCCCGATCTGTCGGCTCGTGGCGGCCGTCCGAGCCGACCGACCGAGTTGGCTTACCAGGGAACTTCGTGTTACAAGGCGTTACTGATCAAAGAGTTAGTTGTTTTAGATTCCTCTGAAAACAAGGCGGCCGCCCGTTGCTCCAACGAAATTGGTATCGGACTTGCAGGCAAGAGGGAGATAGAATTGGGCAGCGGCAGCTCATGCCGTTTGGTCGAAGTGGCGATCGGTGAATTGGCCGGTCGCCGTTCTGTCGGCAACTGCGACGCATCGAGGGAGGTCCGGCCGATGTGGGTCGAGGCTCCGCGGTTACTGGTGACCGACGACGACGTGAATTTGCGGGAGACCGTGCGCGATGTGCTCGAGCCGCGCGGTTTTCAGGCCGTGCTGGCCGGCGATGGCGAAGAGGCGATTCGCATTGTTCAGCGCGAGACGGTTCATGTGGTTCTGCTCGATATGCACATGCCCAAGCTCACCGGGTTGGAGACGATCCGGCGGGTGAAGCAGTTGCGCGCGTTGCTGCCCTGCATCTTGATGTCGGCCCGACTCGATGACACGCTCATCGAACAAGCGCGCCAGGCCCAGGCCGACTCCGTGCTGCCCAAGCCGCTTTCGTTGCCGCGGCTGGTGATGGAGGTGTGCCGCGCGCTGCATCAGGCCTACAACTGGCACGCGCTGGGCTCGTCGGAGGCGGCCGACAGCGTGGAACCGCCCTGGGACGCCCTGAATGTTCCCGGGCCGCCGCAGCGATAGGCCGTTGCACGTTTTTGCCGCTCTTCTTCGGCCTCTCGATGGGTTCGGATTGTGCCGATTATCGCGGACGTAGCGGCCCATTGCACGGAAACATCGCCCGACTTGTGGGCCAAAGGCGCCAAGACCCCTCTGCGTTCGGCCGCGTCGTCGTCCTCAGGGGCCGAAGGGCAATCTATGTTTTATTGGCGGCAGTTCCCTTGGCAGCGCGACGCCATGTCGGCGCGCCGGCCGGCGTCGCCTGTGCCAAGCAACCCGTCGGCCGAAGGACCGACTGCGCCGAACCTTGCGGAATCCCATCGCAAATGCTGCTGATCTTGGTGGTGATCGTTCTGAACATCATTCTCGGCTTCACGGCGGCCGTCGTGCTCGGCTATGGCCCGCCGGGACTGGCCGAGATTTGGGTTGCCGCCAGCGGCGAAATGGCCGGTCATCGCGGCCGGACAAGTGAAGCCGCCACGTTGCCGCCCGACGCACAGTCGACGGCCCAACAGCCCGAGGAATCGCCGTCGGCCCAAAAGTCCGACGAAGCACCGCCTCCCGACTCGGTCTTCAACCGGCAATCAGTGCCGGCTGAGCAGTTGGGCGAGCACCCGTCTCTTTCTTCGAGTGCCGATGCCGAGCCGACGGCCCAAGACCTTGCCGCGACGGATGACCCCGCCGACGACAACGCGCAGCGCGAACCCGCGAACGTCGCCGTCTGAAGCGAAGACTGCCGCCGCGGCCGTCTTCAATCATCCTCCGAACACCAGTCGGTAGCCGACGGCGAACAGCGCGGCATCGATCAATGCGTGGCTGATCCACGGCGCGAGCAGTCGGCCGCATCGGTGATAGAGCCAGGCCCAAAAGCCGCCGCCGATGGCCGTGGCCGCCGAAAAACACCACGTCAGCGGCGATGCCCATCCGAAGTACTGCGCCAGCACGATCACATGATGCAGTGCGAAGGCGATCGAAGAGCACGCCACCGCGCAGGCCGCGGCGATTGTCTCCCGTTGCGGCCGAACGTTCAGCGCGCCGTTGATCGCGGCGAAGACGAACCAGCGCCAGTAGTATTCTTCCAGGCCCGAGTGAACGAGCGAATAGAACACCGCCATCACGAGAAACCGCCCCGGCGAATCGAGCTGAAAACCGGCCAGCTTCGCCCGCAACGGTTCAACGGCGTCGAGCATCAGCCCCGATGGAATGAACCAACCGACCGCGCCCGTCCAGATGAGTCCCGCGGCCGCTAGCCCGAAGCCCAAGCCCCAATGCAGTGCAGTTGCCGGCCTCATCGGATGGCTGTTGCTTGCGGCCCGCCATTGCTGCAGACCGGGCCAAACGAACACGAGCAGCGGCAAAGCGAACTGAATGGCCTTGCCCAGCCCATAGGCGCCCTGTTGTAGAGCGGACGGCTGGTCGGCCAACGCGACGAAATAGACCCAAGTGAGCAGCGACGGGTAGAACAGAGCCGCCGCAAGAATCCAACGCATGGCCCGAGCCTCAATGCTCCTGCGTTGCGGAAAGCAATGCACTGTCCGCGATCCGCGATGCCCGCTGAGTATAGGGCCCCAAAGCCAAACAGTGCAACCGGGCCGACGGACGCCGACTGCCGAGAAACGTCGCGCCTTCTGCGACTCGACCGCCTTGCCGTTTCTGCCCAAGGATGAGCTTCTGCGCAATAAGAAAAGCGGCTGCCAACGCAGCAGCCGCTTGTGTGGGGCTTTGCCTGCTCAAGCCGCCTATGTTTCTCGGCGGTTTTGCTTAAGCCGCTCGACGCGTGGACTGCCGCGCCGCCAAATTAATGCTTCCTTCTTCGCCTCGCGCAACTGGCGCCGGCGCAATTCGTCGAGCGTGACGACGGTGGTCGGCTTGTGTTGCGGCTCTTCGTGCAGCGTCAGTTCCACGTTCTTTTCATCGTTTGGGGTGTTCACATCCGCACCTGATATTCTTGGGCTGGGGAGTCCTCGAAAACAATTCGCCCGCGACGGCGTCCCATCATCAAAACATTGGTCCATGGGCCGATTGGTCGGCCCCGCCCGTCGTCATCCGCGCCTCGCGGGCGCATCAATCTGCCCCAAACAATACACTTGCAATTTCGCAACGGCCCTCGCCGCGGGCAACCGATCCGTCGTCGCTGCCTGCGGCACAATGGCGCATTTTCTCTTTACGCGGCCTTGCGGCGGTTCATCGGCTGCGCCGACTGCGGCACCGACTTGCTCGTCGCCTGAAACGCGGCCAAGCTCAAAACGGCCACCTCGGGCACGTCGGCCCGCCGACGCGATCGAACCCACTGCCAGCCGATCAAGCCAATCAAACACGCCCCGCAAACGCCCGCCGCCGTCCAAACGACACCAGCGGGAATTATGGAGCTCCACGCCGCCGTCGCTCGAACCGCGGGACGCTCTGCAACCGTCGTTTCGGCTTCAGGCGGCGCGGCAGGCTCGACGGTCGAGGGCGCCGCAGGCTGGGCCGAGGCAGGTGCGCTCTTTCGGACGACGAACTGCTCGACCGGGTCGTCGGTCATCCCCGAGTTGATCCAGTGCCCCGGAACACCGGCAACCGGCGATCGGGAACCGCCGGCCCCCCAGGCCTGCACCGCGGCAAGGCACGACATCATCAGGAATCCGCAGAAGTTCAAGATGGCCGTCCGACGCCAAGATGTGGTACTCATGGTAGGATGTTTCTAACGCTGCCTTAGTTGTTGTTGGAAGGAATGAACGCAACTCCACGGCGGCGGACGACCTGCCGCAGGTCGTCTTCAACCGCCCCCCGTCTTCACACTAGCGCGGCCGCGCCGGCTGCGCCGATCGCGGCATCGGCCGATCTGCGGCATTGCCCCGAGATCAGCCGTTCCCTGCGGTCAGGCGGCGACTCGGGCCGACAATCGCGACGCCCGATTCCGCCCGGCCCAGTAATCCTCGATCGAGAAGACGATCGGCTCCTCTCGTTGCTCGAAGCGCAGTACGTCTTCGTTTCGCGGCTCGGGCTCTTCGCTGCCGCGATAGATCCGCAAATGCACCGGCTTCTTCGAACGAGTCGGCTGCTTAGTCGTCTTCATTTCACGAACCCCTGACTATTGATCCCCAACAAAGCTGCCCAGATTGAGTTGGCCGAAAGACGTGTTGCCACTTCTTCGGAAAGCCCGGGTACTGCACCTTGCACAGCTTGCGTGGATCAATCAAAACGTGCTCAACGCTCCCACCGAAAGCCCAGCGCCCGGCGCGCTGCCGCGCGGTCGGCGGTTGCTCATTCCCGGCAACACGACGCAATGTGAACCAAAGGCCTTGTGCTTCTGCCGAGAACCGCAAATCCGCTCCGCTCGCTGCCCCGAGCAACTCGACCGTTCCTGTTCCCCCGTCGTTCGCCCGCCGGCGGCCGTTGGCAACGGCGCGCCGGACCAACGCGTTTGGGCGTCACGCCGCACGGCGGCGGTGCTTGCCCAAACCGGTCGCCGAAACCGGCGGCGCATGCGAACCGACTGCGCGACGATAACTCTGCTGCCGCAAAACGGCGCGGCGACGGGCCGAATCGGGAATCTCGTCGGCAAAGTCCAGCCGGCGCTCCAACTCGACATCGATCGCTTCCGACAGAGCCAAAAGCTCGTCGTCGCTCAACAGGCGTAATCGCTTGGACATCGATTCCATCTAAGCTGCCTCCCTTTCGATTCTCTCTTAGGCCGACGACTTGGGGCGGCGCGAACCGCCCGAATAAAGCCGCACCGGCTGTACGCCCAAGGTGATCGAACCCTCATACGGCCTGGGCATCGGCCGATGAGGAAACCGCGTATGATGCTTTCGCCCCGCCACCGCGCCCAGCCGCGCGAAAAACTCGTGCCACTGGGTTTCGTGCAGCGGGCCGAACAACAGCCACGAACCGTGCCGCCGTACGAGGAACTCCAAGCCTTCGTGAATCTCCTCGGTGTAAACCGAAACGGCATATGCGCCGAGCTGTTCGACGGCGCGCGCAAAAACGTCGGCAGCCAAGCTCGGTTGCGTCGTGGCGTCGATCACCACCAATCGTGCGTGGCGCAACGCCTTCTCGACGCCCACCTCACCGGCGGCCGGCGAAAACTTCACTCGACCATGAGTCGTGCCTGCCTGCCAACGCTTCAGTTGATTTTGAAGGCTTCGACCCGCCAAAAAGGCCGCGATCTCAATGCTCTGAGAATGTTCGATCGGAATGATTCCCATCCTCTGCCCCCGCTTTGCCGCCACATCCACCGATCGACAACGACCAACCTGCGATCGCGGCTCACAGCGTCTCGAAACAACACTGCCTAGCCATCCGTCGCTTGCGACCACCGCCCCGGGCAGCCCGGTCGCTCGATCGTTGCCACTCCTGCCCCGCGCCGGTGTGTGAATAGGCGCGGCCCCTTATCGAAGATCAAATGCCGTGCCGCGAAAGCGGCGGACCAGAATATTTCTCGCAACCACCCAGCGCTTCCCAACTTGCCACGAGCGAACCGATTTGCTCGCCCGCACACGATCGGTGGAAAGAGTCGCGCTTTGCGGCCAAGCGTGTGTCGCAATGCGCGACCGCGGCGCGCGGCTTTCGATTGGGCCGATGGCCTTGCTGCGGCCCAAGGTCGGGCGGCAGGATTTCAGAACAGACGCTTGCGGCAAAAGATGCGGATAAGAGCGAGCGGGATCGGCCTAATGCGCGAAGCAGCCATGACAAGTATTGCTGCCGTCGGTTTTCCGCTGTATCGTTTCGGCCGTTCAGCTTGCCTCAACCGGCGCAAGCGGTAAACTATCTGCGGCCCGAAGCCGCTGTGCAAAGTTGAGCAAGACTGTTCTGTTCGTGGTGACGATTTCGCCGGCCGCCGCGGTTCCGCTGTCGGCGATGCCCAGACGGCCGCAGGGTCGCCCGCCGCCTTCGTTGAGCCATTCGAGGGAAGTTTGGGGGGGCTGGTTCTTGAGAGAAGGAACCCATCGGCCTGGCGGTGTTGGTCCCGCCGGCGGTGTTTATCCGGATGATCGTTTCCCCCGCTGGCGGGTCCAGCGGCTTTTCCGATCGGGCGGGCGATATTTTGCGAGGCCAAGCGCAGGCGGGATTGATGGTTCCGTAAAATAATCCGTCCAGATAAACTGCATAGAATACGGCGTGGATGACGATAACGGTACAGTTGCGGCCTTCATTCCCGGATACTCATTCGATCCTCTAGCCCGCCCCAACATTTTTCACCGCCATGCGTCACCCCGTCCGACTGATCCTCGCCCTTCATAACCACCAGCCGGTAGGCAACTTCGATCATGTGTTTGAGCAGGCGTACGTTGATAGTTACCGCCCGTTTCTCGACGTGTTCGCCCGCTACCCGAATTTGAAGATCGCGTTGCACACCAGCGGGTCGCTAATGGAGTGGCTCGATCAGCGTCATCCCGAGTATGTTGATCAATTGGCCGAGCTGGTTCGGCTGGGACGCATCGAAATCCTGGGTGGCCCGTTCTACGAGCCGATCTTGGCGATGATCCCCTCGCGCGACCGCATTGGGCAGATCACGGCCTACCGCCACTGGCTCAAAGAGCGGCTCGGCGCCGATGTGCGCGGGATGTGGGTGCCGGAACGTGTTTGGGAATCGGGGTTTACGGCAGACGTTGTGGATGCGGGCATCGAGTACACCGTGCTCGACGACTTCCATTTCAAATGTGCCGGGGTCGAAGACGAGCGGCTGTTCGGCTACATGGTCACCGAAGACGAAGGCCGAGTGCTTTCCGTATTTCCCGGAAGCGAACGGCTGCGATACCTGATTCCTTTTGCCGACCCGAAGGCCACGATCGACTATTTGGCCGAGCTTTCCCATCGCCATCACGATGCCGTGGCGGTTTTCGGCGACGACGGCGAGAAGTTCGGCACCTGGCCGAACACCAAGAAGCACGTGTACGAAGACGGCTGGCTGGTCCGTTTCTTCGACGCCCTGAGCGCGCAGGCTGACTGGCTGCATACGACGACCTTCGGCGAAACGATCGACCAGGTTCCGCCGGCGGGCAAGGTGTATATTCCCGATTGCAGCTACCGCGAGATGACCGAATGGGCCCTGCCGGCGCAACGGTTGGTCGAGTACGAAACCCTCTCGCATCAGATGCACGACGATCCGCGTTGGCAATCGTTGCGGAGGTTCGTCCGCGGCGGCTTCTGGCGGAATTTTCGGGTGAAGTATCCCGAAGCCGACGAAATGTATGCGCGAATGATGATGGTCAGCCGGCGTCTGCACGACAGTTGGGAGTCGGGCGCGGTGGACCGGAATTTGGAACAGGCCCAGCGTTCGCTCTACCGCGCCCAGTGCAACTGCGGTTGGTGGCACGGGGCGTTCGGCGGGATCTATCTGCCCCATCTTCGCAATGCGATCTACCATCATTTGATCACGGCCGACAATCTGATCGACCGCGCGGCGGGGAAGAACGGCCCTTGGGTCGATGCCGCGGCCGACGACTACAACTTCGATGGCCGGCAAGAGGTGTGCCTAAGCAACGACAAGCTCCTGGCTCTGATCGCACCGTCGATGGGCGGGCAACTGACCGAGCTGGATGTGCGGTCGATCGGGCATAACCTGGGCGCCAGCTTCACCCGGCAGGCCGAGGCCTATCATGCCAAAGTCCGCCAGGGCGAACGCCAGGATCACGGCGCGTGCGCCAGCATTCACGATCGCGTGGTGTTCAAGCAGGCCGGTCTCGACCAGCGATTGCAGTACGACGCCTACCGCCGCAAGAGCCTGATCGACCTGTTCTTCGATGCCGACGCAACGCTCGACGCGGTGGCCCGCGGGGCCGCGCCGCAGCGCGGCGATTTCGTCGGCGGCGCGTACGAAGCCCGCGTCCGCCGCAAGCCGCAGCGCATCCAAGTGCAACTCACCCGCGATGGATCGGCAAGCGGCGTGCCGCTGCGGATCAGCAAGGCGATTACGCTCGACGCCGGCAGCCCGATGATCGAGGTGGCCTATTTGCTCGAAAACCTTCCGCCGAATCATCCGCTGCATTTCGCCTGCGAGTGGAACTTCGCCGGTTTGCCGGCCGGGGCCGACGACCGCTTCTTCACCGGGGCCGACGGCTGCCGCTTGGGCCAGTTGGGCGCTCGGCTCGATCTCGACGATCAGACCCAGTTGAGCCTGACCGATCAGTGGTTGGGAATCAGCGTCGTCATGCAATGCTCGCGGCCGACCCGCTTCTGGACCTTCCCGATCGAAACCGTCAGCCAATCGGAGGGCGGGTTCGAATTGGTGCATCAATCGACGGCCGTGCTGCCGCATTGGATCGTTACGGCCGATCATCAAGGCCGCTGGGGCGTCTCGTTCACGATTCGGCTCGATACTTCAGCCGCCGAAACTCGCCATTCTCCCGAGGCCGCAGCCGCCGCCGTGTGCTGAGCCGGCGGGCTTGGGCGCTTGCCGGGCGGACCAACCTCGGCCGCGAACGCGCGCACACAGGTTGAATGTTTCCGGCCGCGAATGCGCGCGAATGGTTTATGCGGGGCGGCCGAGAACCGCCGCCATTGCGTGCATGGGCCCAAAGGGTTTGGGGGCCGGCCGCGAATGCAGGCAAAGGGACGCGAAGGCGCGGGAACTCGTGCGACCGGCGGCAGAGCCGGCCCGATGGCGGCTGCCGGGCGCGGGCTTGGTCATTGAGCGGCGGAGCGATCACCGTCGGACGAGCCGGCGATCGGCGCGTCTTCGGGCAAGGGCCAAACGGCAACTGCAAACCGCAATCGGTAGAGTTCGTCGCGCACTTTGCGGAAGGCGTCGAAACTGTCGGGATAGACCCAAAGGGTGATCGTGTGGCGGCCGGGTTTGCAGGCGGCCAACTCATCGCGGAAGGCGGAAACCGGGGCGAGGGCCTCATCAACGGTTTCGCCGAGCAGTTCCGAGGTGGGAAAGATCTCGCAGCGCGATTCCGTCCAGCCCGGCCCGCCGCTGGGCAGTCCGTCGGCGTCGCGGCGCCGCAACTGCACCGAGTACTTCATCGTGAAACCGCCGATCGGCCCGACCGCGTCGCTCAGTCGGCCGTCGCGGTCGAGCCCTTTGCGCCGGGCGGCTTCTTCAGCCGCGCGGGTGAGTTGTTGCAGCGGGACGGGCGCGATCCGCCCCCAGCGGAGTTGAAAATGCTTTTCCGGCCCTTCCACCCGCCGGCTGATCGGCGTGGGGAAAACGGCAAGCGATTCGACTTCGGTTTGCGGCGGGCGTTGCGCGCCGTCGATCTGTTGCCGCAAGCGCGTGAGCCGAATTCGGCCCTCTTCGAGCCGGCGGACCAGCTCGAACTGTTCGCGGTCGTCGCCCACCAGGCCGCTGCGGTGTTCTTCCAATTGACGCCGCAGGGCCGCGGCCGTCAGCGCCAGCGTGTCGCGATGGGCGGCGCGTGCGCGGGCCCATTGCTCGATTTCCGCGATGCGTTGGGCGGCTTCGAGCGTTTCGCCGCGGGTGGTCTCTTCCAAGGATTGCGCGCGCTGTAGTTCCTGCTGCGCTTCGTCGGCGCAAGCGCCGACCAACTCGTCGAGCGACGCGCTGCGGATGCGCATGCCGATCAGCATCACCATAATCAGCATCACGCTGACCACGCTGGCGATGATGTCGACGAAGGAGTCGGAGTTGATCGCTTCGTGCTCGTTCTGCATTTTGGCCATAAGCGTTTTCGTTTTGTCGCCGGGTTATCGAGCCGGCCGGTTCGTCTTTGTCGGCATTCGCCGAAACGTCGCTGGGCCGCGAAAGCACCATTGCCGCGCCGCGGCGGAATCGCGGACAACGGAAGTCGTTGCGAACTCGCTCAACACGCCTTTGGGCCGCTTGGTTGCTCATTCGGCCGCTTTTCTTGGGCGAACCTCGTTAGCGGATCGGGCCGCCTTCGGTTCGGGCCGAGGCACGCCGCTCGACGCCGACACCGCTGCCCTCGAGCATTCGCGTCAAGTCGGCGTATCGGCCGTCGGCTCCAGGCGCCACATCGACGGCGAGCACCGGGCGCCAATGGGCCGACTTGCCGGCAATTCCCCACGATTCCATCTGGGCCCATAGCGCGGCCACCAGTTCGTCGGTGACGGCCGCGGTGCGGGCGGGCAAGGCAATGGTCTTTGCGTCGGCGCCGAGGCCGATGATCATTCGATCGGCGTGCAACTCGACGCGAATCGGACGGACGATGCCCGTGCTTTTCGGGCCGGCTTCGGGCAAAGCCCAATCGGGCCGATTCCGCGAGCGCGGCGATGACGACGCGTGCCGCTCGGTTGCGCCGGGCTGCGCGGAGTGATCGCCCTCGGCCGAACTCGCGCCCGGCGGCTTCTCTTGCCATTGGCCGGGAAGCAAGCCGGCCGTGCCGGGTGGGCCGCCCAAGGCCGGTTGGCCCGAGCCGCTTGGCCGCTGAGCCGATCGTTGCCCGGCTGCGGCGAGAGCTTGGCCCGCCCCACTGTGTCCCGCAGCGGTTGATGGATTGTTTCCGGTGGAACCGGGTGAACCGGGCGCCCCGGGCGCCCCAATCGTTGCCGGCGATGCGGCCGAGGGTTGGCTTGCGCCCACGGTCGCGCCTGCGCCGTCGAGGCCGGCCGCCGCTGCGGGCGAACCGGCGGCGATCGCGTGCGGGCCGCCGCCACCACCGGAGCTGCCAAGCTGAGGTCCGAACTCGGTGGAAGCGCCGAGGCCGGCAGTTCGGCCGGCGGGACCCGACATGCCTGGCACGCCTGCTAAACCTCCGCCGCCCGCGGCGACTGGAACCGCCATCATGCCCGCAACGCCGGGTGCGCCGGCGTTGCCTACGCGACCTGCGGTGCTGGGGCCGGCGTGTTTGCCCGGGCCACCGCCGAGGCCCAGTGCCGTTGGGTCGGTCGGGCCGCCTTGAGGCCGGCCGGGGCCATAGTCGGGCGCACCGCCGAGGCCCGCTCCGTCGCCTGCCCGACCGGACCACTCTGTTCCCGCAAGGTGCGCCAGATCGTCGTCGGCCCGTGCCGTGTGGCTGCGCCGCACGTTGCCGTAGCTACGCGGGGCGGCGGCAATCAGCCGCGCCTGCACCTGCCGGGCCTGTGTCAGGGCCGTTTGCATCACCTCGGCGAGCCGGGCGTCGGGCGGGGGATAGGCCAAATTCAGATCGGCGGAGATGAGTTCGTAGCCGAAGTCGGGGCCCCAGGGCTTCAGCGCGATCCGGGCATAGTGGTAGGCGGCCACGCCGTCAGGGCGGACCATCAGCAGCGGATAGGGTTCGCCGTCGCGGTCGGGGTCGAGCGAGCCGCTGAGCACCATTTGCTCGCGGGCGGCGCGAACCACGCTGATCAGCGGGTTGGAAGCCCCCAGCGGGCCGTCGAAGTCTTCCACGGTGAGACGGATGCCCTCGGGCTGCACAATCACCGCTCGGGCCGTGCATTCCAAGTAGATGGGGCGCCGCTGCGTGCGGTTCGGGCCGACATAGGGCACCAGCGCGTAGCTGCGTTGCGGGGGTTTCGAGTCGGGCCGAGGCTGGGCGGCTTCGGTTTCGGCGCGGGCCAGCTCGGCTTCCACCTGCCGGCATTGCGCCCTAAGTTGGTCGAGTTGCGACTGGTCGGCGCGGCGCCGCTGTTGCAGCGATTCGTGCTGCCGGCGCAGTTGCCGAATCTCTTCTTCCAGCCGCCGCGAGTGATCTTCGAGGTGGCCGAGGTACTGCTGCGCCTTCTCCCATTGGGCTTCGGTTTGTTGACGGGCGGAACGGAGTTGCTCGATGCGCCATTGAACCGCCTCGCGCTGGGCGTTGAGTTCCGTGGCTCTGTCGGCGGCGCGGGTTTGGGCTTCGGCCTGCGCGCTGAGCCGCGCCTGCCGCGCCATGGCCAGCAGCAGCGGCACCAGCGCGCCCATTGTGCAGATCAACACGGCCAAAAAGGGAAAGAGCGCCACCCGTGGACCGGGGCGCGGGCGGGGGCCGAGTTGTTTCCAGCGACGATAGCTCATGCCGCGCGGGCCGCCTTGCGCGACGGTTCGAGCCGGACCGGTTGCGGCGGCACTGCGTCGCTCAGCCGCGCCGTAAGCAGGTTCACCGCTGCCGCCAGGCTGGTCAGGGTTTGTTCGAAGTGTTTGGCGCCGGCCAGGGCCGAAAGGTTGTCGTTCAGCGCCCGCTCCAGCGCGGCCACTTCGCCGGCGGCGCGCACCGCGTTTTCGAGCAGTTCGACTTGCCGCGCCGCGGTTTGTTGCAATTCGGCCAGCGAGGCCGCGGTTTCGACGCGCGTTTTGGCCAGGCTTTCGCCCAGCCCGCGTTCGACCGATTCGGTCAGCGCGGCGCCGGCGGTGGTGGCCATTTCGGTCCACCGCGCCGCGGCGGCGTCGAGCGCCGAGCGCCAGAGCTCGGTTTGGCGTTCGACCAACCGTTCGGCGGCCGCCACCATCGTTTCGGCCATGCGGCGGACGACGAGCAGTTGGCCGTCGGGTCCGGCCGGCGCGCTGGGGAACCGTTCGGCGAGCAGCCGGGCGGCAAGGCGATCGACGTGATCGCGCAGCCGATTCTCGAATCGTTCGACGAAGTAGTGCAAAAACATCAGCAGCATCGAAAGCACCAAAGCCAATGCCGTGGTGTCGAACTTCAGGCCCAGGCCGCCGAGCACTTCGGCCATCGATTTTTCCGGAGCGGCCAGGTCGATGCTGTTCAGCGCAACGGTGATGCCCAGCACCGTGCCGAGGAACCCGAGGATGGGGATGGCCCACACGATGACGCGAAACAGGGCGTAGCTGCCGTGCGCGGCGGCGGCCTCGGCCTCCGACCAATACTTCTGTTCGTCGTCGAGTCCTTCGGTCGAGCCGCGCGCGGCGACGAACTCCATCGCCCGGCGGAGCCGTTGCGGCAGGGCGTCGTTCGCCAACGGGGCCGGCAGGGCGGCCAAGCGCGTCAGCCAGCCGCCGGCGCGCTGTTTCATATCGGTCTCGTCGCCGGGTTCGGGCAGAGGTTGGGCCAGCCGCCAGTGTTGCCCGACGGCATCGAGCGTTTTCAGCGCCAGCATCGCCAGGCCGATGGCGAACAGCAGCACTTCGAGGTACTCGACCAAGTGGCCGGTGCAGTAGCGGCGCACCATGGGATAGTCGAGCGGGCCCAAATCGATCAGCGCGTAGAATCCGGCGGCGGCCACCGCGCCCCAGAAGACGGCCGAATGGGTCAGCCAGCCGAAAAAGCGTCCGATGCTGTTCACGGAAATACCTTCCTTGATCGAGAGACGCGAAGCGTGCGTCGGCGGGATCGCAATTCGGAAGAAGTGGAGGTCGCGCCTACGCAAAGATCGGCAGAGTCGGGCCGAGAGTTTCATTCGAAACAATCGGCAGTTTTTGCCTGCTCGGCAAACTTTTCCAAAGTTCAGACCGAAAGGCGGCCGATTCTATGCAGCATCGCCAAGCTACTCAAGACGAAACTCAACGAAGTCATACGGCGAGGCATTCCGAGGGGGGGACAGTCCGGCGCCGGCGGCCACGTCGGCCCGGACTGCTTTTTTTCTTGAGTCGCCCAGCGGTTTGGGCAAGTTCGGAGCGGTCGAGTTCTTTCAAGATGGACGGGATGGGGCAAATGCCCTGTTCTCAGCCGCCCATTCTCGCTGCTCGCGTCAGGGGGCCTAGTCTCGCTAATTGCCCAAGCCCCCCATTTCTTTGCCGAGCAGAAAGCGCGAAGGGGCACTGTCGATGGCGTTCGGTTGCGCCATCGATAGCGGCGGCGGGCTTGGGGGGCGCTGGATGGCCGTGTTCGCCATTGCGACCAATTCGTCGGCTGTGGCCAAGAGCAGCGTTCCGTGGGCCACCAGCAGGTTCCCGCCCTTAAGGCCGTGAGGGGCCAAAGGAATCGTCCGCCGGTGACGGGCCGATTGTGCCTCGAACACCTCGATCGCCTCGCGTGTGGGGAAGAAAACCCAGGGGCCGGCCTGTAGCCCGCGTCCGATGCCCGGGCCCTTCGGGCTTTCGGGCCAGCGATGCAGCGGGCGACCGGCTTGCGGGCCGTCGATGGCGACCCAGAACAGCCGGGCGCCGCCGGCCAGCAGCCAGGGTCCGGCTGTGCCCAGCAGGTGCGTTGCCTCGGCAAGCTGATCGGTCGATTGCCAAAGCAATTGCCCCGAGGCGGCGTCGTAGGCGAGGATGTGCGGGCTGTCGGCCGGGGCGGCAAAGACGATCGAGCGATCGATCAGGCACGGCGACGGATCGCGGCGCCAGTGGCTGACCGGATGCAGGGCGTCGCCGCCGGCGGCGCGGGGATAGAGGGCCGCCCAGCGCACCCGTCCGTTCTCGGCGTTGAGGGCGGCCACCGCGCCCAAGTTGGTGTTGTAGTAGAGCGTGTTGTGATCGAGACTGAGCAGTTGATGCGAGCACTCGTAGAGGACGCCCTTGCCGGGGCTTTCGGCCGAGCAGACGAAACGCCGCCACAACAGCCGGCCGGTATCGGCATCGAAACAGGCCGCGTGCGCCTGCACCCGAACTCCATGCCGGCGCATGGCCGCAAACACGCGCCCTTGGGCAACCACCGGCGAGCCCTCGAACGACCAATCCGGTTCGGCGGGAACCTTCCACACCAGTCTGCCTTGCGCGGCCAAATCGAGGCAGACGAGACTTCCCGGCCGCGTTTCGGCGCGGGCCATCGGGCGCGCCGTCAGGGGGGTGCCCAACCGTGCAAAGAGCCGATCGTCGGCCACGGTGAGCGTGTAGCGGGGCGCGCCGAACAGTTCGTCGGGCAACGGGCGGTCGGGCGGCGCGTCGTCCCATGGGTCGCGATAGATCGTGCCGTCGCCTTCGCCCCAAGCCGGTCGGCCATCGCTCAGCCGCAGCGCCGTCACGCGGGCGGCATTGTGAACGAACACCAACTGGCGCCAGGCGACGGGGAAGAACGGGCGATCGTCGCCGGCCCCCGGACGGGGCGGCTCGGGCCCTTGGGCCTCGGCCGGGGTTAGCCGCACGCGCCACCGCGCTCCGGCCGGATCGGGCGGCGGTTCGGCCCGTCCGTTTCGTTGCCGGTTGCCGCCGAAGGTGGGCCAATCGGGGGCGCAGGGCAACGGCGGCCATCCGGGGGCCTCGTCGAGCATCTGGCGCAGCGCTTCGGCATAGCACGCCTCTTGCCCGGCCCAGCGGCCGCGCGCGGCGGGATGCAGCCGATTCAATTCCGCCCATTCGCTGCGGGCGCGGTCGAGCGCCCCTTCGACAATCGAGCACAGCACCAACCGCGCGCGAATCGCCGCGGCGTCGAGCGAACTGTCGGGAAAGGCGGGCCATGCGGCCCAGGCCGGCGGGCCGGCGCCCGAATCGGTTGCCGCCGGCGCAGCGGGGGCCGATTCGATCGGGGCCGCGGGCGGCGGCAAGATTCGTTGCCAGCACCAGCGGGCCGAGGTCGCGTCGCCGCGTTCCAACGCCTGTTGCGCCAACAGATCGAGTGCCTTGTCGCCCCAACTCGACGCGAATGCTTCGTCCACCACACGGGTCAACAGCGACGGATCGCTCCGGCGTACGCCTTCGGCAAACCAACGGTTCGCCTGATCATCGACCCGCCGGCGATAAAGGGCCAACGCCTCGGCCGGCAGCGCGGCCAATTGCACTTGGCAGAACTCGCGAAGCGAGACGAAGCGTCGCGGGCCGATCGGCACAAGCGTTTCGGCCCCTTGGTCGGAAAGCCGCCGCAGGATTTCGACGGCTTCGTCCCATTGTCGCTCGGCCAGGCAGGCGCGGGCCCGTTGCAAATCGGTCGCGGCCGCGGCGGAAAGTCCCTCGACCTCGACAGCGCCCGAGAGATCGAACACGCGGCCCTCGGGCCGAGGCGCGGCTGCCGGAGTTGGCCGTGCCGCTGCCGCCCCCAACGCGCAAACGGCCGCCGCGGAAAGAAACAAGGCGAGTCTCGGCCGTGCAAAAAGGCGCATGACGAAACCGTTGAGGACGATTAGGGTGTTGCTCGGCCGTGCGGCGGGGCCGCATTGGGCGATTGGTCGGCCGCGCGCCGCCCATGCGGCGACAACGACTGAATATAGCACACCAAATCGCGGATTTCGTCGGGCCGCAGCGCTCCGGTTTTTCCGTCGGGACCCAAGGCGGCCGGCATGGGCGTGCCTTTGATGCCCACGGCCACGCGCCAATAAAGATCGATCGGCTGCGCGCCGCCGTGGAGCGGTTCGCGTGCCAGATCGCGCGGCCGCAGCGCTTGCAGCGGCAGGCGGAAGCGCGCGGCCAGTTGCCGGGTTTGCTCGGGCGTAACGCCCTTTTTCGGCTTGTTCCAGTCGTCGTACAGGTCGCCGGCCTGTTCGCCATCGCCGCGGCCTTGCGGTCCATGACACTTCGCGCATTGCGCCGCGGGGCTCGCATAAAGTTCCCGACCGCGACCGGCCGCATCGCTCCAGCCTGCGTCGGCGGGGTGGAAGAAGTTGGGCGCGGCAACCACCTGCCCGGCCGCGTCGAGCCAACGGCGGGCCAACGGCTCGATCGTCTCGGCCGCCAGGTCTTCGGGGCGAATCATCAGTTCGTCTTGATCGACGACCAATGAGAGCAACTCGCGCTCCGTCTCGCCGCGGATGCTCAGGTAGCGGACGTACTCGATCAGCGCGGCGCGATGCTCGTCGGACAGTTTTGCGAACGAAGGCATCGCCGTACCCGGTATGCCGCGCTGCACGGTGCGATCGAGATCGTCGGTCGCGGGTTTCGCGCCGCCGGCGGTGGACGTGTACTTGAACAGCCCCCAGCGGAAATCGCGCGGGTAGGGCGACAGAACCGCGGCGTGG
>JARKPK010000055.1 GCA_029975295.1 Thermoguttaceae bacterium | reverse complement strand
TACCCGTAGCGGACAATCTCTGCCCGTTCCAGCCCGGGGATCATTCGAATCATCTGATCTTGAATGTCGCGCGGCAGGCTGGTGGAAAGCCCGTTGACGTAAACCTCGCAGGTTTCCCGGCCTTCCGGTTCAAGGAAGATCTGATGCCTCGGGCGATCGGCGAAGCGAAACACTTTGGTCTCGATCGACGGACAGTATCTCGGTCCGACTGATTGAATCTGTCCGGAGAACATCGGGGCCCGATGGGCATTGGCGCGAATCAACTCATGCACTTCAGGCGTGGTGTAGGTGATCCAGCAGGGGATCTGCTCGCGATCGACCGAGGGCGTGAGAAATGAGAAGGGCTTCGGCTGCCGATCGCCGTCTTGGCGCTCGGTGCGGTCGTAGTTGATGGTTCTCCCGTTGAGCCTGGCGGGCGTGCCGGTTTTGAATCGGGCCAAGGTCAGCCCGCACTCGGCCAGCGAGCGGCTCAGTCCTTCGACGGCCTCTTCGCCCATCCGCCCGCCCGGTTGTTGAACCGGCCCGACGTGCAGCAGCCCCCGCATGAATGTGCCCGCACAGATGACCACGGCCGCGGCTCGATATTCGGCCTCGCCGCGGACGGCCACACCGATCGTCCGCCGTCGGCCCTCCGCCTGCTCGACAAGAATCCGCTCGACGGTTTCTTGGCGCAAGCTCAGGTTGGGCTGCTGTTCGCAACGATGCTTCACCCACTGGCGGTACGCGGCCTTGTCGGCCTGGGCCCGTGGGCCGTGCATGGCCGGCCCCTTGCTCTGGTTGAGCATGCGGAACTGGATCGCCGTGGCGTCGATGGCCTCGCCCATGATCCCGCCCAGCGCGTCGATTTCACGGACGATCTGCCCTTTAGCCACGCCGCCGATGGCCGGATTGCAGCTCATTTGCCCGATCGTGTCGAGGTTGCTGGTCAACAGCGCGGTTCGAGCGCCGATACGGGCGGCGGCCAACGCCGCTTCGATGCCGGCATGCCCTCCGCCGACCACAATCACGTCGTACTCGTACTTCATCATGGTTTGAATCTGGTTGGTCACCGAGTCGGCGTTGGTCCGACCGCGCGATCAGCACCGGCCCACAGTGGCAATCGCCGCCGTTGTGGAGCATAATGACCGGGCGGATCGGGCAGTTCGGGCGGATCGGGTTGATCGGCGGGCCCGCGCGCTGGCGGCTGATGCTTGGTCCGATCGCCGATTCGAACGGCGCGATCGCGTGAATATCCTCGTGGGCCCGCTTGTTCCCAGCGAGCGTGCCTGCATTACGATAACCATGCTCCCCGGCGCCTTCGGCCATTGAAGCTCGGTTGTGGTTCATCGAATGCTTAGGTGAATAATGCGTATTCTACCTCAATTCTCCAGCCGCGCTGAGCCGCGACATCGGCCCCGCAGGGCAGCGATGGCCGGCTTCCCGTCCGGTTTCATGCCGAGGCGTTCGGTCGCCGTGGTCGAATTGGTGGCCGTGGCCGGATCGGTCGCGTTGCTCATGTTCGGCTGCCGCGCCGAAGTGATGAAAGTGCCCGATCCGGTGATCGAGCATAGCCACATCACGGTTGCCGCCTGTTTTGCGTGCCGCGACCGCGAAACCCTGACTCAAGCCCTCGACCTGCGAAAGTCGGACCGAGAAGCGTTCGCCCGGCTGCGAACTTCCGGCAAGATTGTTCCGGTCGGCCGCGGCGAACGCCTGAAGCTGTTGGCCACGGCCGAAAACGGCAAATACGCCAAGGTGCGATTGAAGAAAGATCCAAACGACTTCTGGACGCTGACCGAGTGGCTCAAGCCCTACGATCCCGACAAAGACGGCCCCAAAGCCCGTTGATTGCCGCAAAACGGCCTCTTTCGCGCCGGAGGCGGACGGCGTTGAAGTTGGGGCTTGGGGCGACCTGGGCGGCGCGGGAAAAGGCAAGACGAATCATGGCAGGGATTCCAGCATCGAAGAGGAAGATGGGAGAACAAAAGATGACGGCCGAACGTGTTTCGCGGCGTGGAATCGGATTGACGGCATTATTTTTCGTCCTAACGGCATCGGTCGCACCCGTATCGGCGGGCGATCCGGCCGGGGCGGCGCTTGCTCCGATCCGCAGTGTGGTGGATCTCGACATCGGTGAGACCATCGAGGTGGTCCTGACCGACGGAACCAAAGCGAAGGTCCAACTGCTGGCCGTCGAAGAAACCCGCGACCCGATCCGCGATGCGGTTCGTGAAACGCGTGTGGATGTCGAGGTCAATGGCGAGAAGGCCCGACTCGTGTCAGCCAACTATCGCTTGCCGCAGATAGTCGGGGGTGTTCAAATCGACTGCCCGGTCGCCCGCACGCTGTATCGCAACGCCAACCGCGACCCCTGGGCACTGGAGAAGGCCGCTCGGCTGCGACTCTGGCCGGCCCGGTCGCCATGGCTCACCCAAGGCACGTTCACCTATCCCATTCGGCAACGGTGGCTCGCCAGCAGCTCGCAAATGGCCAACGAGCCGGTGTTCGTCGATCACGCCGAACGCTTGGCGGCGGAGAAAATCTACTATCATTGGGGCCTCGATTTCGGCGGCTCGGAGGGGCAGGACGAGGTGGTATCAGCCAGCGATGGGCTGGTCGTTTCCGTCGGCACGGAACGCTTGGCAGGCCACGAAGGTACGCCGGTGGCCCCTCGCTACGACGTGGTGTACTTGCTCGATCAGCGCGGTTGGTACTACCGTTATAGCCACCTGCACTCGATTGCCCCCGGATTGAAGCCGGGCGACCGAATCCGTCAAGGCCAACGCATCGGCCTGTTGGGCAAAGAGGGCGGCAGCGGCGGTTGGTCGCATCTGCACTTCGATATCTACGCGAAGCAGCCCTCTGGACGCTGGGGTTGCGAAGAGGCCTATGCCTACGTCTGGGAAGCGTATCAGCGCGAGTTCTCACCAAAGATCATCGCCGTCGCCCGACCGCATCATTTCACCCTTTCCGGCGACGAAGTCGAGCTCGATGGCTCCCGTTCGTGGTCGGCCGAGCCAATCGCCTCGTACCACTGGCAGTTCAGCGATGGAGGCACGGCCCAAGGGCCGAAAGTCCGCCGCACCTATTCTCGCCCAGGCTACTACAGCGAAGTGTTGCGCGTTACCGACGAAAAAGGCAACACCGGTTGCGACGTGGTGGTAGTAATCGTCATCGACCGCGACAACCGCGACCGCCTGCCGCCTTCGGTTCACGTTGTGTATCATCCGAGCTTAGAGAACTACGTCGGTCAGGAGATCTCGTTCAAGGCGCGGACCTTCGGCACGCAAGCCGGCGAAGAACGCTGGGACTTCGGCGACGGCTCGCCGGTGCGAACCACTAAGTCTGACGGCAATCAGAAACCGCTCGCCCCGGATGGATACGTCGAATTGAAGCATAGCTACGAGAAGCCGGGCGTTTATGTCGTCTCCGTCGAGCGAACCAACGAACACGGCGTGCGCTCGGTGGGCCGAGTATGGCTCGAAGTGAAACCCGCCAAGAAAACCGCCGATGCCGCGGCTGCGCCGAGTGCGCCGGCAATCTCGGCCGCGAGTGCCGTAGCGGTTGCGGCAACAACCGCGATCGCCGCAGCGGCGGAAACAACCGCCGCAGAAGCGCCCGCCCGCCCCGAGCCGCCGGTGCTCCGGCTCTGGCCGGGCAAGGCCCCCGGCGAAAAAGGCGACATCGGCCCCGAAAAAACGGAACCGCCCAAAGACGAGCCGAAACCAATCATCCGAATCACCAATGTTACCGAGCCGACGATCACCATCTTCAAACCACCGGCGGATAAAGATACCGGCGCGGCCGTGCTCATCTGCCCCGGCGGCGGCTACAACATCTTGGCCTACAACCACGAGGGCACCGAAGTGGCCCGCTGGCTCAACGAGCTGGGCGTTACCGGCGTGTTGATGAAGTACCGCGTGCCGCGCCGAGCGGGCCTGCCCAAGCACCTCGCCCCGCTGCAAGACGCCCAACGCGCGATGAGCCTGATTCGCGCGAATGCCGAGCAGTGGAAGATCGACCCGAAGCGGATCGGCATCCTCGGCTTTTCCGCGGGCGGGCACCTGGCCGCGGCCGCCTCGTGCAATTTCGACCAGCGTCAATACGAACCGATCGACGAGGCCGACCGGCTGAGCTGCCGGCCCGACTTCGCCATCTTGGTCTATCCGGCCTACCTGGTGGAAAAAGACGAACTCGCCCCCGAGATCCGCGTTGCCAAGGAGAACCCGCCAACGTTGTTCATCCACGCGGCCGACGATCGGATCGGGCCCGAAAACAGCATCGCCCTGTTCCGCGCGCTAAGAGCGCAGGGCATTCCCGCCGAAATGCACATCTACGGCTCGGGCGGCCACGGTTTCGGAATGCACGAGAACGGGCAGCCGGTGAACCGCTGGCCCGACCGCGCCGCCGACTGGATGAAACAGCAAGGCTGGCTGAAGAAAGCACAGTAGCCGGGCCGCAGCCTGCGATTGGCCGGACCGCTCTGGTGGCAATCGCAGCAATCATGCGATATTAACGAACCGCGCGCCGTGGCCGCGCCCGCAGCGTTTTCTACACCGCCGATCTGGAGGAGTGTCATGGCTATCGTTCTGTCCGCATTGAAAAGCGGCCATTTGCCGCGGCCGATCTTGGTTGCCTGTGCCCTTGGGCCGCTTGTGGCGATGGTGTTCGGTTCGTGGGCCTGGGGGGCGGCGCCCGAGGCCTATGCCCGTCGCTGGAACGACCCGAAACTGGTCGACCGAATCGACCAGAACATCGAAAAGCACCGTAAAGGCGACGCAACGATTGCGATTGTCGATTCGGCGGGCCGGCCGATCGTCGGCGCGGCGGTCGAGCTGCGGCAGGTCGGCCACGAGTTCCTCTTCGGCTGCAACGCCTTCGTCTTGGGGCAGCTCAAAACGCCCGAGGAAAACCTTCGCTACGAAGAGGCCTTCTTGCGGCTGTTCAACTTCGCCACCGTGCCGTTCTATTGGGAGGGGACGGAACCGACCCGCGGCGAACTGCGCTACGCCGAGGGCGGGCGCGACATCTGGCGCCGCCCCCCGCCCGACCGCTACCTGCCTTGGGCCGCAAAGCACGGGCTGACACTCAAAGGCCATCCCCTGTTGTGGCACGCCTACAATCCGCCTTGGCTGCCGCAGCAGGCCGACGAACTGCGCGAACTCTATCGCCGGCGCTTCCGCCAGATCGCCGAGCGTTACGGTCACGCCATTCCGATTTTCGACGTGGTCAACGAGTCGTTGGTTTGTCCGAAGACCTACCCGCTGTTCACGCCCGATCGCGAATACGTGCATTGGGCGTTTGCCGAAGCAGCGCCGCTTTTTCCCGCCTCGACCACGTTGATGATCAACGAGGTGACGGAGTTCAACTTTCGACCGTTCGACAGCAACCCCTATGTAGCGCAAATCCGCGGACTGATCGAGAAAGGCGCGGCCGTCCGCGGCATCGGACTCCAGTATCATTTCTTCCGCCGCGCCGCACTCGACGCCTTTCTGACCAGCCCGAAGTGCGACCCCGCACAACTGCTCGATCTTTACGAGGCCTTCGCGGCGCTAAAGCTGCCGCTGTACATCACCGAGATTACGATTCCCTCGGCCGGCCCGGAGGGCGAAGCCCTTCAGGCCCAAGTTGTCCGCGATCACTACCGGCTGTGGTTCAGCGCGCCGACGATGGCGGGCATCACCTGGTGGAACCTCGGCGACGGCACCGCCGTCAAGGGAGAAAACGAGGCGCAAGGCGGATTGCTCGATGGCGACTTGAACCCCAAGGCCGCCTACCGCGCGCTCGACGATCTGATCAACAACCAATGGAAAACCCGGGTGGAACGAACGACCGATGAACAGGGCCGAGCGGGTTTTCGCGGGTTCTTCGGCAAGTACACGGTTCGGGTCGCGCATGGCGGCCAGTCTCGCGAGTACCAGATCGATCACACCGCGCGCGGTTCGCGCGAACACCGATTGGTCTTCTGACCGAATGCGTTTCTGCAACGATCAACGCCCTTGGGAACGCCGGCTCGATCTTTTTCGCGGGGCAAAGTTGAAATGCCGTCCGAAGGAATCGTCGCCGCGCCGACCATGCCGTCGCGTTACTCCGTCGGCGGCTTGGGCGGCAGCAGGCCCTCGGCCCGCATCCGCTCGGCCACGGCCCGCATCCGCTTGCGGAACTGGTGCGGCGGCTCGAACGGCACGGGCCCGGCCGCTTTGGCCGCTTGCAAACACTCGGCCGCCTGTTCCGGAAATCCGTTGTCGCCGAAGGCCGAAATGCTCTCGGCCGCCAGGCCCGCGCGAAGGATGATCGCCGAGAAGTTCTTTCCGTTCACATATACGTAGGCTAAGGTTCGGCCGTAGGGATCGACCGTGGCCGCCCGAAGCAGTTCCACTTTTTCGGCCATGGCCAACACGCCGCGGGCGAAGGCCGTCGCTTCGCGGCCGAACGGCTGATCGTAAGGAATATCGTGCTCGTCGTGGCGGGTTTCGGGCGTGTCGATGCCGAGGACGCGAACGATCTCCTCGTCGCCCTCGGCCCAAACGATCTTCAGCGTGTCGCCGTCGTCGATGCGAAGGGCCTCGATCGGCACGGCCACGCGTTGTCCGTGCGGGCGCGGCTGCACAGCGGGCGGCTCGGCCGCGTGAACCAACGCGGCCGTCATCAGCCCCAGCCAAGCCAAACCCAAAGCCGTCGATGGCACTCGATCGGATCGCAGCATGGTTTTGCTCCCAACCCCCTTGAACTAAAATCAACCGTGCGAAACAAACGATGCAGGGCCGTGTTCTATGGAAGCGATTGAGTTCGCCGGGCGAATCGGCCTTCGCAACCGCATTGTGCTTTGCATCGCCGATGTTGACCAGATGCCGGCCGGGACCGGGTTAGGACAGTGTTAGGGGCGGATTGCGATTTGGGCGATTGGTTGCGGGGATGGACGATGGCAGCGAACCGCTGTGACGGGCCGACAACGCCGCCCGAGACGAGCAACAAACTCGTCCATCGCCGAGATCGCGACGAGTTGGCCCAAGTGATCCGCCGTTACACGAACGACGAGATTACGGCCTTCGCTTTCGACGAGCAGCTCAACGCCTTCCGCAATTCGCCCGACAGCGCCGTTTGTTTCGTCAGCAACGCGCTGTGGTTTTTCTACGACGACTGCACCGACCACTTGGCCGTTTTGTCGAAAACCGAATGGGACTTCTTTCAGCGGTTGCTGCTGCTTCTGGAATCGGACGGCGTTGCAGAAACGGTTGTTTCGCGGCGGTGGTCGTTCACGCAGCTTGTAGCCCTGGCGGCCCTCATCGGCTTCGGCTGGGTGGCGATGCGGCTCGGCTGGGGCTATCATCTTCTGGCGGCGGCGATGCCGTTTGGGGCCGTGTCGATCGGCATCGCATGGTTTCGGGAAGCGACGGCCGCGGCCGACCCGTGCGATCCGCTCGCATTCCCATTTACAGGCTTCGCCGAGCTTCGGGCCGTGTACAAGGCGGCGGCTTTCAAGAAGACGCCCTATCCGCGGCGCATCGCCCTGCGACAGATTCGCTCGCCGCTGCTCACCCGAACGATTCAACTGAGGACGTATGTCGTTTGGCTGATGCTCTCGCCGATCGTGCTGCTGTTCCAGACGCTGCCCATTCGGCAAACCCAAACGCGCGTCGTCCCCTTCGGCCCAAAACAACCGCAACCCGACGGGCCGGTCGCCCGCCCATCGGGGCCGGAGGCGACGTGAAACGACTGCGGCCTTTTCGCGCCGCCGGCCGCTAGGGTTTGTTGCCGCCCAATTCGTGCGTTTTCACGGCCTGCTTGCCCTCGATGAAGCGCACGGCGCGATAATCGCCCCTGGGAATCGAAACGATCAGCGGGCAGGCGAACTCGGCCGAGGCTTGCGGCGTCCGTGCGGCCCTGTAGTGCAATTGCACCACGCCATCGACCGCTTCGACCGCCTTCACCTGATACTCGACCATCGCCTGGCCCCGCTTGACCACCGCGAGCACCATCAGCTTCTCGAAGGCCTTCTCGGGCAGGCGGTGCGCGCGGTCGCCCATCACGAACGCGGCGCCGAACACCTGATCGAACTGCTCCTGCGTGCTGATGACCAAATACGATTCGGCCGCGTTCGGCTCGAACTTGTTCGAGACGAAATAGCCGTCGTGAAGATCGAACTTCAGTCCGACCGGCTCGGCCGACTCGACCCAAGGACCGCAGCACACCGCTGCCAACAGCGCGATCAACAATCGGGCTCTCATGGATTCGTCCTGTGCGCTAAGAATGAAAAGAAAGCGAACGGAAACGAGGGAAACATCGCGCCGCGCGGCTATTGCTTTTTCGGCCGGGCCCAGTCGGGCACGCGCACGCCCGAGGCCGAATCGGCCCCCGGCGCGAACGGCTTCAGATCGACGACCGGCGTGCCCTCGAACGCGTCGATCGCATCGACTTCCACCACATTGTCTTTGACGGACACGATCTTGCACAAGCTCAAGGCGATCAGGTTCGGGCGAACCGGTGCACGGCAGGCGAACACGCCGGTCAGCGGGTTCGCTTTGTCGCCGCGCGGATGAACCTGCAACATGGCCCGTTTCTGCGGCGTGTCGTTCTTGTCGAACCACCAAATCACCTGCACGTGCGACCATTGGTCGAGCCCGAGCAAGCCGGGGGCGTACTTTTCGTCGAGTACGATCAGGGTGCGATTGTCGGCCTTCTGCACCTTGCCGATCGGCTCGATGGCGAACTTCTGCGGCTCGGCCGCCGTGAGCCGCCCGCCCGACAACGACAGCAGCGCCATACACACACCAGCGGACAACAACGTGCGGATCATGGCCGAAACCTCCGAAAAAGAACTGTTCGGGAAAAAGGGAATCCGACAAAGTGAGAACGGGAAGACAGAAGACGGGAAAACAGAAACCGTGAGAACCAGCGGACGCTGACAAGTTGAAAACGGACCGCCACTGGCCTGCGGCGCTTGCCGGCGGCCGACACGAAATCCCTTCTCTGCCTCTTGTGCCTTACAACACGCGGTCGAGTTGAACGCAATGTTTCGGCCTCGTGCGCCTTTCCGCGCCGCAGCCGAACCGAGCCGACGTTTCCGCCCTCTTGTGCCTTACGGCACGGCGATAGCCGAGCTATCGCGGCCGACCGAGATTTCAAGAATGTTTCTCCAAGGTCGCCCCGTGGGGCGAAGCGCTGGTGGGCCGCGCTCGGTCGCGGATGGTTGAATTCCATCGCGCCCGAGCGAACTCGTTGAACACGTGCCGAAATTACGCCAGTTCCCAACCGGGGCGATATTCGCGGACGAGGAAGCGGTTGGCCTCGGGCGCATTGGTGATCGCCATCTTCTCGCCGTCGAAGACGACCTTTCGGCCGGCGCGCAGCGCCACGGCGGCCAGGTTCACAGCGTCGGTGATGGCGGCCGCATTGGGGAACTCGCCCGGCGAGGGCGGCCCGCCGCGGACGGCCTCGATCCACGAGCCTTGTCGCCCGCGCCGGTCCGATGCGACTGCGCCGCCCGGGCGCGACGGGGGATCGAGCGATAACGGCTCGCGTTTGCCGCCGGCGATTCGTTGCGGGCTTTGGCCATTGAACCCGGCCACAATCGTGCCGCCTTCGCCCACAAAGGCGATGCCTTCGCGCCCGAGCTCCACGCCGGCCGCCTCGACCTCGTTGGGCAGGCGCGGGCGCATGCCGCCGTCGTACCAAAACAACTCGGGCCGCGGCCCTTCACTGCCGGAAGCGAAGGTGAAGCGAACGGTCGAGGCGTGCGGGAACGACCAATCGTTGCGCACCGTGCGGCTGACGTTGTCGACAATCGCGCAGGTGTGCGAGGCCCAGGCCTCGGCCGACTGCGGCACGCCCAAGCCCAGCCCGACGAACACCGGCCACAGGCTGTAAATGCCCATATCGGCGATCGAACCGCCGCCGAAGTCGTACCAGCCGCGGAAGACGGCGTGGGTGTAGTGCGGATGATAAGGCCGCGGCATGCACGGGCCGAGCCACAGGTCCCAGTCGAAGCCTTTGGGCGTTGGCGGGCGATCGGTGGGGACGCGGTCGTATTGCGGCCAGACGGGCCGATTCGTCCAATTATGGATTTCGCGCAGCCGCCCGATCGCGCCCTGCTTGATCTGTTCGACGATGGCGGCGTTGCCCGGGGCCGCCCCGTAGGCCAGCAGGTGCGTGGCGACGCCGGTTTCTTTGGCGACGCGGACGACAAGTCGGCCCTCGCTCATGCGGTTGGCCAACGGCTTGTGCATCATCACATGCTTGCCCTTGCGCATCGCGGCCACGGCCACGGTGGCGTGCAGGTGGTCGGGCGTCATCACCTTGACGGCGTCGATGCCCGTTTCTTTTTCGAGCAGTTCGCGGAAATCGGCGTAGGCCGAGCAGGCCTTGAACTTGTCACCGCCGCGCTGACGGGCGTAGTAGGCATCGACCACAAGACGGCCCACCTCGCGCCCGCCGGGGCAACCCGAGTCGTTCTCGCGCCACGAGGGATCGCCCAACATCGCGCGGATTCTGCTGCGGATGCTGTGCTTGCCCCATTCGACGTAGTCGCTGCTATCGGTGTTGGGGTCGCAGACGGCGACGATTTGGATGTTCGGGTCGGCCAGCAGCCCCTCCAACTCGCTGAAGCTCTGCGTGCCCATGCCGATATGCGCCAGAGTGATCTTTTCGCTGGGGGGCACGTGCTTGGGACCGCCGAGCACGTGGCGGGGCACAATCGAGATCGCTCCGGCAGCCGAGGCGATGCCGAGGAACGCGCGCCGATCACAGGAAGCCAACGGGCGAGAGTGCTGCGTCATGGCGGGAACTCCGTCGAGGTGGGAAGGCAACGGCCGGCGGCCGAAAGACCGCCGCAACCGCGAAACTCAAACCACAGAATCAAACAAACAACAGCGGCGCGATCGTCCGCCGTGCGCTCGCTCAGCGCTTGGCAGTGCTGGCAATCATTTGCCGTTGCCGTCGCACATCCCATTTCAATGGAAGTGCCGAACGCAACGCAGTCGTTGGGGCGCGACACGCAGTCGGTTGATCCGCTGCCTTAGCGGCCGCGTTGAAATAGTATTTGCAAGCACACTTGGCAGCGGTTGCAAACGATTTTGCCCACAAGGGCTTGTTCAAGCATTTTGTTTTTCAACGGGCTGCGAGCGGCCGCGTTGCTCATTGTTGGGAATGATTCGGCCGTTGTCGCGCGGATTCCGTCTGCGCCGGTGGCTGCGGCAACGAACCGGCCCGGTTCAATCGCCGCACCTATTCTACTGATCGCGACCGCCTGATGCAGCAACGGCGACCGCTATCGGCGGCGCTCGATCGGGGTTTGCCGGACACGACGGCAGATGAGCGGGCGACGGCCTAGCGTGTCGATCGGCACGACACTCGCGTCGATTCGCGCGCCGGTGCGGAAGCGAACGGCAGCAAGCGGAATGAGGATTTTCTTCCGGCCAGGTGCTGGGCGGCTGCGAGCCAAGGCCCGGCCGATGGAGCGAACCTTGTTCGGAAAACCCGATTTGGATTTCAGTTGCGCCGGTCGGGTTGTTGGGGTTCGCTTCGGCAGGCCGTTGGGCATCTGCCGAGCTCCGGCAGGCCGACGGCAAATCGTCGTTACTGCGCAACGAAAGGTACGCGGATTGCTGGCCGGGAGATCCACGAAGAATGGTCGTTCCGTGGGCGGTGGTCTGTCGGTGTGCCACTGTCCTTCGAGGCCCAGGAATCCTCTGCCCGACGGGTGAAAAAACGGAGTTTTCGTGAATTTTTTCGCCGCCCAACTTGGGCTTCCCTCGGAACGACCCGGGCGCTTAGCGCGACATTCGACGGATCGCTGCGCCGGGCCTCCGACATTCCATGAATTCAGAAGCCGAACTCTAATAGATGTTTAGCAATCACGGTTTTCGTTCAGTCGGGAAATGGGGTTGCGGGGGAATGCGGCGGCTGATAGACTTGGATCACGTTGATACTGAGTCTCAATATCTATATTTTGGGGAATCAAAAAATGGGTCGGGTTAACCGCAGACTCGTGTTTCTCGCGTTGCGATCGCGCCGGGGCTTCAGCCTGATCGAGCTGCTGGTGGTGATCTCGATTATCGGCTCGCTCGTCAGTCTGTTGCTGCCGGCTGTGCAGGCGGCCCGCGAGGCCGCCCGAAACGCCCAATGCCAATCGAACCTCCACCAGATCGGGATTGCCGTTCATCTGTTTGCCGACAGTCATCGCGGGCGGATGCCGCCGCATGTGGGCGAGGGCGACATGACCGACAAGCGGCAATCGGCCATGTATGCGTTGCTGCCGTTCTGCGAAAACTCGGAGGAGATCTTTCGCTGCCCTTCGGATGCCGGCTCGCAAGAGGATCGCACGCCGTTGTGGGAGACGTTCGGATCGAGCTACAAGCTCGAGGGGCGGTCGCTCAGCCGGCCCGCCCTGCCGGAACGAACAGTAATCGACGCGAAGACCGGCAAGCCCAAGGTGAAGAAGGCCGAGCCGCGCGTCGATCGGTACCTCAAGCACCACGAGGTGGGCATCGACGTGAAGAAGCAGATGGAAGGCAAGACGCTCAAGCCGGAAGACCGCGTGCAGAGTTCGCAAATCCAGTTGGCCCGCGACATGGTCGAGCCGTGGAAGGTGGGCGAGGTGCGCAGCGCACCACTCCGCGGCGTTTATACCACGGCCGCACAGCATCCGCAGCACATGAACGTGCTTTTCATGGCCGGCAACGTGCTCAGCTTCAGCGAGCAAGCCGACTGGGACGAGTATCGCGGGAAGACCGGCGGCGGGGACGACTGACGGGCCAAGGGCGGCGGTTTGTGCTGCGCGGGGGTGCTCGCAGCGTCAGCTTGGTTTGAAGACGCGGAATGCACTCCGTGGGGCCGGGCGGCTTAGACGGCATGCCGGCCAAATTCTCGGCGCGCGCAGTGCCGGTTCATCGGCCTGGGCGAGTTGGCGGCGGAGTGTTGCGCCCCGCGGCTCCGTGTTCGCTCAGAGGCATTGATTAGTGGGCGGTGTATCCTCGGTTTGGCTTCAGTTTGGCGGTATTTCGTAAGGGTTCATCATGCACGGGGCGCGCTTTTGGCGGCGGGTTCATTTATGGTTCGGGCTGGCTACGGCTGTGCCGATGGTGGTGTTGGCTGTCAGCGGCGTCCTTTGGTTGCACCGCGACTCGTTGGGGCTGCGCAGCGTCAAGGTGGAGCGCGCGGATCCATCGCCGGGTGGGACGGGCTTGCGCGCGTCGGCCCAGCCGTTGTCCGCCGCCGGTTGGCGCGACCATGCCGCGGCGATCGACGAAGCCCTTGCCCAGGCCGAGCGCCTGTGGCGTAAGGCGCCGCAGTTGGACCGCATCGAATTGAAGCATCAGCCCGGTCTCGGGGTGATTGTCAAGGTTCGCGCGGCCAAGGGCGAACATGTCGCGCCGCCCGAGGTGGTTTATTCCACCGTCGAGCGAGCGGTGGTTTCGCTTGGCGCCGGGCCGCATTGGGTCGAGCGGTTGCACAAGGGCGATCTGTTCTTCGGGCCGCGTTGGGCGTTCCTTTGGCTCGACCTTTCGGCCGCGGGCATGTTGATCGTGGTGATTTCCGGGTTGTGGATCTGGCGGATTCGGCCGCGGGCGAAGCCGGGCGTTGTCCAAAGTGCGGCCGCAGTCGAGAGGCCGATTGCACCAAGCATAGTGGCGGGGGATGAGCGATGATTCGAATCGGGTGTTTCGTGCTGGCCGGCGCGCTGGCGGTGTACGGGTTGTTTCGTCATCGGGCGACCGGGCGGATTCCGCCGTTGCCCTCGCCCGAAAAAACCGAGTTGCTGCGGCTGGAACGTTTGTCGCCGCCCGATCGCGCCCGTTGGCTGGCCGCCTTCGAACGCAAGTACGGCCGAGCGGGCAAAATCCAAGCCTTGCTTGTGGAGCAAGAGCCGGGCGGCTCGCCCATGGTGGTGGCGCAGGCCGACGACGAAGGCGAGGTCGCCGTGCCGTGGCCCGCACCGTGGCCGATCGATTTGACCGTTCCCGTGGTTGCCGCCGGCGCAGGCGGCGTTTCTTCAGGCTGGGAGGAAAGAACCTCGCAGCACAAAGGCCGGCACTATCACCACCTGTGCATGGCTTTGCCGTCGCGGAAGGGCACGCACCTGCTGGTCAATCGCTGGCACGGCCCGCCGCGGCGTTCGCGGTGGCAAGTGGGCGCGTTGGTCGCTGCCGGACTACTGGCGGCCGTGGGGCTGGCGGCGCGACCGGCGTCGTAGCTCGACGGTTCGCGGTGTCGGTCGCTTGGGGCCGCCTTCTCGGCCATGTTCTTCCTGTTCCGCCCGAAATCGCTTTATCGGCGCGCGGCCGGTCGGAGATCAGCCGAGGGCGTCGGCCGCATTTTTTCGGGGCGGGCATTGCCAACCGAACGATCGACTTGGAAAATGGTGCGTTCCGTGCGCCTCGGTTCGTTCCTTGGGCCGCCCCGACGCTTGTCGCCTCCGGGGGATGGCGTTCTTTCTCGGCCCGGCGGCCGCAGCAGTGTCGATCAGTTCGGGATTGGGTTTGCGACATGCCTTACGACATCGCCGCGATACGCAACATCGGCATCATTGCCCATATCGACGCCGGCAAGACAACCGTAACCGAGCGGATGCTTTATTATGCGCATTTCACGCATCGGGTGGGCGAGGTCGATAAAGGCACCACGGTGACCGACTTCGACCCGGAGGAGCAGCAGCGCGGCATCACGATCCAATCGGCGTGCGTTTGTTTCGAATGGGACGTGCAGGCGCCATGGGCGGCCTCGCTGCCGCGACGAAAGATTCGGATCAATCTGATCGACACGCCGGGCCACGTGGATTTCACGGCCGAAGTGGAGCGCAGCCTTCGCGTGCTCGATGGCGGCGTGGTGGTTTTCTCGGCTCGCGAAGGGGTCGAGGCCCAAAGCGAAACCGTTTGGCGGCAGGCCGACAAATATCGGGTGCCGCGGATCGCCTTCATCAATAAGATGGACCGCGAGGGCGCGGATTTCGAGGGCACGTACAACGAGATCCGCGATCGGTTGAATTGCACCCCGCTGGCGGTGAACATCCCTTTGGGAAGCGGTCCTCCGCATTTTCCCGAGGCGTTTCGCGGGATCATCGACTTGGTTTCGATGAAGCTGCTTTCGTTTCCCAAAGAGAACCGCGGCGAGCAGATTGTGGTGGGCGAGATTCCGCCGGAGGAATTGCCCCGCGCGCGCCAATGGCGCGGCCGGTTGCTCGATCAGTTGTCGCTGTACAGCGACGAGTTGACCGAACTGCTGCTGACGGAAGCGGAGGTTCCCGACGCATTGATCGTCCGCGTGTTGCGTCAGGCGGCGCTGCATCACATGATCGTGCCGGTTTTGTGCGGATCGGCGCTCGACGGCATCGGCGTTCAGCCGGTGCTCGACGCCGTGGCGGCCTACCTGCCCGGCCCGGCCGACGTGCCCCCGGTGGAAGGCACGGACCCGAAGAGGAAGAACGCCAAAACGTCGCGCAAGCCCGACCCGAGCGAGCCGTTTTGCGGCTTGGTGTTCAAGATTCAGGCCGACCGCCACGGCGACCTGCACTACGTTCGCGTGTACTCGGGCCGCTTGAAAGCCAACAGCCGGGTGTTGAACGCCGGCAAAGACAAGAAAGAGAACGTGCCGCAGTTGTGGCGGATTCAGGCCGACCGGCGGGAACAGGTCGAGGAGGTTGCCGCCGGGGAGATCGTGGGCATCATCGGCCTGCGCAGCGCGGTGACCGGCGACACGATCTGTTCCACGCAAGACCCGATCGTGTTGGAGGCGATTGAGTTCCCCGAAACGGTCATCTCGATGGCGATCGAGCCCGAGTCGTCGGCCGAGCGCAAGAAGTTGGCCGAAGTGCTGGAGATGATGAAGCGGCAAGATCCCACCTTCCGCGCCCAAGAGAACGCCGAGACCGGGCAAACGTTGATCAGCGGCATGGGCGAACTGCATCTGGAAGTGATTAAGCACCGTTTGCTGCGCGACTACCGCCTGAACGTCCGCGTGCATAAACCACGGGTGAGCTACCGCGAAACGATCGAACGCGCCGTCGAGGTGGTGGGCGAGTGCCATCGGAACCTTTCGGGCCAACAGTTGTGGGCCAAGTTGCGGATTCGCATGGAGCCGGGCGGACCGGCGGCGAAGCCGGTGGTCGTGCTCGTGGCGCCCGACCACGGATTGCCCGAGGCCTATCTGGCGGCGGCGCTAGAGGTGCTGAGCGAATTGGGCCAAGGCGGCGGGTCGCTCGGTTTTCCGCTGATGCAGGCCCGCGTGACGATCCTCGGCGGCGAGACGCACGAAACCGAGTCGAACGAAACGGCGTTTCGGTTTGCCGCGGGCGACGCGTTCAACAAGGCGCTGCGCGAGGCCGGCATTGTGCTGCTCGAACCGATCATGCGGATCGAGGTCACTCTGCCCGAGGAACATTTGGGCGACATCATGGGCGACTTGCAGCAGCGTCGGGCGATCATCACACGAACCCATCAGCGCGGCCGCAACACCGTGATCGAGGCGCAGGCCCCGCTGGCGAATCTGTTTGGCTATTCCAGCGCGATGCGCGGGCTGAGCCAGGGCCGCGCCTCGTGTACGATGGAACCGCACAGCTACGGGCCCGCCCCGCCCGAAGTCTTGCAATCGTTCCTCTAACCGAAACGGCCGCTGCGTGCCCGCGTTGCGCGACTTGCGCCCGGCAGCCCATCGGGCAGCACCTGCGCGGCGCTCGGCGCGGCTGCGGCTCAACTTCATCCGTCGCCGTCATTTGCGCGATGGAGCCGGCGCGGGTCGGTTGCCCGACTCGCGCGACCGGCAAGTCGCCGGCGATCGATACAGATTCCGTAATTTGACGGCTGCGCCGCGGCGAACCGCAGGGAATCGGCCGCCAACCGATAGGCAAACCGCCCGCCCTTCGGTAGATTGAAGTTGAATCCTTCCGCCCCCGTGGGCGGCGCAGCTCCAGGCGCGCATGGCCGCCGCGTTCAGGACCGCCCTGGCAGCGAAGGTGGACCGTTCCCCGCCGCCTGATCGGCCTGCGCCTCGCGGTGCAACAACAGACGAAACACCTCAATGGAAAACGAAATTGTATTGGAAGCCCGCGGCGTCAAACGCTCGTACGGCGAGGGCGAATCGCTGGTCGAGGCGTTGCGCGGGGTCGATCTGCGGGTTCGCCGCGGCGACTTCGTGGCGATCATGGGGCGATCGGGGTCGGGCAAAAGCACGCTGCTGCATCTGTTGGGCGGGGTCGATCTGCCGACCGAGGGTGAAATCCTTCTGGAAGGCAACGATCTGGCGCACACCACCGACGACCAGCGCACGCTCATCCGCCGCCGCCGCATCGGATTCATCTTTCAATCGTTCAACCTGCTGCCGATTCTCTCAGCCGAAGAGAATGTCGCCTTGCCGCTGGAACTCGACGGCGTTTCGCATGCCGAGGCGCTCCGCCGCGCCGTGGAGAAGTTGGAACTGGTGGGCATGGCCAACCGGCGCACGCACCTGCCCGCCCAAATGTCGGGGGGCGAACAGCAGCGGGTGGCGATTGCTCGGGCGCTGGTGATCGAGCCGGCCATTCTGCTGGCCGACGAGCCGACCGGCAACCTCGACAGCGCCAACGGGCAGCGCGTCGTTCGTATTTTGCGGAAGCTGGTCGATGAGCAGCGGCAGACGATGGTGATGGTGACGCACGATCCCGACGTGGCGGCGCAGGCCGACCGCGTCATTCATTTGGGCGACGGGTTGGTCGAAGACGTAGTGCACAACGATTCCGCGCTGGAGCGACGCTAAGTGAGAGTTCTCTGGAAATTCAGTCTGCGCCACGCGCGGCATCGCCCGTTGCGCAGTTTGCTGACCCTGACGAGCATCGTGCTGGGCGTGGCCTTGGTCGTGGCGGTGATCGTCGCCACCTCGACGACGCGGAGCGCCTACTACGAACTGTTCTCAACGGTCACCGGCAAGACGGCCCTCGAAGTAGTGCCGCGGGGCGGCGGGCTGTTCGACGCCGGCGCGTTGGAACGCGTCGAGGCGGTGGCCGGCGTGGCGGCCGCCGCGCCGATTTTGCAGCGGCCGACCATTCTGTTCCACGATCGCGGGCGCGTGAAGCTGCTGGCCCTGGGCGTCGATCCTCAGCGCGACGGCGCCATCCGCACCTACCAGTTCGCCGAAGGCCGCATGCCCCGCCCGCGCGAAGCCGGCATGGCCATGGAAATGCAATTCGCCCGCAGCTTGGGCTTGAAGCTGGGCGATCGCGCCCGCATCCTCACCCGCGACGGCGGCCGCGAGCTGGAACTCGTCGGACTGCTGAAGGTGGAAGGCTCCGACGCCCTGCGGCTGGCCGGGGTGATGTTCCTGCCGCTCGACCGCGCCCAGCAGTTCTTCCGCGCCCGCGGGCAGATCGAATCGATTCAGATCGTCGTTGCCGATCACACGGACGAATCGGGCGTCATCGAACGGCTCTCGGCAGTGCTGCCGCCCGAGTTGCAAGCGCGGCGGCCCGCGGTCCGCACGCAAATCATGGACGAAACCCTCAACGCCAGCCAGCAGGCGCTGCAATGGATCACGGCCTTCGCCCTGCTTTCGGCGGCGTTCATTATTCTCAACACATTCCTGATGAGCATCGGCGAGCGGCGCCAACAACTGGCTGTGATGCGCTGCGTCGGCGCCACGCGGCAGCAACTGGGCCGATTGGTTCTCGGCGAAAGCCTGGTGTTCGGTGTCGTCGGTTCGTTGCTGGGGATCGGGCTGGGGCTGTTGGGCGCGTTCGGACTGGGCGAAGCCCTCAGCCGTTTGATGCAGGTGCATCAACCCCCGATGAAAGTCACCTGGGTGCCGATCGTATCGGCCTTCGGGTTCGGGCTGTTGCTCTCTGCCCTGGGGGCCATTGTGCCGACGATCGTCGCCGCCAGGCTTTCGCCGCTGGAAGGCTTGGCCCCAGTGCTTAAGACCGACGTTCACGGCCATAGTCGGCGTACGACGGTGGCCGGGCTGGTGATGGTCTTCGTCGGCTCGGCCGTTCTCGCCGCCGGATTGGCCGCTTGGCTGCCGATCGAGGTGGGCACTTATGCGGCCGGTGTGATTATGATCGGCTTCGTGCTGCTCACGCCCGAGGTGCTTTCGTTCTTCACCGAGTCGCTCAGTTGGCTGCTCACCCCGTTCCTTCAAATCAAGGCGCGGTTGGCGCACCGCGAAATCCTCCGCCATCGCGTGCGGTCGTCGCTGACCGTGGGCGTGCTGTTCATCGCCACGAGCACCGGCTTGGGCATGGCCAACGCCATTCTCGACAGCACCAACGATACGCGCGAGTGGTACGAGCGCACGCTGGTCGGCGACTTTTTCGTCCGCGCGATGATGCCCGACATGACCGGCGCCGAATCGGCCAACATCCCCGATGAAATGGGCGAAGATCTTGCGCGGGTCGAAGGGATTGAACGGCTGACCTCGGCCAAGTTCCTTCAGGCCGACGCGGCCGGCCAGCAAGTGGTCGTGATTGTCCGCGATTTCCGCCCCGATCAGCCGATCACGTTGGACCTCCGCGGAGCCGACCCCGACGAAGTCTTGAAGCGGCTTTTCCAGGGCGAGGTGATCGTCGGCACCGTGCTGGCGCAACGGGCGAAGATCAGCGTTGGCGACGAAATCCCCGTCGAAACCCGGCAAGGCGTGCAGCGGGTGCGCGTGGCCGCGCTGAGCAACGAATATCTGGTCGGCGGGTTGGCCATCTACATGGAGCGCGGCACGGCCAAGCGGCTGCTCAATGTGGACGGAATCGACGCCTTCGTCATCAAGGCCCTGCCGAACCAGCGGTCGGCCGTCGAGGCCCAACTGCGGCCCATCTGTGAAAAGTACGGCGTGGTGCTCCATTCGTTCGCCGACTTGGCCACGATGATCGACGGCATGATCCGCGGCATCGAGGCCGGCCTTTGGGGCACGATTGTCGTTTGCTTCGCCGTGGCCGCCATCGGCGTGTTCAACACGCTGACGATGAACGTGCTGGAGCAAACCCGCGAGTTGGGCATGCTTCGCATCGTCGCCATGACCCGGGGACAAGTGCGCGCGCTCGTGTTCACTCAGGCGGGCATCATCGGGTTGGCCGGGCTGATCACCGGGGCCATCGGCGGATTGATCACCGCCTACTTCATGCACATGGCGATGATGCAATCGATCGGCCATCCGGTGCCTTTCATCTTTCGCCCGGTGTGGTACTTGGCGATGATCGGCGTTGGGTTGCTGATCGTGCTGATTGCCGCCTGGCTGCCGGCCGAACGCGCCGCGCGGCTCGACTTGGCCAGCGCGCTGCACTACGAGTAGCCCTTCGGCCCGTCGCGACGCAAATCATCGGCCGGCCGGAAAAGCGAAATCGGAGCGGCCGGCGTTACGCGGAACGGTCGCCATCAAGCGGGGCGCCCGCCGTTTTCGGCGGTCTCTCTCAGCCGTTTTGCCCAGCGGCAATGCCCTTGTCGGCGATGTCTTTGCGGCACCAGGCGCCCGTCCAGCGGATCGGCTTGACCGCCCGGTAGGCGTTCAGTTTCGCCAGCGCCAGGTTTTCGCCCAGCGCGGTAACGCCGAGCACTCGGCCGCCGGCGGTTGTCACCTGGCCCGCCGGATCGCAAGCCGTTCCGGCGTGAAACACCTTGACGTCGGGCATGGCGTCGGCCTCTTCGATGCCGCGGATGGCGTCGCCTTTGCGATAGGGGCCCGGATACCCCTCGGCGGCCATCACCACGCACACGGCGGGCCGCGGGTCCCATTCGAGCGGGCCGAACTGCTCCAGACGCCCGGCCTGAGCCGCCAACAGCAGTTCAACCAGGTCGGTCTTCAGCCGCATCAACAGTGGTTGGCATTCCGGGTCGCCGAAACGCGCGTTGTATTCGAGCACCTTCGGGCCCTGGGCGGTGAGCATCAAACCGGCGTAGAGCACGCCGCGGAACGGCCGCCGCGCCCGTTTCATCGCGTGAACCGTGGGCACCAACACCCGTTCTTCGATCCAGTGCAGGGTCTCGTCGTTCACCACGGGGGCAGGGCAATAGGCGCCCATCCCGCCCGTGTTCGGTCCGGTGTCGCCGTCGCCGGCCGGTTTGTGGTCTTGGGCGGGCGGCAGGGTGAGGATGGTTCGCCCGTCGGTAATCGCCAACACGCTGGCCTCTTGCCCGACAAGCCGCTCTTCGATCACCAGGCGGTTGCCCGCTTCGCCGAACACCTTTTGCCGGGCGATCTGTTCGACCGCCTCGAGGGCCTGCGCGCGATTGTCGCACACCATCACGCCCTTGCCCGCGGCCAAACCGTCGGCCTTGACCACCACCGGCACATCGTTGCGTTGTTCGAGAAAGCGGATGGCATGTTCCGGACGATCGAACACTTGGAACTCGGCCGTCGGCACGTCGGCTGTGTGCAGCAAGTGCTTGCAAAACACCTTGCTGGCTTCCAGTTCCGCCGCGGCTTTGCTCGGTCCGAACGCTCGAAGCCCGGCCGCCTCGAAGGCATCAACGATGCCCGCCGCCAACGGCGCTTCGGGCCCGACCACCGTCAGCCCCACCTGGTTCTGCCGGGCGAACGCGATGAGCTGATCGAACCGATCGGCGGCGATGGGCACGTTCTCGGCGTCGCGCGCCGTGCCGGCGTTGCCGGGGGCGACGAACACCCGTCCGGCCCGCGGGCTTTGCTTCATCTTCCACGCCAGCGCATGCTCGCGCCCACCGTTGCCGATCACCAATACGTTCACGCTCATGCTCGATCGCTCACGGGCTGATCCCCGCCGACACGGCCTTCGGGCCGGCAGACCGGGGTTCCGGAAAACCTCAAAAGGCCGATTCTAAGTAGTGGGCCTGAGAAAAACAATGCAGTGCGGCCGACCGTCGCGGCGACGGGACGGCGCCGGCGCGCCGCAAGCTCGCGCAACGCCGCCTGCCCGACGATCGATGCTCGAAACCGCGGGCCGACGGAAAGCGGTTCGAAGGCGAAGGAACCGCGGCCCGAAGGCACGCCCCTTCAGCCGCCGGTGGGCGGCGCGTCCGGATTGCTGCATCGCAATCCAACGCATCATCGTTCTTTTCGCACGAGTCGTTTGCCCTTGCGCTGGCTCGCCAAAGCGCGCCAGACATCGTGGCGAGTCATAATCACCCCGGACCGAGCGATGAATTCGGTATAGAGTGTTTCGAAATCGTCGGTGTAAGGAAGATCATCGACAGTCCGACGAATGCGAGTATAGAGTTCAGAGAGAATCTCTTTTTGCTTCTCATTGAGGCGAATTCGTGTCATTCGCTGGCCTCCCGATTCGCGGCGGCTGCGTGCGGCTCTTGAATCGCCTGGACGATTCCCTTGGCTAAGTAATAACGATTACGTCGTCGCCCGGTCCTCTCTTCCAGGATTCCGTGTTCAAGCAGGCGATCGACATGCTTTTGCGCCGTGGCGGCGGTGACATCGAGCCACTGCCGAACCACCGCAATCGACACGGCCGGCTGAGAAAAGAGATGGTCCACCAGTCTCGTCAAAAGGGCGGAAGTTCGGGCAGTGGAAATCGCTTCGATATATTGCCGGCGCAGGTCGTTCAATCGCTCGGCGCGGCCGACGGCGTCGCGGGCTTCTTCGACTACTCCCTGTGCGAAGAACCGAATCCAGGCGATCCATTCGCCGCGACGACTGATATCGCGCAAGTGATCGTAGTACTCCTGCCGACACCGATCAAAATAGGCGGATAGGTAAAGCAATGGTTGCGGCAGAATCCCATCGAGACAAAGCATCAGTGTGATGAGCAAACGTCCGACGCGGCCATTTCCGTCGTTGAAGGGATGAATCGCCTCGAACTGATAGTGAACCAAGGCCAATCGCACTATGGGGGGCAGCGTGGAGGGCGCGTGGAGATACTTCTCTAAAGAATCCAGGCAGGCATGCATCGTTTGATCAGCCGGAGGCGGAACGTGTCGGGCTTGCTCGATGGCGCATCCCGGCGGTCCAATCCACACTTGCGCGCGCCGGAATTCGCCTGCCGATCGATCACTGCCCCGAACGCCTTGCATCAACAACCCGTGCAGTTCGCGGATCAGTCTCAAGGATAGGGGAATCTGCTTAACGCGAGACAGGCCGTATTCCAAGGCCTGAATATAGTTGGCCACTTCGCGGACATCGGGAACTCTCTGCTCGACCTCCGGATCGATTTCAAACAGCACCAAGTCGGATACCGATGCCTGCGTGCCTTCGATTCGACTGGAAAGCACTGCTTCGCGCCGGATAAAGGGCCGCATGAGCAGATGCGGGTTGGCAAACCCGCGACCGATGGCGGCAAGCTGCCCCAACGCCCGTTCCGCGGCACCGACAAGTCCGAACGTCTCGTCGTCCCACGTGAGACGGGGAGGGAGGTCATTCGGGACGAATGCCACCGTGTTCCCCACGACAGCCAAACGGCCCGGTGCGTCCTCGGAAAAATCGCGACGTTCCATGGTCGAGAGCTTATTTCAGTTAACCATCGCTCGCGCAGGATAATTTTAGGTTGCGGCCGAAAACTATAATAAGCAGTCTCGGCCACTTGGGGAACAGGCTTCGTGCGCAATCCCTATCGAAGCAAAATCGGCCACCCGTTTGGGTTTGCGGAAACACAGTCCGGTTTGCGCGGCCGATGCGGTTGGTCGAATCGAACAGCCGATCGTCGCCTCAGCAGCTTTGGGCGGCCTTCCCGCTGCCGTGACGCGACAACGCCCAACCGGCCCGTCGCTTTCGGCCGCCGTCTCGAAGCGGCAGAGGCCGTTGCGGCGCTGCGATGAACAGCCGGCGCTCAGTTGGCGTTCCACAGCCAGTAGAGGTAGTCGTCGATAAGTTCGCGGTTGGGGTCGTCGGCCTGAATGCCCAGATCGGCCAAGGGGAGCTCGGTTTCTTGATCGTCGTCGAGCCGCACCTTGCAGAAGAGTCCGAACTGCCGCCGGCGGATGTCGTCGCTCATGCCGAGCACCGTGACGTAGCGAACCAGTTGACGAACCGGCGGTTGCGTTTCGGCGTAGAGCGCTTTGAAGGGAAAGATCAACTTGGCGGCAAGATATTCGTGATATTGGTGAAGCGTTTCTTTGCCGACACGGGGAATCGGGGCGTGTGCAGGCAGTTTGAAGACTTGACGAATGCGGTCTTCTTCGCGTTCGGCCCGCCCGAAGGCCGACGCAGTTCTCGGCGTCGTGTGCATGAGCGACTCACCCGGCAGAGTTGAGACGGTCGTGACGGCCGCCCGTCGATCAACCCCTCGGGCGGTCCACCTGCGCGATCCACGCTCGACGGCCCGGTCCCCCAACAACGAGCCGGCGAGGCCCACTATGAACCTCAACCTACACAGCCCTTCAGCGGTAGTCAAGTTTTTCCGGCGATCTTTTTCGCCGACCGGCCGTTCGGGCGGGGCAGAGGCGCTGCCAGATTGGGGCGCACTGCGACCGCACCACTGTTGCCTTAAAGAAGCAGCGATTCTAATTCACCGGCGAGGCACGCCAAGGCGTCTTGCCGACGTTGGGCATCACCTGCTCGATGATCTGCAGCGGCTGCTGCTACGACAACGCGGCGATGGAACACTTCATCCGGTCGTTCGAGGTGGTTGCGTTGTGGGGCCTCGACCACAGCCTCTTGAAGCGACCACGGGAGTGCTGTCGCAACAGGTGGCAGGCCGCACCGCGCAACGCAGCCGGCTTTGGTCGTTGAAGCATGAATGGACGAACCGTAGGCGGTTTGCTAATTTGGACGAAGCGCTATCGAGCGTGTCCCGATATCCGATGTCCGATATCCGATACATTGAGACGTTCTACAATCCCCGCCGCCTTCACGAGGCGTTGGGGTACCTTTCCCCGGACGAATACGAATCCGAATACTACGTCGGCCGCAGTGGCGTAAAAACGACGTTTTTCGGAGTCCGCCAGTCCTGGGCTGTCGCAGGGATCGACAAGATGACCTATTGGACTAATCTTTTCACGCCAGAAACTTACGAAGCCTTTTCCCGATCCGACCGGACCGTCTCGGGCTTTCAGGAATCGCAGCGTACGATGGCTGAAAAAGTTCGGGGTGGCGATAAGTTCCTGTGTTACATGGTTCGTATGTCCCGCTGGATTGGCGTTCTTGAAGTTCTTGAAGGGCCATTCGTTGAACGAACGCCTATCTTCTTACCTGAAGATGATCCCTTCGTAGTTCGATTCAAGGTCAGGCCCATCGTTTGGCTTCCCCTTGAGAAGACGGTTCCGATGCAGGAGCACGAAGTTTTTTCGCGGCTTTCGTTCACTCGTGAAGTTACTCCCGGTGGTTACTGGCTCGGCCCGCTGCGTAGAAGCCTTCAACGTCTCGAAGCTGAAGACGCGGCGTTCTTGGATAGTCTGCTTCGGGAGCAACTTAGCCAGTCACGCACTTTCCCCGTCGATCAGAACCAGTACAAACGCGCGTGGAGACGTCGGATTCTGCGCCCCGGAGGTTCCGTCGGCGTGACTGTACCCGACGATTCGCAGGAGGAAGAGACTACAGAGGCTCAGCCTCTCTCTTCCGACCGCGAATCAATACGTGTTCAGGCTGATTTGTGCAAGATCGGTGAGTCGATGGGCCTGAAGATTTGGTTGCCAATGAACGACCGCACAAGAGTGCTTGAGCACTGGGATCCTCATCCGGGTTCGTTGCTCGAACGACTTCCGCTCAATTACGACGAGACAACCTTGGATACCATCAAGCGGATTGATGTGCTTTGGTTAAAGGGACGGGCGATTTGTCGAGCGTTTGAAGTAGAGCATTCTACGGCAATTTACTCCGGACTATTGAGAATGGCGGATTTGTGTGCATTGCTTCCGAATATCAATGTGGCTTTGCATATCGTCGCTCCAGAAGCAAGGCGAGAGAAGGTCTTTCAGGAAATCACTCGCCCCGTGTTCTCACTGCTTGAGCATTCGCCGCTGTCGGAGCGTTGTACTTACTTGTCATATGGCAGCGTCCGAGAGCTTGCCGATATCGAGTATCTGGCACACACAACAGATAGCGTTCTTGACGAGTCTGTAGAGCACTGCGATTAAGTGTGCGATGCCCAAAATCGGGCGGACTTCGCAGGGTGGCTGCGCTGAGTTCTTCGCAGGGCTGCGCGGCGAACGTGTTGGGGGCGAAGGGGCCGGTTGGTTGCCGCTATTGGTTCGTCGCCGATTCGGCGGGAGGCTGCTGTTGCTCGGGGGCGTCGAGCGAGGCCAGCCCGCCCGATCGCTTCTGCCCGTCGATCCAGACGCGCCCGCCCTGATCGACCCAGCCGTCGGCCGAGTCGCCCAGCAGGCGGCAACGGCGAAGCTGGGTTTCCGACCAGGGCATGGTGATCAATTGGGCCGAGCCGTTGGCGCCTGAGAGACAGGCTTCGATCTCGACGCGTGATGCGCCGCCGACGGCGATTCCGGCCCGCCCGTTGCCGCGCGCGATCACGCCGGCCAGGTAGATGTCGCGGGCGGAGTTGGCCGCCTGAATGCCATCGAGGCGGAAGCCCTGCACCACCAAATCCACGATTGCCACATGCTCGACGAAGTAGAGGGTGATGCCGGTGGGCAGCGCGGCGTAGGCGAGATCGTAGTCGTCGGGCAGCTTGGTTTGCTCAACTTTGAAGAAGAGGGCGCCTTCGTGATAGCACCATTGGCGCGGTTCGAGCTGCGGCATCGAGCCATCGGGCCCGACCGGCGCGCGCACCGCCGGCCGTCCGCCGAGGAACAACTGTTGCGGACCGGCCGCCGGCGGCACGAATCGAAAGACGCTTCCGCCGACCGACTTCCACTGGCGCGGCGGGATCGGCTGCGAGCCGTCGAGCACCGCCTCGTTGCCGGCAATCACCAGCGGTTGCGCCGCCAGCCCGCTAAGGCGCGAACCGAAAATGCTGACGCTCTCCCGATAAGGCTCATCGGTTTTCGCCAGATTGATGCGATCGGAGCCCGAGGCGAGTTGCAGCGCGCGGGCGATGGTGCGCACCGGCCCGCTGCCGGCGTTGCCCGGCTCGGCGGCCCGCCCGTCGTAAAAGTCTTCACCCGTGCGATTGTTGACGAAGAACTCGGCGCTCCGCGCCGACGGGGGCGAAACGGCCGCACCCAAGGCCGCCAAAACGGCGCAGCAAACGAAACGCTTCATCAGGCTTGTTCCTCTTGGTCCGCGGACGAAACGGCGTCGCGCGGGTGGTTTTCGGGCCGCTTTCGGCCGGCGGCGGATTTCTCTATAATATTATCATCAACGGCCGCCCGGCGTCGATTATCGAGTAGGCGACGGCTTGTAGGGCTTTTGCGGGGTTTGGGGCGGTTTCTTTGCGTCGCTGCGGTTGGTCGCGGCCGGATCAGGGGATGTCGATGGAACGAGAGCTGGTTGATCGTGCAGAGTCGATTCGCCGTCGGGTGTTGCAACTGCGCGACTCTCTTTGACTACGCTGCCAAGAAGGCAGACGAGGCCGAGATCGAGGCGCAGATGGCTGCGCCCGAGTTCTGGTCGAATTCCGAGCGGGCGCAGCAAACGGTGTCGCGGCTGAAGGGGCTGCGCGCATTGCTTCGGCCTTTGGAAGACGCCCTGACGGCCGCCGACGACTTGGGCGCGTTGATCGAGATGGCCGACGAGGACGAGGGCTTGGCCGCCGAGGTGCCACAGGCGGTCGAACAACTTGAACGCACGGTCGAACAATTGGAATTGAAGGGGCTGCTCAACGGCCCGATGGACGCCAACAATGCGATCCTCTCGATCAATGCCCGTGATGGCGGCACCGACGCCAACGATTGGGCCGAAATGCTGCTGCGGATGTACCTGAACTGGGCGAAAGACCAAGGCTACGACACGGAGCTGCTCGATCGGCAAGACAACATCGAGGCGGGCATCCAAAGCGCAACAATCGCCATTCGCGGTCCGATGGCCTATGGATACCTCAAGGGCGAAAGCGGCATGCATCGTCTGGTCCGCATCAGCCCGTTCAACGCCGAAGGCAAACGGCAAACGAGCTTCGCCGCGGTCGATGTGACGCCCGAGGTTTCCGACGAGATCAACATCGAAATCCGCGACGAAGACTTGGAAGAACAGGCGATTCGGGCCAGCGGACCGGGCGGGCAGCATGTCAATAAGACTTCGAGCGCGATCCGCCTGACGCACCTGCCCACCGGAATCACCGTGTTCTGCCAGCAAGAGCGGAGCCAGCACAAAAACCGCGCCACGGCGATGAAGATGCTTCGGGCCCAGTTGGCCCGCATCGAAGAAGCGAAACGCGAGGCCGAGCAGGCCGCTCGCTATCAGCAGATGCCGAAGACGGGCTTCGGGTCGCAGATCCGCAATTACTTCCTGCATCCCGATCAGCGGGTGAAAGACGCACGAACCGGTTACAGCGTGGGCAGTTTTCATAGCGTGCTCGACGGGAACATCCAAGGATTCCTCGACGCTTACTTGCGTTGGCGGGCCAGCGGCGGCAAGTCGATCGAGCGCGACGAGCAAGACAACTGACGGAACGGGGGCGGTGCGGCGCAGGCAGCCGCGAGTTGTTTGCCTTGGGTTCAAGGGCACTAGAACAGGAAGCCGCGATGAGCAGCGATCAATCTCCCGAATCGCTTGCGGCCCATTGGGTCGGCCGAATGGTGGCCGTCCAGCCGCATCGCCCGGAGTTGGCCCGCTTCGCCGGCAAACGGGGTCGGGTGATCGCCATCAACCGCAACGGCCGCGCCCTGGTGCAATTCGACGGAACGAATATCGGCTGGTACGACATCGCGCCGGAGTATCTCGAACTCGATGACGACGCCCCACCCGCTCCCTGACGATCCGCTCGACGAGCTTCAGCGGCAGCAATGGGCGCAGGCCGACCGTTTCGCGCTGACGGCGGCCCTGTTCGAAGGGTCGCTGGCTGTCGCTGCCGTTGTCCTCGGCTGGGCGTTGGGCATCGACCCGGTCGAATCATTCCGTTGGGATGCAACGGCAGTCGGCGTCGGCGTTGCGGGCATCGCGCCGCTGCTGGGACTGCTGGCTTGGTCGATGCGATCCGCATGGCGACCATTGCGGAGCCTGCGGCGGTTCTTCGATCGTTCCATCGTTCCGCTGTTTCGTCCGCTTTCAGTCGTTCAGTTGGCCGTGCTCAGCATCTTGGCCGGCGTGGGCGAGGAGTTGCTGTTTCGCGGCATCGTTCAGGCCGGCATTGCCCATGGCATCGGTGGCGCGATCGGCACGGCCGTCGCCCTGCTTGCGGCCGGGGTGCTCTTCGGATTCGCCCACGCCCTTTCGCCGGCCTACTTCCTGTTGGCGACCGTGATCGGGTTCTGCCTTGGCGCAATCTGGCTCGCAACCGGCAATCTCTTGACGCCGATCGTCACCCATGCCGGCTACGACTTCGTCGCACTTTTCTACTTGGCCCGATACCGCCGCGGGCAGGGCCCATCGTCGAGCAACGAACGCTTGATCGAGTCCGACGCCGAACACCCGGCGGACGATGCCCGAGGTCGCTCGTAGCCCTCGCGGAACAACAGCAGACGAAGCGATCATCAGAGCGACCGAGAGGATCGCCGGGGCCGAGAGAACCATCGGGGCATTGGCCAAATGCGACAAACTCGAATCGGCGAGAAACGGCCGAGTGCAAGAGGTCGGGCCGATCGGCAAGCAGCCGCCAGCGCCGCAGCCCAGCAAGGGCTTTCCCTGAATGAACCGCCCATTGGCTCGCAACCGGGGTTCTTAGAACCGGTTGCTCATCACGCGGGCGACGCCCAACGCCGAGAGCACGGCCAACGTGCCCATGATGATGTTGAACGTTCCCGGTTCGGGCACAGGATTCGCCGAACCGCTTCCTTGGGCCAACAGTTCTTCGACCGTTTGAGCGTCGGTCCAGGCCGACGACGAGTCAAGCCCGGTGGGAACGACAACCGGCGTTGACGACGTGGCGACCGGCGCCGTGGCTGAAGGGCCAACTTCTTTGCCCGCCGCCGCCAAATGCTGGTGCATGATCACGGCGATCAACAGAGCCGCAAGAGCGATCAATCCCCTGCTGGTCAAGCTCGTTGGACGCAGCCAGTGAGTCATCCTTCACTCCCCCGCACAAAAGCGATATCAGTTGGGCAAGATTTGAGTGCGTACCTCGATTCTGACCACAGCCGCGCAATTCGTCAAGCAAAAAGCTCGTGAGCCGAATTGAATCTCTATTTCTTGCTGGCACTATTGTCGTTTCGTGGATGCAAAATGTTTTCTGGAAATAGTTTGATAATACTATCTCTTTTGTGATCTTTTATTCCAAAAGGGGGGTGGCCGCATCGGGGAAGCGGTGCGGCTGGTCGGTTGTCCCTGTTTTTCGCACGGTTTGGAAAGGGGGGATGTGTGAAGCGCCCTTCGGTCGCACCCCCTCCTGGGCATTGGGGTGGTTGCCAGCGGATTCGGACGAGCAGCCGTGCCGATTCATGGGCCTTTCGTCCGCGGCTGAATTGCTCGATCACAACCGATCGTCCGCTCAGAAGTCGCGGGCGCCGGCGTGGCCGTGTTTGAGAAGAAGGGCGGTTCACAGATCGCGGTGAGTGTTGTTGCGAGGCGCAGGGCGCGCCAAGGGCTCCGATCCGTTGATTTCGGCGAATGCTTCGGTAAGATGAGCTTCCCGGAACGAAGAGGGGCGGTCTCTTCGGCGGGCCCAGAGCGCCGAGCCATCGCCCGCGTCTTTCGATGCTCCGAGTGGTCATGGTGCGTGCGGCCGACGATCGTGCGGCGAAATCGGGCTTTGGGGCGATTCGGCCTGCCGTTGTTCGGCCTTGCCGCATGGTTCTCTTGGTGCGCGTGAACATCGGCAGGGGGAGAACGGCGGCCGGCGTTGTCTGTGATCGATTGTATTGATTCGAAGGTCTATACGCAGGGAGCAATAGTCGATGTACGAGATCGGTGCAGCAGTGGTGGGTGCGGGTTTCATCGGTCCGGTTCATGTCGAGGCGTTGCGGCGCCTGGGAGTGCCTATCCGCGGGCTGCTGGGAGTGGACCAGGCCGAGTCGAAGTCGGCCTGCGCGAAGTTGGGATTGCCTCGGGCCTACATGAGCTACGACGAAGTGCTGGCCGACCCATCGGTGCAGGCCGTCCATTTGGCCGTGCCCAACGTGCTGCACTATCCGATGGCCAAGCGGGCGATCGAGGCGGGCAAACACGTCATGTGCGAGAAGCCGCTGGCGATGACCGCGGCCGAGTCGGCTGAACTCGTCGGGCTGGCTCGGGGCAAGAAGTTGGCCGCCGGCGTATGCTACAACTTGCGCTTCTATCCGTTGAACCTCGAGGCCCGCGATCGCTGCGCCCGAGGCGAGGTGGGGCGAGTGTACGCGGTCAACGGCAGCTACATGCAAGATTGGTTGTTCTACGACACCGATTACAACTGGCGTGTGCTGGCCGACCAAGGTGGGGCGCTTCGGGCCGTGGCCGACATCGGCACGCACTGGATGGACCTGATCTGCTCGATCACGGGTTTGGAGGTCGAGGCCGTTTTCGCCGATCTGCTTACGGTCCATCCAATCCGCAAACGCCCCAAGGGCGAGGTGGAGACCTTCACCGGCAAGCTGGCCGCGCAGCGCGAGACCGAGCCGGTGGAGATCACCACGGAAGATTACGGCAACATCCTGTTCCGCTTCCGCGGCGGAGCGAAAGGCAGCCTGTGCGTTTCGCAGGTAACCGCCGGGCGGAAGAACTGCCTGCGCTACGAAATCTCGGGCGAGCGCTGCGCGTTGGCTTGGAACAGCGAGGAACCCAACGAGCTATGGATCGGCCGTCGCGATCGGGCCAACGAATCGCTGATCCGCGATCCGTCGCTGGTGGGCGATCTGGCCCGAAGCTACATCAACTACCCTGGCGGGCACAACGAGGGTTTCCCCGACGCGTTCAAGCAATGCTTCCGCGCGTTCTACAATTACATCGCCGCGGGCGACTACAGCGCCGTGCCGCAGTTCCCCACCTTTGCCGAGGGACATCGCGAAGTGGCCCTTTGCGAAGCGATCCTCAAGAGCCACCGTGAGCAACGCTGGACGGCCGTGGAAGGCTGAACCGCGGCCTGGGCGCCTTTGCTTGGCAGGCAGAGCGTCGGGCGAGGAAATCAAGTGTATCACGTTCGTGTCAGGAGCATCGCCATGCAGTTGGGATTCGTCAGTGCGATTTTGCCGGATCTGAGCTTGGCCGAGGTGTTGCGGTTCGCTGCCGAGACGGGCTACCAATGCGTCGAGGTGATGTGCTGGCCGGTGGGCAAGGCCGAACGCCGCTACGCCGGCGTAACGCATTTGGATGCGGCCGAATTCTCGCCGGCCAAGGCCGACGAAGTACGCCGGTTGTGCGAATCGACCGGGGTGAGCATCAGCGGGCTGGGTTACTATCCCAACCCCCTTTCGCCCGATGCCGGCGAAGCCCAAGTGGCGATTGAACATCTGGGCCGACTGATCGACGCCGCGGCCGAGCTGGGCGTGGGCCGGGCGAACACCTTCGTGGGCCGCGATTGGCACAAGAGCATCGACGACAACTGGCCGCGGTTCCTCGAAGTGTTCCGCCCGCTGGTCGAACGGGCGGAACGCCGCGGCGTGCGGCTGGGCATCGAGAACTGCCCGATGCTCTTCACGCGCGACGAATGGCCCGGCGGAAAGAACCTGGCCATCTGCCCGGCCGTGTGGCGGCGGATGTTTGCCGATATTCCCAGTCCGAACTTCGGGCTGAACTTCGATCCCTCGCACCTGGTGTGGCAACGGATGGACTACATTCGTCCGCTGAAGGAGTTCGCGCCGCGCATCTCGCACGTCCACGCCAAAGACGTGCGTATCCTTCAGGATCGGCTTGATGAAGTGGGCATTCTGGCCACGCCGCTGGAATACCACTCGCCGAAATTGCCCGGGCTGGGCGAGATCGACTGGGCGAAGTTCCTCTCGGCCTTGGCCGAGGCGGGCTACGACGGGCCGGTGTGCGTCGAAGTGGAAGACCGCGACTTCGAGCACTCGCTGGAAAGCCGCAAAGAGGCCCTGCGACGCAGCTTCGCCCACCTGCAACCGCTGATGCCGAAATAGCCGGCCGTTCGCACTCGGCGGCAGAAGGATAAAGCCGATGCCGCGAACAGATTCGATCGGCACGGCTCTCATATTGGCCGGCGGGCGCGAGCAGGCAAGAGGGGCTCGGGCTGAGGCCGATGGGGATGCCGCGCTGTCTCTTGCCAATACGAGATCATCGCGAATACGAAAAGACTACGAGGAAAACTTTCATGGCGCTCGATTATACCTATGCCGACATCGCCAAGATGATCGACCATTCGCTGTTGAATCCGACGATGACCACGGCGGATTTCGAACGAGGCATCGCCTTGGCTCGCCAGTACGATGTGGCCAGCGTGTGCATCGTGCCGCATTATCTGCAACGATGCACCGAGTTGTTGGCCGGCAGCGATGTGAAACCGAGCACCACGGTGGGCTTTCCGCACGGCGGGCACACCACGGCCGTCAAGGTGCTCGAGGCCGCTCGAGCGATCGACGACGGTGCGGTGGAACTGGACATGGTGGTGAACATCAGCCGGGTGCTTAGCGGCGACTGGGACTATGTGCGGCAAGACATCGCCGAGGTGACCGTGTTGGCTCATCAACGCGGCGCCAAGGTCAAAGTGATCTTCGAGAACTGCTATTTGAACACCGAGCAGAAGATTACGCTGTGCCGCATTTGCGGCGAGATCGGCGTGGACTGGGTGAAGACCTCGACCGGCTATGGCACCGGCGGGGCGACGCTCGACGACTTGCGGCTGATGCGTGCCCACTCGCCCGCCCATGTGCAGGTGAAAGCGGCCGGTGGGGTTCGCGACCTCGATACCATGCTGGCCGTCCGCGCCTGCGGAGCTACCCGCTGCGGTTGCACGCGCACGGCCGAAGTGCTCGATGAGGTGCGCCGCCGGTTGGCTGCGGGCTGATCGGCTGCCGGCGCAGGGCTGCACGAGTCGGAGCGGGCAGGCTAACTGTTGCAGGCGGCGTCGATTCGTGCGGCTGCTTCTTCGACGCTCAATCCGACTAGCAAAAGGCGCTTCTGGGCGGCCGTTTCGCCGGAAAGCAGCGCCACCTGCGAGCGTTTCAGGCCCAGCCGATCGGCCAACAGCTCGACGATGGCCGCATTGGCCTTGCCGCGCTCGGGCGCTTGGGTTACTTCCACGTGCAGCGCGCCGTCGTCGCGGCGGAATAGGCGATTGCGCCGCGCGCCGGCATGCGCTTTTACGTGAACGACAACTCCCTGCCTGTGCGGTTCGATCACGGCCGAGGCGCTCCGCCAAGATGAACAGGTTCGAAGAGCGATCGAACTTTCGCCGCCGCCGATGATGCTGTTTCGGCCGTGAACACCGGTCCGAGGCCGGCCGAATGTTCGAGGGAAAAACCGGTTGATCGCATCATCGTGAGCGCTTGTTGGGCCAATGGTACTGTTCTCGGTGTCGCGGCCGGGCGCGGATCGTTGAGATTCCCTCGGACTCAGATTCCTTCGAACAAGGCCGAGCCCACCCGCACGATCGTCGCTCCCTCTTCGATGGCGATGGGAAAGTCGTCGCTCATGCCCATCGACAGCTCGGCCAGCAGCGGCCGGCGCGGTGCGTTCAGATCAGTTCCGCCAGCGGCGCCCGTCGTCGTATTCGTTCCTGCGGGTAAGCGAGGCTTGGCGAGCTGCGATACGGCCGAATCGCTTTCGTTCGGCACACCGGCCAGGGTGTCGGCCTGCTGTTGAGCGACGAGTTGTTCGGCGAATCGCTCGCGCAGCCGATCGCGAAGTCGGCGCAGCGCGGCGAACTCGGCCCGATTCGCTTCCGGGCCGCCGCCGAGCGACGCCATGCCCATCAATCCCTCGATGCGCAGCCGCGGCAGCGCCGACAATTGCGAAAAGAGTTGCTCAACCTGTTCTCGCGCCAGGCCGTGCTTCGACGTTTCGCCCGAAATATTCACTTCGATCAGCACTCGGACGGGCTGGCCGAGCCGCCCCGCTTCGGAGTCGATCGCCTGTGCCAAGTGCAGGCTATCGACCGAGTGGATCAGATCGACCACCGGCAAGGTCCGTCGTACTTTATTGGTTTGCAGATGCCCCACTAGGTGCCACCGCACGGGATTGCCGGCGAAATGCGGGAACTGGTCTGCACGCTGCCAAAGCTGTTGCGGACGGCTTTCGCCCAAATCGCGGCAACCGGCGGCCAGCAGAGCGGCAATCTCGTCGGGGCCGACGTATTTAGTAACCGCCACGAGCCGCACGTCGTCGGGCGAGCGGCCGGCGCGCGCGGCGGCCTCGGCGATGCGCCCGCGCACAGCGGCCAAGTTGTCGGCGATTCGAGCGGCAACGTCCACGCGGTTGTTCTCCCCGGGCGATTCGGAACGGCCGGTGCAATATCGGTCTGCCCCAAGCGCAACGCTATCGGCTCGAGTCGAGCGAAACGTCGGCCAGCGGCGCGTTGTGCAACACTGCCCAACGGCGATGCCGGCGGATCACCCCGGGCAACTCATCCGGGGCGATGATCGATAACGGCAGTTGCCGGCCCAGTTCGGGATCGAACGGGCCAATCCAATACACCTCTGCCTGATCGAGCGCCCGCGACAACTCCATGGCCGTGGCGGCGTCGGGGGGCGGATCGCGTCCGAGCCGCGGGGCCGCGTGGCGTGGCGCCGATCGGGCCAGGGCTTGCACTGCCGGGCCCGGGCTTTCGGCCAAGGCCGAGCAAAGCACCAAGGCGCCGCCCGGCTCGACAATCGCCAGGGCCGCCTCCAGCGAACGGCCCACGTTCTCCCATGTTTGATGGATCGGCCCGCCGCAGATCGTGCCGATCACCAAGTCGAACCGCTGCGCAGTTGTTTGCCCCCACGCCTGATGATAGCGCTCGGCCGCGCGGCGCGCCACGGCCTGGGGAGAACCGCCGACGATGTCGCACAGCGCGTCGGGCCCGGCGGGCACGGTTTGGATGATCGTCTGAATGCCCAGAAGCCAAGCCGCTTCATCGGCCGAAGCGTCGAGCTTTTCACGCTGCGGTCCGTCGGGATGCTTTGCCGCCTGAACGCGAAAACGCGATTGCGTTTGGGCATCGGAGAACGTCGGGTAGATCGGGCCGTGAATTCCAAAGCCGCCGCCGATCCCTTTGCGGCGGAGGCAACCAATCGGCACGATCAAGTCGGCCTCGTGCAACGCACGGTGGATCAGCACGGGCTCGCCGGAGTGGTCGGCCGCAAGGTAGGCCAGGCTCTGCCGATCGGCGGCATCGTGAACCAACAGCCGGATCGCCTGCCGCAAGGGCTCGCCAAGCAGTCTCAAGGGGTCGTCGTGCGGCGGCTCGGCGACGAGCACCGCAATCCCGTCGGGGGCCACGCCCGCCTCGGCCAAATGCGTGACGGTCGCGGCCACCAGCTCGGCCGATTGCGCCAAGTGTCGATCGAGCGCCAGTACGATCCGGTCGCCTGGGGTAGTGCATTGCGCCAAGGGCGGGTAGTCTAAGGGCGCGCGCAGCGCGTTCTCCAGCGACTGGGCGAGATCGGTTAGCGGTTGCTGTCTAGACAACCCAAACTGCGCAGCTTCTGCCGCCAGGCTCGCATCTTCGAGCAACAGTTCGGCATCGAAACCGTAACGCAGCAGGGTCATTTGGCGATGCAACTCGTTTGAGGGTTGTTGGTTCCAGTGGGCCGGCCGCGATCGCGGCGCGTTGGCGGCGCCATGGTTGATTATCGCACCGGTCTGGGGGGCGTCAAGAAGTCGAGCTTTACCCCGCGCGCCGCTTTGCGGCATAATGCGTCGTCCTGTTCGAGGCGGCCGACGACAGGTGGGACGGCCTGGGAGCGGAAACGCTGTCGGCAGCATTGTGCGCGGCGTGCGCCACGGTCCGGCCGATTCGGCCCGGCGCGATCGATCGGGATGGGTTCACCGACCTATGAAACGCACGGAAGTGAAGAGCGATGACCAACCAGAACTGTAGTCGAAGGGGTTTGTCGGTTCAACGCGCCGCCTGGGGCGCATGGATGCTTGCTGCGGCGTTGCTTGTCGGCTGCGGCCAGGGCGGGCCGAACAATTCTGGCGGCCCAGCGGCCGGCGACGGACCCAAGGTCGATCGTTCGCTCGGGCCGACCGTGGAGTTGACCTCGGCCGACGAGGTGCTCGAAGCGATGGCTCAGGCCTATCGCAAGGCGCGAAGCTACCGCGACAACGCCACGGTGCGCGTCGTCATCGATCGCGATCAAGACCGGGAGGATCACACGGAGAAGTTCGCCGTGCGCTTCGAGCGGCCCAACAAGCTGCATGTCGAGGCCTACGCGCTGACGATGGCCGTTGACGGACGAACGTATCGGGCCAAGCGCGACGACATGCCCGACCAATACGTCGAAAAGGATGCGCCGCCGGCGCTCACATGGCCGTTCGTTTTCGCCGACCAATTCTTGGCGAAAGTCGTGCGCGAGGGGTTCGGCGGCGACCCGCCGCAATTGACGCTCTTGTTGGAACAAGACGCGCTGAAGGCCGTTTTGGGCGATTCGGACAAGCCGAAGCTGGAAGAATCGGGCGAGATCGAAGGCCGTCCCTGCTACCGCGTCAAGGTGCAGCGGCCCGAAGGCACGTCGGTCTTCTGGATCGACAAGCAGTCGTTCCTCTTGCGGCGGTTCGAGTATCCCGTGGACGAACTGTACGAGATGGTCCGTCGGCAGGGGCCGGTGAAGAGCGTGTCGATGGTGGCCGATTTCGCGCAGGCGCAATTCGATGCGGCGATTCCGGCGGAACAATGGGCCTTCCGTCCGCCGACCGGGGCCCAGGCCAGGCGCTACCTGCTGCCGCCCGATCCGGCGCAGTTGCTCAATCGGCCGGTGCCGGCGTTCGAATTCGTCGATTTGCAGGGCAACAAGGTGACGCCGCAAACGCTGGCCGGCAAGATCGTGGTGTTGGAGTTTTGGGGGATTCGTTGCGGGCCGTGCCGGCAGGTGCTGCCGCTATTGGAGAAGATTTATCAAGGCTATGTGGGCAGCAATGTGGTGATTTTGGCGGTCAACGTCGATCCGCCGCCGTCGCCCGAGGCGAACCCGCCGGGAACGACCAACGAAGAGGTGGCCGACTTCTTCCGCAAATTGAATTTGACGATGCCGATCGTCCGCGACCCGTCGCAGCAGATGCAGCAGTTGTTCCTCACCAGCGGCATCCCCTGCAAGTTCCTGATCGACGCCCGGGGGATCGTGCAAGATTTGGAGATCGGCCCGAATCCCGACTTGGCCACCGAGCTGCCGGCTAAGTTGGAAAAACTGCGCGCCGGCGAAGACATCTACGCCGAACACTTGCAGCGGTACGAGAAGCAGTTGAAACAGTACGAACGGCTGATCGATCTGGTGGCCCAAGGGATGCCGTTGCAGCAGGCGATCGATGAAGTGCAAGAGACGCCGCGCACCACCGTGGCTCCCCGCAGCGAACCGCGCCGGCTGCGGCTCACATCGCTTTGGAAGAACGCCGACGTGAAAGACCCGGGCAACATTGCGGCGCTTTCCGGTCGCGGGGGAGCGGGCGGGTTGGCCGTGATCGAATCGGCCAAAGGGATCGCCGAGCTTTCGCTCGACGGCCGAATCGTCCAGCGGCATCGCCTGCTGCCCGACGACTCGGAAGAAGTGATTACGGCCTTGCGGATCATCGTCGATAAGAACGGCGGGCGGTGGCTGGCGGCGTTCGCCCCCACGCATCAGCGCGCCCATCTGGTCGACGATCAGTGGAAGCTGCGTTGGAGCTTCCCGGCCGACGCCTTGGAGAACCGCCACAGCGGCATCGCCGACGTGCAACTGGCCGATCTCGATGGCGACGGCGTGCCGGAGATGTACGTGGGGTACTTCGGGGTGGTCGGCGTGCATGCCGTCTCGCTCGAAGGGCGGCGCACGGCCGTGCAGCGGCAAATCGCCAATGTCACTCGCATGGCCGTCGGCGGCTTCGATCCTCAGATCGGCGGGGTGCTCTACTGCACCAACAGCGGCGGCCCGCTGGTCGTCCTCGACGCGAAACTCGAACGCGTCGGCGAAGTGGCCGTGGGCGACGCCGGATTCGCGCAGTTGGCCTCAGCGGAATTGACGGGGAACCCGCAGCCGCAGTTCTGCGGGTTGGCCGTGCCGCAGTTGGGCAAAACCGTGGCCATCGGGTTCGATGCGGCCGGTCAAGAGCTTTGGCAGTACGCCCTGCCCGAGGGAATCCACGAACGGCCCGTCGAGCAGATCATTGTCGGGCGGTTGGCGGGGAACACGGGCCAATGGATTCTGCCCGGTTGCGACGGCTCGATCCACGTGCTCTCGCCGCAGGGCGAGTTGATCGAGCGATTCAACTACGGACGGCAGTTGACCGGCTTGGCGGTGGTCGAACATCAGGGCCGACCGACCCTGATCGTCGCCACGAACGAGGGCATTGAGGCCTTTGCGGTGGAATAGGGCCCCGATCGGTCTTGCGGCGCTTGTCCGCGCCGGGGGCGTTTACGGCAGGCTGATGTTTGCGCCGACGGTCATGTTCAGATCGCGCAGCAGTCCGTCGTGCAGGTCGTAGATCCAGCCGTGGAGGGCCAGCGGGCGGCCTGCATCCCAGGCTTGGCGCACCGCGCGGCTTCCGGCCACGCGGCTGAGCACGTCGGCCACGTTCAGTTCGCAGAGTTTCGCCCATCGCTTTGCCGGATCGGCGCAGGCCTCTAATTCCGCCCGGCGGGCCTCGGCCAGTTTGGCAATCGGCGCGATCCATTGAGCCACTGCCCCCTGCACGCCGCCTTCGAGAGCCGCCCGCACCCCTCCGCATCCATAGTGACCACATACGATGATGTGCTCGACACCTAACGCCTCGACGGCGTATTCCAGCACCGCTCGGGCGTTCACGTCGTCGTCGCCGTAGCGGTTGGCCACGTTGCGATGCACGAACACCTCGCCCGGCTGCATGCCGATGATCTGATTGGCCGGCACGCGGCTGTCGGCGCAGCCGATCCAGAAATACTTCGGCCGCTGAATCTCGCACAGCCGCTCGAAGAACGACGGATCGCCGGCAAGCTGCTCGGCCGCCCAACGGCGATTTCTCTCGAAGAGTTCGGGAAGATATTTCACGGCAGTCTTCCTCCAAAATCGGGCCGGTCGGCCTTGTGATGGTCGTCGGTGGTTCAGAACTCATTCGGCTTTGCGGGCCGCCGCGACTCTGGGCCCAACCGCAGACCCGGTGGGCTGCTCCGGCCGCCTGATGTTGCGCGCATTGCAGCGGCGGGGCTTCGCGCCGGAGAGACGCTGCTCGGCGATGAGGGGCGTCGCGTCCGACTCACGGGCCGACAGCAGCGGGCGGCACAACTCCCGCAGTTCCGCCGGCGGATCAAAGAGCTTCAGTCGGCCGCGGATCGGACCGAACGGTTCGCTCAGCGGCACGGCGCCGCTGAGCACCCAGGCGAACAGACCCTCGAGCTTGATCTCCGGCAGGCAGGCGGCCGGCAGGTCGTCAGCCGCAAGCGGCCGCACGTCGATCAGTTCCACCAAGCACACCGCCGCAGCGGAGGGCAAGGGCGGTTGCCGCGGACGGGCCGAGGCGCAGATCACCAGCGGACCGCGATAATGCGTGCGCCAGGAGCGAACCTCGATCGTTTTTCGCCCCGAGGCGATCAGCGAGGCCCACGGCTGACGCAGCGAAAGACACTTCATGCCCCAGACCGCTCCGCGCTACGGCCGCAAATCGAGTTCCGCCGGCAGCTCTTCGACGAAGCGGGCCAGCAAGTCGGCCGCCCGATTCAGGTCGTCGAGCGACACCAGTTCGACCGGGCTGTGCATGTAGCGATTGGGAATGCTGACCAGCCCCGCCGCCACGCCGGCGCGATTCAATTGGATGGCGTTGGCGTCGGTTCCCGGCGGGCGTCCGGCCGCGGCCAACTGGTAGCTGATCCGATGCTTTTCGGCCGCGGCCGTGAGCCGCTCGACCACTCGCGGGCTGAAGTTCGGCCCGCGATAGATCACCGGACCTTGCCCAACGCGGATGTCGCCTTCTTCCTTCTTTTCAACCGTGGGGCAATCCGTGGCGTGGGTCACATCGACCGCGATGCCGATGTGCGGATCGATGCCGAAGCTGCTCGTCTTCGCTCCGCGAAGCCCGAGTTCCTCTTGCACGGTCGAGGCCAGGTAGAGCGAACAGCGCAGCCGCCCGCGCTCGGCGCGGCGGAAGGCCTCGGCCACAACCCATAGGCCGGCCTTGTCGTCCATGGCCGGAGCGGCCACCCGCCCGTTGGCCAGCTCGCGCCAATCGAGCGCCAACGTGACCGGATCGCCCACCCGCACCCGCGCGGCGGCCTCGGCCTTGTTCTTCGCCCCGATATCGACCCAAAGGTCTTTCAGTTTGGGCACCTGTTTGCGCTCGTCTTCGGTAAGCAGATGGATCGGCTTTCGGCCGATCACGCCGGCGACCGGCTCGAAGGCGGGCGGCGCGCCCGGCGCTCCGCCGGCCGTCTCCGTCCACACGGCGGCCCGCTGCCCAACGAGCATGATCGGGTCCCATCCGCCGATCGGCTGCACGTAAAGATAGCCGTCGTCGTCGATATGCTGAACGATCAGCCCGATCTGGTCGCAGTGGCCGGCCAGCATCACCCGCAACGGCGCGCCGGGGTTCTTCACTGCGATCAGATTGCCGTGCGAATCGATTTCGATCTGTTCGGCCTGTTCGGCGACTCGGCCGCGCACGACCGATTGAATTTGCCGCTCGTAGCCCGAAGGACTCGGAGTTTCGATCAACGTTCGTAAGAAGCCCAGCGCGGCCTCGTCCATTGCCATGTTCCTCCACCGGCAAGCGTAGTGCTCGGACAGCGGGCGACGGCCCGCGGAAGTTCCGGCCACGATACGACACGACAGGCCGTTTCGGCAAGGGGTGAGGCGGCGGAACGGTTGTCGGCGGCCGTGGCCCGGATCAGGCGAAGAACTCGACTGCGTTGCGGAACAGGGCCAGGCCGTCGCCCGGCTCGCGGCCTTCGCCGCGCGTCCACCGCGGGTGCTGCGTGCGGGTGATGCAGCGTTCCGGGTGCGGCATCAGCCCCAGCACGCGGCCGGTGGCGTCGCAGATGCCCGCCACGTTGGCCTCGGCCCCGTTGGGATTGTCGGGATAAGGCACGACCGGTTCGCGTGAAAGATCGTCGCCGGCACGCGAACCTGCGGCCGTGGCGGAAGTCGCGCCTGCCGCTGCGCCGGCGGCCGAGCTTGAAGCTGCGTTCGGCGCTTCGCCCGAGCAGGGACGCGGGCGATAGCGGAGGGCCAATCGGCCCTGGCGGGCCATCTGCGTCAGCACGTCTGAGTTGCGGGCGACGAACTTGCCCTCGGCATGGGCCACGGGCAGTTCCAAATCGGTCAGTCCACGGAGGAACACGCACGGCGAAGCGACCGCCGCCAGACGCACCCAGCGATCTTCGTAGCGGCCCGAATCGTTCGAGGTGAGCGTGGCCTCGGGCACATCGTTTTCGTCGGCCGAAACGAGCACGTGGGTTTTCATCAGCACCTGAAAGCCGTTGCAGATGCCGAGAATCAACTTGCCCGACTCTTTGAACCGGTCGAGGTGCTCGCCCAGCCGAACCTGCACTTGCAGTCCGAGGATTCGGCCCGCCCCCAGGTCGTCGCCGTAGCTGAACCCGCCGGGGATGCAGAGGATTTGAAACTTTTCGAACAGCCGCGGGCTTTCCAGCAGCCGATTGATGTGCAATCGCTCGGCCGCGGCGCCGGCCCGCTCGAAGGCGAAGGCGGTTTCCACGTCGCAATTCGTGCCCGGGGCGCGCAAGATCAACGCATTGGGTTTGGTCATCGGAGGTTCGTCAGGTTTCGTCGTCGGTTCGCGTTATCGTTTCGTTGGATACTCGATCGCGATCGGCGCCGGTTCGCCGCGAAAGGCTCGCACGGAACCGATCGTTTCATCTTCTTGTTCGCCAGGCCGGAGCGATTGCCAAAGCGAACCTTGCTTCGCACAAGGCTGCCGGACCAGGCATTACCAACTCAGCGGCCGCTGCCACGATTGTTTCAGCGCGGGCACGTCGGCCCGCAACACGGTTTGCCCGGCCCAGCGGCAGATCAACTGTTGATCGTCGGCAACTGTGCCGATGCGCGCGTGCGGCACGCCGGCGGCCGAAAGCTCGTCGGCGAAGGCCGCTTCGTCGCCCGGGGCCACTTCGCACAGCAAACGGCTGTTCGACTCGCTGAAGAGCACCGTGATCGGGTCGTCTAGCCCGGCGGTGCGCGGCACCGCCTGCAACTCGACCGTCGCGCCGAGCAGCCCGCTGAAGGCCGATTCGGCCAGCGCGGCGGCCAGCCCGCCTTCGCTCAGGTCGTGGCAGGCTCGAACCAGTCCGCAGGCGATCGCGCGGTGCACCGCGGCGAAAATCGCTTTGGCCAGCGCGGCGTCGTGTTTGGGCACGGCTGCGGTCGGATCGCCGTCGCGCCCGGCCACCAAATGCAGGTGCGAACCGCCCAGTTCGTCGGCCGTGCGCCCCACCAGGTAGATGGCGTTGCCCGGCGTTTTGAAATCCATGGTTACCGCCCGGGCCACATCGGGCACGATGCCGATGGCGCTAATCAACAGCGAGGGCGGAATCGAGATCGGTTCACCGCCGGCCGGGCGGAATTCGTTGTTCAAGCTGTCTTTGCCGCTGATGAACGGCGTGCCCAGCGCCACGGCCGTATCGCGGCACCCGAGCGCCGCCCGAACCAGCGAGCCGAGCGTTTCGGGCCGATCGGTGGCGCCCCAGCAGAAGTTGTCGAGAATGGCGATTCGCTGCGGATCGGCACCCACGGCAACGCAGTTGCGCACGGCTTCGTCGATGGCGGCGGCGGCCATCCAATAGGGGTCCAAGTCGCCCAGCCGCGGGTTCATGCCGCAGCCGATGGCCAGTCCGCGCGGCGAACCGAGCACCGGGCGGATCACCGCGGCGTCGCCCGGGCCGTCGTCGCATACGCCCACCAGCGGCTTGACCACGCTGCCGCCCTGAACCTCGTGATCGTATTGGCGAATGACCCAATGCTTGCTGCACACGTTGAGCGAGCTGAGGATGCGGTGCAGGCAATCGGCCGGATCGAGGGCCGAGCCGCTGCCCGGCGCTTGCGCCGACGAAACGCCCGCTGCCCGGGCCGCAGACGAAGCGAGTTGCGCCGGTTGATACACCGCCTCGCGAACCACCGGCGGCCGACCGCCGTGGAGGAACTCCATCGCCAGTTCGCCCACCACATGGCTTTGGTAGGTGAGTTTCAGCATGCCGGTAGGCACGAACCGCCCGATCACCGTGGCCTCGACGCCTTCGGAGGCGCACAGCCGCGAAAGCTCGGGCCATTGGTCTTCGCCCACGGCCAGCACCATTCGCTCTTGGGCCTCGGAAATCCAGATTTCGGTGTACGAAAGGCCTTCGTACTTCAACGGGGCCTTTTCCAACCACACTTCGGCGCCGATCTCTTCGCCCATTTCGCCGACGGCCGACGAGAACCCGCCCGCCCCGCAATCGGTGATGGCGTGATACAGCCCGCGGTCGCGCGCTTCGAGGATCACATCGAGCAGCATCTTCTCGGTGATGGCGTTGCCGATTTGCACGGCTCCGCCCGAGAGTTGTTCGCTTTCGCTGGTCAGCTCGGCCGAGCTGAAGGTGGCCCCGTGGATGCCGTCGCGGCCCGTCCGCCCGCCGACGGCCACGATCAGATCGCCCGGCTGCGGCTGTTTGAACGATTTGTCGCGGGGAATCAACCCCACGGTGCCGCAATAGACCAACGGGTTGCCCAAGTAGCGGGGATCGAAGTAGATCGCGCCGTTGATCGTGGGGATGCCCATGCGGTTGCCGTAGTCGCGCACGCCGGCCACCACCCCGCGCATCACGCGCCGCGGATGGAGCACGCCGGGCGGCAGGGTTTCCGGCGGGGTGTCGGGCGGGGCGAAGCAGAACACGTCGGTATTGCATAGGGGTTTCGCACCCATGCCCGTGCCCAGCGGATCGCGGATCACCCCACCGATGCCCGTGTTCGCTCCGCCGTAAGGCTCCAAGGCCGAGGGGTGGTTGTGCGTTTCGACCTTGAAGCAGACGTTGTATTGCTCGTCGAAGCGGATCACCCCGGCGTTGTCGCGGAAGACGCTGACGCACCAATCGTCGTCGCCCAAGCGGCGGCGGATTTCCTGCGTGGCGGCGAAGATCGTTTCGCGGAGCATGTTCTCGAAAAACTGCTCGCCGCGCTCGTCGCGGTAGCGGATGCGCCCGGCCAACGTCTTATGGCTGCAATGTTCGCTCCAGGTTTGGGCCAGCGTTTCCAGTTCGATGTCGGTGGGGTCGCGGCCCAGTCGGCGAAAATGCGCCTGAATCGTTTGCATTTCCGGCAACGACAGATAGAGCTGCCCGGTGCGGCTTAGCGCCATGAGCTGCTCGTCATTCATGTCGCGGAGCGGCACGGTTTTCAGCTCGAAGCGGTAGGGCGCGCCCACTTCGAGGCGTTCGAAGCCCAGCGGCCCGACGATCACCTGCTCGATGGCGTCGTTGGCCAGCACCTTGGCGGCCAGTTGCCGGGCGTCGGCCTCGCTCAGCCCGCCGATCCAATACTTCTTCAACGTGCGCACGGCCTCGACGCGCGGGCGACCGTCGGGCCCGGCGGCACTGCCGGTCGCGCCCTCGGGCTGGTCGCGGTGGGCCGCTCCGTTTTCGGCACCCATCAGGTCGTTGATCGCTTTTAGCGCGCTTTGGGCCACCGGGTCCATCACGCCCGGCTTGGGCAACACATGCACGAGCACCGGTTGATCGGGCGGAGGCGTCGTAAGCCGCGGATCGCCCAGCCGGGCCACCAGCGCCCGTTCGACCACCGGATCGCACAGCAGCCGCCGGGCCCACAGCTCGACGGCGTCGGCCGAAAAATCGCCCTGAAGCAAAAACCCCCGAGCGGCCGAAACCCTCAGTGCGCCGGGCCAGTGCAAATCGGCGGCGGCCGAAAGGACCTCGCGGGCGATCAGATCGGGCTGTCCGTGGGCGGGATAAACGTCAACTTCCCAAAGCATTGCGGTTCTTCTCGGCAAAGGCGAGCAGCTTTTCGATCTCGGCGGCGTCGGCCTTTCGCAAGGCGTCGCGGAAGGCCGCCAGGTGATGCCCCAGCCGGTCGAGGGCCGAAAGCAGGTGCTCGCGATTGTGCAGGAATATCTGGGTCCAAAGTTG
>JARKPK010000014.1 GCA_029975295.1 Thermoguttaceae bacterium | reverse complement strand
CAGTTGCGAAGGGTCGGCGATCGGCGGGGCAAGCACCGGCCCCTCGCCGGTGTCGAACCGCAGCGAAAGGCCCATCGGTTCGAGAATCAGCAGCAGATCGGCGAAAATGATGGCCGCATCGACCCCCAACCGCTCGACGGTGCGCAGCATGACCTCGGCGGCCAAAGCCGAGTTCTTGCACAACTCTAAGAACGACGTTTGCTGCCGCAATTGGCGATACTCGGGCAGGTAGCGGCCGGCCTGACGCATCAGCCAGATCGGTGGGCGAGGCGTGGGGCGGCGGCGGGCGGCGTCGAGCATCAGCGACATCGGGCGTCGTCTCCCAGGCTATGCCCTGCGCCGGGCCGGGGCGAAACGTGCAATGGAAAAAGGAACTTGCCTCTCCGCCGAAGCAACGGACAAGGCCGCAAACGGCGGCGGAGGCGATTCCGGGCCACGGTCCGTATGTTAGATGCGCAACGGCTCGGCGGCAACCCGTGGCGCACCCCGCCGCGGCAGAGTCCGATCGGTCGGACCGATCAACAAAATGGGTCAACGACGGCCCGATCTGCCGCTTTCCGTTCCCGGGAGAGCCGGAAGCCCTTCGGCCAAGCGCGGGCCACGCTTCGGTTCGCACAGGAATGCTTTGGTTGGCAGGAGGACAAGGAGCGACGGGACGCAAGAAACGCGACAGGTCCGCCAGAAGCATCCTGCCTCGGGCGGACCTGTTTTTTTGGATCGTTCAACAACCGTCGTCTGTCGTCAGAGTTAGTTGTTGGCGAAACGGTTCACTTGGTAGATGCTGCGGGGCATCATGGCCGAAGGATCCTTCGGGGCCGGGGCCTTGGGCAGAGGAGCAGCCTCGGTCTTGGGGGCTTCGGTCGGAGCCGCGGCCGGAGCGGCAGCGCCGCAACCGCAGGCCGCCGCTTCGCAAGCCTTGGGGGCTTCGCAAGCGTTGCAGCCGTTGCAGGCCGGCTTGCAGCAGTCACGGCTCTTGAACATGTTGTTCAACGCCGTCAAGATCGGGCGGCACTTCGGCTTGCAGCAGACATCGCCACAGCTCGGGCCACAGGCCGGATCGCAAGCCTTGGGGGCTTCGCAAGCCGGTTCGCAAGCCTTCACGGCCACGCAAGGGTCGCAAGCCTTCACGGCCACGCAAGGATCGCAGCTCTTCTTCTCGCAGCAGCTCTTCTTGCCGCGGAACAGGGGCTTGCAGGCCTTCGGGCAGCAGGCGGGCTGGCAGCCGGGATCGCAGGCCGGTTCGCAGGCCTTCGGCGCTTGGCAAGCGGGCTCGCAAGCGGCCGGCTCGGGGCAGCACGCCTTGGGCGCTTCGCACGCATTGCTGGTGTTGCACGGACCGCAATTGCGGTTGGCAACCAGGTCCTTCAGACCGGCGAACAGGTCGCGCACCGGCGTGGGACGGCAGCACTTCTGGCAGCCGGGCTCGCAGGTCGGGCCGCAGGCCGGATCGCAGGCCTTCGGCGCTTGGCAAGCGGGCTCGCAAGCGGCCGGGCAGCAGGCGCCATTGGCAAGCACCTGGCTACAGACGACGACGCTCAGCAAGAGCGCTCCAACAACAGTGGTGGCTTTCATCGAGCAACAACTCCTTTCTTGGAACCGCCGCGGGCCCGCATCCCAGCCGCAACGCCAGAGGCTGCTCGCACCAACGCAGTGCGGCAGGCTCAAGCGGGTCCTCCCATGGGTCAGAACCGACCTAAACTCAAGCTTCCAGCTTGCGGCCAAGAGGGTGGGTCAGCCTGCGGACGATTCACAGGTGTCTTGCGTCAGGGCCGTCGAGCCATTCCATGACTCGAAAACCCGATCCAGCACTCTGACGCGCCCTTCGATCGCGCCTCACCTGGCGCGCGAATCTCGCATAGGGTCAGTAACCGTATCGGCTCCGCCGTCAAATCCCCTTGAGAACACCTAACCCATTTTATGAGAATGAGTTAGAACTCCTTTGGCGCAACTTTTGACGATCCCGCAAGAAGGTGAAAAGCGCGAATCTGTACGGCCCCATCTCCCACTTCTCACCCCAAAAAAACACACAGCAAGCCGAAAACTCTTCGCAGCCTTCCCATCTGCCGTTGACCCATCCCCCGAAATCCGCATAGTCAAAGGTATGGTCGAGTTCGAAATGCGGGTGTTGCAACCCACGGGCCGGGGTGGCGAACCACTGCCAATCGTCTGTCTTCGCACAGCGGAGCAATCAAAAGGCCGACACGCCCGGCATTTCCCCGACCACTCAGTCGCGAGAGCAAACATGCCAGAATAACTAGGAAAGCCGAGGGCGTCCGATCATGGTTCAATTGAAAGTCCACCGTCCGATCGCCCAGGCTGCTCCGCCACGGCCATTGGTTGCCCGAAAGCGAGCAGACTATCCGCGCGTCGCGCCCGAGCATCTCGACGTGGCCGAGCGGCTTTCCAGCCCGTTGCTGATGGGCCCGCCGCTGTGCGACGAGTTGATCGCGTTTGTCGAGCACTTGGTCGATCAGCGTGAGGCGGCTGTCATGCGGCACCTGCGCCCCTATCGCCCGCGCAGCCCCGCAACCGTCGCCAAGGCCGAACGGATTTCCGAGGCCGAGGCAGCCGAAGTCTTGGCCCGATTGGGCGACCAGCGCGGCATCATCGTCGCCGTGGGCCCGGCCGACCGACCGAAATACATGCTCATGCCGATCGTGCCGGGCATCTTCGAGATGACGCTGATTCGCGTCAACCCCAGCGAGCTTTCGCCTTGGCATCATCGCTTTGCCGAATTGTTCGAGGCGCTGTACGAAACCGGCTACATGACCGATTACTTCAACCCCTCGGCGGCGCCGATTGTCCGCTATTTGCCCGTGGGCGCGGCGAACCTCGATGTTCACCCGATGGCCCTGCCCACCGACATGCTGGAAGCCGAACTCGATCGCTTCGAGCATTTCGCCGTCGGGCCGTGCCAATGCCGTTTGGCCTCGAGGGTCGTGGGCCGCGATTGCGGCAAACCGATCGACAACTGCCTGGTGCTGGGCGAATGGGCCTTGGAATCCTCGCGCCGCGGCATCATCCGCGCCGTTTCGCGCAATGAAGCGTTGGCCATCAAGCGCGAGGCCGAAGAGCACGGGCTGGTCAACTGGATGATGAACGTGGGGGCGACCAAGGGCCAATCGTCGTGCTCGTGTTGTGGATGCTGCTGCCACGCAATGCGGACGGTGATCGAGTTCAACGCGCCGGCCTTCTTCGCCCCGCCGCGGTTTCTGCCGCGCTGCCGCGATGAAGAATGCACCGGCTGCGGCCGGTGCGCGCGGATCTGCCCGATGAACGCCATTGCGATCGAGCCGCGGACAAGGCAAAGCGCCCCCGGCGCCACCCGAACAGAACCCGCCGAACACGGCTGCCCGCCGCCGGCGCCGGAGACGCCCGGTCGCCCGGCGCGATTCAACTGGGTCCACCGCGTCGAGCGGTGCGTTGGCTGCGGGCTGTGCGCGGTTCACTGCCGGCCGGCCAAAATCATCTCGATGGAACCTGCATCGCGCGTCAAACCGTATCGAAGTTGGTTCTCGCTAGCCCTTCATGCCGCGCCGGGAATGTTGCGCGGGCTGTGGCAGGCATGGCGGCGCCGCCCTTGACCGGCCGCGAAGCTGCGCCCATGCCCGAACAACCGCGAAGCGACACGAAGCGACGCCCATCGAGAATTGAACGAGACTATCCGCGAATCGACGCGCATGGGCGCGCATGCACATTGATGAAAGACGAGAGCCTCAACGGCTGGGGCGGCAGCCGATCGTTGCGATCGGGCTGTTACGCCCGTGATTCTGCCGGCCCGTTGCCGTTGGCCGCGTTCGACCAGTCGCGGACGAAACTCAGCGCCACGCCCAACACCAGAATGCCGATGGCCCAAAACGCCTCGCCGCTGCGGTTGGCGATCGCCCAATTCACGCTGGCGTACATCATATACAGGCAGCCCATCGCCAGCAGCAGCGGAGTGACCGGGTAGGCAAACACTCGGTAGGGCCGCGGCACGTTGGGCTCTTGCGCGCGGAACACCAACACCGAAATCGCCACAAGGAATAAAAAGAACCAGAACGGCGGCGCGGTGAAGTTGACCAACCGATTGAACCCGTCGCCCGAAAGGCCGAAGCCCAAAACCAACGCGATCGTTACGACCGCCTGAACCAGCAGCGACACCAGCGGCGTGTCGAGCCGGGCGTTCCACCGGCCTAACGGGGAATAAAGGGCGTGATCGCGGCCCATCGCATAGTAGATCCGCGCGCCGGTGAAGATCTGCCCGTTGATCACTCCCAGAGCCGAAATGCAGATCAGCACGGCCATGGCGGCTTCGGCCCCGCGGCCCAGGGCCAAGCGAAGCACGTCGGTGGCCACGGTCTTGCTGCGAACGCCCTCGAAGCCGACGGCATGAACGAAGGCCAGGTTGACCAGCACGTAGATGGCCACCACGGCCGCGGTGCCCAGCATCAGCGCGCGGAAGATGTTGCGTTCGGGACTGCGGACCTCCGCCCCGATGTAGCCCATCTCGTTCCAGCCGCCGTAAGTGAAAAGCACCAAGATCATCGCCAACCCGAAGGCCGACCAATCAACGGCCGCCACCGACCACCCCAACACCGGAACTACCCATCGCTCCGGCGTTGCCGGCCCGCCGGCATTTGCGGCAGCATCTTCAGCCGTGTTGGCTCGATCGGCTTTATCAGCCGCGGTGGCCTCGTCGGCCCCGGCGACCGCGCCGGGGGCAGTTGCCGCCTCGGCCGAGGCGGGCTTGTTCGAGTCGTCACTTGCTTGCGGCGCGCGCATCGAAAACCCGACCACCACCACCAGCATCAACCCGACGAACTTCGCCACGGTCAGGATATTCTGCGTCCACTTGCCTTGCCGCACGCCGAGGGCGTTGATGAGCGTGAGCACTCCGATGGCGCCGACGGCATAGGCCAGCGCCACGCCGCGCGCCGTTTCGCCTTCGGCCCGCGGCCAAATCCGGTTGGCGTATTCGGCGAACGCGAAGGCCATCGCGCCGAGCGAACCGGGCCGAACCACCCACAACTCGGCCCACGCAAAGAGAAAGCCCAACGGGCGATCGTAGGCGCGCGTCAAATAAACATAGTCGCCGCCCGCCTTCGGATAAGCCGAGGCCAGTTCGGCGTAGCACATCGCCCCAACCAGTGCGAACAGACCTCCGAACACCCACACGGCGACCAACCAACCGGCGCTGGGCACGCAGCCGGCGATGTCGGGCGTGCTGCGGTAGATGCCGGCCCCGATGATGATGCCGACAATCACGCAGGTGGAATCGAACAACGAAAGCTCGCGCCGCGGGGCGGCGGGCGACAGCGGCGCTTCGGCAGGCGTTGGCTTCATGCCCAAGAGCATAAGGGCGCAGGCGGCCTTTGCAAAGAGGCCCGAGCCTCGTAGTTCGCCCCTCTATGGCGACTGGCGAGAATCAACCCACTGCCTGCGGGCTTTGGCAAACAGGCCGTTGTCGAACCGATCCGCCCACGGGTGTGCCATGGCAACGGTTAGCCGCTTTGCACAGCGGAAGCCGGCGATCGGAACAAGCGAGATCGACGAACGGCCGCCGGTTGTGGACATTTGCCGCCCAGCGCGATCGTTCGCCGCCGAGCGTCAAAGCCGCACTCCAACGCCGACCGTCACCAGCCGCGACAGCGCACTGATGTTCAAAACTGCGCGCCCATCGGCGCAGTGGCAGCCGTTGGCACGGCGTCGAGCGGCAATCGTCCGCCCGTGCCGACCGAGTCGGCCTCAAGCGGATCGGCGAACGGATCGGCGCGCGATTCGTCGGGCGGCAGTTCGAGCGAGGCCGGCGGCCTTCGGCTCGATGCAGCGGCCGCGGGCCGTCCCGCCAGTTCGGCGATGGAACCCCCGGCCGGCTGGGCTGCGGCGCCCGCCGGTAGGCTGAAGCAGAGCACGCCCAAACCGCAGAGCATGCCCGCCAACACGCCCGCGGCAGCTAAGACGATGCGGCTTGGGCCGATCGGGCGGGTACCGGCGTCGGGCTCGTCGATGGCGGCGATGAGGCTGGCGGCCTCGGCGCCGGCCTTGGCGGCGCGGGCTTCGGCCAAGTTCTGTTCGTTGCGTTCCAGCATGGTCTTGCGGTTGTTCACCTCGGCCAGCAGGTTCAGGTAGTCGGCGCGCAGTTCGGCCAACCGATCGAGTCGCGTATTGACGGTGGCCAGCCGATCGGTGAGCATCGCCTGGCGCTCTTGGGCCAACGAGCGTTCGATGGTCATTGCTCGAATGGCGGCCGAAAGCTCGTCGCGCATCTGCTGCTCGACGGCCTCGCGGGCTTCGTCGGCGGCGATCAACAGCGGATGATGCGGTTCCATCCGGCCCGCCAGCCGCGCGGCGTTGAGCCGCGCGTCAATCAGCCCGTTGTGCAACTGCCGCAAGGTGGGCTGGGCGTCGAGCAACCGCTGCGGGATGGCGAAATCCTCTTGGGGATGATCGCGGGCTTCGATCAGCAGGGTAAGCAGTTCTTCGTTGGCCTTCAGTTGCGATTCCGTGGCGCGTAGTTCCGCGCGGATCTCGGTGGCGGTCCGCCTCAGCGCGCTGTCGCCGGCGTTTCCTTCGCCCATCGCTTTCAGTTCGGCCAAGTCGCCGCCCATGGCCGCCTCTAAACCGCGGAGCCGCGCGGTGGCCTCGGCTAGGTCTTCGCGGGCCAGGGTGACCGAGCGGAGCAGTTCGGCGATCACGCTTTCGGCGCGATCGTTCCGCAGGGCTTTGGCTCGCAGTTGCAATTGGTCGATCATCGCGCGGCAGAGGGCCACGGCCCGATCGCGACGACGGTCGCGCACCTCCAGGTAGAAGACCTCCGTCTTGCCGAACTCGGCCCCTTTGGGCGGCGTGAGTTTCACATTGCGGCGAAGTTCTTCGATGGCTTCATCGCTCGGCCATGAGGCGACTTGATCGGCCTGGGCGTCGTCGCTGGGGCCCACCACCGCCAGCGCCCCGGCCAGCACGCCGCGGCCACGAACCAACTCGAGGGTCGTTTCCAGCAGCGTTTTCATCTCTTCCGGCTGACGGAACTTGCCCGGCGGCGACTCGCGCCCCAGAGCGTCGTTGCGCACAATAAGGGCCTGCTCGGCCTCCCAAACGTCGGGCTTCACATAGGCATAAACCGCCGCGGCCGCCGACACCAGCAGGGCCGGCGCCAGCCAGCGGCGCCAATGAGTGCGCATCAGCCGACCGTAGGAACTGAGGTTCATTTGTTCTGTGCCGATCATCGGTTCTCCGAGCCTCCCTGTTCGCCTGTTGCGTTGATCTCTGCGTCAACCTGTGCGCCCCCCAGCGGTCGGCCCGATTGCATTGGTGTTCCCAGCGCCAAAAGGCTAAGCAACCCTACTGCGCATTTCGCCCGGGAGCTGGCGGCCGGCAGCCCGAACAGTGCCGCCGTCGGCCGGCCGCGAACGTTTCGGCGTTATCGTTTCATTCGGTCGCAATCGTCATAAACGGCATTGCCGGTTTTTCGCAGGGATTCGGCAGTTGCAACCCGCACAACATGCACCCGTTGCCGTGCAGAACCACGCGGCTTTCCCCCCGATGGACTTGCATTCGCCCGGGCATAAGAGAGATTTCAACGGAGGATTCGTCCCGTGCTGCACGTCGAATGTTTTGATGCGATCGAGCGCCTTGCGCCGTTGCGAGCCCGCTGGGATCAGCTTGCCGCGAATCGTCCCTTTGGCGGCTGGACATGGCTGACCCATTGGTGGCGGCATTACGGCCGACAAGGCGCGCGCAATCGGCGGCTTTGCGTGCTCGGCGCGTTCGACTGCGAGCACCAGCTCCGCGCCATCGCCCCGCTGTACACCGAGCGATCGGCCGTTTGGGGAACTGTGGTTCGTTTGCTGGGCGACGGCGAGGTGTGTTCCGATTACCTCACCTTCCCCTATGAGCAACCTTTGCTGCCCGAGGCGGCCGCCGCGCTGGCCCGCTACGTCGCCGAAGAGTTGCCGCGGCATCAGCCCTGGGACTTGATCGACTTGGTCGGTCCGGCGGCCGACGACCCGATGATCGCCCTCTTTGCCGAGGAGCTGACCGATCGCCGCTGCTCGGCGCATCGCCGCGCGGGGCCGAACTGCTGGGCCATTCCGCTGCCGGCGAAAATGGACGACTACCGCGCCCAATTGCCGACGAAGCGCCGCAAACGGCTCGATCGCCTGGCCGACGAATACCTTTCCAGCGGCCGAGCCGTGGTGCGCATGTGCCAACGATTCGATCAGATGGAGCACGCCCTCGAACTGCTGATTGCGATGCACCAGCGGCGTCGCCAGTCGCTGGGCGAGCCGGGCTGCTACAGTTCGACGACCTTCGAAGCGTTCATCCGCGCCGCGGCGCCCGCCATGTTCGCCGAGGGGAAGACGCAACTGGCCTACCTCGAAGTCGACGGACGACCGGCGGCGGTCGATTACCTGCTGCTCACCCCCAATGCCGTTTGCGCCTATCAAGGCGCCGTCGAGCCGGAGATGCTCGAACACGAGCCGGGCAAATTGTTGCATTGGGCTCTGGTGCGCTGGGCGATCCGCGAGGGCTATCGCAGCTACGACTTCCTCCGCGGCGACGAACCGTACAAGGCCCATTTCGGCGCGGAACCGAAGCCCATGACTCTGTGGCGCATCGCCGCGCCGCACCTGGGCGCCCGACTGCGTCAGAGGCTGTGGCTGGCCGCCCGAAACGTAAAACACCTTTTCGCCGGCCGCAAGCCGGCCCCCGTGGGATGATGTTCGCATCGCTGGCATCGGCCGTCTATCGCCGCGAAGCTCGCTTGCCCCCGTGGAAGCGCTGGCTGCTCGGCGCCTATTGCACGGCCACGATGCCTTGGCGCAGGCTCTACATCCGCCGCGCCGCCGCGCGCGGGCAGTTGCCGATTCCGGTGCTCTTCTATCACCGCGTCGATGACGACGCGGCCACGCCCTGGACGATGACCAACGCCGAGTTCGCCGCACAAATCGAATTTCTCCGCGCGGAGTTCGAGCTGATCTCGCTCAGCGAAGTGTGCCGACGGATTGCCTCGGGCGAAAACCATCGCCGCTGCGCCGCCATCACCTTCGACGACGGCTATGCCGACAACTGCCGATTCGCCATTCCGCTGCTCGTCGATTCGGGCATCCCGTTCACCTACTTCGTCACCTTGGAAAACGTGCTGCACGGCCGGCCGTTCGCCCACGATATCGCGGCGGGCCGCGCATTCGCTCCCAACACGCTCAGCCAGATCCGCGCCATGGCCGACGGCGGGGCCGAGATCGGCGCCCATACCGCCACCCATTGCGACCTGGGCCAAATCCAGTCGCCGGCGCGGCTGCATGCCGAGGTGGTCGAGGCCGGGAGCCAACTGGCCGAGCTGGTCGGCTGCCCGGTGCGGCATTTCGCGTTTCCGTTCGGGCGTCCGGAAAACCTCAACCCCTTCGCTGCCGAGTTGGCCCGGCGGGCGGGCTACCTTTCGGTCAGCTCGGCCTACGGGGGCTACAATCGGCCCGGCGAGAATCCGTTTCACATCCGCCGCATCGGCGCCAATCGCGATCTTGTGCAGGTGAAAAACCATCTCACCTTCGATCCGCGCAAGCTCGGCCTCCATCGCGACGATCCGCTGGGCGGCTCCCGCGCTGAAGGGCTGCCGCAACGTCCCGCCATCGGCCGGCCGCCGGCCGCGCCCGTCGTGCCGCCTAAGGCAATCGGGCCGGCGCCAGATCAAGCCGACTCGCTGGCCGAGGAAGTGGCGTCGCTGTTCTCGATTCTCCAGCCGGAACTGCCTGATTCGCCTGCTCCGGCCCGGCACGACGCTTGACACAGCCAAGGCGTTCGTCGGCCGGCGTTCGAGGGCCGACCACCGGCCCCCCGCTGCGGCCAACCGCCGGGCCGCTCCTCAGCCGGCGACCGCGCCGCCCCAATGCCCGCTCGCCGAACGTTCCTCGCGGCCGCGACCGCCCGCGGCCCTTCGGCGGTCATCGCATCGGATTCAGCGGGGGATAACACATCAATCCCCAATCCTCATCGGCCCCATGGTCAATCCACACCAGCAGCAAGGACGGCAGCAATCGCTCCATCAGCATCACACAATGCTTCAGCGAGGTGCGGTTCAGTCTGCCGCCGTAAGTTGCCGCTCCGTGAACAAGTTGGCAGCGCATCACATACACACGGGCCAAAGCCTCTTCGAGAATCTGCGTCCATCTCCGTTCGACATACCAGGAGTGCGCGTTGAACTTCGAGTATCGGGCCCTCTTTCCCCGCTCGGGCGATGGCTCTTGCCAGAAGTAGGCGCTGACATACTGATCGTCGAAGAGAGCCAACACGAGGCGTTTGTGCTCCTCGAGCATCGCGGCGATGCGGCCCTCGCGGTCGATCCGGAGAACCCGATCGATGAACGCGCGCCAGCTTTCGCGATCGGTCTTCGGCTCGCGTTTCTGCGAGTCCCATTGGCCGTACAGCGCGTTGAACGCGATCCACAGACAAATCAGGGCCAAGTCGGCGTCTTCGCCTTCGGGAATCGCTCCTGCGCGGGCGATCCAGCTACAGGCGCGATGAAAACGGACGGCGGTCGGCTGCTCGCCGCCCTGGGCGGCCAGCCGTTCTTTGTGCGGCTTCCACCGACGGCGCAGCTCACGGATCGTCAGCGCTAGTGAAGTCTCGCCGGACATCGGCCATTCCTCTCGAAAGGATGCTCGCTCCGCGGAACAACACACTCCACAACCCCAAGCATATCGCCGCAACCGGCCGAGGGGGAGCCGAA
>JARKPK010000005.1 GCA_029975295.1 Thermoguttaceae bacterium | reverse complement strand
CGAACGACTTCTGGACCAGCGGCAGCAACTGGGTGGGCGGCAACGCCCCGGTGGCCGGCGACCAAGTGGTCTTCGCCGGCAACGTCCGGCTCACGCCCGACAACGACAACATCGGGCTCGTGGTCGGCGGGCTGAAGTTCGCCGGCGCCAGCGATCCGGAGGGCAACGCTGGTGCGTTCACCCTGGGCGGCAACGCCCTGACCGTTGCGGGCAAGATCGAGAACAACTCGAGCAACGCCCAGACGATCAACCACGGCATCACGTTGGCGGCGGCCGTCAACCCGGCCGACACCGGCGTGGTGAACGTGGCGGCCGGAGCGGGCACGCTGACCATCGCCGGCAACGTCGGCGGCACGGTGGGCTTGGTGAAGACCGGCACGGGCACCGCTGCCCTGACCGCGGCCAGCAACAGCTACACCGGCGACACCTATGTGAAGGCCGGTACGTTGCAGGTTGATGGCGGGGTGAACAGCAACGGCACGTGGGCTGACGACACGACGGTGGGCCTCAACTCCGGCGACGGCGGCCCGAGCCCGAGCCTGGTGACGTTGGTCACCGAGCACGTGCGTCAAGACACGCTGAAGATCAACGACAACGGCAAGGTGGTGATCACGGGCACCAGTGGTCCGTCGAGCACCAGCGTGGTGAACTTGCTGTTGATCGGCGACGGCAGCGGCGGGTTCACGTGGAGCTTCGGCGGCTTGGGCGGCGGCGGAGCGGCGGTACCGGTCGGAGGCGAGGTGGGCGGCAGCGCCAGCCCGGTGCCCGAGCCCTCGACGTGGGCGTTGGCCGCGATGGCGTTGCTGGCCTTGGGCTACGCGGCCCGGCGCCGGAAGTAGATTCGGAGGAAGTCGTGCCGACCCATTGGGCGGCAATGTTGAACTGATAGCTCGGCCGCGGCGGATGAACCTCGGTGTTCGAGGGGAACCGTCTGCTGGCCGATGAAAGAATCACACGGGAAGGTTTCTGGCGGACGATTCCGCCGAGCCTTCCCGTGCGTGTTTTCTTGCCTGGGGCCGGCTCGTGAATGCGACCAGTTGGGGGCATTGCAGGTTAGCCCCGAACTGTATCCAATAGAGTGAGGGCAACGCGGGCCGGCCCAGGGGGACATCCGGTCAGAAATGGCGTCGAGTAACGGAGCAACGGATGAAGATTGTTGCGGCGAAGAGCATTCTGCGTGCCAACGATCAACTGGCCGAGGAGAATCGACGGGCGTTGGACGCCGCAGGGGTGCTGTGCGTCAATTTGGTCGGTTCGCCCGGCGCGGGCAAAACCACTCTGCTTGAGGTCCTGTTTGCGCGGTTGCCCGATGGAGTGCGGCCCGCAGTCATCGAGGGCGATATCGCGGGGGTGATCGATGCGGAACGGATGCAACGGATCGGTGTGCCGGTGGTCCAGATCAACACGGAAGGGGCGTGCCATCTCGATGCGAATATGATTGCCGCCGCGTTGGGCCAGTTCGACCTGGCGACGATTGATTTGTTGGTCGTGGAGAACGTGGGCAATCTTGTGTGCACGGCCGGCTTTGATATCGGCGAGCGGGTGCGGTTGCTGGCCCTGAGCACGGCCGAAGGCGACGACAAGGCGGTGAAGTACCCGGCGATATTTCAAGGCTCCGACGCGCTGGTGATCACCAAGTGCGATTTGCAGCCGATGATGAATTTCGACCGCGCGAGGATACGCCAAGACCTGGCGCGATTGAACCCGCAGGCCGAGGTGTTTGAAGTCGCCGCGCTGCGGGGCGAAGGAATCGACCCGTTGGTCGCTTGGCTGCTCGACCGCCGGGGGGCGCGAGGATCGCGGGGGCGATGACGCCGCCTTCGAGCCATTCCGCGATTAGAAGCTGAGCATTTTGCGGTATTCGGTCATGCGGCGTTCGATGTCGTCGCGCGAAATGGCGATCAGACCGTCGAGCCCGAATCCTTCCACGGTGAAGCTGGCCGTGAGAATTCCGTAGGCCAGGGCCAGCTTGAGATGTTCGGGATCGAACTCGCGCTGTTGGGCCAAATAGCCCATCATGCCGCCGGCGAACGAGTCGCCCGCTCCGGTCGGATCGACCACGTGCGCGGTGGGAAAGGCGGGCAGCACGTAGCACTCGTGCTTGCTGAAGAACATCGCCCCGTGTTCGCCCTTTTTAATGACGACGAACCTGGGCCCGAATTCCAGTGTTCTTTTGCCGGCGGTTACGAGGTTCTGCTCGCCGGTGAGGAGTTTGGCTTCGGTGTCGTTGAGCACCAATCCGTCAATCCGCCGCAGCATTTCGTCGATCAGATCTCGCTGCGAGGCGATCCAATGGTCCATCGTGTCGGCCACTGCCAGCGTGGCGCCGGGGCATTGGTCGAGTACTTTCAACTGGATATCGGTTGATCCATTGGCCAGAAAAAGGAATGGACAGCGGCGATAGTGATCGGGCAAGACAGGATTGAAATTCTCCATCACGTTGAGATGGAGTTCTTTGGTTTCGCGGCTGTTCATGTCCGCCAGGTAGCGCCCGCGCCAGCGGAACGTTTTGCCGCCGGGCACGGTTTGAAGGCCCGCTAAGTCGATGTTGCGCCCGCGGAGCAGATGGGTATGTTCGGGGGGCCAGTCTTCGCCAACCACTCCGGCGAGCCGAACGCCGGTGAAGAAGCTGGCGGCGTACGAGAAATAGACGGCGGAGCCTCCCAGCACGTTCTCACGGGTTTCTTGAGGCGTCTCGACGCTGTCGAACGCTACCGATCCGACGACGACCAACGACATGAACGGGCCTCCGAAAGCTCGATGGGAAGTTGACGATCATTCGCATTGTGCCGATGGCGCGGATTCTTCGAGACTCGCGGTCCGGCTGCGTCGGCCTTCCGCGAGTCATTATCGACGAAACGCGACGTTTGGCAATGGGAGACTGTCGGCGGAGCCGCAAGTTGGAGCGAATCGGCTCCTCCATGGCCCGGCAACGGCCGGGGAATAACGTAGAATTGTGCAGGGATCGGTCGGGAAGGCAAAGGGCCCTTTTATGTGGCAGATTTTGCGCGACGCGTCGCACTATGTCGAGCGGATGGGACGCACCGAGTGGCTGGTCGCGGCGTTCGTGGCCATGTGCATCGGGTTCGTGCTTCTGCGGGGGTTCGGGTCGCGGGTTGAGTATTGATCGCTGCGCCAGCGGGAACCGCGACGGGCCGGGTTGGTGTTGATGGGTTGCGGGGCAATGACTTCTTCCTAAATGCAACGGGACGATGGAACTGGGAACACTCTACTTGCCCGTGCCGGTGGCCTTGGCCGCCGTTGCCGCCTTAGGGTATTTGGTCGGTCGCGGTCGGCGCGAGGCGGACGAAGAGCCTTCGGCCCGCAGTCGCCGCGAGCTTCGGCGCGCTCAGCACGTGGCGGGCGAATTGGAGAAGATCGCCGCGAAACTTCGGGAAAGCCTGTCGGCGCATAACTCCCGGCTCCTGGAGTTTCGCCAAAGGGTGGATCGGCTCAGCGCGGTGGAAGCGGAGGCCGCCTTCGCCCGGCTTTGCGATGAGGCCGAGGAGATTCTTAAGCCGACGATGCGGCTTGCAGCGGAGCTTTCAGCCGCCCAAGACGAGTTGCGTCAACAAAGCTCGAATCTGATGAGCTTCACCGAAACGCGGACCGATCCGTTGACGGGCGTGCAGAACCGCCGGGGGTTGGACGACGCCCTCTCGGCGCAGATGGCCCTGCTGCACCGCTACGAAGTGCGGTTCTCGCTGGTGCTTTTCGATATCGATCATTTCAAGCAGATCAACGACCAGCGCGGGCACTTGCGCGGCGACGAGCTGCTTAGAAACCTGGCCGCGAAGCTCGACGAATCGGCGCGCGAAACCGACTATGTGGCTCGTTACGGAGGCGAGGAGTTCGTGGTGGTGATGCCGCAAACCGATCTGTTCGGCGCGTGCATCTTCGCCGAGCGAATGCGGAAGGCGGTTGCGCAGCAGCTTCCGCTGACCGTTAGCGGTGGAGTGGCTGAGGCGCTCGACGGGGACTCGGCCGAGAGCCTCTTGGCCCGTGCCGACGAAGCGCTCTATGCCGCCAAGGCGGGCGGGCGAAACTGCGTGTTCTGCCACGACGGCCGCGGCGTCCAGCCGCTCTGTTTGGAGCCCTCCGGCACGTGACGGGTCCGTTGCCGCCGGACGGGCACAGAACGCGCCGGCCGAACGCCTTGAGCGAACGGTCGGGCGATCATGGCTTTCTTGACGTCGGCGAGGAGCATCGTCGAACGCAGAGCCCTGCTGCGGCGACGCGGACGCGCCGATTGATCGCCACCACCAACCTTAATGCTCCGGGTGTTCGGAGGTCGTCGGCCCTTCTTGCCACGGGCCGGGGTTTCGGCCACAATCGACCGCATGAACGTTGTGGTTCTGGTGGTCGATCGCCTGCATGCCGGCTTCTTGGGGGCGTACGGCAACACATGGATCGAAACGCCGGCCCTCGATCGATGGGCCGCCGATTCGTGCGTGTTTTCCCAGTTTCTCATCGATACGCCCGACTTGGCCCGATTATATCGGAGCTACTGGTCGGGGCTTCACGCGATGTGCGCGCGGCCCGGCGCCGACGCCGGACGGCCCGTTTTGCCGACCCTGTTGCGCGGCGGCGGTTTTGTCACTGCGTTGGTGACCGACGACGAAACCCTGAGCCGAACAACAATGGCGGCCGAGTTCGACGAATGTGTGCTGGTCGAGCCGTGCTGGCAGCCGGAGCTTGCCGCAGACGTGTTCCAAACGCAGACAGCCCGCGGCACGATGGCGGCTCTTGCATGGCTGGAACGAGCAAAGGGGCCTTTTCTTCTGTGGTGCCACTTGGCGGGCTTGGGCCGAACTTGGGACGCTCCGGCGTCGATGCGCGAAATGTACCGTCAAGAGGGCGACCCGCCCCCGTTTTCTCAGGCAGACCCGCCCGACCGGATGCTCGGCGCCGATGCCGACCCGGACGAGACTTGGGCGGCGGCGATCACCTATGCGGCCCAAGTCACCGTGCTCGATCAGTGCCTTGGGGCCTTCGACGAGTTCTTTCGCGATAGCCGGTTTGCGGCCGACACGGCTCTGGTTCTCACCTCGGCACGCGGGTTTCCGCTCGGCGAGCATGGCCGGTTGGGACCATGCGATCAATCCTTGCACGGTGAACTCATTCAGGTTCCATTGATGGTGCGGCTGCCCGACAGGAACGGTGCGCTCGAGCGGCGGTTCGATTTGGTTGAACCGTGCGACCTGTGGGCGACGGCGATTTCTTTGGCAGGCGTTGGGCCGGCACCCGAGTCGCCCACCGCGATCGATCTGACGCCGATCGTCCGGGGCGAGGTTTCGGCCATGCGAGACCGCCTCTGCGCGGTTGGCCTTGGCCAACGGGCGATCAGAACTCCCGCTTGGTTCCTGAGGCAGGCGGCCGAATGCGAGCTCTACGTGAAACCCGATGATTTCTGGGAAGCGAACAACGTGGCCGTGCGCTGCCCTGAGGTTGTTGACTGCCTGGGCGACGCTTTGGTGGAGTTCGACCAAACGGTGCAGCACGGCCGAATCAGCGATCTGCCCCCGCTGCCGCGCGTTCTGTTGGAAGGGCTAGATTAGCCTCAGAATGCGTCTGTGCAAGAGATGGCGCGAAACCGCAGCCGAGGGCAGACGGCTTGAACGTTCGCACCGAACGAATGATTCTCCGCAGTTCACACAGTGGGATTCCTCAACCGTCACCGGGCTTTTCGTCGCTCTGGCCGTCCGAATTGCTCGCCGGCGGCTGAGGGGCGGCCTGCTGCGGATCGGCTTGTCCGAGATCGGGTAGATTGTTCGGATCAAATGCTTGGGGCGCCGCCACGGGCGAACCGTCTGTGGCGGCGGGCCACTGAAACCGTTCGACCGTTTCCGCATGCCGAGGCTTGGCGTCGCGACGGTCGCTCCGACGCAACGCCCACCAACCCAATAGGGTCGCGGCAGCGAGAAAGCCCAAGCCGATGACCGCTGCCAACGAACTGCGCGGCGGTGGCGGCGGTGCCGGATACCAGAGCAAATCTCGGGCTACTAGCAGCGGCGCCCTCTGCCGCATCCGGCCGGTTTTCGAGTCTTCATCGGCGCCGCGCGGGATGTCGATGCGGTAGCTCCAGAGCTTGAACATGAATCCCGCGATCCGAACCTTCTCGCCGTAGCGATCGCGCGCACCGAAGGGCATGTCTGGGGGCAGCTCGAGCACGCAGAAGATGACCGGGTTGACCCCTGAATCCGCAGTGAAGAGACTGACCTGATAATAATGGTCGATGCCGTAGCGCTGACGAATCTCGGGCTCGTCGATCACCACCTTTTGCACTTGCCGAGCCACGCCCTCGACGGCCACGAGACGGCCGCGGCTGGCCTCCGAATCGTGGAAGAGCGGAACAACGGAGTAGAACCACGAGCCATCGGACGCCTGGCGGACGATCGCCCCCTGCCCTTCCGCGGCCGGTTGATTGTGCGGGATTCGATCTGCTAAGTCCTTCAACTGCTCGCGGGCGATTCGGTCGAGCTCTCCCCGCTTGCTTCGGCGAACCGCTGCAAGCATTTCGTGAAAAGGTTCGCTTTCCGGCGGAGCGCGATCGACCACCTGATCGAACAGGCCATAGTCGAATTGCAGGTTGCCCAGGGGGGTGGGTGGATGCCAAGCAACGCGGGCCGCTGCAAAAACCAGTTCGGGCCGCTTTTCTTCTTCTGTTGCTGCCGCTGCGGTTTTGAGAAACACACCCGAGACCTCGCATCGCGCGGGGAACGGACCTCCGCCGGCCAACCAGGCCCGCGGCACCGAGGCCGCATACACCTCGGCCTTCGCGCCCGAGGCCAATTCGATTCGACAACGGTAGTATTCGGGCATCTCGAAAAGCGAGGCCACTTCCTCGGCGGGCGTGATTGCTTCGACATCGATCGCCTGTCCGACAAGGCGATACATCTCGGCCTGGTACGATTGCGGCATCTGCGCCAGCTCTTCGGCCGACCATTCGCGTTGGGTCCATTGGGCGATCTGCTCAGGGGTGAACCTCCGCATGCGGAAGATCACCTTCAGGAGTGGTTCTACCTCGTCCGCGTCCAGCGGCCTGCCGGACACAAACTTGGCAAAATGGCTGTCGTCGAGACCATAGAGCTCGAACCAACTGCGCGGTGTGTCGGGCTCGCCAGCCGGCGCTCGATGCGGGCTTGCATCGGAGGGCGACTTATGCCCGTCAGAAGCGGGCGAGGGCGCGGTTGACGCCGTCGGCGGCGAAGGGCTGCGATTGCTTTCGGCGTCCGGCATCGATGACGCCGCGGGCTCCGCTGCCGGCATTGCCGCGGGCCGAGCGGTTTCGGGCGGGGTTGCAGGGGCGCTCTCGTGCGTTTCAGCTGGCTCGGCTCCGCAGGCCGGCGAAGCAAGGCCCAGTACAAGAGCGGCCAACAGCAATGCAGCGAATCGCGCCGCCGAGCAGGACAGATCATGCACGACGTTCGCTGCGTTGAACGCGACCCTGACAGTCGGGATCGGGATGATCATGGCGGGCCTAGCTCCAATCGGTCGGGGATGCTCGGGCGGTTGCTTGCCTTGGTTCGTCGATAAATCGCGACGCTTACGGCCACACTGAAGATCGCTGCGACAGCAACGATGGCAACGAACAGCCACGGTTGTGCCGGCGGTTCTTCCCGAACGACCAGACGCGGCTGCCAGCGAACGTCTTTTGCCAAAAGGATGGGCGTTGTGAACAGTCCGCCCTTCCCTTCGTAAACCCATCGTTTGAAGAAGACGGCATCGACTTCTACGAACTCCTCGATGCCCGAGCCGATGGGAAATCGCTCGGGGAGGCTCAGGCAATAAACGAACATCGGAGTATCACGGTGATCAACCGGAAACAAGGTCAGCCGATAATAACTTCCGATGCCGGCGGAGTTTTGCGCAACACGGGGATAATGATCGGCTTGTCGCACGACTCCGGAGGTGGAAACGACTCGCCCGCGATAGAGCGGCGATTGCCGATAGAGTTGGGCGAAACTGACGGCCCCGGCCGACTGCCGTGCGATCGCCGCCGCATCGGCCCGGTTGAGCACGTCGAGGATGTTGAACCACGAGTCTTGCTCTTCGACCCGAAAGACGGTGTCGTCTCGAACTTGGCCGAGATAGTACTCCGAAACACCGGAAAGGACCGTAGCTACCGACGGGGTTTTCGGCTGGGCGCCTTGACCCGGGGCGGCGGCCGATTCGGACGCTGTTTTGGTTGGCGAGCGCCCGGGCGTTTCAGCGGTTGATTCGCCGGGAGCAAGAGCGGGCGTTTCGGCAGCGGCGTCGCCGTTGGCCGCCGGCGCAGAGTCGGGTTGGCGCGATGTCGAACTGTCGTTTGCGCCGGGCGCCTTGTCGCCTGCGGCTGAATCGCGCGGCGCCGAGCCCGAGCTCGTCTCGCGTTGACCCGAATCGTTGGCTGCAAGATGCGGCGCGGCCAAATGCACTGTCTCGGCGTCGTTCTGTTCTATGCGTTCGATGCGGTTGTCGATGGGCGGTTCGTGCGATTGTTCCGAACTTGCCCAGCGATCGAGCCATCGCCATTGTTCCGGATTGGCGGCCTTGAACATCAACACAACTGCCAAGCCGGCGGCGAAAACCAGATAGGCCAAACGGCGCCGGTCGTGAGAGAGTCGCTCAACACGTCCACGGGTCGGCGTGCGAAAATCGAGCATGGGTGATTTCCCAGTCTGCGGCTAAGATGGTTCACTTGCTAGCGGCCTGCCGCCCAACCTACGTCGGCGAAAAAGCGAGCGATCGATTGCGTCGGAAGCCGCTTGCTCGGGGACTTCGACCCGATGGTTGTCCGCGCCCGCGCAAATCGCGTTCAAACCGCATCGTGGTCCGTTCCCCGGGCTTAGTCGCGATCACCCGGGCGAACGCGTTCCCTGCCTTACGCTTTCGCGGTGCAAAGTCTCAGACTGTCTTATTGAGAGAATCGTCGATTGCTTCCCTTTTTATTCTAGCCGTTTGTCTTTCTGGGCGAAGCGCCTCGCCCGCCTTGATCTACTGAAGTGATCTGTTGCAACTGCTGGCAGGCAGCACGATAGGAATGATCACTCCGGAGACATCTGCTGCGGTCGGTCCGAAACCGCGACCGACTTCGCAACGAACTTCGAGCAGCAGGATTTGCCTCGGCGCTTTTGACGCAACGCGTCGATCCCGGTTGGTTCTCCCGTTCGGACCCCGGCAGACAGCGTTCACACCGTTGGGTAGGGTGTCTTTGCGTGCAGGAATAGGGTGCCTGCGAGGCTGGGAGGAATCGGGGGCCTGAGGGGAGAGAACGCATGATCAGCCCAACGGGCCATCACTGCCAAAAAAGCTCTCGCCGCCATGCCCATGCCCACGCGATTGAGAAGAGACGTTCGGACGCCCCGTGAACCGGTTGTTGCCTGCCCGATCTCAAGTCTTGGGTGGTTGGAAGTCTATGTGGCGAAATGGGTTGTGTGTTTGGATCCCGACAGTGTTGCCGTTGGGAGCGATCCTAAGCCCCGTGCCGCCAACCGTCGGCCGGCGTTCGATGATTGTTCTCGTCGGGTGTCGTCCGTCGGTAGAATAGGCTGGAGGCGATAGTCTGGGAATAGTTTCCCGGGGTTGGTGCGAAGTAACTCTTGGCTGGAACGGCGTGCCCGAATAGGCGGCCATTCGCCGCTAAGGCAGAGGAGTGTGGCGTTGGCGCTGTCGTTGGCCCGATTCAACCGCTTGGTGGCCGATCACGCCGCCAGTTTGTACCGCATGGCCTACCGTGCGATTGGCGACCATCACGAAGCGCAAGATGTGGTGCAAGAGACGTTTCGCTCCGCGTGGAAAAGCCGGACGACATTCTCGGCCGATCGAAGCGAGCGAGCGTGGCTGGTTGCCATATTGCGGCGTCGAGTGGTGGACTATTGGCGGCAGACGAAGCAGCCGCAGCCGGTCGAAGATGGGCAACTGGCGCCCTATTTGGCCATCGGCAACGCCGACCCGGTGCGCGACCAGTACACCGACGAGATTCAGCACGCCCTGAATCAGCTTTCCGAGGAATTGCGCGAGGCCCTGCTCTTGGTGGTCGTGGCGGAATTAACGCATCAAGAGGCGGCCGAATTGCTTGATGTGCCGTTGGGAACTGTTCTGTCTCGGGTGAGTCGGGCTCGTAAACGCTTGCGCGAGCATCTGTTGGCAGCCCAAGGTCCGGCAGGTCGCTTCGCGTCGGAATAGTCTATTGGTGTTTGATTGCCCGTGGACAAACTCGCTGCTGCGGCAAGGCGTCTTGTTGTTCGTGCCATCTTGGTTCGTTGGCCTTTGTAATCGGTTCGGTTGAGTAGCTCGCGCCTCATGTTCGACTCTGATTCGCGCTGGGAAGACCGATTGCGAAATGTCCCCGCGCCGCCCGATTTGCAGGCGCGGTTGCGAGCAATCGCGCTTCGCGATCTGTTGAACAGCGACGATGCATGTGATGACCAACTCCGGGCAGTGGCGGTTCCGGAGGGATTGGCGGCGTCGATCAGTCGCGGTCTTTTCATCGAGGACGATTGGCTCGACGCGGTTGTGACCGATGTGCCGACGCCGGCGGGTTTGGAAGGCCGAATCGTTTGCTCCGTGATTTGCGACGACGACGAGGCGCTTGACGAAGGGTTGCGCCTGACGCCGCCGATGGAGCGTCGCATTCTTCCACCGCTAGGGCCGAGGATGGTTGCTGCGGCGTTTCGCTATGCGACCGTGACCGTGTTGTTCGTTGCATTCTTGGGCGCACTGAGCGGTTCGCTGTTGGCGCGGCTGGCTCAAATCGGTCCCGTGGCGAGGTTCGATTCTCTGGCGATGCTGCTTGTCGAGCAAGACGATGGCCCGATGCCGTTCGATTCGTTGGAGTCGTCGGCCGAGGGACCGTTCGCGATTGCCGCCTTTGCGTCGGAAATCGCGGCGAGCGAGGGCGAGATTGGATTGCCCGATGCGGTAGCGGGACGCCCAAGTTCGGCCTTCGACGAAATGGAGTTGTTGCTGGCGCGATGGCGCACCGGAGAGGGTGTTGATCCGTGGCTGAGCACGATTGCGCCGATGTGGGAACAGCAGGTCGTGGCGTATCGTGAAATCGACGCCTTGCCGGAGTTGGAGAAATTGTCGCCGCCGATGCCCATGGGCATGCAGCCGCCGTTGGTGGCGGCGTTTCCTTTCCGCGAACTGAGGGAAACCGGGTTCTTTCCCTGGGTAGTGCCCGGATCGCATCCCCTGCTGCAAACGTGGCATGTGCCCCTGGTTCACGCGGTCGATAGCTACGGATTGACGCGACGTTATGCGGCTGGCGGTGAGTTGCCGCCTCCGGAACTGGTTCGCACCGAGGAGTTCTTGGCAGCGATGGACTACGGGCTGCCGATGCCCACTCGCGGCGAACTGCGATTGAGCGCCGCGGCCGGGCCGTCGCCGTTTGCGGGCGAGGGCTACTGGCTTTTGCTCTTGGGTGTTCAGGCGCAATCGCCGTTGTTGTTGCAGCATCCGCCGAAACACTTGATTGTTGTGTTCGATACCTCGGGAAGCATGAATTGGGGCGGGCGCGCCGAAATGGCCCGCCGAGCGCTCGACCGGCTGTTTCGCATGATCGCCTGGGAAGATCGGATATCGCTGATCACGTTTTCCGAAAAGGCGACAGTCCAGTTTTCCGGAGCGACCCGTGACGAGGCTGACGCGATGTCGAGTTTGCTGGCGAAGATTCCGGTCGAAGGGCCGACGAATCTGGCGGCGGCCGTTGCCTCTTCGCTGCGCCTGGCAGCGGCTGAGCAAGCGTCGGCCGAGCAAAATGAAACGCGCGAACAGATCGTGCTGTTGCTCACCGATGGGGCCGTCGAGATGGATCGCGCCACTGGGGAGCAGATGGAGCAGATGTTGCGCAAGGCCGGCGACAGCGGGGTGAAGCTCAATGTGATCGATTTGAGCCAGGGGAGCGATGAAGATCGCCAACTGCGTCGCTTGGCACAGGCCGGGCGGGGCCGTGCATTGCGGGCGGTGAGTCCGGCTCAGATCGATTGGTCGCTGGCTGAAGTCGTCAGCGACCGACCGCAACGCTTGGCTGAAGATGTTCGGCTTTCGGTCACGTTCAATCCCACGGCAGTCAGGGCATATCGCTTCTTTGGCCACGAACCTTCGGCGCTGCGGCGAATTAGCGACTCGCAGGGGTTGGCTCGCGTGGATTTCCACGCAGGCCAGTCTGCGGTGGCCCTGTTCGAGCTTCAGTTGTTTGGAAACGATCAAACGGTCGCTTCGGCAGAGCTTTCGTGGCAAACGGTTGGCGGAGGCTCACGGCGGGAACAGGCCATTTCCATCCGCCAGCGAGACTTTCCGCCGACCTTGGCCCAAACGGCGCCATCGCTGCAAGCGGCCGCTTTGGCGGCGAGAACGGCCGAGGTTTTGCGGACGCCACGGCCACCCAGAACGCGGCCCATGGCCGAGTTGCTTGCCGTGGCCAAACAGTTCGATCAGTCGCTGATCTACCGGCCGGGCTACGTGGAACTGCTGCGGCTGATCGAGGAATGCGATCGGGCTCGACCGGCGAAGACCCGGCGCTGACCGACCTGTTGCGGAAGCGACGTTTGTTGGGGATCGAATGATTGAACGAGTTGGAGGGTGGAAGTTGCCTCGCGGCCGTCGCGCGCGGCCCTTGCGAAGCGGGCATCGGCCGGTTACTCTGAAGGGATATCTGCCTTCGGACCAGCGGCTCCGGAACCCGCGGCCCGTTCTACGAGGTTGCTGTTTTTTGTGAGGGGGCGCGGGGACACGGCGTATCGCAGCCTGCCGACAGTCAGGGGCGATGACGGACGAAAACCCGGTGCCGGCGTTGCTAGGCTTTTCTCAGATCAAGTAGGCGTTATACCGGCAGAACGTGAAGACCGCGATCGTTCTCGGAACGGCGGTTTGTTGGGGCGCTGTTCGGCGATCGACTCTGATCAGGGGCGCGAATCCGGTTCGCGGCAACGGTCCAAAGGCCGCAGCCGCGGTAGTGAGTTAGGAAGGACGCAATGAAACTCAACGGACAGGTCTTCTTCGCACGAGTGTGCGCGGTGGTGCTCGCGGCCGGCTTTTCGGCCACGGCGGCGCTGGCGGTGGACAGTTCGAAGGCGTTTATCGATGCCTTGTGCGAGAACCGCTTGCACGATGTCGCCTTGGATTACTTGGACTGGGCGGGGCAAACGAAAAAGGCGAGTCCCGAGTTCCTTCAGCGCCTCGACTACGAGGCCGGGCTGATCCACATTCAGAATTCGATGTTGCAGCGCAGCATCAGCGAGCGGCAGAAGTCGTTGATTGAAGCGAAGACGCGGCTGGACAAGTTCCTGGCGGCCAATGCGTCGCACCCGCTGGCTCCCAGTGCAAAACGGATGTTGGCCGAGGTGGTCAGCAAGAACGCGCAGATCAAAACGGAGCAAGCCGAGCAAAGCGCAAAGACGCCCGAAGAAAAGACGAAACTGCTGACCGAAGCCAGATCGCTGTTCCAAGAGGCACGACAGGTGTTCGAGCGGTTGGAGCAGCAGGCGTTGGAGAAGCTCAAGGCGATGCCCAACGTACTTCCCTCCGACGACCCTCGCAAAGAAGAGCAGGAACAGTTGCGCAAAGACCTTCTCGAATCGCGGTTGGCCCAGGCCACGGCGATGTACGAGATTGCCAAGACGTTTCCCGCGGGCAGCAAGGAACATAAGGACAACCTTACGTCTGCGGCCAAGAAGTACAACGACTTCTATAAGAAGTACAACACGATGATTGCCGGGCTTTATGCCCGCAGCTGGGAAGGCCGCTGTTACCGCGAGATGGGCGACGTTAAGCAGGCGTTCACGATTTTCGAGGAGCTGTTGGTCACCCAGCCCGACGATCCCGAACCGTTCCGCGTGCTGAAAGACAAGGTGCGCGTGATGGCCTTGGAGACGGCGTTGCTGCCGACCTCGAAGAAGTACACGGCCGCGGTGGCCATGTATCAGGATTGGCTCGGCAAGGCGAAAGGTCGGCAAGAGACGAGCGCCGACGGTTTGGCGATACGCTACCTGGCGGGCGAAGCCGCCTTGGAGCACCTGCGAACGCTGAAGGAGAACGACGCGGCCCGGCGCGATTTCATTCGCACTGCAAAAGACGCGTTCACCTTTGTCTCTCGTTTCCCTGGCGACTATCAGCAGAAGGCGCGGGCGAAGCTGAACGATCCGCTTCTGGGCGGCAGTGAGAAGTTGGCGGAACCGACCAATTTCGTCGAGGCACGCGACCGCGCCCGCGATGCCGTCGAACGGATGTCGGCCGCCCAAGCCGCGTTGGAAGAGGCGCGGGCCGGCAACAACGCAGAAGAGTCGAAGCGGCAAGAGACAGCCGTGACGGAAGCCCGGCAGGAGGCGATGCGCTATTTCGAGATGGCGCTGAGGATGGCCCCGCGAGACGTTTCGGTGGACGACCTGAATTCGATCCGCTACTTCTTGTCGTACTTGCACTACTCGGCCGACGACCTGCCCGAGGCGGCGATCTTGGGCGAATTCTTGGCCCGCCGCTACCCGGCGTCGGGCGGCGGGAAGTCGGGGGCGAAGATCGCCATGGCGTCGTATTCGCGCATGGTGAGCGAAGGCCAAGGAGACGTTTCGTTTGAACGTCAGAAGCTGGTCGAGATCGCCCAGTACATTGCGGCGCGGTGGGCGGGGCAGCCCGAGGCCGACACGGCCTGGATGACCCTGATCGGCACGGCAGTCCGCGCCCGAGACTTGAACGTGGCGATGGACTATCTTTCGAAGATCCCGCTCGACGCCCCCAAACGCGGTGACGCGGAGCAGGTGGTGGGCCAGTTGATCTGGAGCGAGTATTTGCGGCGGGTTCGGCTGCCCGATGAAGAGCGTCCGCCGGCCGAGGAACTCGATCAGCTCAAGTCGCAAGCGCAGAAAGTGCTTGCCGACGGTTTGGAGCGAGTGCGGAAGGCGGGTGTCGCCCAGATGACGCCGGCGATCGCTTCGTCCGTGCTTTATCTGGCCCAGATCTACGTCGAAACGAATCAGGCCGAAGACGCGGTGAAGCTGATCGAGGACGAAAAACTGGGCATCAAGTCTTTGGTCGAGAAGAACGACCCGTCCGTTCAAAAGGCGGGCTTTGGAGTGGAAACGTTGCGCGTGGCGCTTCGGGCCTATGTAGCCACACAACAACTGGAAAAAGCCGAAAAGGCGATGAACGACCTGGAAAAGCAGGTTCGCGACGAGGGCGACGCCGAGGCGGGCAAGAAACTCACTCAAATCTACATTCGTCTGGGCAAGGAATTGGAGGACCAACTGGGGCGGCTTCGCAAAGAGCAGAAGACCGACCAGATGGCCAAGGTGGCTCAGGGGTTTGAGATGTTCCTATCGAGAATCGCCCAGCGCGACAAAGGCAACAATTTCAACTCGCTGAATTGGGTGGCCACCACCTTTGCCGGTTTGGCCGAGGGTGTCGATACGGGCGGCGCCAAGCTTACGCCCGAGGCAGAGCGTTACTACCGCGGCGCGGCCGAAGCGTACGACAAGATTTTGACTCGCCTGCCCGAAAAAGAATTCGGCGCGCCGGAGAACGCGGCCAACGCGATCAAAATTCGCAAGGCGCGCGTTTTGAGGCGATTGGGCGAGTATAGCGACGCCATCAAGCTTCTGCTCGAGGTGCTCCAAGAGAAGCAAACGGTGATCGACGCCCAGATCGAGGCGGCCTACACGATGCAGGCGTGGGGCAGTGAAGATCCGCGATACTACGACATTGCCATCGCCGGATCGCGCAAGCAGAAGGAGATTTGGGGTTGGGGGCAATTAGCCCGAAAGGTCCAAACGGTCGAGGGCTTCTTGAATGTGTTTCACGAGGCTCGTTACAACTTGGCGCTCTGTCGGTTCAAACAGGCGCAGCAAGAGAAGGACGAAAAGCGCCGATCGGCGTTGGTGGATCAAACGATTAAGGACATTGAAATCATCTTCCGCCTTTATCCGGAGATGGGCGGCAAGGACTGGGCCGACAAATACGACGCCCTGCTGAAGAACGCGCAGAAGTTCAAGGGGGTCAAGCCGGCCGGTTTGGAAGGACTGCGTCAGGCCGCCGCCGAGGCGGAACGCAACGCGCCGAAGGCCGAGGCCGAATCGGCGGCGAAATAGCTATCGATGGGCCGGCTCCGGCGGGCCGAGCGGGCGCCGCTCGGGCGAAGGCGAACTGTTACGAACACTTTCATCTGATTGCTTTCGAGGGAAAGAGCAATGCGACACGTGGTCTTGATGGCGGCAACCTTGGCATGGCTGGGAGCAAGCTCCGTGGCCGAGGCGCTGGATTCGGTCCGATTGTTCAAAGGGACGCTCAACGGTCGGGTAACGAAAATGAGCCCGACCGAGGTCGAAGTGGAGGGGGCCGGCGGTCTAACCAAAGCGGTGCCTGTCAATGAGATCGATGCGATCCTCTGGGACGATGAGCCGAGCCAGATCAAGACGGCCCGACAGCACCTGAAAGAAGCCAATTTTCAAAGCGCGATGCAGACCCTGGAAAAGATCACGCTGCCCGCCAACGCCCGACCCGAGCTGAAGCAAGATCTCGAGTTCTACTTGGCGTTCACCAAGGCGCAGATGGCGTTGGCCGGACAAGGCGAGATTCGCGAGGCAGGTTCGCAGATGGCCGCCTTCGTGAAGAACAACCCGGGGAATTACCATTGGCTGCATGCCAACGAGGTGGTTGGCGACTTGCTGGTGGCGGCCGGCGCGTTCGATCGCGCGGTCGAGTACTATGCGACCGTGGGCAAGGCCCCGTGGCCCGACTACAAAATGCGCGCCGGCGTATCGATGGGCCGCGCCTTGTTGGCCCAAGACAAAGTGGCCGAGGCGGAAAAACAGTTCGACGAAGTGCTGGCGATCCGCGCCGAGGGAGAGATGGCCGATGCCCAACGCTTGGCCGCGCGGCTGGGCAAGGCCCGTTGCTTGGCCGCCAACAAGAAGACCGACGAAGCGATCAAAGACATCGAGTCGATCATCGAGCGAGCCAACGCCGAACAAACTGATCTGCTGGCGCAGGCCTACACCGCTTTGGGCAACGCTTATATGGCCGCCGGCAAGACGAAGGAGGCCATTTTCGCCTTCCTGCACGTTGACCTGTTGTATTACATGAACGCGGACGCTCACGCCGAGGCCTTGGCGAATCTTGTTCTGTTATGGAAGAAAGACAGCAAGCCGGAGCGGGCGCAGAAGGCGCTGCAAACCCTCGAATCGCGCTATCGCAACAGCCCTTGGTTGAAAAAGGCGACGGGCTGAGCCCGGCGGCGATTCGAAGAAGCAGCGGAATCATGGATCGTCGGACTTGCAGTGTTGAGTGCGGCTTGCGCGTCTTGGGCGAGCCGAGGCCTCCTGTCAGTCGGCGCTTCAGCATTGATTTTCTAAGGCGGAAGTATGACATGTTCGGGCGAGCCTGCCGGGGCTAAACGGGACGGCCGCTCTTTGGGATCTCACCACTGGTTGTTCATGTTTTCTCTTTTGGAGGTTGCTATGCGGCAACGACTCGCGTTGGGATGGACGGGATCAGCCCTGTTGTCGGCTTGGTTGTTGATGGGCGCGTTCGCGGCGGTGACCACAGTTTCGGTGGGACCCGGCGCAGCGCCGGCCGTGGCGGCCGAAGAAGGCGAGGGCGAGGAAGCGGCGCCCGCTGAGAAGCCGCGGCAAAACATGCTGATGTGGTTCTATAAATCGCTAGGGCTGTTGTACAGCATCGTATTCTTGTTCATCAGCTTCAATTTGGTCGCTTTGATCGTCATGAACATTCTGGCGGGCCGCCGCGATCAGATTGTCCCGCCGGCCTTGGTCGAGGCGTTCGAGGCTCACGTGAACGAAAAGCGCTATCAAGAGGCCTACGAGCTGGCGAAAAGCGACGAGTCGATGCTGGGGCATGTGTTGGCCGCCGGCATGGCCAAGCTTTCGGGCGGGTACGACGAAGCCGTTAAGGCCATGCAGGACGCCGGCGAAGAAGACAACATGAAGCTGGAACAGCGGCTCAGCTATGTGGCCCTGTGCGCCCAAGTGGGGCCGATGTTTGGGCTGCTCGGCACGGTGGACGGCATGGTGCAGGCGTTCAACAAGATCGCCAGCATGAACGTCACTCCGAAACCCTCCGAACTGGCCGACGGCATCGGCACCGCCCTAGTGACGACGATGGTTGGCTTGTGGGTGGCCATCCCGGCGATCGCCTTCCACCATTTCATGCGGAACCGGTTCCAGAAGATGGTGGCCGAGGTCGGCATGATCAGCGACGACCTGATGAAGCGAATCGCAGGCCCGGCAGCCGCCAAGAAGGCCTGATCGCCCCGTTGGGCTGCGAGGAGACAAGGCTATGTTCGGCAAACCTAAGAGGACCAGCAGTGCAGTCACCTTCGACATGACACCGATGATCGACTGCACGTTTCAGCTCGTGATTTTCTTCATGTTGACCCTCAACTTCGCCAACGATGAGCAGAATGAAATGATCCGTCTGCCGTCAAGCGAGTTGGCCAAGCCGACCGAACCGCCGTGGGAGTTTCCCATCACCTTGCAAGTGACGGGAAAGAACATGGTGATCGTCGGTTCCGAGCAGGTGCCGATTTCGGGGTTGCGCAGCGTGTTGCAGCGCGAACGGTCGGCGCTGGAGCGATTCAACCGCACGCCGTCGCACGCCACGGTCATCATTAGGGCTGATCGGTACGCCAAGACCGGCGCGGTTCAGGAGATCATCGAGATAGCGCAGTCGCTCAAGTTCGAGCGGTTCGTGCTTCGCGCCAAGGAAAAGGAGGTGTAGCCCATGCCGCGCATCAAATCCAAGGGCGAAGGCGAACGCGTGGACTTCGACATGACGCCGATGATCGACTGTTGCTTCCAGTTGATTATCTTCTTCATGCTGTCGTTGAAGATCTTCGCCAGCGAAGGCGACTTCAGCATCAAGATGCCGGTGTCGAAAAGCGAGGGGCCGGTCGATCCCACGCAATTGCCGCCGATCAAGCTGCGGATGAAAGCCGACGGCACGGGCCGGTTGGTGGCGATTACGATGGGCACTAAGCAGCTTTCGTCGAGCGATCCGTTTGCGGAATTGCGCCGCGAGGTGCGCTCGATCATCAAAGACGACATCGGCCCGGGCTCATCGGGGAGCAAGCAAGAGATTGAACTCGATTGCGACGCTAACTTGCAGTACCAGTATGTGATGCGCGCGATCACCGCGGTATCGGGCTATGTCGGACCCGATCGGCAGGTGGTGAAGTTGATCGAACGGATCAAGTTCTCGCCGCGCCGGCAAGGCTGACCGTCGGACTGCGATTGTTTGCGGCCGACAAGAAGCCAGCGATTGAAGCAAGAACAACCACGTTGGCCTGTGAGAACGACGACAGGGCGGCGCGCCGCGGCGGCCGTCCTGTCGTCGTTTGCGCGTCGGCCGTTTGATGGTGATCGGCGACGGGAGAAGCGGCGATCGTCGTGCTTGCGGGCTTGGCGCGCCAGGAGCAAGCTCGGAGCGGACGCCTGCTGCCCAAAAACGGGCCGGCAGGTTACAATCGAGCAGCGTTGGGCAACTTGGCCAGGCCGGCTGGCGCAGCCCGTGTTGGCCTGCCGGACAGACTGCCGGAAGAAGGCCGGCCGCCGCAATGTCTTTCGCGCTGCTGTTTTCGGCGCGAAGGCTGTTGCGGCGCGGATTGGGAAGCGGCCAGTTCCCTTTCGATGGCCGCAACGCTTTGGCGAAGATCGCATTCGCATCAGCGAGCCGTTTTTTGACGTGACACTTGCGTTAGAGGAAAGAGGTGTTCCATGCCCATTCGATTCACCAAAATGCAGGGCATTGGCAACGACTATGTGTACGTCGATTGCTTCAACAACCCGCCTCCGTCAGATCCCGCCGAGTTGGCTCGGGCTGTTTCCGACCGCCATTTCGGAGTGGGCGCCGATGGGTTGATCTTGATTCTGCCCAGCGAAACGGCCGACGCGCGGATGCAAATGTTCAATTCCGACGGGTCTGAGTCGGAGATGTGCGGCAACGGTATTCGCTGTGTGGCGAAGTACGTTTTCGATCATGGCATCGCTCGTCGCAAACGGCTGACCATCGAGACGGGACGAGGCGTATTGTCGCTCGACTTGGAGTTGAACGACGACCGCGTCAGCCGTGTGAAGGTGGATATGGGCGAGCCGATTTTCGAGCCGTCGCGAGTGCCGACAACGTTGCCGGGAAACCCGAACTACCCGGGCAACGCCGCGGCCGATGTGCCCATGGAAATCGGCAACGAGATGTTGATGGTCACCTGCCTTTCGATGGGCAATCCGCACTGCGTGGTGTTCGTCGAAGAGCCGAGCGATCACTGGGTGCTGCGGTTTGGGCCGAAGATCGAACGCGATTCGCACTTTCCGCGCCGCGTCAACGTGAGCTTCGTGCAAGTGCTTTCGCCCGGCGAGATCAACCTTCGTGTGTGGGAGAGGGGCTCGGGCGAAACGATGGCCTGCGGAACCGGGGCATGCGCTTCGTGCGTGGCCGCGGCGCTGACGGGCCGAACCTCGCGCAAATTGGTGGCCCACCTTCGCGGCGGCGACTTGGAACTGCTTTGGGGCGACGACAATCATGTGTACATGACCGGCCCGGCCGTCGAGGTGTTCTCGGGCGAATGGCCCGACCGCCGCGACTAAAAGTGCCGGCATAATGAAGCCGGCTTTCGCCCGGGCAACGAAGCGGCCGGGCGAGCGTTTTGCCCGCCTGAGCCGCGTTGCATCGTTCGCGGCTTCCTCGCGGACCAGTCTCGGGGAATCAACGGCTTGGCCGTGCGCGTGGCGGCGATCTGATCGGGCTCGTGAATCTTAGGCTGATTGCTTCGGAGAGCGGTGCGTCTGGGTTTGATTGAGTCGTGTGGGAGTCAGTGGCGTTGGGATGCAACAGGGCAGAGTTCGTCGCATGTGGAAGACGCACAACGCCCGCCACGATTCCTCGCTTACGTGAGTTTTGTCTCGGCGGCGCGAAGCGGCATCGAATCAGGCAATGAAGCTCGATCATCCCCTGCTCCATCGTTTGGGCGGCCTGCTGGGCGCTGCCGTCGTGCAGGTCTGGATGCGGACGCTTGACTACAAGGTGGCCTACGCCGATCCTTCGGTCGATCCGATCTTCCCTGCCTGCTGCCGGAAGCGAATCTACATTTTCTGGCACGAATACATTCTGTTGCCCTTCTACCTCCGCGGGCATTGCGACATCTCCTTGCTGCTCAGTCGGCATCGCGATGCCGAGGCGCTTTCGCACGCGGCGGGCCATATGGGGTTTTCGTTTGTTCGCGGATCGACCAATCGCGGCGGAGTCGCGGCGCTTCGGGCGATGCTGGACGCGGGACGCACTCGCCACCTCACGATCACGCCCGATGGGCCGCGCGGGCCGCGGCGCGTTCTGGCCCCCGGCTGCATTTATCTAGCCTCGCGGCTGCAAATGCCGCTGGTGGCGATGGGCTTTGGCTGCGACCGCCCGTGGCGGGTGCAACGGGCATGGGACCGGTTCGCCATCCCGCGGCTCTGGTCGCGGGTACGGGCGGTCGTTAGCGGCGACATCTGCATACCGCCCGACATCGATCGCGACGAAGTCGAGCTTTGGCGAAGTCGCGTCGAAGAAGAGCTGAATCGCCTGACGGCCGGCGCGGAACAATGGGCCGAGTCGGGACGACGCCGAAACGATCAGCAAAGACTGTTCCGGGCGACTCGGCCCCTTCCTTTGCCGCCACCGTGGTAGTGTGGTCGCTCAGGCGAACCGGCTCATTCCGGCAATTGGCTTCCGAGCGGCCGGCGCAGGATCACGTAGGGCTCCACTTCTCGGCCGCCGATCAGGTGTTCTTGAATGATGCGTTCCAGGACGGGCGGATCGCAATGGGCGTACCATGTCCCCTCGGGATAGACGACGGCGATGGGCCCGCCGCTGCAAATCCGCAAGCAATTGGCTTTCGTGCGGAGCACTCCCCCTGCCCCGGTCAGCCCTAATTGTTCCAATCGGTTCTTCAAATACTCCCAAGCCGCCAAAGATTGCTCGCGCGTTGAGCAATTAGGCTTGCTCTGGTCGCAGCATAGAAAGATATGACGCGTGGCCTGAGACAATTTCAGCGCCTGCGCTTTGGCCCGTTGGCGGTCGAGAACTGGGGAGATGTCGTCCGTTTCGTCCATCATTGCCCTATCCGTTTTCCCGTTTACGCCGACGGACCACCCGCCCGGCTCAGCAGCATGATGATCTCGGCGATTCGTTTGCCGAGGTTCTTCACCGTGTTCAAGCCGAACTCATCGGCCGCCAGTTCGGCGCCCGCGCCGGTCCATACGGTGCCGCCCCAATGCGACGTGGGCGGGGCGTCGCCCACGACGATCATCTGCTGGCTCATCAACGAGGTGTGAATGCTGCGGAGCGTGAGCTCTTGACCGCCATTGCGTCCGCCGCCGCAGGCGATGGCGCCGGCCACCTTGCCGGCCAACTTCTTTTCTTTGTGAAAAACATAGAATCGGTCGAGCAGCGACTTGCACAAGCCGCTCATATTGCCGAAATAGACGGGTGAACCGATGACAATCCCGCGAACCGTTGGCGAATCGATCTGGGGGATCAAAGGCAGGAAATCGTCTTGCTGACCTTCGGGCAGGTCGATTCCGGCCGCCACGCAGCCGTTGATGTTCTTGCCGCCCAAATCAATCAATTCCGTTTCGATGGCAGGCGCCGCAGCCCGAATCGCGTCGAGGCAGTGGGCCACGGCCTGCGAGGTGGTCTTTCCCTTGCGAGGGCTGCAACTGATTCCGAGCACCTTCATGCCGACGGTGGTGGGCGCCGTGCCGCTCGGTTCGGCCGCTGTTGCCAGGCCCGCCGCCAATGCTCCCGCCGAGGCGGCCCACGGAGCCGTGTGTCCCAAGAATCCTCTTCGCGTCAATTCGCAGTTGTCCATCGCCGTTCTCCCCAAAGCAAGCAATTGCGATTAGAACCGGCCTGCAACACGGCCGACTAACACCGGGCTGGTTCAGTCGGGCGAACGCGTTCCCATTGTTGCGCGTTCTCTTTGAATGACCACAACTCAGAGCGACAAACGGATCGTTTGTCCTTGCGCGACAAATAGATTGTTGCAATCTTAGACGGCAGATGCAAGCGCGCGGACCATCGAACCACGAGTTCTCGCCGTTTTCGGTTGTCACCGATCGCCGATGGAATTGCTTGCTGTCAGGCTCAAGGTCAGACGCGATTGCGGCAGTTGCCGCGTACGCTCGCCGGCGAGTCCGGAAGAAACCGTTGCCGCGGTTGGACGCCGATGCTGGCGAGTCGCTCGCCCAACTTGCCGATGCGACGCGGCGGTTGACGCCTTGGCGTAAGGGAAGATCAGCCGACAGGGGCGTCTTCGGAATTGGTGAACGCAAGCGAAAGGTTCAGGGGAGGCAGCCGCAACTGGCGTCTCGATTCGATCACTCGATGCTCGACGGCTAGGCGGAAGACCGCGGCATCGGCAAGGTCTTTCGCCAACAGCGGTGCGTCGGCCGCCAGGGCCCGATCCCGTGATGTGTGCTGCGGCGCTTCTGCGGCTTTGGCGAAAAGTTGCGCTGCCATTTCGACCTGTCCGCAAAGCCCGGCGGCGACGGCGGCGTCGAACAGCGCTCCGATATCGGTTGATCGAGAAACCGCATCGGTCGTCGCCATCAATGCGTTCACAACCGACGAGTACTTGGCGCGTTGTTCGACGATGGCTTCGGCCGCCCGATGGGCGAGCCGTTGCGCCTCGCGTTCGAACTGGCTCTTGTTGCGAAAGGAAACGAACCGCTCCAGCCGCCTTCCCAAGTCGAAGCGAAACTCGTCCCGGCTGGACCAGAGCCACATGACGCCGACCATCAGGCAACACCCGCGAGTCAGACCATCGGCCTCGAACTCGACCAACCCGAGTCGCCATTGCTGATCGTCGACCCACATGCGCGTTCGCCCCCATTGGGTCATGCCCAACGGGCCGAGGGCGCTGCGGGCGGCCTCGCTGATTATTCGGGCATGGGGAGTGTGCTGTGGCATGGACCGGGCTTCGCGGCGGAACGGGACAACGAACTTGCTGAAGGTCGGACGCCACCATAATAGGGGCGGCAACGAAGAGCGGCAAGCAGCGGCCGGAGGTGATCAACCCCGCTGCGGTTTCTTCCCGCTACAAATGCCGTTCTTTCTCGCCTCAAAGAGTTGTTCGGCGGAACGGAGAGGAACTACAGCAGAAGAATGCGCCGGATGGACGCAGCCGCTCTCGGATCGCGGCTGGCTGCCGAACGATCGCGACGAGCAGATGATGGCCGACCACAGGCCGCAACGAAGCCGGGGAGCAGCAGTTGGTTAGAACGGGGCGTTCGACTGGGCCGCGAAGGCCTTGCCGTTGCACCTCGGGCGACGCGGCCGGTTTGATGCGATCAGCCAACCGTTCGTTGATTGTCAGGGCGATAACGCGCCGAGGTCGGCCAACCGGAGGCCGCCGTCTGCCTTCTGCCCTGGATTCCGAAGTGGCATCGCTTGGCTGACGATCGTTAGCCGTCAACCGCTTTGCTGACGATGACGACGTCTTGTTCCTGTTCGTTGAACTCAAAGCCTCGGCCGCGGAAAGTGGACAACATGCGTGCGTTGTCCTTCGAAACTTCGGCGACGACCTTGCGCACGCCCCACTTCTTGGCGACTTCCAGGCAGTAGTCGGTCAGCAGGCCGCCCAATCCGTGCCCGTGCCAACGATCGATGACGATCACCGCATACTCGGCGGCTTCATGATTCATGTCGGCCACGAGGCGTCCGACGCCGATGAGCTTCCGCTGGCCCTGTTCCTCCACTTCGGCCACGATGCCCAATTCGCGATCGTAATCGATAAAGCAGTATCGCGAGGCCATTTCGTGAGTCGTTTGTTTGAACAGGTAGCTGAAGCGGAACCAGATCGACTGCGTTGAGCAGTTGGCCAGCAATTCGTGCCACATCGGCTCGTCTTCCGGCTTGATCGGCCGGAGGATCACCGGGGTGCCGTCCTTCATCTGCCGCTCGGCGACGAACTCTTCGGGATAGGGACGAATGGCCAAGTGCGCGTAGGGCCGCACCGACCGGACCACCAAGTCGCGGTCGATCACCACGCGGGCGTCGAGGGCGATGACGTCCTCGGGCGTGACCAACAGCGGGTTGATGTCCAGTTCTTTGATCTCGGGGTAGTCGGCTACCAAATAAGAAAACCGCATGATGATCTCGATCAACCGATCGATATTGGCCCCGGGCTTGCCGCGGTAGCCTTGCAGCAACGGCCAGCTCTTGAGCGACTCGAGCATCCGTCGAGCCAGCGATTCGTTCAACGGGGGCATTCCCAGCGCGCGGTCTTGGAACAACTCGGCCGCCACACCGCCCATGCCCACCATAATCACCGAGCCGAACACGGGATCTTTCTTCAGCCCCATAATCAACTCGTAGCTGTTCGGATAGGTGACCATCTTCTGGATGGTAACACCGCGGATCTCGGCGTCGGGCCGTTTCTGGGCGGCGCGAGTCGTCATTCGTTCAAAGGCGCGGCGAATGTCGTCGTCGGAAGTCAGATTGAGGGCTACGCCGCCCACGTCAGTCTTGTGGGTGATTTGCGGCGAGTGAATCTTCATGACCACCGGATAGCCGATATGGTGGGCCACCTCAACCGCTTCGTCGGCGGTGCGGGCGGCCTGCGGCTTGGTGACCGGAATTTCGTATGCTTCGAGAAACGCCTTCGATACGTTCTCCGAAAGGATTTCGTCGCCCTCGGTAAGAATCGTTTTGAACATTCCCCGCAATCGCTGGCGATCGAGCGAGAACTCCATCGGAATGTCGCGCGGGGTTTCGTGCAGGATTTGCAGGTTCCTTGCATAAGAAACCAAATGCATGAACGCTCGCACCGCCTGCTCTGGTGTGGAATAGGCCGGAATTCCGCGGCTGCTGAGCACTTGAACGCCCTCGTTTACCACTCGGCCGCCCATCCATGCGGTGAGCACCGGCTTCTTGGCGTCTTTCACCGCATCGGCGACGGCGCGGGCCGTTCCCGTCGGATCCGTCATCGCTTGCGGCGTGAGGATCACCAGCACCGCATCGACTTCGCGGTCTTTCAGCACCACCTCAACAGCCTTGGCGAACCGTTCCGGAGGGGCATCGCCCAAGACATCGACCGGATTGTTATGCGACCATGCCGCGGGCAAGAACGAATTGAGCACCTCCATGGTTTCTGGCGAAAGCTTCGCTAGCTTGCCGTCGCGGTCGATCAACGCGTCGGTGGTCATCACGCCCGGCCCGCCGGCGTTGGTGATGATTGCCAAACGATCGCCTTTGGGCGTTTGCTGCCGAGCCAAGAGCTCAGCGCAATCGAACATGTCTTCAATCTGGAATATCCGCTCGATGCCTGCCCGTTGAAACGCGGCTTCGTAAACGGCATCAACGCCGGCCATGGCGCCGGTGTGCGAAGCGGCGGCCGCGGCCGACTCGGCGAATCGACCGGCCTTGTACGCCACGATGGGCTTGGTGCGGGAGAACGCGCGGGCCGCCGACATGAATTCGCGGGCCTCGCTGATCGACTCGATGTAGAGAATGATCGATTGCGTCTCGGTCTGTGAGCCCATGTAGTCGATCAAGTCGCCCATGCTCACATCGAGCATGTTTCCGACCGAGACGAAATAGGAGAACCCAACACCCTGATCGAGGGCCCAATCGAGAACCGAGGTGCACAACGCGCCCGATTGCGAAATGAACCCGACATGCCCTTTGGCTGGCGTGGCGGCGGCGAAGCTGACATTCAGATTGATGCCCGGGACGATCAGGCCCAAGCAATTCGGGCCGATGATCCGCATTCCCTTGAATTTGCGCTGCTCCTCGCGCACTTGTTCTTCGAGTTTCTTTCCTTCGGGCCCCACCTCTCTGAACCCGGCGGAGATGATCACCAGCCCTCGCGTGCCCACTTCGCCAATTTCGCGGACCAATGCCGGAACGGTGGTCGACGGCGTGCAAATCACGGCCAAATCGGGGGCGTGAGGAAGGCTCCGCACGTCTTTGTAGGCGTGAATTCCCTGAACGGCCTCGCGCTTGGGATTCACGGGATAAACCACCCCGCGAAAACCAGAGCCGACCAGATTTCGCAAAACGGTATATCCAACGCTTGTCGGGCTGTCGCTCGCGCCGATAACCGCAACCCGTTGTGGGGCAAAGATTTTATCGAGATTCAGGATACTCACGTGGGAAACTCCTCAGAGTGCGAAAGACACTCGACCCGGTTGCGGCAGTCTATGGTGCTACACGATGGTCTATCGAAAAAAACAGCGAAGACATTGAGTCTTGGGAAAAGAGCGATGTATACAGAGAATGCGCCGGTCCGGCTGTGTGTGCTGCCGGGAGCGATCGTAGCGAATAAACAAAATACCAAGTTTATCGGGCGATGCCGTAAGCGGCAAGCTACCCGGCTGCGCTGGCGGTGGCAGCGATTTTCCTGCCAGCCGTGTTGCCATCGGCCACGACAGCGTACAATGCCGCAATCCGCCGGATCGTTTGAACAATCTGTAGGGATTAGCGCACTGGTTCGCCGATGACGACGGCCCATCGGCGAGGTTAAGACCTTGCGGCCAGCCTTGGCAAAACCGCCGTCCGCCACGTCGCGGAGGTGGTGTGTGGGGAGGCACCGGCAAACGCTTTGTGACGCCCATCGAGGAATTGTAGGTTACGTCGGTGAGCGTTGTTTGAGGAAATTGAATGGCCAATTTGGCCGTTGCCGGGCTGGTGCCCGAGGACAAAGCGGCGCCGCGGGGTCGGCCACGCGTTCCGCCGACCGGGCTTGGGGCAGTCGGTCGTCTTGCGGCTGGAGACGACCGGACTGGGCTGAGACGGCGGACAATTCGAGCAAGATGAGAACGCCGGAGCGGCAGGCCTGCGGCGGCAACGGCGGGCGATCGAGCGATCGCGTACGGATTCACTTTCGGATTTCGGCAGCGCAATGAGCGGCACTGAAATTATCGATCCCGACAGCGAATTGGTGCGTCAGGCCCAGTCGGGCGACTACGCGGCCTTCGAGCAGCTTGTAGGGCGGCACGAGCAGCACGTCTATTCCTTGGCGCTGCGGATTGTCGGACAAGTTCACGACGCCGAGGAGGTTGTGCAGCAAACCTTTCTCAGCGTGATCGAGCACCTCAAGGGGTTTCGGTCGGACGCGAAGTTCTCGACTTGGCTGGTGCGAATTGCGACGAATCACGCGTTGTTGATCTTGCGCAAACGCGCGCGGCGAAACGAGCAGCCGCTAGGCGGTGAGCATTCGCGCTCCGATGACGACGATGACGCCCCGTTGCCTCATCCGCAGTTCATTGCCGCCTGGCGGGAGACCCCCGATCAACTGGCGGCCCGTCGCGAAACCCAGCAGGCTTTGCAAGACGCTTTGGCCGAGTTGGGTGAGAAGTATCGAGTGGTGTTTGTACTCCGCGATGTCGAGGGGCTATCTACCGCCGAGACGGCCGACGCCTTGGGCATTTCCGAGGCCAACGTCAAGGTGCGATTGTTGCGAGCGAGATTGATGCTGCGCGAGAGGCTGACTCATCTGTTCGGCGACGAGGAGAAACGCGTCGATCCGCACGCCCATGACGACATGTAGCGCGTTGTCCTGAAGGAGCCGCTTGCTGGAGGAGGGAGATGGAAGGCCTGGAATCGTTGATGGACCAACTCAATCCTGCGCAGAGGGCGGCGGTGAGTCACGGCATGGAGCCCCTGCTGATCGTGGCCGGGGCCGGAACGGGCAAAACGGCCACATTGGTGCATCGAGTGGCGTGGCTTATTGCCCAAGGCATCGATCCGTCGCGAATACTCTTGCTCACGTTCACTCGGCGCGCGGCTGCCGAGATGGTGCAGCGAGCCGGTGCGCTGATTGCACGTTTGGGCGACACGAAGAACGCCGCCAGCCGTGTTTGGGGCGGCACATTCCACGCAACGGCCAATCGGTTGTTGCGGCAGTTCGGTCGTCGCATCGAGCTGCCGCAGGATTTTACGATCCTCGATCAGGGCGACGCCGAGGACTTGATGAATTTGGTGCGGACTGAAATCGTCGGGCGCCAAAAGCACACCCGTTTTCCGCGGAAGGGCGCCTGTTTGGCGATCTACAGCCGGTGCGTCAACGCCCGCATGCAATTGGGCGACGTGCTTGCCAACGACTACCCCTGGTGTGTCGATTGGGAAGAACAGTTGGCCGAGTTGTTCGATCTTTATGTACGACGCAAGCAGGAGAGCAACGCGCTCGATTACGACGATCTCCTGTTGTACTGGAACGCCGCGCTGAAGGATCAGGAAGTGGGCGGCCGGATTCGCGGATTGTTCGATTGCGTGCTGGTCGATGAATACCAAGACACGAACCTTCTACAGGCCGAGATCATTTATCAGCTTTCGCCCGACGGACGCGGGTTGACCGTGGTGGGAGACGACGCGCAATCGATTTACCGCTTCCGCGCCGCCACGGTGGAGAACATCTTCGACTTTCCGAAGCGATACCCGAACACAACGATCGTCGCACTCGAACAGAACTACCGCAGCTCGCAGGCGATTCTTTCGGCAGCCAATGCGGTGATTGCCCAGGCGGCGCGCCGGTATCGCAAGGAGCTGTGGTCGCATCGCACCGAGGGTTGCCGCCCGCGGTTCGTCGCATGCGCCGACGAGCACGGCCAATCGAACTATGTTGTAGAAACGATCCTTGAGCGGCGCGAAGCGGGCGTCGAGCTGCGCCAACAAGCTGTGCTGTTTCGGGCCTCGCATCACAGTTTGGTTCTGGAAGCTGAACTCGCTCGACGAAACATTCCGTTTCGGAAATATGGCGGATTGCGATTCGTGGAAATGGCCCATATCAAGGACTTGCTGGCTTTCCTGCGGTTGGCCGAGAACCCTCGCGATCTTGCTGCGGGCATGAGAATGCTGACGCTGCTGCCCGGGGTGGGGCCTGTCCAGGCTCGCAAACTGCTGGCGATGCTCGACTCGGGCGGCGGTTTTTCGGCGTGGAGCAAGCATCGGCCCGCGCCGGCGACGCGGTCGTGGTGGTCGGACTTGGTGGACCTGATGCGGCGGCTCACGCTCGGAAAAGATCCGCTGCCTGTTCAAGTGCATGCTACGCGCGAGTACTATGCGCCGCTGGTCGACTTGTTATACGACAATCCGATGGCCCGAAAGAAGGATCTGGAGCAAATGGAGGTCGTTGCCGGCCAGTATGGCAATCGGCAACGGATGCTTGTCGATCTGGCGCTCGATCCGCCGACGGCCACGCAAGAACCGGCAAGCCGGCCGCATCTCGACGAGGAATACCTTGTGCTCAGCACCATTCACTCGGCCAAGGGATTGGAATGGGATACGGTGTTGGTGATCCACGCGGCCGACGGGAATATTCCCGCGGACATGGCAACCCGCAATGAAGAAGAGATCGAAGAAGAGCTGCGGCTGTTTTATGTCGCGCTGACGCGAGCGAAGAATCAGTTGCACGTCTGCTGCCCGTTGCGCTACCATTTTCGGACCGGCGCCGACCCGCATAGCTACGGTCAGCGCACCCGGTTCTTACCGGATGGGATTCTGAAAATGTTCGACGTGTTGGCGTTCGGCGAGGAACAGGAGCGACGTGCAGGAGAAGAGAATTGCTCCGATCGCAATGTTTCGCGTCAGGTGCGACAGGGTTTGCGCCGCTTTTGGAATGCGGGCAAATCCGGACGCACAAGTCGGCGTTAGGCAGAGGATGCCTCGGATGGCCCCAGCGAACTACTGGCGCCGAGCGTCGATTTCTTCCCGAGCGGCCATCCGATCATCGCAAAACGCGGGCTCGTTCCGAATTTCCAACGGAGGGCCGCTGCTGGTTGCCGGCCGGGTTGGCAAGGCGGCAGCGGCATCGTCGAGTCGCGAGAATCAATCGTCGGTTCGGAAGGGATGATCGGGTGCTTCTTCGTGACGAATCTCGTCGACTGGTTCAGCCCGGTTGCGCCCGCGGTAGAGCCGATTAGGGGCGTTGAAGACCCAACCGGGCGACGCCGAGATGTTCCGGTACGCGTGTACAACCCCTTTGGGCACCAGAACTCGGGCGGGGAACGACGAACCGGCCACCAGCCGCTGCCGTTTTCCCATCGTGCCCGACGAAGGCCGAACGTCCCAGCAAAACAGTTCAAAATCCCCCGGCCCGACAAACGCGAACAGATCGTCTTGATCTCGGTGTTCGTGGGGGCCGCGCAAAATGCCCGGCAGCGTTTCGCTCAAGTAGGCCATTGCCGGCACATTGCCGGCAGGCAATTCATCGGATCGAAAGAGTTCGACCAACCAACCGCGATGATCGCTTACGGCCCGGAGTGGCCAGATCATCACCCCGTTGATCGGGCCGTCTTCAAAGTGCAACACGGGCGAGATCGGTTCGCGCATTTCGATTTCCTCATCGCCAAAGCGGGTGAGTTTTCAGGGCGTTGGCAGGAGACGATTCAGCGCCCGTGCCGCGTAAGGCGAAGCGACATAGGTTTCGCGTGCAGAACGGTGTTCGTCAGGCTGCGTCGGTCGGCGAGTGGGCGTATCCGTGGGGATGGTCGCGGAACCATTTCCAGGCCGTCTCCACGATCGCGTCGATTTCCGTGTAGTGGGGGCTCCAGCCGAGTTCCTTACGGATCTTCGCCGAGTTGGCGAAGAGCACGGCGGGATCTCCGGCCCGCCGCGGCCCGTAGGTGCGGGGAACCACCCGTCCGCTGACCCGCTCGACGGCGGCGATCACTTCGGCGACGGAATACCCGCGTCCGATGCCTAGATTGTAGATGAGGCGTCGCCCGTCGCTCAGGGCGGCCATTGCCCGCAGATGGGCCGCGCACAAGTCGTCAACGTGAATATAATCGCGAACGCAAGTGCCGTCGGCGGTGGGATAATCTTGGCCGAAAACCGTCAGCGGGGGCCGCCGCCCCAGGGTGCTGAGAATGGCCGCGGGAATCAAGTGGGTTTCCGGGTGGTGGTCTTCACCGAGCGATCCGTCGGCCGCAGCGCCGGCCACATTGAAGTAACGAAGCGCGGCGAAGCTGAAGGCGGGCTCCGAGGCAGCGTAGTCGTCGAGAATCCGTTCGACGAACAGCTTTGACCAGCCGTAGGGATTGATCGGACGCTGCGGACAGGTCTCGACGATTGGCACGGTTTCCGGCTCGCCGTAGGTGGCGCAGGTGGAGCTGAACACCATCCGAAAGACCCCAGCAGCACGCATGGCGCGCAGCAGGCTGAGGGTGCCTGCCGTGTTGTTCTCGTAATAGTCGAGAGGAACCGACACCGATTCGCCCACATAAGCCAGCGCGGCAAAATGCATTACGGACTCGATGCGATGGCTTTTCATCACATCGACCAGCTCGGCCGTCGAGCGAAGATCGATCGCCGCCAGTTCAACCCCGGGCGTCACGGCCGCCGCGTGCCCGCGGCAGAGATTGTCGGCGACAACCACTCGGTTCCCCGCGGCGACCAATTGCTTGACGGCATGCGACCCGATGTAGCCGGCCCCTCCTGCTACAAGAACATTCATCTGCTCTAGTCCTTCCTGGCGGTTGAAACAACATACGCGGCATGCAACGTCTGCCGATCGAGCAATGTGCCGATGATCCTCGGTTCTTATCGCTCGATATCCAACGGCCTTTGAGTGGTTGCTCTCGGATCGCCGCTGGCGTCTATTTCAAGGGTTCTCCCGAGCGTTGTCAAAGGGGGGAACGAAAACAGTCGATCCTTGGGCCGCAGCTTTGCCTTGGCGATCTCGAACGGAACGGACGGGAACAATCAGATGATGTCTGCGTCAAACAAGTGACGCAAATCGCTCGTTGCGACGATTGTTCATCGCCGGCAGCGACGGCCGACGAACAGTGAAGGCAACGGCCAACACCAAGCAGAGAACGCCGGCGGGCAGCTGTTGGCGTCGCCGTCGGGCGCGGTAAGATGAGGCGGCGGCCAACCGCCGGCTTGGGCGGCAAAGCCGGCATACGCGACCGGAGCCGTGCAAGCGTGCGAGCGATACCATGAGAGTGGTCATTACGGGCGCCGAGGGCCAGTTGGGCGGCGAGTTGTGTCGGCAGTTCGGGGCTGAGGCGATCGGGATCGATCTGAACGCGTTGGACCTCGCTCAGCTCGAAGCGATCGAGCCAACGCTTGATCGGCTGCGGCCCGACATTATCATCAATTGCGCCGCCTATACAAACGTCGATCGCGCCGAGGCCGAACCCGAGAAGTGTTTCCGGGTCAATGCCGAAGCCGTCGATGTCATCGCAGGATTCTGTGAAAAGAAGAACCGGCCGCTCGTGCAGATCAGCACCGACTACGTGTTCTGTGGATCGTCGCCAGGACGGCCCTGGCGCGAAGACGATGAGCCGCGTCCGCGGGGCGTTTATGCTTCGAGCAAGTGGGTGGGCGAGCGAAACGCGTTGAAACATCCGCGGTCGATCGTCGTGCGGACGTGCGGGCTGTATGCGCGGCGGGCGCTCGAGCAGCACAGGAATTTCGTTCGAGCCATCTTGCGAAAGGCGGAAGACGGGCAGGTTTTGCGCGTCGTGGCCGATCAATGCTGCTGCCCGACCTACGTGCCGCACGCAGCGCGCGCGATTGAATTCCTGAGCCGAATGGCGATTCTGCAGGCAGCCGCGGCGGGAATTTATCACGTGGTCAACACCGGCGGCGTTTCGTGGTACGAGTTTGCACAGACTGTGCTTGCCACGGCGGGCATGAAGACCGTAGTTGAGCCGATTTCGACCGAAGAGTATGCCGCGGCCGCGCCTCGGCCCGGTTACAGCGTGTTGGACGTCGGAAAATACCATCGGTTGGGAGGACCAGTGATGCCGCCGTGGAGCGAAGCGGTTCGGCAGTACTTCTCGGATTGCGAGAAACGGCGTGCCTACGAGGAAAACGCAATTTAAGGAAAACGCGTTGCCGCCAAACCACGGCATCCGGTCGGCTCCGCAACTCGGCTTCGCTCGATCGATGCTCGATGCCGCCTGCGGAGGATTATGTAATGGCGGGCTTCGTTCCGTAGAATGGTTCCGCCGAGGCGCGACAGCAGGTTGCGAAAGGGAATGCAATGAACGGGTTTCCACGGGTGGCTTTGGTGACCGGCTCGGGCAGGAAGCGCGTGGGCAATGTTGTTGCCGAGGCCTTGGCGCGGCGCGGTTTCGCAATCGCGTTGCACTACCGATCGTCTGAGAGCGAGGCGGCCGAAACCGTCGAGCGGTTTCAAGCGTCGGGCTGGCCCTGCCGAGCCTATCAAGCGGATGTGGCCGATGAGGTTCAGGTGGCGAAGATGTTCCGCGGCGTTGCCGAGTTCTTCGGTCGTCTAGACGTGTTGGTTACCTGCGCTTCGGTCTGGGAGCCGGGCAATTGGCGCGAGGTTGTTGCCAGCGAATTGCAGCGGCAATGGGAAATAAACACTCTGGGAACCGCGCTGTGCTGCCTTGAGGCCGGGCGAATCATGACGGCGCAGCCCGAGGGCGGAGTGATCGTTGCCGTGGGCGATTGGGCGATAGAAAGGCCGTATCCGAGTTACTTTTCCTATTTCGTGAGCAAGGGGGCGATCCCGACGTTGACGCGCGCATTGGCCGTCGAGCTCGCACGCGAGAACCCTCGGATTCGGGTCAACGCCGTGCTGCCCGGTCCGGTGATGCTGCCCGAGAATCTGTCGCAGCCCGAGATTCAGGGCGCTGTCGCCGGCACCTTGCTTAAACGGCCGGGGCAACCGGAGAATGTTGCGCAAGCCGTATTGAGCTTTATCGACAACGATTACGTCACCGGCGTTTGCTTGCCCGTCGATGGCGGACGGACGATCGCTGGAACAAGATGAATCGACGAGCCGGGGCACTAGGGCATTGGCGCCGGACTCGACGCGATTGGGGTGAGATTAGGGAGGCCGTGGCGCGAAACCGAAGACGCCGAAGCTGTGGGGGCCGGCGTGCGTTAGCCGATTGTTTGACGATTGCCAAGCAACAAGGACCGACCGAATGAGAACTTTTGCCGGCGTGGCATGCACAGATGTTTTTGCAGCAACTTGTCGGGCCCAGCTCACCGCTGTCATCGCCTGCGGGCTGCTAACGCTGGTCGGCCCAGCGCGGTATGTCGTCGCGGGCGAGCCGGATGCGACGGCGCCCCCGGCTCAAGCGGCCGAGGGTTCGCAGGCCGAGTTCGAAACAATTGTGGGACGCACCGACGGCGTGTCGCGTTATTGGCGATTTGAAGGCGAGTTGAAGCCGTCGCTGGGATCGGCCGCAACAGAGGCCAAGGGCGCAATCGGGTTTGCCGAGGGTGTGGCGAAAGGCCGGGCAGTGCGATTCGATAAACGCGCCTTTGTTGTGCTCGGTGGCGACAACGACGACTTGCGCGGCGCGGAAACGACCGTCGAACTCAGTTTCTGCGCCGATGTTGCGGGGGATGTCGGGTACAACCCGTGTCTGATCGCGGTGCGGGGCGAGGGCGATCATCGGAACACGATGTTCAGCGTCCATCTATGGCACGACTACTCGTGCATCGGCGTTTGGAACGGACGGAGCGTCACACGCTTTGCGCCGCCCGCGGGTACTCTAAAGCGAGGCCGTTGGCACCACTTGGCGGTCGTCTCCCGATTGCAGCAGCCGCAAGTGCACCTTTATCTCGACGGAGTGTTGTTGGCTCCCGATGTGCCCGGTGAGAAGTTCAACTATGCTCAGCGCGGTCACCCGCTGCTGCTCGGGGCATCGACGGCGAAGGGACAGGAGTGGTTTACCGGCGCGATCGATGAAGTGGCGATTTACCGTCGATCGCTGACAGCCGTGGAAATCGCGGAGCGGGCCGACGTTGTTGTCGGTCGTCAGCGCCGCCAGGCGCTGGCAAAAGCGGTTGCTGAAGAGGAGCAATTGCGTCGCGAAAAACTTTTGGCCGATCAGAAACGGCGAGACGAGCTGAAGTTGGCCATGCTCAACTCGCCGGAATTGACCGCGCGAGGAGCGCTGCCGGAGTATCGCGGTGCGTCGCTTGAGGCGATCAGCATGCCGTTGGGCGGGATCGGCGCCGGCTGCATTCAGATCGACGGGAACGGCGAACTTGCCCGTTGGCAGATCTTCGGGAACCATGAACCTCAGCGGATTCCCCATAGTTTTTTGGCGGTTCGGACAAAAGGTGGAGATGGCCGAGAGGTCGTCAGGGCATTGCAGACCGTCCGTGCTGGGCCGCTTGCCCCGATGGCCGGAGTGGTCTTTCGCGGCATTTATCCGATCGGTTGCCACGAATACGTGGATGATGAACTTTCAGTGCGGGTGCGGGTAGAGTCGTTCAGTCCTCTCATTCCCTTGAACACTCGCGACTCGTCGATTCCCTGCGCTGTTTTTCGCGTCGAGGTGGAGAACCCGGCGGCACAGGCCGTCCGCGTCACTCTTCTGGCATCGCAGCAGAACTGCGTGGGCTATCGGGGCGTCGGCGCGATCGACGGTCGGAGGCATCCCGACTACGGCGGCAACTGCAACCGCGCAGCGCGTTCCGACAATGCGACGCGGATTCACATGACAGCCCTTGAGCTGGGCGAGACTGCGGGGGAGCCGAAGAGTACGGCAGCGCGGGCCGTCGAACATGGCGAGAATCCGTCGCTTGAGGCGGCGCGCAAGTCGGGCGACTTGGTGCTGGCCGTTCAGGACCCGTCTGCCCGGGCATTGACCAACTATGCCACATGGGAATCGCTGACACAATGGTGGAACTCTGCTGGAGATGCCGCGGCGCCGCTGCCGGCCGCTGCCGGCCCCACCAACCGCGGCGAAACGCTCAATGGGGCGCTGGCGAGTGATTTCGAACTCCGTCCGGGCGAGAAACGCGTTGTCGAGTTCGTTCTCGCTTGGCACTTTCCCCGGCAGCAGTTGGGCAGCGGCCTATGGGGCGGAAAAGGCGTGATGTACGCCAATTGGTGGGATAGCGCGGCCGCGGTGGCCGACTACCTAGAGAAAGACCTTCCCCGGTTGGCCCGCGAAACCGCGCTCTATCGTGATACTCTCTGCGACTCGACGCTGCCCTATTGGCTGTTGGAACGGATTAGCTCGCAGGTGGCCGTTTTGAGGACGCCGACATGCTTTTGGACGGCCGACGGCTACTTCGGCGGCTGGGAGGGATGTTCGCCCGCCAAGGGATGCTGCCCGGGCAACTGCAATCATGTTTGGCACTATGCTCAGGCGCATGCGCGGTTGTTCCCGGAGATTGCGCGGATGATGCGCGGTCAGGAGTTCCGATTCCAAGAGCCGAACGGTTCGATTCCGCATCGGCAGCCGAAGAGCCACCCTGCCTGCGACGGGCAATGCGGGGCCGTGCTCAATTCGTACCGCGAGCATTTGCTCAGCAGCGACGATCGATGGCTGAAAGAGAACTGGCCGAGCATCCGTCGCGCGATGGAATTCGTGATCGCCCGCTGGGACGGTGATGAAGACGGATGCCTGTCGGGGCCGCAGTGGAACACGCTGGATGGAAACCTGGGCGGCAACAGCTCATGGTTGGGAAGCCTCTATTTGGCCTCGTTGCGCGCGGCAGAGGAGATGGCGCGGCTCCAAGGCGAGACGACTGCGGCCGAGCGATATCGGACGATTTTCGGCCGCGGCAGCGCAGCCCAAGACAAGCTGCTCTTCAATGGCGAGTACTACATACAGATTCCGGAACGGCAAGCCTATCAAGACTACGGCCAAGGTTGCCATATCGATCAGGTCTTGGGGCAATGGTGGGCCGACCAATTGGACTTGGGCGAAATCTATCCTCGACCGCGCGTGCAGTCGGCGCTGCGAGCGATCTTCGCCCACAATTTTCGGGCCGACTTTCGCGGCGTGCGGCAGGCGCCGCGGGTTTTCGCGGCGCCGGAAGACGCGGGAACGCAGATGATCTGTTGGCCTCGCGGCGACCGCCCGGCTGATCACATGCAATATGCCGATGAGGTGATGACCGGGTTTGAGTACGCCGCAGCGGCGGCGATGGTCGGCAACGGCCTGCTTCGCGAGGGCCTGACGACAGCGCACGCCGTTCACGTACGTTACGACGGACGACGCCGCACCGGGCTGACCGCCGGCGACTACGCCTCGTGGGGCTACAGCGGAAATCCGTTTGGCGACGACGAGTGCGGAAAATTCTATGCCCGTGCCATGAGCTCGTGGTCGCTCTTGCTGGCCTGTCAGGGGGTGTTTGTGGACGGCCCTCGCGGCGTGCTGGCGTTTCGGCCCGTCTGGCAGCCCGAACACCATCGATCGTTTCTTGTCACAGCCGAGGGCTGGGGGACGATTGGGCAAGAGGTCAACGGGGGGCGATCGTCGGTCGTCATCGATCTCCGCTACGGAAGCTTGCGGTTGAACGAACTGGTGCTCAAGCCTCGGAACTCGGCGCGGCACGAGCGTGTGGCGGCGACTCTGGCGGATCGCGCGGTCGCTTGCACGAACGAACTCTCGGCCGACCGTTTGCGAATACGCTTCACCGATCCGCTCATCATTGCGGCAGGCGAGCGATTGAGAGTTCAGGTCGATTTTGGTGAGGAAGGAGAAAAATGATTGCGGCCGCCAGATTTTTTGGGGACAATGCGGCCGATGGCGCTTGCTGACGGGCATTGCCCGCCCTGCCCTGTCCGTGGTGCGCGCGTCTGGCGACGCCGGGTGCCGCCTTCCCGCCTGACGAGGGGCTGAATGCTCCAGCATTTGAGACCGCCGCTTGTGACAGACGAGCCCGTCGGCAAGTTTCGGGTCGTCCCCTGTAGCATCGCGTTGGAGTGACGTGAGATTTGTAGGCTTTCAATCCGTAGGGAGAAATTCGATGAGCATTCGCCATTGGAATCGTCGCGATGTCCTACGCCTCGGCGGAGCCGCTGCCGCTGCCTGGTGCTGCACGGGCGTTGGCCGAGCAAGCGAGGGCAGCCCCCTTAAACGAGCTTTGATTGGCAAGCCGACCAAGGAATACCTCGAACGCCTCAAGGCCGCAGGATACGACGGCATGGAGTCGGAATGGCGCAATTGGAAACCCTCGGCGGCCGACGCCGCCGCAGCCCGCGCCGCCGCCGATTCGCTCGGGCTTCGGATTCACTCGGTGCTCTTCGGCTGGGCGAATTTCAACAAGGCGGAGTCGTTTGAAACGGACATTCGCGATGTGACGGCTTAGTTGAACGACGCGGCGGTTTTGGGCGCCGATGCCTTGCTGCTCGTCCCGTGCCGAATCGGCGGGAAGAAGATTCCTGAGGCATGGGATTTCGACATCGAGTTCGACGAAAAGACCGGCCACCTGACCCGAGTTGTCAAGGGCGACAATGATCCCTATGCCGACTACATCGCCGCGCATAACAAGGCGGTCGATGATTCTCGACGGGCGGTCGAACTGCTCATTCCCGCAGCCGAAAAGGCGGGCGTCGTCATCGCCTTGGAAAACGTCTGGAACAATCTCTGGGTCAAACCGGCCGTGTTCGCCCATTTCGTCCGGATGTTCAAGAGTCGATGGGTGAAAGCCTACTTCGACATCGGCAATCACGTGAAATACGCCCTGCCGCAAGAGTGGTTGCGGGCACTGGGCGACCAGATCGTCAAGCTGCACGTGAAAGACTTCAAGCTGAACGCCGACGGCAAGGGCGGAAAGTTCGTGAACATCCGCGACGGCAGCGTCGATTGGCCGCTCGTACGCCGGGAAATCGATGCGATTGGTTACAAAGGCTGGTTGACCATCGAAGGAGGCGATCTTTCGATGGAAGAGCATCGGCGACGGCTCGACGCGATCATTGCCGGCCAATGACCCGGCCGCAGTTCAGCGGGAGATTGCGGGCCGAACGGCGGCGCGAAACCACGACTTTTGATGGGGAGGTTGCGTTGATGAGTACTGATTCTTCGCAGAATTGGGACATTTGCTCGGCCGACCGAACGCCGGCGGCACGCTGCGTTGTTCAACGGCGCCAACTTGCGTCGAAATCGTTTTGGGCCGTAGGGCTGTTGTTGGCGGGGGTGGGCGTGTTTTGTTTGGCGACGACTGTCATTGGGGCCGAGCCGGCAACGCAGCCCTCGGCCGATCGCGTGATTCGTGTCGGGATTATCGGCCTCGACACTTCTCATGCGGTTGCATTCACCGAGATTCTCAACGCAAAGAACAACACGGCCGACTTGGCGGACGTCCGCGTGGTGGCCGGTTTCCCCGGCGGAAGCCCAGATGTGCCCTACAGCCGCGACCGCGTGGAAGGCTACACGGCAAAGCTTCGTGACATGGGAGTGGAGATCGTTCCCTCGATCGAGGAGCTTCTTGGTCGCGTTGATGCCGTGTTGCTCGAAAGCGTCGATGGCCGTCCTCATTTGGAGCAGGTCCGGCCGGTCATTGCCGCGCGCAAGCCGGTCTTTGTCGATAAACCCTTTGCCGGTTCGCTTCGCGACTGTTGCGTGATCGCGCGTTTGGCGGCGGACGCCCAAGTTCCGATTTTTTCGAGTTCGTCACTGCGGTTCAGCAGTGGCTTCCAGGCGGCACGTCGCGGCGAATCGGCCGCTGGCGCGGTGCGCGGCTGCCATGCCTACAGCCCGTGCTCGCTCGAACCGCACCACCCCGATCTTTTCTGGTACGGAATTCACGGTGTTGAGGTTCTCTACACGGTGATGGGGCCCGGCTGCGCATCGGTCACGCGAACGAATTCGGCCGGGGCCGACGTTGTCGTGGGATTGTGGAACGACGGCCGCATCAGCGTCTTTCGGGGCATCCGCGACGGCAAGGCGAGCTACGGCGCGTTGGTGTTCGGAACGAAAGAGGTCGCCTCGGCGGGCAACTACGAGGGCTACAAGCCGCTGGTGGTGGAAATCGCGAAATTCTTCAAGTCGGGCAAACCGCCGGTGGCAATGGAAGAAACGCTGGAACTCTATGCCTTCATGGAGGCCGCCGACGAAAGCAAACGGCAGGGCGGGAAGCCCGTGTCCGTGGCTGAGGTTCTGACCAAGGCCCAGCAAGAGGCGCAACAGTTGCTTGGCAAATAGTAGCGCGATCGTTGCTTGCGGTCGCGCCCTCTCCGATGTGAGAGATTGCATTCTCTAATGTGAGAGTCCGGTGCCGATCGAATCAACGAAAGGGTCGAACCATGAACTCGTTGAAGATGTCACGGCGAGCTGCAATTGGGGGCGGGGCCGTTGCGGTGGCGGCGCCTCTGGTGGTTGATTCGGCCGCGATGGGACTGGGCGAGGCCCCGCCGATCGAACGATTGCGCATCGGATTGATTGGCTGCGGCGGGATGGGACGGGCGAACCTGGCCAACTGCGCCAAGGGGGCCGACGTTGACGTGGTCGGCCTTTGCGACGTTTGGCAGGGGCGTCTCGACGAAACCGGCAGGCAGTATCCCAAGGCCGAGAAGTATCGCGACTATCGGAAGCTGCTCGAACGAAAAGACATTGACGGGGTGATCATCGCCACTCCGCCCCATTGGCACTGTCGGCAGGCCGTCGATGCGTGCGAGGCCGAAAAAGACATCTATCTTCAGAAGCCGATGACCTTGCACCTGGGCGAAAGCCTTGCCGTGCGCAATGCGGTGCGCAGGCATAAACGCATCAGTCAAGTGGGCACCCAGATTCACGCGAGCGAGAACTATCGGCGCGTGGTTGAGCTTGTGCGAAGCGGACAGCTCGGTCCGATTGGCTGCGTCCGCACGTTCAACGTTCAGAATCAGGGAATTGAAGGGTTGGGACGCGAAACCGCTCCGGCCCTTCCGCCCGATCTCGATTGGGAGCTTTGGATCGGGCCGGCGCCGATGCGTCCTTATTGCACGAATCTGGCGCTCAGTTCGTTTCATCATGGTTCCTTCTTCGCCTATTCAGGCGGATGGACGCCCGGCATGGCGCCGCACATCATCGATCTTCCGGTGTGGGCCCTCGACCTGGGATGTCCGACCATGGTTGCTTGTTCCGGCGGCCGCTACATCATCAGCGACGAGGGCGACGTGCCCGATGTGCAGGAAATCCTGTGGCAATATCCGAAACTGACAATGACGTGGTCGCAATCGATGGTCAACAGCTACGGCTTCGACCTGCACGGCGAGCCGCAGCCGCGACGGAGGTTGGGCATCTACTTCCACGGCGTTAACGGCACGATGTACTGCAACTACGGGATGTTCAAAGTGATTCCCGAGGGCTCGCGGATGGACGGCATGGAACCGCCCAAGCCGTCGATTGCGCCCTCGCCGGGCCACGAGCGGCAATGGCTTGATGCGATTAAGTCGCGAGTCGCCCCGGATTGCTGCGTCGATTATCACGTTCGGGTGGACATTCCGTTAGTCTTGGGCAACCTGTCGTACGTCTTGGGGCGGTCGATTCGATTCGATCCGGCTACCGAGAGCATTGTCGGCGACGACGAGGCGGCACGGCGCGCCATCCCCGAATACCGAGCCCCTTGGAAGTTCCCCGCGGAGTATTTGAAACCCGCCTGATCGCTGCCATCGCCCTGTTCTCCTCGCCGTTTCTTCGGCCGCAACCGTTTTCGGTGTCGTTGGTTGCGCCGGCAGACCGGCCGCGGCCATCGTGGAAGAATGATGCCTGCCGGACGCACGGGGCGCCGGCACGGGTGTTGGGCGGCAATCGGGCCTTGCTGCCCGGCTGCCCGCTGGCGCCGTCCTACCCGTCTGTCTCATCGCGCCGAAACAGGGTACAATAATCCGTTCTGTAGATATGGTCCATCGAGCCGATGACTCCACTGAGGTTTTGCGCGGCATCGTCAAATGACGGCGCTGCGCGATGCGCTACAGTGTTGCAGAGCGAGGCAAGGGCCCCCTGCCCGATTCGATGGCGGTGACACGTCCGTCGGTTTCTTGATCAATGGGACAGCACATCAGATGGCAGAAGCGAAAAAAGGCAAAGCGTTGAAGATCGCGGTGATCGGTGGAGACGGCACGGGACCGGAGGTGACGGCCGAGGCGGTCAAGGTGCTCAAAGCGGTTGGGCGGCTGGAGGGCATCTCGTACGAGATGAAGGACTTTGATCTCGGCGGCGAGAGATATTTGAAGACCGGCGAGATTTTGCCCGATCCCGTTTTCAACGAGCTGAAGACGTTTGATGCGATTTTGTTGGGTGCGGTTGGGCACCCGGATGTTGCGCCGGGCATTCTGGAAAAAGGCCTGCTGCTCGAACTGCGGTTCCGGCTCGATCAATACATCAACCTCCGGCCTGTGAAGCTTTATCCCGGCGTGGAAACGCCGCTGGCGGGCAAAGGCCCCGACGATATCGACTTCGTTGTCGTCCGAGAGAATACCGAAGACATGTACGTGGGGATGGGCGGGTTTCTCCGCAAGGGCACGGCCGACGAAGTGGCCATGCAAACGGCCATTTACACTCGCAAGGGTTGCGAGCGCTGCATCCGCTGGGCGTTTGAATACACCAAAAAGCGCAATCGCCGAAAACGTCTGACGCTGGTCGCCAAAACCAACGTGCTGACCTACGGACACGACCTTTGGTGGAGGACGTTTCAGGAAGTGGGCAAGGAATATCCCGACATCGAAAAGGACTACAACCACGTTGACGCCTGTTGCATGTGGATGGTGAAGAACCCCGAATACTACGATGTGATCGTCACGACGAATATGTTCGGCGACATCATCACCGATCTGGCCGCCATTCTTCAGGGCGGCATGGGTGTAGCGGCGGGCGGCAACATCAATCCGGCCCCGGGCGGAGTGAGCATGTTCGAGCCGATGGGCGGCAGCGCGCCGAAGTACACTGGCAAGAACATGATCAACCCGATTGCTGCGATCGGCGCGGCGGCGTTGCTGCTCGAACAGAGCGGTTACGAAGCGGCCGCGGCGCGCGTGTTCAAGGCCATTCAAGTCGTTACCGGCACGAAGATGAAGAGCCAGGCGGCCGGGAAGATGGGCTACGGCACGACGGAGATTGGCGATTTGGTTTGCGAAGCGCTGGGCTGATGCAGCGGAGGTGCGGCGATGGCGGGGCTCTTCGATCTGACGGGCCGCTGCGCGCTGATTACCGGCGGCAGCCGTGGATTGGGCAAGGCGATGGCGCTGGCGTTGGCCGAGGCCGGCGCCGATCTATTCCTGTGCAGCCGGAAGGAAAAAGAGCTTAAGCCCGCTGCCGCGGAGATTGCCGAGGCAACCGGCCGGCGCGTTCTGTGGCGCATTGCCGACATGACGCGCCGCGCCGACGTGGCCGATTTGGCCGCCGCTGCACAGGCCGAATTGGGAAAGATCGACATCCTGATCAACAACGCCGGGTTCAACATTCCACAACCGATCGATCAGATCAGCGACGCTGATTGGGACCGGCTTGTCGAATTGAATCTTACCAGCTGCATGGCGCTGACCCGGGCGCTAGCGCCCGGCATGAAGCAGCGCCGCTGGGGTCGGGTGATCCATATTTCGTCGATCATGGCGTTGGCTAGCACCGCCGGCCGCAATGCCTATTCGGCCACCAAGGCCGCGCTGATTGCCCTGGCCAAAGCCAGCGCGCTGGACCTAGGGCCGTACGGCGTCACGGTCAACTGCCTGGCGCCCGGGCCGTTCGCTACGGAAATGCCGATGTCGATTCTTTCTGCCGAGCAGCAAACGGCGTTGGGGGCGCGCACGGCCCTGGGCCGCTGGGGGCGTCCGGAAGAGCTGGCCGGGCCGGCGCTGTTGCTTGCGTCGGAGGCGGGCAGTTACATCACCGGCACAGTGATTGTTGTCGATGGGGGCGCGACTTGCCGGGTATTCTGATCTTTTCGGTGTCATCCGCCGTGAGCCGCTGCAACTGAACGATTGCCTGCGGTTTGCCGAGGCCGACGCACTGTCCGGCGACGATGGGGCATTGGAGTTCTCGGCCTGACGGAACGTCTATCCGGCGGGAAGATCGCTCAGCCGATCGGCTTCGTCGCAACAAAGGCGATTCTCGCTGCTGCTTCTGAAGACCGTCTTGTTTCAGGCGATGGCTCGAGTGATCGTCTCGATGAGCAGCGGTTTGGCAAACGGCTTCACCAGGAAGTCGCAGGCGCCCAGTCGCAATGTTTCGCGCAAGGCCGGCTTCTGATTGATCGCACTGACGATGACCACTCGGGCGGCCGCGTCAATTTTGCGAATCTCGCGAAGTGCGTGCAGGCCGTCGAACTCAGGCATGACCAGGTCGAGTGTAACGAGATCGGGCTTCAGCGAGCGGTAGAGCTCTACGGCTTCGGCCCCGTTGGTCGCCTCGCCGACGACTTCCCAGCCGGCTTCAGTCGCGGCGTCGCGTATCATGGCGCGAATGATCATCGCATCGTCGGTGATCAGAAGACGCTTAGACATGGGCATTCCTTTTCGACCCGGAATTGGGTGTGTGGCGGTGCTGGTGGCGCCGCGGTGCGAACTCCGTTGTTCATTGAGCAGGGCACGGCCGCAAACAGCTTCGACGCCTCTCGATCGTTTTCAGATGATTCGAGGCGGATGATTGACGCATTCAATGGTTACTCGCCCGTCGCGGCAATCCACCGTAATCCGACGCCCCACGCGTCCGCCGACGTCTTGGGCGACAATCGGTATGCCGGCCGCGGCCAGCGCCTCGCGCGTGGCGGCGATGTTGGCGTCGCCGATTTGCATCGGCCCGCCTGCGCCGAACATGCAGGCTCCGCCCGTCAATTTGGCCACCAGCCCGGCGCGATTGATCCCCAGCCGCGACAGCTCAGTGATCATCGCTGCAATGGCGGTGTCGGCGAACTTGCCCGGGGCGCCGTCGCGCCCGCTGGAAGCCGGCAACACAACGTGAGCCAGGGCGGCTGCGCTCAGCCGCGGATGGAAGAGCACTACTCCCACGCAGGAACCGAGGACGGCGGCGAGGCGATCGTCCTTGTTGCCGACCGCAATCTGCCCCATGCCGACTGTGATTTGTGTCGGGATTGGCACCGCAGCGAGGGTCATACCGTTCTGTCCTTCATCTGTCGCGGCGTTCGTCCGGCGGAATCGTCGCGTGCGATCAAGTCTCAATCCGGGCAAGGTCAAAGCAATCTTGCGGTCAATCGCGGCAAAAGGGGCTTCCCGCGCGTCTCGTCGCGAGAAAACGCGACTCGAACCCGGGGCGGCCCCAATCGCTCACGCCGCTACCTTAGGGCTCCTTCCAACGCGGTTCGCAACCGGTTTGACGGAACGAAAATCACGTGCCAGTTCAGATTTTCGCCTTGTCGTTCGAAACGGGTGCGGCACACCAGCACCTCGTCGCCCGAATCGACTTGGGCGAGAATCGCTTGCTGCAAGACGCTGGCGCCGAAATCTTGGAGGAAGTAGGGCGGCGAGGGCACCAGTTCTCGATCGATCAAACGCGATAGGGCGTTCATGTAAGCGCAGCCGAGGATGTTGCCGGTTTCGGTCAAAGCCGACTTCTCCAACTCGCTCCACGGCTGAGCGGGATCGACCTGGCGATTGAGCAGGGCGGCAGCCAGTTGGCGGCCGTTGACCTCGTCAAAGGCGAGGATCATCGCCCCGGACATCTCGCCGAACAGCTCCAGTACGACCATCGTCAACAGATCGTCGCCCACGTTCAGCTCGCAGCAGACCTCGGGCAAGGGAATCTCGCGCACTTCGTCCAACGCGAGACGAATCAAACCGTCGGTCCAGCGGCACATCGCGGCCGAGGCGTCGTGCGTTGCGCAACTGAACAACTGGTTGAGCAGCTCGAGTTCAGTTGTCTTGTCGAGCTTGGATGTCCGCATGGATGCCTTCCTTTTCTGTTCGGCCCGTGCCGCAGGGCGCTCAGCCGGAGCCCCCTGGCGGCCCTCGGGCCGTGTGATTCGCTAATTGGATCGCGCGCCGCGCTTGGCGGCCATTTCGATCAGAGTCGATAGGTCGAGAATCAGCGAAACGCGGCCGTCGCCCAGAATGCTGGCCCCGGCGATGCCGGCCACGTTGCGATAGTTCTCGGCCATCGACTTGATGACGATGTCCTCTTCGCCGATCACGTGATCGACGATCAAACCGACTTCGCGGCCTCGCTCGCCGACGACAACCAGCGTCACATCGTCAGCGGTTCCGCGGCCGCCGCGGCCTTCAGCCCACGTGAATACTTCGGAGAGGTCAACCACCCCAATCACCCGCCCGCGGACGCGCGCCACGCGAGATTGCTGAATGGTGAACAGCTCGTTGCGTTCGGCGCGGACGATCTCTTGCACGCCTTCGATCGGCATGGCGAAGACGTCGCCGTCGATCATCACCATCAGGCTGGGCAGAATGGCCAGCGTCAGCGGCAGCTTGATGGTGACTTGTGTTCCCCGTCCCGGCTCGCTGTCGAGCTCGATTGTGCCGTTGAGTTCCTCGATTTTGGATCGGACGATGTCCATGCCCATGCCGCGCCCGGAGATGTCGGTGACCTTCTCCGCCGTGCTGAGGCCCGGTTCCCAGATCAATTGGAAGACCTCGCGGCGCGATAGCTTCTCGGCATCGGCGGCGGCGAGCAGGCCTTTCTCCACGGCCTTTGAGCGAATCCGTTCCACATCGAGCCCCTTGCCGTCGTCGCTAACGCGAATGACGATGGTGTTGCCGCGATGGAAGGCGTCGAGGGTGATTGTCCCTTGCCGCGGCTTGCCGGCGGCTTCGCGGACGTCGGGCAACTCAATTCCGTGGTCGGCGGCGTTGCGGACCATGTGGATCAGCGGATCGCTCAATTCGTCGATCATCCGCTTGTCCAACTCGGTCTTCTCGCCATTGATCTCCAGATTGATCAGTTTGCCATTGCCGCGCGAAATGTCGCGCACCACCCGTTTGAAGCGGGTGAACAGCGGTCCGATCGGCAGCATTCGGGTGTCCATCACGCTTTGTTGCAGCGCGTCGGTCACCCGGTCGAGCTGGTGAATCGTCTCAAACAAGTTGTTGATCGTGGGACGGATTTGACTGAGCACGGCCAGATCTTCGCGCAGGGCGTCGAGTTCCTGCTCGGCGCGCCGCGCCAATGCCAACATTGAGTGTTGCGAATCGCCGGAATCGCTCGCATTGGCCCCGGCCGCGAATCGCGCGAGCAAATCGGACATGCTGCTGAGCGACTGTTCCGTTCTGCGGCTGGTCGTCGCGATGCGCAACTGTTCGGCGATTTTCGCAAAGCGGGCTTTGCTGATGACCAATTGGCCCGTGAGGTTCATCAACTGGTCTAATCGCTCGATATCGACGCGAAGTGTTTCGTTCGGTTTGGCTTCGGCTGCGCGAGCCTTGGCGCCCGCGCTTTGGTCGTCGCTGTCCGAAGAGGCGGACGGTTTGCACTTGGCAGGCGCGGCCGGTGCGGACTTGGCGGCAGTCGATTGCGGACGATTGGACGCCGTTGCTTCGCGCGCTTCGCCGGCCGTATTTCGCTGAAGAAACGCCTTCTCCTCGGCGTCTGCGGGCGATAGCGATGTCGTTCTGTCAGTCTTGAGCGGGGCAACGTGGAACTCGGCGAGGCCGGCCACTTGCGAACGCCGTTGCACCTCTTCGGGCGAGCAGTCTGTCGCGACGGCGAAACGAACTTCGTCGATCGTCTCCAAGTCATCGACGGTGTCGATGCTCGGGCTGAATTGGACGACCTCGCCCAGCCCGGCCAGTTTTTCGTACACCAAGCGGGCTTTCAGGCCGACTAGCGCCAAACCCGGTTGGAAGGTAGCCCGGCCGATAAGCGTGCGTTCGGCGTCTTTGGCCGCGGCCGCTACGGTCTCTCGCCAGCAATCGGCGGCAGGAGCCTTGGCGGAGGCAAGGTGGCCCGGTTCGGTTGGGCCTTCTTGGTTGGGGACCTGGGACGGAGGCTCGGTGCGGTCCTGACGGCCAGCCCGCATTGCCTGAATGAGTTCGACGCCGAGTTTGGGAAAGCTCTCGGTCAACGACTTGCCCGACTGCAACCCGGCCACGTAGCCGCGCAGGCCATCGACGCATTTCAGCAGCGCGTCGGCCAGCGGCTGAGTGATCGGCCGGCCGGTGTCGAGCAACTCCTGCATGGCGTCTTCCATCAGGTGAGCCAGCTTGGCGCCGCGAATCAGGCCGACGGAGGCGGCCGCACCCTTGATGCGGTGCGAAACGCACATGAGTTGTTCAACGGCTTGCGTTTGCCCGCTCTCGGCCGCCAGCAGGATTTCCGTAAGCTCGTCGAGGGATGACGCCGCCTCGTCAACGAACAGCGAGAGGTACTTCGATCCGGCCTCCAAGTCGTCGCTGAGATCCGCGAAGGGATCGGCGGCTTCATCGTCGTCCGATTGAGCATCGCTTTCCGCCGGTGGTGATGCCGCTTGGACAGGCCCGCAGGGCTCGGGCGGCGCTGCGGCGATCGCTTCGGCGTTGGCAGTTTGGGCGGGGCCGGCGGTCAGGTCGGCTAGCGCGCGTTCGGCGTCGGCCTGGGTGGTGGTTTTTCGCTCGCAGCCCGAGTCTCGCAGAACAGTCTGAATCTGGGCCACCACGTCGGTGCAGTCGATCGGAGCTGCGTCGGGGTTTTTCAGTTGATCGACCATGCCCACCAGGCGATCGACAGATTGAAAGACCAGTTCAACGACCGACGCGTTGAGAACGAGTTCGTTTTTTCGGGCGGCGTCGAAGACGTTTTCAATCTTGTGCGTGAGCGTGTTGATGTCGCTCAGGCCGAGCATGGCCGACAGCCCCTTGAGGCTATGGGCGGCGCGGAACATCTCGTTGAGCAGTTCCGGATCGCAACGCTCTTGGTGTTCGTCGCCAAGCTGGCGAATCCATTCGTCAAGGTGGAGCAGATTGCCGTTGAGGCGGTCGAGCAGTTGGCCCGACTCGTCGAGGAAATCGCCGAGCATCGCCTCGAAGAATTCGTCGCGGACGGCAGGTGTGTCGGCCATGGGTGTTCGTGGGGCAGGTGGGAAAGCCGCCGCGTGGGATGGACCGCGGGCGAGCATGGTTTGGGGTTGGTCAGGCGGGCTTTCGGTAAAGCCAAGGTTGCAAGCGATTAAAGTCTTTCAGGTAATCGCCGACTCCTTCCGCTGCTCCGGCCACCAACAGTCCGCCGGGGGCGATTGCTGCGCGAACGTGATTGAGCACGGTTCGTTTCGAGTCAGCGTCGAAGTAGATCAATACGTTCTTCAGAAACACCAGATCGAACGGCTCCTCACGCAGGGGTTCGAGCAGATTGTGTTGCCGGAAGACAATCATCTGGCTGAGAATCGGTTTTGCCTGCCAGATTTCGCCCTCTTTGGCCTTGGTGAAGAACCGCGTGCGGAGATCGTCGGGCACCAACCGCATGGCGCGCTGGCCGAAAACGCCGGATTTCGCCTGCTCCAGGGCTCCCACGCCGATGTCGGTGCCGAGGATGCGAATCCGCCATTGACTGGCGTTGGTCAACTCCGCGGCAATGCACGTGGCGATGGTGAACGGCTCGTCGCCGGTGCTGCATGCGGCCGACCAAACTCGCAGGGCCGTCCGCTTGGTGTGCGCTGCGCGGGCCGCGCACTCGGACAGGTAGGATTCGCGGAACCATGCCCATTGAGCTTCGTCGCGGAACAGATACGTTTCGTGCGTGGTGATCTCTTGCAGAAATGCGTCCCACTCCGCGTCATTCGAGGGCAACCGCCGAAGATGATTGTAGTATTCGGAAAAATTGGCGATGCCCGTTTGCCGCAACCTCCGCCGCAAGCGATTCGACAACAGCATCTTCTTTTGCGGCGAAACGCGGATGCCAGTGCGCGTGTAGATCAGTTCGGCGAACTTGTTCAGTTCGTCGTCGGTCACCTGAGTCAGGCCCGAGATCGGCGTGATCGGCAAGGGCATTTCGGGGAGTGGGGGCATGCGTAAGGCTTTCGTGAGACGGGTTGGATTCGGGCCGCCCGGCAGCTCGCCGGCGCGGTGCAGTGCGGCCAGAAAATCGCCATAGCGGCGGCCGCAAAGCAGCGGCCCGCCGCAGTGGCGCCGCACCCGAACACCGCCGTGCTTCGACGGCATGGGCCGATGCGGCGCCGCGAGCTTTTCCTCTGTCAATTAGGCGAGCGCGGCAGCGACGTCTTCCTCGCTGAACAACCGTTCGATATGCAACAGGATCAGCAAGCGGTTCTCCAGCTTGACCAGGCCGGTCAGGTAGTCGCGGCCCAAGCCGGAAACCGTTGCCGGCGGCGGGGCGATTTGATCTTGCGACACCCGGAGCAGTTCGCTGACCGCATCGACGATGATGCCGATCGTCTTGCCGCCGACGTTGACGACCATGATCCGCGTGTCGTCGGTCGGATCTTGGGGCGGCAGACCGAACCGCAATCGCAGATCAACGATCGGGATGACCGTGCTGCGGAGGTTGATCAAACCTTTGATGTAGGGCGGCGTCTGCGGCACGCGCGTGATCTCGCCCATCAAGATGATTTTCTGGACCTTGGTGATCTCGATGCCGTACTCTTCCTGGGCCAAGCGGAAGCTGACCAATTGCATCGTGCTAGCGCCTTCGGCCTGATGCGTTTTGTTCGGGGTTTCGAGAGTGGTGGCCAAGTGTGTGCTCCTTCAAGCAACAGTGGATTGATGTGACGGTTGCGCCGGCGGCCGGTGCCGCTTGCTCGTCGGCCGGCGGAAGGGCGGCTTGCGCTGCGCCTGCCGCTCTTCGCCTCGAAACTATAGGTTGCGAATGCCGCAATGCAAAAATGCCGCTTGCCGTCCTGTGTGGGGGGAGAAGACGTTTCCAGATCGTCGAATCGTTACGACCAGATCAATCCGACCGGCGGATCTCGCTTCATGCCGGAATTGCCCGTGCATCGAGCGGCGAGGCCCGGGCGAAACGCCGTATTTCTGCGTTCGGTCGCCGATTGGAAATAGCATCGGGGGGTGATGAGGGCCGACGGCGACCGCCAACGGCCGACCGGATCGGCTCACCCTGATCAACCGAGGCATCGGCGGCACATCGACGGCCATCGTTCCCCCATGAGCGGAGGACGCCTAGTTCCAAGTTGCTCGGGAAATCTACCGCCGGGTGGGCGGTGGATGAGTCTGTTTGACCGCGAGCTTCCGCAAGCTATTCTTTCTTGATTTCCAGCGCTGCCGGCTTCGGCTGGCGAACCGTAACGCCACTTGCAACCGCCGCGGTTTGTGGGCAGTTGTCGGGAAGCGGCAAGCGGTCTGTCCGCGGCGTTGGCGATCGTTTTAGGCCTGCTGCGCGGCAAACGTCGCTGTGACGTTCGAGTGAATTGAGGTTGTTGATTCTTGGAAGGAATAGAGCATGTCTGCACGCGTTCTTGTCGCTGACGATTCCAGCACCATGCGTAAGATCATTCTTCGATCGCTTCAGGCAGTGGGCGTGACGGAAGCCACGGAAGCGGGCGACGGAACGGAAGCGATCGCCCTGTTCAAACCGGGCCAGTTCGATATGGTGCTGACCGATTGGAACATGCCGGGCAAGACCGGGCTGGAAGTGATTCAAGAGATTCGCGCACAAGACGCCAAGGTGCCGATCATCATGATCACGACCGAGGCCGAGAAAAGCCGAGTGATGCAGGCGATTCAGGCCGGCGTCAGCGACTACCTCGTCAAGCCGTTCACCGCCGACACGCTGCGCGAGAAGCTGACCAAGCACGGCTGCTGACCGTCTCGGGCCGATGTCTCGCGAACGACTGCCGCTGGAAGCGCCGATTGTCGCCGAAAACGACTCGGCGACGGCCGAGACGGTCGCCCGATCGTTCGATGCCGTCGGATGTTTCCTTCTGGTCAATCAGCCGGCTTCACCTCAAGCTGCATGCCATTGCGATGCGCCGTCATTCCGGCGGGTTTCAGCATCGCGGAAAGCAGCTCATCGATCGAAGCTTGTTCGACTTCGAAAGAAACTCGGCGGGCCAGATCGACGCCTGCGTTGGCCATTGCGCGCTCGTCGAGCGACAATTCGACCTTGAGATGTTCGCACAGCGCGCGAAGCAGTGGGCCGACCGGCTGTTCGGCAACTTTCAGATTGAACCGTTGATCGGCCAACGGATCGTTCGCCACTCGCGGTTTGGGGCCGACCTCGGGCGGTTTGCCGCTGATGCGGTCGTGATCGTCCAGCGAGCCGGTGACCAGCACTTTGTCGCCTACCACCTTGACTTGCGCTTTGGGCGCGAGCGATGCAAAACGGTGGGCCGCCACGTTCGGCTGTTTTCCGCCGGGATAACTCCGGGTTAGTTGCACCGTGCTCGGTATTGGCGTCCATTGAAGGACGCCGCCCTGAATCGAAAAAGTCAGATCGAATTGGGCTAAAACGAGGGTCAGCCGATCGGTCCAACACATCGGCGGGAGGCTCGCGCTCGGCCAAAGATCGTGGGGCACGAGCTTGGGGTCCGAAACCGTCATTCGCGCCTCGGCCGCTAGTTGGGCCAGAAGATCGCGCGGTTGAGTCAACTCCGGCCAGCCGAACGGCTCGCGAGCCAAGACTAAACGCCGCACATCGTCGGGCAACTTCTGAGCTTCGTCGGATCGGACTGCCGCCAAAGTCCGCAGTTTTTCCGCAGTTGCCGGCGGGCCCACATAGACGACGTTGCCCACCAAGGCCGTTTCGCCGCCGCATTGCTGGGCGATCTGCTTGATCAACTCGCCAATGGGAACCTGCCGAGCCCGAAGACGGATCTCTTGATCGGGATCAATGCGCCGATCGAGCAGAATCGCCACCCGATGCAACTTGGCGATTTGCTGCAAGCCTTCGCGGACCGGTTGATTCGACCATACGAGGTCGGCCGGCTGAGCAAGCTGACGCTGCAAGGCCGGCCCCTCATGCCAGGCGACAGACGCGTCGGACTCACCGGCACGTCCCTCGGTGGCCCATATTGACGGAATCAGTCCGCAAAATAGAACCGCGCCTTGCGCGACAAGTCCCGCGAGTCTCGGCAGCATGGTCAACACCAATAATCAATTATCGGCAGCCGGTCGGTTAGGTCGTCAGTTCGCCGCAGAAAACAGGTGGCGTTGCCTTGGGCTCGCGCCGGTTCCCGATTGTTGTCTTGTTCGGAAGTCCGGCCGTTGCCGCCAGGGTCGGGGAAGAACGTTCGGTGGAAACCTATGAGCCGGACAACAACTCCATTCTGCCGTACGGCTTGGCGAAAGAAAAGGACGGCGGCCCGATGCCGAGCGGCGGATCGTCCGATTCGATCTGCACAAGACCAATCGGCGGCCGAGGCGATTTTCGGCCGTTCGCTCGCCGGATTCGCCGGTTACGATCCTTCCGGTTGTTTCCAATGCTGTTCAGTGGCCCGCCACGAGGATAGACTAGGAACATGCGCTTTACAGGAACGCCCGCGTTGCTTCGTCGGGCGGCGACGTTTCGGCGCTTTGATCGAGAACGGTTGGGCAACCGAGGTTCACTTGCATCTTCGATTCGGGAGGATGGCGATGAGGACTTGCTGCTGGATGGTTGGGGTGTTTCAGAATGAAACCGCGGAGAATGAGAAGCGATTCCGTCGGACGAAACACGCAATCGGCCGCTTCGCTGCGACGGCGGCCGCTTTGCTTGTCGTATCCGCCTGTTTTGCGGCGGTCGGAGCTTCGGCGTGGTGCGCCGAGCCAGATCAGATCAAGTATCGGAAATTGGTGCTTTCCGATCAGTTCTTCTCGGAAGGCGCGTACTACGGCGATTTCAACCGCGACGGGAAGTTGGACATCGTTTCGGGGCCGTTCTGGTTCGAGGGCCCCGACTTTCAAAAGAAGCACGTGATCTACGAGCCGAAGGCCTACGACCCGAAATCATATTCGGAAAACTTTTTGGTTTACTCAGCCGATTTCAACGCCGACGGCTGGACAGACATCGTTATCATGCCCCATCCGGGACGCGAATGCTTCTGGTTCGAAAACCCGAAGGGGCAGGAAGCGATGTGGACCAAGCACTTGGCTGATCCGAATGTGGGCAATGAATCGCCGATGTGGGGCGACGTGACGGGCGACAAACAGCCCGATCTAATTTTCAATCGTGATGGATTCCTTGGCTACAGCGTGTTTGACACGGCCCAGCCCGGTCAACCTTGGAAGTTCCAGGCCGTCTCGCCGCAAAACAAGCGGTATCACAAGTACACGCATGGGGTCGGATACGGTGACATTGACGGTGACGGTCGAGTCGATCTGGTCGAGTCGATCGGCTGGTGGAAGCAGCCCGAGAAAGTGGCTCCGAGCACTCCCTGGGCGTTTCATCCGTTCAAATTTGCCGACGCCGCAGCGCAGATGCTGGTTTACGACGTTGATGGGGACGGTCGAAACGATGTGATCACCTCTTGGCATTGCCACCTTTACGGTTTGGTGTGGTATCGGCAGATCAGCAAGGCCGACGGCTCGATCGACTGGGAACAGCACGAGATATTGCCGATCAAGCCCGATCTTAATAGCTCGCAACTGAGGGTCAGCCAGTTGCATGCGTTCGACGTGGCCGACTTTAATGGCGACGGCCTGACCGACTTTGTAACCGGCAAACGGTTTTGGGCTCACGGCCCCAAGGGCGATGTTGAGCCGGATGCTCCGGCAGTAGTGGTTTGGTTCGAGTTGAAACGCGATGCTCAGAAGGGGGCGAAATTCATTCCCCACCTGATCGACGACGACTCGGGCGTTGGCACCCAAGTGACGGCGGCGGACCTCAATGGCGATCAGATTCCGGATGTTGTCGTTGGGAACAAGAAGGGGATTTTCGTTCATTTGAGCGTTCGGTGAACGATTCCTCCCGATGCCATTGCTCGCGGCGATTTGGGCGATGCTCGCCGAAACTATTGTTAGGATGCAACTTATGGCGATCGGCGAAGACCAGGGCGGTTCTCTTGCGTGGAATCGTTCTTCCGCTACGGAGGCTCAGACGCTAGAATTGGAACCCAATCGAGATGCTCTTTCGATCGATGGCACGGAGGCTCGAAGGACGCCCGACCGTGATGGGTCGGCGAACGGATTCGGTTTTCGAAAGAGGTGGAAATTGCGTCCTATCAAGGTGTTGCTGCTTTGCGCGGTGGCCGTATCGCTGCTGAGCATCGCTTCGGTGTACCGCCAGCGGAGCAATGGTGCTGATGCTCCGTCGGCAACGATCAATTCGCCTGTCGGCGACGTGCCGGGCTCAGCGATGTCGGGCAGCGGGGCGTCGGCGGCGAGCGACCCGTCGCGGCCTTTTCCCGCAGTGCCTCTGCCGCGAATTGAGCCCGGAGTGGTGATTGGTGATGCGCCGCCAGCGGGCTGGTCGCACTTGATCTTCAAATCGCGCTCTCGCCTGGCTTCTGGGGCCATCGATTCGTTGCCCGAGTTCGCCCGTGAGTTGGCCGAGTTCATCTTCTACGCCATGACGGCCCGAGTCGTTCGCGACGATGAAGGCGTTTGGGGGTTCGACCAAGTTGCCATCGGACTCGGCACACGGATTGGCGCCAACGACGTCATCATCTCCAGTGCAACCTACAAGAAGCTTGGCGCGGAGTTGGGGCCGATCAAGTCGATTGTTCTCAGTTACGCCGAGCAACGGCTGGACAAGATGGTTGTTGCCTACCGCAGTCGCTCGATGGCGATTGTCGATACCCCGACGTTGCTCCACATCGACGGTCAGAACCGCGAAACGCTCTTTCGGTACCTGTTCTTGGTCGAGCCGCACACCGGCGGGCTTGCCACGATCGTCTGGCGCATTGAGTTGGGTTCGGCCGGCGAGTATCTGCGGTTAGGGAGCGAGCCGATCTTGATCCAGCCAAATCTGGTGAGTGTAACCGCCTTGCATGTGGATGGCTCGAAGATCACCGCGGGCATACCGTCGAGTCAGGCGTTCGCCGGGAAAGAACTTCCGACCGGCGTGACTCTGCGATTCCTTCCCGAGGCGGCGCAGCCGGCGATGACAAAGCCGGTGTCGATGGCCACTGCGGAAAAACTCGAAACGGCTTTTCGCAAAGTACTTGCGGAAATGCAGGGTGGGCGATAGCGCGGGCCGGCGGTCGGCCGGTCGCGTCTAACGCCTGATTGCGCGCTTCGTCGGCGAACTGGTCGCATCCGCTTGGTGCGCTGGAATCGGGTTAGGCAGCCTTTCGAAGGTCGGCGTTCTTCTTCAGCCGATCGAGTTGCAGATGCCCGAGCCGTTCCCATTGGGCCTTCGCGCTGCCGTCACGGTGTTCGACGAGCAGAATGCTCGTCTCAGACATCAGACGCGGCACGAAGTACCAGAAGCGAGGCGATTGCTGCCAGCCGCCCGAGTTCGAAAGAAGCAGCAAGTCGACTGGGCCGATCTCGTTCGACCACCGCGCAAGAGTGCCGAGTGGTTCGCCCGGCAGCAGCCGAACCTTGGCGCCGCCTGAACGCAGAAGGCGATAGACGTCCTTTAGCGATGGGCCGTTACCCGCCTCGAACAGATCAATGCCGATGTACTCGATCGGCGGGCGATCATCGACGCCCTTAGTCTCTTGCCGATAGTCAGTTGCCTGTAGCAACCGCTGGGCTCGTCGGGCGCCATCGAGCCCAACTTCCAGAATGCGTCGGCAGCGATTCTCGCAGGCGATTTGGTAGATCAAACGCTCGCTGGAAGGCTGCGAAAAATGCAAGAGATGGAAAAGCTTGAGCCGAGAAGCGATAGACAAGGCCGCCCTCCCTGGCGATCCGAAGTCACTGATGCTGTCCCCTCTAGTCTGTTCGGCCGAACAGAGGTCATGGGTCCAACGAATCCGCGCAGGGCGGTTTGGGCGGCCGACAGTTGACCCGTTGCGCGACTTTGGGCAAATAGGGGGCTCCGGCCCGATCTTTGTCGCATGTGGCGAGCTGTTCTTCCGACCGCCAAAGCAGGGGAAATGAGTGGGCTGTGGGTTGCCGCAGCGTCAGGCCCAAAGCCGATTTCGCGGCGGCGAGGCGGTGAGTTGTCGCGAGGTCGGTTCCCGGTCAGGCGCGTTCACAAAGCGCGACGATATCGCTTCGACGGGCGGCCGAACACCGCCTTCGACGGCTCGGGGCCATCGCTGGGTTCGTCGAGTTGCTCGGTCGGCTGAGGTTTCTCCAAAGCGACGAAGCCCGAAATCTCATCCCGCTTCAACAGGCGATTGATGCGCATTTCAATGCGGGTCAGTTCGTTTCCTTCTTCGGGGGTGACAAAGGTGAACGCAACGCCCTCGCGCCCCATTCGGCCGGTGCGGCCCACCCGGTGGACGTAATCGTCGCAGAATTGCGGCACGTCGAAATTGATGATATGCGAAATCCCGCTCACGTCGATCCCCCGGCCCACCACGTCGGTGGCCACCAGGATTTTTGACTTCCCTTCGCGGAACCGTCGCATGACGCGATCGCGGGCGCTTTGGGCCAAATCTCCATGAATGGCGTCAACCGCCTCGAACAACGGGCTGAGCTTGCGGAAGAGCCGATCGGCGCCGCGGCGTGTTCGCACAAACACAATCGCCTGCCGCGGCTGCTCGCGCTCGATGAGTTTGATCAATAGGTCGAACTTCCGCTCGGGATCGACCGTGAAATAGAACTGCTCTATGGTTTCGACGGCCACGTCGCCCGCCGAGAAGTCGAGAACCTCGGGCGAGCGCATGTAGCGTTCGGCCAATCGCTTGACCGGCGGCGGGATCGTGGCGCTCAGCAGCAAGGTCTGACGCTCCGACGGGCATCGGCGCAGAATCCGCTCGATGTCGGGACGAAATCCGATGTCGAGCATTCGATCGGCCTCGTCGAGCACGACCACTTGCAAATCCCCCAGGCCGAGCAATCCGCGATTGATCATGTCGATCACCCGCCCCGGCGTTCCAATCAGAACATCGACACCGCGCCGCAATTGATCGGCCTGCTGGCGGATGGGTTTTCCTCCGTACACCGCCGCGACTCGGTGCTCGCTGAACAGAGCGAGTTTTTGGCATTCGTCGCGGACTTGAACCGCCAGCTCGCGGGTGGGAACCAACGCCAACGCCCTGGGCTGCGCGCCTGCCTTGCCGGCAGCGACGCGCTGAAGAATGGGAATGGCGAAGGCTGCCGTCTTGCCCGTTCCGGTTCGGGCCTGCCCCATCACGTCGGCGCCGGCCAAGGCGCGGGGAATGAGCCCAGCTTGCACCGGCGTCGGCTCTAGGTAGTCGGCCTTGAAAAGGGCCTCCAGCAGGTCGTCCGAAAGGCCCATGGCCGCAAAGGCTCCGGCGGCCGGACGCACCCTTGTTGGGCGCGGGGCCTTTGCTAGAGCCGAGGGTTCCTCCGAACGCGGCAGCTCATCACCCTCTGTTTTCGTCGCAATCGTCGCCCGTTTGGGTTCCGCGCGTTTACCCGCGGGGCGACGTTCTCCTTTGGCCGCCGGGCCGCGCGAGCCTTGGTCGTCGCTACCGCCCAGTGGTTGCTGGGCCGTAGCCCCTCGCTCTCTTGCCGGTGTGTCTGGGCCGGAAACGGCTGCGCTCTCGCGCGGGCCGTCTTCGACCGTTTTTGACTGAGGGGCGTTTTGGCCGGCTCGGCCGTTACGCGGCTTTCTTTTTCGTCGCCTTCCGCGGCGGTCGTCTTGAGAAGCGGATTCGTCGCTTCTCGGTTTTTCTTCTTGCCGAGGCGACTGTTCGCTTGCTTTCGCCTTAGCGGCCTTTTTCGTCGCCGGCGGCGCGGCTGGTTCGGCCAAATCGTCCTCGGCGAGATCCTCCGACTCGTCGAACGCAGCGGCTAAGTAACCACGGGGCACTGGCATGTTGGCCGCGGGGCCTGCTTGCGGCCGAGACGGGCGAGGCGGGGCGGCCGCTCTCGCGCCTCCTTCGGCTCGGCCCTCAGGTGTTCGCCGCGATCGGTTGGGCGATTTTGGGCGATTCTCGCCACGCGCCTGTTGCGAGGCGGAGTCAGACTTGCCCTGTTCGACCGAAGACTTCGGCCTGGCGCCTTGCGGTTGCGAACCCGAGCGCCGTTCGCCCGAATCGGTTCGGGCCGAACGATTCGGCCCAGTCGAAGGCGATTGCTCGCTGCGTCCCTCAGCTAGCGGGCCTGCCGAGGGCTGTTTCGTATCGCGCCGCCTGCGGCGACCCGACGATCGCGGCGGTTGTTGGTCTCTCTTGTCCGAATCCGTTTGGGAACGGCGTTCGTCATCCATTCGTTCTTACATCCTTTGTTGTTTTCTAAGGGCGAGAAGTCGAGGCCGATCATCGTGCGTCGGCCCGGGCGAGGCTCGCTTTGGCCTCCGAAGCCCATTGTTCAAGCATCTGGAATTGCCGGTCGAACGCCTGTTCTTGCACGCCCAACGGGCTCTTAAAGTACGGCGCCATGAAACTCATCCGGCCGATCTGCCCACAGCGCTGTGCCAAATCGGCCAAGCGGGCCAGGTCGAGGACCAAGGGAGCAGCAAGCACGGAATCGCACCCTTGCCAGATGAATTGCAGGGTCATGGGAACGCCCAAAAACCCGCGGAAATGAATGTGGTCCCAAGCAGTCTTCCAATCGCCGAGGCTGGCAATGTATTCGATGGAGACATGAGTTTGCGGCTTGTAACCGAGGATGTCTCCGATCAGGTGATCCTTGCTGGCGATTTTGCTTTGTTTGTTGGACGGGTCTGCCAATACGATTCCGTCCGTGTTGCCGAAGATGTTGTGGCCCACCCAACTGAGAACTTCGAGATTGCGCCGCGCGAACATCGGGGCCAAAACGCTCTTCATCAGTGTTTCGCCGGTCTTGCCGTCGCAACCATAGTGACGAGAGCCCTGCTCCGAGCATAACTCGTCGAGCGCAGGTAGGCTTGCGCCCAATGAAGGCGTGAAGTTGATGTACGAGGCGCCGGCCGTGAATGCCGCGATTGCATACAAGGAACTGGCCGGCAACGGGCAGCCGGGACTGTCCAGCAGCGATCGCAGATCGGTCCATCGTGGCGGGAGGTCGGCGCTGATGGGCGGTTCGGTGGAAGCGACGTTGACGACGACAAGGTGTCGAACACCGTGGCGTTGGATGAACTGCCTGAGGTCGTCGGCCAAACGTTCAATCGCCTGGGCCGGTGTCTCGCCGTTGGGCAGGCCGAGCGAAGCAAGCTTGCGCACCGTCGGGTTGCCATTGAAGACAGTACCGGGGCAGATCTCCCGGTCGATTTCCTCCAGCGGACCGGAGATGGCATCGAAAACGCGACGATCCAACGTGTGAGATTGGTCCACCAATTCCGCGACTGCCTGCGTTAGCCGCAGCGAGCGGATTTCGTGTCCACCGACGACAATTTCGTCCCATCGAGCCCAGGGAAGCTGGGCGAACGGCTTAACTCCTGAAATCAAGCCGACTTCAGGCGTCAGGCCCCGCTGCATTGCCAAGAGTCCGGCGATTGCCGTCGATGCAACACCGCCCTTCGCGCCAATCAACCAAATGCCTAGATGCCGGTTCTTCGTCATATTAGTGATTCTGCGTGGCCGGGAGCGTTTCGTCAACCGGCCATACGAAAGAGTTGCGCAGCCGATTGGACGCCAGGCCTGCCGATGGCAAGCGATCGGGCGGCTCCGGGGCCGTTCGACCGTGCTTTCCGCCGTGCTTTCGGCAATGCCGCGATTCGTTGCCGGGGCTGGCCGCTACTCGGCGTCGCGGTAGAACCGGTTGGCCGTGAGATACTCGGCCGCCAGGACAGCAGCCAGAACCACCAAGATCAGCCCGAAAAGCTCGCGCCCCACCCGGTTGCTGCTGACCTCGCGTTCGAGCTGTTCTCGCGAACGTGCGGGTGGGCGAAAAGAGAATGGTCCGAAAACCTCCCGAATTTCATCGATTGTGGCGCGGTCCAGTTCGGTCTGTTCCGACGCGATGTTCGCACTGAATCCGAGTTCCACTGCATCATCGCTGCCACCGGCGACGACGCGATAGTTGCCCGGCTGCTCCGTGGCCGAAACGGCGATGCGACCGCCAGAAGGATCACCGGAGAGCGGCATCCTCAGGTCGCCCGGCGCAATCAGCAAAAAACCGCGCCGCGGCTGCGCCGCCGGCCCGAGGTTCAAAACGGCTGTTTGGCCGCAGGTGTAGTTGAACAGTTCGTCCGTGGCCCCCACGAGATACTCAGCCATTTGATGACAGAGCATGACGAACGGGGCGGCGTTGTCGATGACGCCCACGGGCAGAAGATTCCAGGCCTTTGCGTCGGGCCGATCGGACAACGGGGTGGCTAGGGTCAGAACTCGGCCCGCGCCGAGCGGTCGTTCGTAGAGCAACGGGCTGCCGTCATTCCCGGCGAGGATCACCGTCGCATTGGGCGCAAGTTCCTCGAACTGCCAGAAACGGAAAACCGGAAACGCCTGCCATGGAACGGAGCCGGCCACCGGACGAAAGACCGCGAGAACGGGGTGTTCGTAGTCGCGCGGGGCGAGGTAGAAATCCCCGTCGGGCCGGCGCGCTTGAAGCGAAGGCTTTCCGGGAAGCAACTCCAGCGCGGCAGTGCCCGCGAAGGAATCAACTCGCCCGACGTTCCTTCCGAGGAAAATGCCCACTCCCCTGCCCTCTGAGGCGAAATCGGCCAGGTTCTTCCACGCTGCCGGGTCGAGAGGCGACGGATCGAGCAGCCACACGGACGAATAGGGTTTCAAGTCATGCTCGACAAGTCGGCGTTGGTCGAGCACAGTGCAAACAAATCGCGATTGCCCGCGCAGGCGGGCCGTGTCGGGCGCCAATGCGTTGCGAACAAAATAGGCGTGTTCGTCGGCCGGCACGGGCCCAACGAGCAACAACGACCATGGCTTTTGCACCGAGACGGTAAAAAACCGTTCGTCGTCGGCCGGCAGGCCGTCTTGCCCAAGCACTCGAATCACGCCTTGTTGCACGCCGAGCGGCAAGCTGCCGACGCGAAACTCCACTTGCCGAGTCTCGCCCGACTTGAGTTCAACCGTTTCCACGCCGGCGCGGCGCGGCTGCCCCTGTTCGTCGAGAAGGTAGAGTTCGACGGCACGGGTTTCGGCCGAGCCGGCTGGGCTGACCAAGCCAACTTCGGTGTACACGACCAACGAGCCGGTAGTGGACATCACTTGGGCGGAGAGCCTCGGCAGTCCGAGAAACGAATTGGTCGGCTGATCGACGCCCACGTCGATTAGATAGATGCCCACGTCGCGGAGATCGGCCAACCGCGCCTGCATCCGCGAGGCCGCGGCGGTCGGCCAAGCCGCCCGGGTCTGATCGGTGAACACGTACACTTCTTTCCGATCGAGCTCGCTTTGCTTGAGCAACTGCGCCGCTTCTTCGACCGTTTCCGTCAAGGAACGCGCCGCGGGCGCAGTCTCTAATCGATCGATGCGCTGGCGGGCAGTAAGGATGTCGGCATGAAACGCGCCGGGGCCGCCTCGGCTGTCCACAACGGCAACTTGGCTGTCGGTCGGCAGTTGTCCGAGCAACCAGACGGCCATTTCGCGGGCGGCTTCCAGTCGCGTTTGGTTGCCCTGCCGATATTGCATGCGAGGCGAGGTGTCGAAGACGAGGACCGCGGCCACGGGCGCTTCCCGACTTCCGACGCCCGACCCAAATCGCACCCTTGGGCCGGAAAGCGCGAACGCCAGCAGGCAGATGGCCGCCGCACGGAGCATCAACAGCAACAGATGCCTCAGCCGCAGGCGCCGTTGGTTCGTTTCGTGCCGTTGCTGCACCCACCGCAGAGCCGGGAACTCGAAGAACCGAGGTTTCCTGCGCATGATCAGGTGCAAGATGATCGGCAAAACGACCATGGCGGCGCCGGCGAGCAACGAGGCGTTGACGAAGGTCATAGCGCAACTCCCTCGTCGCATGCCGGCATTAATTCGCTCGAAGGCTCACCGCCCGGGCTTGGCAGCCCAACCAACGGTCGCTTGTGAGAAAGGAGCCCGATCACCCGTCATCTCCTCGGAACGATAGCGACAGCGGCGGACAACGGCTCGTTTGCCGCCGACCGATCAACTTCGCACGCTGCGACGTTGCAAATACTCCATCAATGCGCGGTCGAAACGCATGCTCGTGTCCAAAGGCACATAGTCGATTCTCGCTTGCGAACACTCGCGACGGAATCGTTGCCGGAACGCTTCCAGAGCGGAAAGATAGTCGGAGCGAAAAGCGTCGGCGTCGAGCGTCAGCCGTTGCCGGCTTTCCGGATCTTCCAGCTCGACCATGCCTTCAAAGGGGAACCGGGCTTCGGCCTCATCAATCACATGGAACACGATCACGTCGTGTCCGCCGTGACGCAGCCGATACAGCGCCTGCAACACCCCCTCGGGATCAGCCAACAGGTCGGAGAATAGCATTACCAAGCTGGCGTGCCGGAGCATGGCCGCCAATTGATTGAGGCTTTGGGCAATGTCGGTTTGCCCGGTGGGGCGTATCGACGCCAGCAGCGAGAGCACATGGGCCAGTTGACTGCGGCGCGCCTTGGGCGCCAGACTGCGGCGAATGCGAGTGTCGAACGCCACTACACCCACCGGATCTTGCTGCTGAATCATCAGGTAGCAAAGTGCGGCCGCCAGGCAGATGGCATAGTCAAATTTCGTCAACTCCTGGCGATAGGTGTAGGCCATCGACCGGCTCAAGTCCATCGCCAGGTATCCAGTGATGTTGGTTTCCGCCTCGAACTTCTTCACGTAGTACTTGTCGGTCTTGGCATAAATCAACCAATCGATGTCCTTCGGATCGTCGCCGGGCGTGTATTTGCGGTGCTCGCTGAACTCGACGGAGAATCCATGAAAAGGGCTGGCGTGCAGGCCGTGCAGAAAACCCTTGACGATGAATTGCGCCCTCAAGTCCAACCGCTTGATCTGATTGATGACCGAAGGCTGCAAATACCGTTCGACACTGCTCATTCCATTACTTCCCTGAAGGAGCAAGCAACCGAATAATTCTGCCCAGCTCACCGATCTTCGGCCGCCGCGGTCCAACCGACCGGCTTAGTGAACAACGCAGCTCGGCCGCAGCGCTGCGTTGCACGGAAGTCGGCCTGCGGTCGGCTCGCATGTTCGCATTGCTATTCTGTGCTTCAATACGAAGGCGCTGCGCGCCGACGCGGTGTGAACTCATCCCGCGCTTTTCTCGTACTTGGGGATCGTCGGCGGCGGGATCTCGCGCACGAGGCGAAGAATGATTTCTTCGGTGGTCAGACCTTCCGCCTGGGCCTGGAAGTTGGTGCTGAGGCGGTGTCGCAAGACGGGCACCGCGATCCGTTGGATGTCTTCGATGGCCACGGAGAAGCGTCCATCCATGGCCGCCAACGACTTGCCGCCCTGAATCAAAAACTGCCCTGCCCGGGGACCTGCGCCCCAATCGACAAGTTCTCGGACGTATGGCGGGGCCGACGGGTCCTTCGGGCGGGTGGCGCGAACCAACCTGGCGACGTACTGCACGATGTACTCGCTGACCGCGACTTTTGAGACCAGCGTTTGCAGGTTCACAATCGCCTTGCCCGAAAGAACCTTGCGCACTTCAACCTTCTCGCTGCGGGTGGTTTGCGCCAAGATGCGTTCTTCCTCGTCGGGCGTGGGATAATCCACTTTGATGTTGAACATGAATCGGTCGAGCTGCGCCTCGGGCAGCGGGTATGTCCCTTCCTGCTCGATCGGGTTTTGCGTGGCGATGGTAAAGAACGGGTCGGGCAAGGGATAGGTCGTTTTGCCCACGGTCACTTCGCGTTCCTGCATGGCTTGCAACAAAGCCGCCTGGGTTTTGGGCGGGGTGCGGTTGATTTCGTCGGCCAGCAGAATGTTGGTGAAGATCGGCCCCTCGACGAAGCGGAAATTCCGCCGGCCGGCGTCGTCTTCTTCCAACACGTTCGTTCCCGTGATGTCGGAAGGCATCAGATCGGGCGTAAACTGGATGCGTTTGAACTGGATGTCGAGAATTCGGGCCAGCGTGCTGACCATCAGTGTTTTGGCCAGGCCGGGAACGCCCTCGAGCAAGCAATGCCCCCGAGTGAAGATGGCCGCGAAAAGTTGCTCAATCACGTCGGCCTGACCGACGATGATCTTCTGCAATTCCTCCTGCATCAGCCGCCGGTGTTGGCTGAACTCCTGTAAAACGTCGCCCAAGCTGCGAGGTTTTGTGGACAAGCTTGCTCCTCCTGCCTGCGTCGTGCCGGTGCCGCGCGGCGAATCCATGAACTGGTTATTGTAGCGACTGCCCCGACTTGAACCCACCCCGGGCGGCCTGCCGCAACGTTTCGTCCGGCATGTCGATGGTCAATGTCTGTGCCGCTCCGCGGAAGTGATTTGGTCGAAAGAAACTGGTCGTCCTGCCGTCGGCCTTGTTGCCTTCCTATTGCGAGCCCAAGCGGTTGCACGCATGTCGCGGCGCATCGCTCAACGGTGCCCGGTCGGGCCATTGCCGTGCTTGCAGAGGCGCCATGAGCCTTGAGCGAAGCGGCCCGTCTGGGCCGCCCGATTGCGGTCTGCCCGTCTTATTATCGGAGAGACGCTTTTCCCCGGGCAAAGGCTATCGGCAAGAAAACGAAAACGGCAGCCGCCCTGCGAGCGACTGCACGTTTTCGCCTTCGAGTTGTCAGTTTCTCAATCGACAGTGCCCTCCTTTCCATCTTCTTAGGGCGAGGGCCTCCCAACGGGGCTGATCGAGGGGAAGAAATCAGCGGACGCCGCTGGTCATGACGAAGCCGGGGTAAGCTTCGTTGCCATGTTCGCCCAAGTCCAAGCCTTCGCGTTCTTCTTCCGGCGACACCCGGATGCCGATGGTGTACTTGAGAATCATCCAGGCGATGCCGGTGACAACCACCACATAGATAGCGCAGGCCACCACTCCGGTGAGCTGTGAGATGAACTGATCAAAACCGCCGCCGTAGAACAAACCGGCCTTGGCTGCCGAATTGCCCGAGCGGCCAATCCGGTCGGGGGTGGCGAATAGGCCGACGGCCAAAGTGCCGAACACCCCGTTGAGCAAGTGAACCGACGTGGCGCCCACTGGGTCGTCGCACCGGATGCGATCGAAGAAGAGAACGCCGACTACGACCAACGCCCCGGCGATCAGGCCGATAATGACCGAAGCGCCTACGGTGACGAACGCGCACGGCGCGGTGATGGCCACCAAACCGGCGAGGCAACCGTTGAGCGTCATGCCCAGGTCGGGCTTGCCCAGCAGGAGCCACGCAACCAAGGTGGCGCTGAGCGTCGCGGCCGCGGCCGCCGTGTTGGTGGTTACGACGATCTCAGCGATCGCCGCCGGATCGACCCCCATCGTGCTGCCAGGATTGAATCCGAACCATCCGAACCAAAGAACGAAGCAGCCGATCGTGGCCAAGCTCAGGCTGTGGCCGGGAATTGCGTTGATCTTCCCGCCCGGGCCGTATTTGCCGATTCGCGGACCAAGCACCATTGCGCCGACCAACGCAGCCCATCCGCCGATCGAGTGAACCTGGGTGGAGCCAGCAAAGTCTACGAATCCAAGACTGGACAGCCAGCCGCCACCCCAAATCCAATGGCCGACGATCGGATAGACCGCCATTGCCATGATGAAGCTAAAGATGATGAAGGAGTGGTACTTGATTCGCTCGGCCACCGCTCCAGAGACGATCGTTGCCGCCGTGCCGCAGAAGACCAGTTGGAAGAAGAATTTCGCCCACAGGGGAATCCCCGACCAAGAGATGGCCGCGTAGTTGCCCCAATAGAAGTCTGTAGCCGGATACTCTTTTTTGAATTCTCCCTTGTCGGGTATGTTCAGCGTTACCGGGAACACGCCGGTTGCCGCGCCATCAACCACTTTGAATTCAGTAAGCCGGGCCTTCTCGCTCAAATCGCCGATCTCGGCAACGAGCTTCTCGTACTTCTTGGCGGTTCCTTCGTCGTCGAGGTCGATCCCCATGCCGTCTTTGATATCTGCCTTCACCAAGCTTTCCAGGGAAGCCGTGGCCGGACTATTGTCACGTCCGCCGACCATCAACAAACCTTCGGTACCTGCATAAGGGGATCCGTTTCCGAACATCAGACCCCAGCCAATGAGCCAGAATCCGATGGCGCTAACTGCGAAGACAATGAAGTTTTTCGAGAGAATGTTGACGCAGTTCTTCGCGCGAGCGAATCCCGACTCGACGCAGGCGAACCCGAGGTTCATGAAGAACACGAGCATGCCCGTCAGCAGAACCCATACGGTGTCGGCCATGACCTTCAGTTCGGCCAGGCTCGGACCGGCCGGCGCGGCGACGGCTGACGGAGCGGAGTTGCCTCCGGCCGCATCCGCCGCCGCGGTGGGTCCCGCCGCTCCCGAATCTGCCGAGGCAGTGGCCGGAAGCGGCTCGCCGGCCAGAATCTCCAACCCGTGGCTGCCCAGAATAAGGGCCCCCAAAAGAAGCACGAACACAGATCGCTTGAAGAATCGCATGATTGATTTCACCCTTGTTTCCCATGTATCTGGCAGGTAAGCCGCCCGGGACCCTCTCCGCCGGGCGGTCAGATGGCAGCATCGCCCGACTCACCGGTGCGAATGCGGACCACTTCACTCAGGTCGGAGACGAAAATCTTGCCGTCTCCCACTTGCCCCGTCTTTGCGGCACGCGCGATGGCATCGAGCACGGCCGGAAGATCTTTGTCTCCCACGGCCACCTCGACTTTGATCTTCGGGACGAAGTCAACCGTGTACTCGGTGCCGCGGTAGACTTCGGTGTGGCCCTTCTGGCGTCCGAAACCGCGAACTTCCGTAATCGTCATCCCCTTTACGCCGGCTTGCGCCAGCGCTTCTTTCACATCTTCCAGCTTGAAGTGCCGGATCAACGCTTCCACTTTCTTCATGGCGTCGCTTTCAGCAGGGAACTAGGGAGTTGGTTGGAGAGACACTCTTGCCCGAAAACGGACAAGAGAACGCGCGTTGTCGAGTCGCAATGCAATACGTGTGCCCGTGACCCTTCGCGGGTGGTTTTTAAGGGATGCGATTCCGGGGTTGGTTGCTCTAAGTTCTTGCCCGTAAACAAGAAGTGTTCGATCAAAGAAAATCGTGCAGACTCGCGCTCGTTTCGGGGGGAGAGGCCGGACCGATTCGATGGACACAAAAAAAGCCTATGTGCTGGGCACGGCATGCGCGCGGCGCGTGCATTCTGGGCGTAATCTCTGACTGTCTTCTGATCGTGCCGGCAACTGCCTAATCGATTAGGGCCTGTGGCACGATCCAGGCAGCGGAAAAGCCCAGACAACGGGCCGGCGGATGCCAGGCAATCGGGCACGGCCCCACAACGCGGCAGGGGATCAAGAGACGGCATGAGCCAAGCACGCCGGACGGTCGATCGGAGTGCGGTCCCCGGATCGGGCCGAATCTACGTTGGGCCTCGGCGGCCCGCAACGGCTACAGCTCGGCCTGACAACGGGGACAGAAGAAGGTGGATCGCTGCGCCTGAACGATTCGCACGATCCGGCCACGCCGGCATTGAAAGCAGGGCTGGCCGTCCGATCGGATAGTCGGGCAGGTTGCCGGGTGAAAACCAGGCAAACGCTGGCGTTGCCGATGCGACGGACCCAGACCATCACGATTGTGATGCAGCCACGATTGAAGCGAAGCTACTTTACGGCCGATCGTCCTTTGCCTTGCTCATCGTCGTTTCGGAGCATTCGGATGATGTGTCGGGCAAGATTCTCGTTGATCTCTCGATGACGCGGGATTGGTTGAGCGACTCCCGTTTTGGGATTGCGGTACCAGTCGTGCTTCGCGCCGTATCGAATCAGGACGCAGCCAAATCCTTCAATCGTCTTGATCAGGTCAACGCGCTTCATGAAATGACCAGATCCTCGACTCGACGTGCACCGGGAATCAATCCCGCAGTCAAATCCGCATAGAGGTCTTTCAGATGCTCCTTGAGATCATCAATGCTTTCGCCCTGCGTCCAGTAATCAGGGTAATCCTGGAGATAGCCGACCCAGACGTCGCCTTCCTGCCAAATCACGATCTTGACGAGCTGCATGCTGCGCCTCTCATTTCTCGGGCCAATCCGACTCATTAATTGTAGCTGCAGGCATTCGTCTCAGCAAACCCGCCTGAGATTGGACCTAGAACCGCGTGCGCAGAAGGGCGAAAAAGGGGACGCGGCACGGTGCGTCACCGTGCGGTCCCCGGATCGGGCCGAATCTACGTTGGGCCTCGGCGGCCCGCAACGGCTACAGCTCGGCCTGGCAACGGGGACAGAAGAAGGTGGATCGCTGCGCCTGAACGATTCGCACGATCCGGCCACGCCGGCATTGAAAGCAGGGCTGGCCCTGACGCTGATAGACGCGAAGATGATGCTGGTGGGTTCCCGGCTCGTCCGCCGCAATCCGGTAGGTACCGTCGCGCAAGGTGGTCCCTTGGTGGGCGATGGCTTCGGTGAGAATGACGCGCATTGCCTTCCAAAGCCGAACCCATTGGACGATAGGAAGGCAATCGCATGGTGTGCAGGGATGGATTCGGGCCCGATGAAGCATTTCAGAAGCGTAGAGATTGCCGATGCCCGCCAGCGCCTTCTGGTCGAGCAGGGCTACCTTGATCGGACGGCGGGAGTTCTGGAAACGGGCAACGAAATCTCTTCTAGCGACAGTCAGTGCGTCGGGACCGATCCGATCGGGCCCGAACTGGTGTGCGAACTCCGCCTCGGTCAGCAATTGCACGACGCCGAGGCCGCGTTGGTCCCAGAAAAGCAGACGCGGCGCGTCGGGGCGGCTCAACTCCAGAACGAGACGCAAATGGCTCCGGTTGGGCGGGCTGGCTAGCATGACCAAGCCAGTCATCCGCGGTTCGATCACCAAGCATCGCGAGTCGTCGAGATGGAGAATCAATCGTTTGCCCAGTCGGGCAACCTCGCTGATGCGCCGCCCTTTCAGTCCATCGCGGACCACTCGCCATGAGGGAATGAATCGGATCGATTGCAAGTTGCTCGACGGTTGCCATGCGCGGACAATCAGCGATCCTGCGACAGGTTCGATGCAACGCCGCATCGTTTCGACTTCGGGCAATTCAGGCATGGCGATCAGCGGGGCTTTGCGATCGTGATCAAGACGATCGAGTGATTTCGTCTTTGGTCAGGAACTGCTAACGACGCCGTACTGGGAAGTCGTCTTGTCGTAGCGAGGCGGAACCGTCGTCAGATTGGGTCGCTTCTTCGGGCGGGGAACGTTTGCCAAGGCAACTTCGCCCTCTTGGCCGTCAGCCGAGAACCTTGGCGACGACCATGGTAACGTCGTCTTGCGGAGGGCTGCCCGCGGTGAACCGCCGGATTTCCGCGAACACCTCGTCGAGGATAGTCTGGGCCGAGCGGTCTCGAACTCGTCGGATTGCCGAGAAAACGCGATCGATTCCCAGGCGTTCCTGACGCGGGGATTCGGCCTCGTACACACCATCGGTCATCAGCACCACCAGATCGCCGGGATTCAAGGGAATCGGATCGCTGGCGGCAACGACCAGATCGTCGCGAACCCCCAGCGGCAAGCTCGCCGTGTCGAGAAGCTCAAGTCGCCCATCGTTGCGGAGCAAATAACTGCGTTGACCGGCGCCGGCGTACACAAGGGTTCGATCGCTGGGGTTCAATCGCACAACGGCGAGCGTAACGAAGTGGAAATCGCTTGTGTCGGCCGTGAGGAGGTGGTTGGCCTTTGTGAGGATGTCCCCAAGATCATCGAGGGTTTGCGCAAGCGTGCGCAGGCAGGCCCGAGTTTCCGACATCAACAGCGCCGGCCCCATGCCGTGGCTGCTGACATCGCCAACAGCCAATGCAGTCGACCCGTCGCTGAGCGGGAAATAGTCGTAATAATCGCCCGCGGCCGACTTCGCCGGAAAGAGCGATCCGGCAATTTCGAATCCCGGTACATTCGGTGCAGACGCAGGAAAGAGCCGCTGCTGAATCTCTTGTGCGAGTCTGAATTCTTCTTTGGTTTGCCGCAGGGCCTCTTCCGCGGTGCGACGGCGGGTGCGTTCAATGGCGTAACGCAAGGAACGAACCAGGGAGTTGTCGTCAACTTGGCCCTTGACCAAGTAGTCTTGGGCGCCGGCCTGAACAGCCTTGACGGCCATGGCCTCGTCGGCATAGCCGGAGAGCACCACGATGGGCAGATCGTTTACCGCCGATTGCATCCTCAGGAACGTGCCCAGGCCGCGGCTGTCAGGCAGGCCGAGATCCAGCAACACGACATCGAACGACTGCTCCCGACACAGTTCAATGGCCGCGGAAAGCAACTCGACATGGATCAGCTCGAAGGGGCCGTCCCAGCGGTCGCCCAGCAGGTTCCGCATCAGCCAGACATCGTCGGGATCGTCTTCAACCAGCAGAATCCGCACCCGTTGCAGTTCCATGGCGTTTTGCTGCCGCTTCGCTTGGGGGTTTTCGCTGTTTTCCTCTATCGAGCATAACAGAAAACAGCGGGTTTTCGAGTCGCCCCCCAGGCGTCTCTCCAGCCGATTGGTTCGAGGGGTTCGAGGGAGATGGGCACTGCGCCAAACGGTCACCCCCCTGGCCAGCTCGCCAGGGCAAGCAGCATTTGCGGCGAGGCGGTCGGTCGGATTCGCAACCAGTGGGCAAATACGGCCAGGGTTCTCTCGGCAGCCAGGCGCCATTGCTGATCGCCGGTGGCCGCGCTCAGGTCTATTAGCAACGTTGCCGCCAGTCCGTTGCCGCTGGGCTCCGCTGTGTCGATCACGTCTTTCTTTCGGGCGAACAATGGTTCGTGGTCGTTTGGGGTATAGAAAAAGCCCCCAGTCGAATCGGCGAACCGGGCAAGCATTGAGCTGGCCAAACCGGCGGCGGCCGATTGCCATGTCTTTTGCCCAGTGACTTGAGCGAGAGCCGAGTATCCAAGGGCCACCGAGGCGTAGTCGTCGAGGAAGCCCGGCGGGTCTCGGCGACCATCGCGCCAGCATCGCCAGAGCCGGCCAGAATCGTCCTTCATCTCCTCGCGTACAAACGAAGCCGCCCGATTTGCCGCTTCGACATAATCACTGCGGTCGAGTATTTCCCCGCATCGCGCCAAAGCGGCGATGGCCAGCCCGTTCCACGCCGCAATGATCTTGTCATCGCGCAGCGGGCGCACCCGGCCCGACCTCGCGGCAAGCAGCGCGGCGCGGTCGGGCGCCAGCGCGGCGTCGATCGCGTCCGCTTCTCCCGTTTCCGCCGAATCCTTCTTCAGCGGAAGGTGGAGGATCGAACGGCCTTCAAAATTGCCCCCGGGGTACACTCCGTATTCACGGCAAAAGCGGGTGGCGCGGTGTTGGTCGTCCAGGGTTTGGGCCACTTGGTCCGGCGTCCACAGATAGAACCGCCCTTCTTCGTGCTCGCTGTCGGCGTCTTCACTGCCAAAGAAGCCGCCGCCGACCGATTGCAGATCGCGGATCATGTAGTCGCACGTGGCTTCGGCAACCCGCCGCCACAGCCGACGCCGATGTCTGCACCAAGCCCTGGCGTACACTTGCGCAAGCAACGCATTGTCGTACAACATCTTTTCGAAATGCGGCACGAGCCATTGGGCATCGGTGCTGTAGCGGTGAAACCCGCCGCCCAAGTGGTCATGAATGCCGCCGACGGCCATCGCGTCGAGCGTCTTGCCGAGCATCGCCCAAAGCGCGGCGTCATTTGTTTCCGTTGCGCGATGAACCAGCCAAAGCAGCAAGACGCCCTGCGGAAACTTCGGCGCTCGACCGAATCCGCCCCATTGCGGGTCGAACATGTCGCGCAACTCGACCTCGGCCGCCGCAAACGCTTGCTCGCGCAGCAGCGGCAACGATTCGGTCTGCCCAGGACGATCGAAAGTCGCACTACGAACGGCGTCGCTCAATTGCGCCGCCTGGGCGTCCACGCGCGGCCGTTGGTTCTGCCATGCGTCGTCCACAGCGCGAAGGATGTCGGCAAACCCCGGAATGCCGTCTCGGCCCGCCAGCGGCCAATAGGTTCCACCGAAGAACGGTTCGCCCGACGGGGTCAAAAATACCGACAGCGGCCAACCGCCGTGGCTGGTCATCAGTTGCACGGCCTCCATGCAAATCTGGTCCAGGTCGGGACGTTGCTCGCGATCGATCTTGACGGGTATGAACCGCTCGTTCAACAGTGTGGCAACGTGCGCGTTCGAAAAGCTCTCCTCGGCCATCACGTGGCACCAGTGGCAGGAAGAATACCCGATGGAGAGAAATATCGGCCTCTGCTGCTCTTGTGCCAAACGCAGACAGTCGGGAGACCAAGGCCGCCAATCGACGGGATTGTCGGCATGTTGGCGAAGATAGAGGCTCAGTTCACCGGCAAGACGATTGGACATGAAAGGCTCGCATACAAAATTGTTGCGGATTGTGTCGACGGCTCGCTGTCCGTCGTCGCCATTTTCAACCGCCCTCAACACGCCGCTCCACCACCGAGAGCTCAAACGGTCTTAGACATTCGGGAAAGCTGCCTGGCCCCAATGCCGACGGGCCGGGGCCGATCACGCACGACCAACTCGTCTCGTATTCGCGGTTTCGTGCCTATTGATCGTTCAATTTAGCCAGTTGAAACAAAAGGTATTCGGCGATCAAACACAGAGGTTTTGTGAGCTCAAAATGCGCACTGCTTTTACGCTGCTGACGCGGCAAGTAAGTATATCCGGTTAGTCCAATGGCTCTGCCTTCTCTATCTTGACTTTCTGCCTTTTCCCGCTGATGGAATTGCTTCTTCAAAGCAATGAACGGGCCCCAAACAGGCTCGCTTTTTTCTAATACGGGGCTCATGGGCAGGTAACGGACCGCGTTTAGAATCGCCCAATGTCTCTCGTCATTTCGAGAGTTCGTTGCGTTGGGCCGTGGCTTTCCCAGCGGCCGAAGGCGCCGGTATTCGCACGCGATCGGGTTGAGTACATGGACACAGCAGTTCGACGGAGCGACCGGTTGTCTTGTCTGCGCCTGGCGATCTTGTCGATCGTTGCTCTGTTGGCCGTGTCTTTCTCCGGCTGCGGAGGGTGCAGCAGCGAGCAAAGCGGGTCCTATGGCGGCAAGAGCCAGGAGGAATTCGTCAAGGCGTTGAAGGAAAAGAAACAGCGCGAGGCAGATGCCGACCGGGAAGCGACTCAGCCAGGCAAACGACCAACGGCGAAAGCGGCGAGACAAGCAACTCAGCCCGCGCCGCCATCGGAGAGCGGGCAATCCGGGCAGAAAGCGAATCCGAGTGCGTCGAAGCATCCCAGCGCTACTTCAGGCGAGGAGTCATCGGATGGTTCGCCGCCACCGCTGCCACCGCCTTTGCCGCCTCCGGCCGACCTAGCCCAATGGGACGAGCACGACTTCCATGTGGCGCGATTGATCTCGGACCGCCGATTGGTTGAGGCCGTAGCGGTAAGGGCCCTGCGTCCCCAGAAGACTGAGGCGGAAGCGAGGATGCTCATCGACTTGATTGCACTGAAGCCGAATGGGCCAAGTGCCATCGCCCCCACCGCCTCCGGCCCGCGGGGGCGCGGCTCGAAACCGGAGGATGCCTCGCTGCTGGCCCGGGCAGCCGATGCCTTGGCCGCCAACGGCACCGCGATGGCCCGCCAAGCGTTGGTGGCGATGATTCAGGGAACGATTCCGACGGCAGACGCTAAAGCAGCGGCCGAGGCCGCGCTGGATGCGATTGGTCGGCAAAGGGCAAACTGGGCAGACGCGATCTTGCTTGATGTTGTATTCCAACCCGAGCGGTTTTCGAGCGAGGGCGGCCCGTGGGCCGCGCCCGACGCCTTGCGCCAGCGCACGCTGGCGTTGCTGCGCGGTCAAGAGCAATCTTCAGTCCGCGAGCAATTGGCCCTTCGATTGGCCCAGCGCGCCGCGGATCAATCGGGGCGATCGTCGATCGTCGGCCTGTTGAGCGAGCCGGTCCTAGCAAACCTGCCGGCGCAGGTTGTCCTGTTTCAAACGGCACGGCTGCCGCAAGACCAGAGCCTGACGCTCGAACGGCACTTCGCCACATGGAGTCGCTGCGCACTGAAACATTGGTTGGAATTGCCTCCCGAGGGCGACGAACCCGTCCTGGAGCCTTCGCAGGCAGCCGCGGTGGCGCGTTTGCTTTGGAGCGACCAATTCGTTTCGGTACTCGACTTGCGACATCGATCGATTGGCGCGTTGCCCGAGGCGCCTACTCTGGTGGCCCTGAGCGCCACGATTCCGACGGTGGCAATGCGTAAGCGATTGGTGCGAACATTGGACCGGCACTATTTAGACGGCCCGGGCGTTCTGCGTCACGCAACTCTGGCCAGCGGGGGCGTGTTCGATCCCGCGCTTCCGTTGTCGGTGCGCGAGGTTATCCGTGAAAACACGCGGAGCGCGACCAAATCCGCCTCGCGGCCGTCGGGCGGTCGCCCGTCGCCTCCGCCTGCGCTGACGCGACCGCCGATGAGCGACGATTGGGAATTGCTGGTCGTGGATCTGCTGCGGCAGCAGTGTCGCAGCTATTTCAAGGCCGGGCTAGCGCGCTTGGCGGAGCGGAGAGGGCAGTCGGTGCGAACTGCTGAGCGATCGCCGGATGCGCCCGGCGGCGAGCAGTCGGCGAAGAAATCGTGGTGGCCGTTTACTCTGCACGCGGGTGCCGAGGCGTTGGTTCAGTACGAGATCGATCGAGAGTCGATTGGGCAATCGGGGCAAGGTCCGGGAGCCCCGTTGCGCTTGTGCTACCTTCGCTTGGAAGAAAAAGGTCGGCCGAGTCGGCCTTTGTCGAACTACCGCCGCCAGATTCGCAATTTGGTCGAACGCCGTTGCGAGGGAGGCTACTGGCTGGCCGGACGGCTCGATGCCGAGGCGGGCAAAGCGTGCTGCATTGATCTATTCGTGCTGCCGGCCAAGGCGGGAGTCGTGCTGGCGCCAGAGGAAGAACAACAGCTCACCATCGAGTTGTTGGTCATCCAAACAACGGACGTGAGCGACGTGCTGAGCACGGCATCGCACGATCCGTAGGCCGTCGCACCTGAGGAGCATAGGCCGTGAACAAGAAGATTATCGCAGTTGCGTTGGTTCTGTTGGGCGGGGTGGGCGCGATTTGTGCGGTTCATCTGACGAGCGCCGGCTCCACATCGGTCGACAATGACGTAAACGCTGCTCCGGCGACAACCGGAGCGCCGCGAATCGTCGTCGAGCAGGAGGAGCACGATTTCGGTGATCTTACACACCAAGAACAGGTCAGTCACATCTTTCGCGTCTTCAACCAGGGCGATGCCCCGTTGCGGTTGCATCGCGGGCCGACGACCTGCAAATGCACCATGAGCACTCTGCCGGAGCAGGACATTCCGCCCGGGCAGGGGGCGGAGATCGCGTTGACGTCGAAGGTCATCGAACGGCGGGGGTTCTTTTCGCATAGTGCGACGATTTTCACCAACGACCCCGCCCGCCCGGTGCTGACATTGAAGATTATCGGCGCAATTCGTGAAACGCTGGCCGCCAAACCGAACGAGGTAACGCTTGCCGGATCACTTTCGGGCAAGGCGTTCGACGTGTTGGTTTTCTCTCAGCTATGGGATCAGATGAAGATCGTCGCCGTTGATTCGCCGATCGAGGGGCTGAGTTGGCAGGAATTGCCGCCGGAGCCGAAATCGCTGGGAGAAAACATCGCAACATCGGCCCGGCGGCTGCGGTTCGTCTTTCCCGAGAGTTTTGCGGAAACCGACCTTCACCACACGCTGGTTGTCAAAGCAGCCCATCCGGAGCGGCCGGATGCGGTTGCGGAAACCGCGATTGAGTTGCGCGGCGAAGTCCGCCGCGACGAAGTGGGGCTGTTTGGCGACAAGATGTACACGGGTCGGATCATGCGGCTGGGCACTTTGGTTCGAGGACAGGGAGCCAAGGAAACCTTGGTGCTCAAGTTCCGCGGCCTTGATCGGCCCGTCAGGATTAGAGAGATTTGCGTGAAGCCGGACCTTGTGCAGGTTTCGGTCCGACCATTCCAGCCTGACCAGCCGGAGAGCGGTTTGTTCCGGGTGGAGGTGGTCATTCCGCCGGAAACGCCGGCGTGCGATTACATGGGAGTGCGCATGGGCGAGGTGTTGATTGAAACCGATCACCCGACCCGCCCGACGGTGAAGTTTCAGATTGAGTTCTCCATCCTCAGCAGCCCGCGGGCATGAACCCGCAAGGGCTTGGCTCGGCGTGGGGCGTCGGCTGAGTCGGGGCTCCGCGTGGGGCGGAGGAAACCGCAGGCCCGACATTGATGCTGTTTGAATCCGGCCGCCGCGCGATATCAATGGCGCGGCGTGGCACGCCCCTCCTGCAAACGTCTGAGAATGTCCAATTATCCCGCTGCTGAACTTGATCGACCGATCGGCTTCGATCCCTATCGGGCCTGGTTGGGGGTGCGCGAGCTGCGGCGTCCGTTGAACGCCTATCAGTTGTTGCTCTTGCCCAACGGAGAAGAAGATTTGGAGATCATTCACGCCGCGGCCGCTTCGCAGCGGGCGGCGCTGTTGGCTCACCGGCACGACGCGTTGCCTGAGGTTTGGCGGCAGATTCGCGAGGAGCTGGAGGAAGCCATCGACACGTTGACCGATCCCGACCGCAAGGCGGCGTACGACTTGGCGTTGCAGAACTCTTTGGCTGCGGGCGCCCCTCCCGACATTGCCGCAGATACGGCAACGCGAGGATCGACTCTGCGATGCCGGCGTTGCCGCAGCCCGAATCCGGCGACCCGCAAGTTCTGCGCTCAGTGCGGCTTGCATTTGTGGGAACCGTGCATTCGCTGCAACACGATTTGCGCGTCGGGCGAGAAGTTCTGCGGGGCCTGCGGCGCCAATATCGAAAGCGCGATCGACGCCGAAGTCGATCGAATCGAATCGATCTTCGCCTCGATCGCCACGATGCAGGCCGAGAGCCGGTTCGACGAAGCCATCGACCAACTCGCGGTCATTTCGCGATTGGAGCATCCGCGGTTGACCGATTGGGCCAAGCGCGCCGGCGAAATGATTCGGCACTTGGCCGCGCAGCGCGATCGTCGGAAGGTCACGGCCGACGAAAAACTTGCCGAAGCGCAGGCGATGGCGGCTCGGAACGACTACCTCGGCGCGCTGACGTTGCTGCGAACCGTGGCCGACGCGCTGCGAACCGATCCGGTCCGCGAGCTGATTTCCGAGTGCAGCGCTAAGATCGACGAGATCGAGTCGTTGGAACACGACCTGAAGACTGCGGTGGCGACAAAACGGTTCGATGGCGTGCTTCCGAAGATCGAAAGGCTCTTGGCCCTCAAACCCGATCACGCGCACGCGCGCCAGCTCGCGATCCAAATACAAGATCATCTCTGCCGTGCTGCCGAAAAGCTTGCGGCGGAACGGCAGTTCGAGAAGGCGTTGCAATGGTTGGAGCAAGTGCCCGCGGCCGTGCGCAGCGAAAAGCTTTCGGTCCTGATCGATCGCGTGGCCGAGACGGCGCTGATGCTGTACGATCTTCGCAACGCGCCGTACATTGACGACACGCTGGTGGACATGGCGGCCCGCTGTCGCAAGCAGATGCCAGAAGATGAGAAACTCGCAAAGATGTGCGCGCAACTGGCGGCCCGCGTTCAAGCCCCGCGAAAACCATCGTATGCTCCGGTTGCCTGGGCGGCCGCGCCGAAGGAGACGCCCTTTCGGATGCCGATCGACTGGCTTTGGCGGTTGTCCAGCGTTCGGCCCGCCGATTCGTGCGACGGGGCCGTTTTGGCGCAACACCCGGGCGGTTTTATGGCGGCCGTGGGCATGGCGCTTCAGGTGTTGGGCCTTGGGCCGGTCAAAGTCAATCTGCTTCCGCCCGACTACCATTCCGTCTTTGGGCGCGTGAAGCAGTTGATGCGTTTCCGCGCCCGCTCGGCTTGGGGAATCGATGTGAGCCGTTCGTGCATCAAGGCGGTCAAGCTGGCGCCTGCCGATGCGCCGCAGGCGGCGGTGATCGAAACCGCTTTGACTGTCGCTCACCGCAAACCGTTGAACCAGGCGGTCAACGATGCCGAGGAAGACCGCTTGGTCGAGGAGTCGCTCAAGCAGTTGCTCTCCCAGGCTCCAATCAGCGGGGATCGGGTGGGTGTCGCCTTTTCCTCGCGTTGGCTGCTGATGAGGCAGTTCAAGCTTCCGCCGATCGACACGCACAAGCTGGCAGCCCTTGTCGAGTTCGAGTCGCGGGTTCAAGTGCCTATCGCTTTGGAGGAGTTGGTTTGGGGGTTCCAAACGATCGACGAATTCGCGGTTGGGGCCGCCGCAGCGAGAAGCCCCGACAAGACGGCTGCCCCGCGCCGCGAGTACGAAGTCGTTGTTGCGGCGGCGAAGCGGGCGCTGCTGATGCGGCTGCTGGGGCGGTTTCAGTCGCTGGGCGTTTCCGTAGACGCGGCGCAGGCCGATGCTCTGGCATTGTACAATGCGGTTTTTGTCGATCGTTTCGAACGGGGCGGCGAGAGCGGCCCGGCGGAAAAGTCGAATGGGGAGTTGCTCGGCGATAAAGGCGGCAATCTGTTGATCGTCGACATCGGAGCCGATTCATCGAGCGTGATCGCCTGCGGGCCGAAGCTGCTTTGGACGCGCAGCCTAGGCGTCGGCGGCCAAAGCTACACGCGAGCGCTAGTGCAGCATTTCAACCTTACCTTCCAGCAAGCTGAAGAGTTGAAGCAACAACCCTTCAAAGCCCCCCTGCTCTATCCGTTGTTCAAGGCGATGGCGCCCGTGCATGCCGACTTGATGGCAGAACTGGGCCATTGCATCGACATGTTGGGCAAATCGTTCCCGGAGGTCGTTTTCTCAAGAATGCTTCTGACCGGCGGCGGCGCTCGGCTGCACGGTCTGTTGCGCCTGCTGCGCACCGGTCGCTGATCGCCTCGCCCGTGTTCAGCGGCGAACCCGCGCCCAGTCCGGCAGCCTTATTGCCGCACTTGTCTAAGCGGCGATAATGAACTGACGTGGCAATCCTTTCTTTGGCAGCTTAGGCCGTGGTCTTGTCGCGGGGGCCATCTCCATGCGCATTCTTATTGCCGGGGCGGGCGGGTTGATTGGCGGGCGGTTGGTTCGCCGCTTTGCGACGGCCGGTCATCGCGTGTTGCGGCTTGTTCGGCCGCCTCGGCAGCCGGATCGCGACGAGTATGCTTGGGATCCCGGCTTCGGGCGAATCGATCCCGAGGCGTTGCGCGACATCGATGCCGTTGTCAATCTTGCCGGCGAGAACATCGCACAGGCGCGGTGGACGGAAAGCGTCAAGCAGCGCATCGCATCGAGCCGCTTGCAGGCGACCGAATTGTTGGTTCAGGCCATCGCTTCCGCGCAGCCGAGGCCGCGGGTGTTCGTGTCGGCATCGGCCATCGGCTACTACGGCAGTCGCGGCGACGAAGTGCTCACGGAGCAAAGCTCGCCGGGCGTCGGCTTCCTGGCCGACCTCTGCCGCCAATGGGAGACTGCCTCGCTGAAGGCCGAGTCGCATGGTTGCCGAGTCGTCTGCCTGCGCATTGGGATGGTTCTCGATGTTGCCGGCGGGGCGCTGGCCAAAATGCTGCCGGTGTTTCGCTGGGGTATGGGCGGCGTATTGGGCGACGGGCGGCAGTATATCAGTTGGATCACAAACGATGATGTCGCCGCCGCTGTCGAATGGATTCTGAATGATGACCGTTTGGCCGGGCCGATCAATCTGACCGCGCCGCGGCCGGCAACGAATCGCGAGTTCACCCGTGCGTTGGGCGCAGCCCTTGGCCGTCCAACCATCTTCCGCGTTCCCCGATTGGTCTTGTCTCTGGCCCTTGGAGAAATGGCCGAAGCCCTGTTGCTTCGGGGGGCTCGGGCGATGCCTCAGAGGCTGACCGAGGCGGGATTCCGTTTCGGCGACGAAGAAATCGGCGCATCGCTCCGACGCTTGCTGCATCACTGGTGAACGCAACCGCGGAAAACGAAAAGTAGTCTGAGCGGGCGAAACACTCCGTCGGCTGCTTGGCAGAATCGGCGACCGCCAATTGTGTGCTTCGAACCTTTTCGACCAAGGCCGAAGCATCAACGGTTTGTCACTGAGATCGTTCGGCAAATCGGCCTGTTCGCCGCCTGCTGTCCGTTCCTTCGTGCGCCCCAGTGGCCCGCGCCTTTCTTTTGGATCGGTCAGGCCGTATAACAACCACGATGACGGCTGAGGCAAGGCGGCAGATTCGCACCGATCGAGGCCGCGGCCGCATCGGCGAAGGGCTCGCACCATTCGATCAACAAAACATGCTTGGTCGTTGGGCCGTCGCTGCTCGTTTGTGTTGGACCGGCGCTGGGCGACGTTTTCGCGACGTTCGTCAAGGTCGGTACGACGCTCGTCGTTGCTCGCGATGGGCGACGCGCAAGAGAATCAACGTTTGAGATTGGGAGGTAAGCAATGGCCTGGGAACGTGTTGTGGGCAGATGGTTGCTGGCAGCGGTGGCATTGGTCGGGGTCGATTCGGCTCGCGGCGCGGAGAGTCCGCCGAAGAACGAGCCGCCCGCTCGAGTGATTCGCAGCGATGGCGGTTTGACCCCGCCGGCCTCGCCATTGGTGGCGTGCGATCCCTATTTCAGCATCTGGTCGATGGCCGATCGGCTGACCGACGGACCAACGCGCCACTGGACGGGCAAGGTTCACCCCTTGACCTGTCTGATTCGCATCGACGGCAAGACGCACCGACTGATGGGCGATCAGCCGCCGGATGTGCCGGCGCTGGAGCAAACCCGACTCGAAGTGCTGCCGACGCGGACGATCTACGGATTTCGCGGCGCGGGCGTCGAAGTGGAACTGGTGTTCCTTACAGCGACCTTGCCGGAGAGTCTCGATTTCGTTTCGCGGCCCGTAACCTATCTTGTTTGGAACATCACCTCTAGCGACGGGAAACCCCATCGCATTCGGTTGTATTTCGACGCCGGCGCGGAAATCGCCGTCGATCAACCGCGGCAGCAGGTCGAGTGGACTACAGAGAAGGCCCACGGATTGTCGATCGCCCGAGTTGGTTCTCAAGATCAGGCCATTCTGGGAAAACGCGGTGACGATCTGCGAATCGACTGGGGTTACTTCTACCTTGCGGCGCCGCAGTCGCAAGTTTCAGCGGCCGATCGGACGGTATGCCGATCTGAGTTTATCGCCAACGAGAAACTGCCCGAGATGGATCAGCGGATGCCGCGCGCGGCCGACGACGCCGGGCCCGCTCTGGCGATGATGCTAGCCGAGGGCAGAGTCGCCCCGGACGGCAAACCGCTAAGCCGTTGGCTGATGCTGGCCTACGACGACCTTTATAGCATTCAATACTTTGGACAGAATCTGCGGCCTTATTGGCGTCGCAAAGGGGCCTCGGCCGACGACCTGTTGAAGATCTCGGCCGAAGACCTCGACTACCTCAAGCGTCGTTGTCCTGAATTCGATTCCGAACTGATGGGCGACCTCACCCGCTTCGGCGGTGCGCGTTATGCCCGCATCGCGGCTTTGGCCTATCGGCAGTGTTTCGCTGCGCACAAATTGGCGGCCGATGCCAACGGACAGCCGCTTTTCTTCAGCAAAGAGAACTTCAGCAACGGCTGCATTGGCACGGTCGACGTGATCTACCCGGCTTCGCCGCTGATCTTGTTGACGAGCCCCGCCCTGACCAAGGCCATGCTCGTGCCGGTGTTGGACTATGCTTCGTCGCCGCGGTGGCGATTCCCGTTTGCACCGCACGACCTTGGGCAATATCCCTGGGCGAACGGTCAGCGTTACGGCGGCGGCGAACGGAGCGAGGAGAACCAAATGCCCGTAGAAGAAACGGGCAACATGCTGATCATGCTGGCTGCGCTGGCCCAACTGGAGGGGAACGCCGATTTCGCGAGCCGCTATTGGCCCCTGATCGCCCGCTGGGCCGTCTATCTGGAAGAGAAAGGGTTCGATCCGGAGAATCAATTGTGTACGGACGACTTTGCCGGCCACTTGGCCAGAAACGTGAACCTGTCGGCGAAAGCCATCGTCGCGCTCGGGGCGTACGGCAAGCTGTGCCAGATGCGCGGGGATTTGAGATCGGCTGAGCACTACAGTCAACTGGCTCGCCAAATGGCGGCGCGATGGATCAAAGAGGCCGATGACGGCGACCATTTCCGACTGGCATTCGACAAGCCCGGCACATGGAGCCAGAAGTACAACTTGGTTTGGGATCGCCTCTTGGGCTTGAACCTGTTTCCGGCGGAAGTGGCCGAGCGCGAAATGGCCCACTACCGAAAGGTTCAGAACCGCTTCGGTCTGCCGCTGGACAATCGCACAACGTACACCAAGTTGGACTGGATTCTTTGGACTGCCACGTTGACGGGCAAACGCGCCGATTTCGAGGCGTTGGTCGATCCGGTGTATGACATGCTCAATCATACGCCCGATCGAGTGCCGATGACGGACTGGTATTGGACCGAGAACGCACGTAAGCGGGGGTTTCAGGCGAGGAGCATTGTTGGCGGCGTTTTTCTCGGGCTGTTGTACGACAAGGCCGTATGGACCAAATGGTCGCGTCGAGATCAATCCCGTTTGTTGCCCTGGGCTCCGTCGCCGGCAAAAACTCAGACTGCTCAACCTGCCAGTTGACGGCGATCGGCGTTGACGGAATCAGAATGGGCGGCTCTGAGCAGACCGTTTTCTGACGGGAGTCGCGTTCGAACTCTCGCGGCGCGCTCTCGGAGGGTGAGAAGATGCGATCGATGATTCTGCTGATCGTGGCGCTGGCGCCGACGTGCGGCCGAGGCGACACCCAACGTGGTGGTCTTCTTGGCGGATGATCTGAGCGTTGCCGACTGCTCGCCTTTCGGCGGCAAGGGTGTGGCAACTCCAAACATGGAGCGTTTGGCCAAGGCGGGCATGTCGTTGACCAACGCCTTCGTCGCGTCGCCGAGTTGCGCACCCAGCCGTGCCGCCTTGCTGACCGGCCTTTGCCCGATGCGGAATGGGGCGATGCTCAATCATGCGCGTCCTCGCGCGGAGCTGAAGAAATGGCCGGCGTTTTTTCGCGAGCTGGGCTACGAGGTGGTCGCCATCGGCAAAGTGGCGCATTACGCCCAGGTGAAGGAGTATGGCTTCGACCATGCCAGTCATTTCGGGTATCACGAAGACGTTTGTGTTGCCGAGGCGGTTCGATGGCTGGCCCATCGGAGGTCGCAGAAGCCCCTTTGCTTGCTGGTGGGAACCAATTGGCCGCATGTTCCCTGGCCGAAGGAGGGCGTTGCCTCGCGCGACGGCTTGCCGCCGAATTTGGTCGACACGCCCGAAACGCGTCGAGCGTGGGAACGGTACTTGGCGGCAGTGGCCGAGGCCGACCGCGATCTGGGGCTGGTTTACGACGCGGCCCTTGATCGCCTGGGCCCAGATGTGCTTTTCGTATTCACCAGCGATCATGGATCGCAGTTCCCCTTCGGCAAGTGGAATTGTTACGACGCGGGCGTCCGGTCGCCCTTGATCGTTTGCTGGCTGGGGCGGATTCGGCCGGGAACACGGTGCGACGCCCTGGTCAGTTGGATCGACCTGATGCCCACGCTGATCGAAGCGTGCGGCGGTTCACCGCCGAGGGACATTTGCGGTTCGTCGTTCCTGGATGTGCTTGTCGGCCGAAAGGACAAACACCGCGAAGCGGTCTTTCTGACCCATAGCGGCGACGGCCGAATGAACCGCTATCCCATTCGGGCGGTTCGCACGGCCCAATGGAAATACATCCGAAATCTTGACCCGGGGGCAGTCCACTCAACGCACATCGACAAGGGCAACGAAGGAACTGACGGCCGTTCCTACTTCGATTCCTGGTTGCGGAAGGCCGAAAACGACGCTGCGGCAGCCGCCGTGGTTACGCGATATCGGTCGCGTCCGGCTGAAGAGTTGTACGACTTGGCCAACGACCCTTGGGAGCTGCGCAACTTGGCCGCCGACTCCGCCTGCACCGATCAATTGAAATCGCTGCGGACAAAGTTGGACGACTGGATGAAACAGAACGGGGATCGCGGCCTGGAAACGGAGCGAACCCTGCCCGATCCGCTGGCGAAACCCAAATCGTGACGGCTTTGCTGGTTGAGCGGCGGGAGGGGGATTTTTCGGTGGAAAACGCCGCAACATTGTGCTGTGCCGGTGATTGACACTACTGGCGATCTGGCCTAAACTGCTTGGTTTCGCTGATGATCATGCGGTCGGTGCGGCCGGCTTGGTTGAATAAAACCGCGGAAAATCGGAGCGGCCCAGGCTCGCGCAGCACGCAAGCGGCCGCTTCGCGCCAGCAGCCGCGAATGTCATTGTGTGGGCCTATTTAGGGCAGGACGTCGAAGTGGAGTTTGACCATGGCTGTCCCCAAGAGAAGACAAAGCAATTCCAAGACCGGTCAGCGTCGTGCGCACGACCACAAGGAGCCCAAGGCCGTCGTCACGTGCCCCGAGTGCAGCAGCCCTGCCCTGTCGCACGCCGTGTGCCCGAAGTGCGGCTACTATAACGCTCAAGGTGTGGTCGCTCCGAAAGAGAAGAAGTCGAAGGGCAAAAAGAAGAAGCTGTAGTCGGGCAAGCTTTGGGGCGGCCGCCGTTTGCGGCTGCGCAATGGGGCTGCTCAACCGATGGGAATTGCGCCAGTCTAGAGCACCTTTGCCGCGCTGGGAAACCGATTTGTCGATAGATCGGCTGGTTCCGCGCCCAAGCCGAGCGGTAACGCCCTGAATTAAGGCTCGATCGCCGTCGAAGTCGGGACGCATGGGTGCACGGCGATTCAAACCATGCAGCGCTGTTGACCGCGAGATATGCTGTTCCAGACGATCGTGGCGTTGACAGTCGGACATCGGCGACGAAGACGCCGGAGCTTGTCGCGGGATGTTCGCGCCGAGGTTTGCGGCGAGTCTCGCCCATCAAGCGCGCCCGTTGGCGGCAAGAGGGACCGCGGCGAGGCGGCCTGAGCGGCACGAAATCGGGGCGGGCGAGACGAACTGAAGTGACGTGCGGCGAGAAGATTGGCTTTTGAGAGTTGAACCTGCCCCGGACTGAGTTCAGGAGAATTCCGCCGTGACGAGAATCGGTTTCTTGTTCCCGGGCCAAGGGGCCCAATCGGTTGGCATGGGGCGGCGACTCGTCGAGAACTTCCCGTCAGCCCGAGCGATGTATGATCGCGCCAGTGAAATCCTTGGCTACGACCTGGCGAAGCTCTGTTTGGAAGGGCCGACCGAGGATCTCGATTCGACGGTTTATAGCCAACCGGCATTGTTTGTCACGAGCTTGGCGGCGATCGAGTCGCTCCGAGCGGAGTTGCCCGACGTTGTGCTGTCGTGCGAAGCGGTGGCTGGGCTGAGCCTGGGGGAATACACCGCGTTGGTGTTCGCCGGCGTTCTCAGTTTCGAGGACGGGCTGCGGGTGGTGCAGCAACGCGGTATGGCCATGCAGAAAGCGGCCGACGCGACGGCTGGCGGCATGGTGAGCATTTTGGGGCTTGAGCGCAGCGAAGTGGAGAAGCTTTGCCAGCAAGTCCGCGGCGGCGAAGTGCTGGAGATCGCCAACTTGCTTTGCCCGGGCAACATCGTCATTTCCGGAACGGTGGGAGCGTGCGAGCGTGCTGCAGAACTGGCGCCGAAGTTGGGCGCCATGAAAGCCGTCCCGTTGGCAGTCGCCGGCGCGTTTCATACGCAGATCATGCGGCCGGCCGACGAAGAGCTGGCAGCCGCGTTGGCGAAGGTTGAGCTTCAACGGCCCCGAATTCCCGTGATTTCCAATGTCGATGCCCAACCGCACGACGACCCCGAGGAAATCCGTCGGCTGTTGATTCGCCAAGTGATTTCGCCCGTGCTTTGGGAAGATTCGATGCGCTACCTGATCGGGCAAGGGTTCGGCCAGTTCTATGAGGTGGGGCCGGGCCGGGTTCTGCTGGGTTTGCTGCGGCGGATCGACCGAAAGCTGCCTTGTCATTCCGTTCAGGTTTAGGGCGGCTTACGTCGACGGCGGCGAGGGACGGCGTGAAATGCGTTGTGGCGGTCGCCGGGATGGACGCGGCGCAAGGGCGGCATCGGATTCGTTGTCGGGTGAAAGCGTTTCAATGTCGGCGAGAACTCGATTTCTCGCCGTGCGCCACGGAGAATGGTTGGGAGGTTGACTCGAAATGTCGGAATGCATGAAGCCGCGATTGAGTGTTGATCTTTCCGGTCAGGTGGCTTTGGTCACCGGAGCGGCTCGCGGGTTGGGACGCACCATTGCCGAAGCGTTGGCGCGGTGCGGCGCCCGCTTGGCCTGCATTGATATCAACACTGAGTTGTTGGGCGATGCTATTGCAGCCATCCGGGCGATGGGCACGGAGGCGGAGCCGTGGGCTTGCGATGTCACCGACGGCGATCGAGTATCGCAGGTTGTCGACGAAGTGGTCAAGCGTTTCGGTCAGCTCGACATTCTCGTCAACAACGCAGGGATTACTCGCGACGGCTTGCTGATCCGCATGAAGGATGATCAGTGGGACGCAGTGCTCAATATCAATCTCAAGGGAACGTTCCTGTTTACGCGGGCGGCGGCGCGGCCGATCATGAAGAGCCCGCGAGGCCGAATTATCAACATTGCCAGCGTATCGGGACTGATGGGCAATCCGGGGCAGGCCAACTACTCCGCATCGAAAGCGGGCGTGATTGGGCTTACTCGGACCGCGTCGCGGGAATTGGCCTCGCGGGGAGTAACGGTCAACGCTGTTGCGCCCGGGTTCATCGCCACCGACATGACCGCCAAGTTGGGCGAAGAAACGCTCGAACTGATTCGCAAGGAAATCCCGCTGGGGCGCATGGGCCAGCCCCAAGATGTGGCTGACGCGGTTCTCTTCCTGGCCAGCCCGGCGGCCGAGTTCATTACCGGCCATGTTCTCACGGTCGACGGCGGTTTGACCGTCTGATGGAACACCGGACTGTACGCGGCGCCCGCCGGGCGTTGTGAGGGCGATTTGGCCGATGACAGCAAAGCATCGTATTCTCACGACGAGTTTTGCCAGCGTGTATCCCCTCTACGTTGCGAAGGCGCAGAAGAAGGGACGCACTCGGCAAGAGGTCGATTCCCTCATCTGCTGGTTGACCGGCTACAGTCCCGCGCAGTTGGACAGTCAACTGGAGAAGCAGGTTGACTTCGAGACGTTTTTCGGGGAAGCCCCTGCGCCGAACCCCTGCCGCCTGTCGATCAAAGGAGTGGTGTGCGGCGTCCGAGTCGAAGAGATTCAAGATCCAATGATGCGGGAGATTCGCTGTCTTGACAAGTTGATCGATGAGTTGGCCAAAGGGAAGGCCATCGAAAAGATCATGCGGACTTGAATGCGACCTTGCGGGCGGGCGATGGCGTCCGTCGCGGTGCGCAGCGAACTCGGCCGCTGATTCGCTGCGATCGTCGCCGTCCTCTCGATTATGGGGACAGAAACCCGCCGGCGCGGAACGCAATCGGCGGCTTCGCCGTCAGAGCGAGCATGTTTGATGACTTCAAAAAGATCGCACCAGGCGATCGCCTCCGCCGATGGGCGGTCGGAGACAGCGCGATTGCCGGACGACTCCTTCCAGATAAAAAGCGGCCGGACCGCCGGATCGCTTAGCGGAATCGAATGGAATTGACGCAAGGCGCCGACTCTACTTCGGGGCAACGGCCGCTGGGGGCGAGAGCCAGTCGCGGATCGGTTTGACGACACGGTTGTTGATTTGGATCGAGGCGCCGACGACCGACATCACCACCGCCACGGCAAGCACGACATTGACCGACGCCCGTCTCCAGCCACTGCCGACCGATTCGCCCAGGTAACTGCGCTTGTTGTTCATCACCAAGAAGGTGATGTAGGCAATCGGCAGCATCGTGAAAGCGATCGCTGATGCGGCGACCGGAAGCCAAAGCGGAGTTGTGGTGACCACGCCGAGAAGGCCGATGGCCGGCGTCAGGGTGAAAATGCGATAACGCCAAACCGTGTATTCGAGCCCGAGCAGTTCGCACATGGTGAATCCGCACACGACCATGTGCGCGCTGACGGCCCCGCACGTCATGGCGATGAAGCCCAGGTCGAATACGATTCGACCGAAGTTGTCGCCCATCACCGGCACCAGGGCCTTGGCGGCATCGAGCGGCTTGAGATTGTCTCGCACGGTGTTGCCGAGCGACGGATCGTAAACCGTGTTGGCCATGGCGATGATGATCAACGACGTGGCGATAACGAAGGGCAGGAACATCGACATGACCAAATCCCAACGGGAAAGGGTTTTGTGGTGTTCGCCCCAGCCTTTGGCCAACAACGAGTAGCCGTAGAGAAACGTCATGTTGATTCCGACGGCTGCGCCGATGGCGCCCAAGACGGTTTCAATTCCCTTCTGATCGCTCGGCAAATAGAAGCCGAACAACCCTCGGAAGAACTCCGACCACTTGACCCCGGTGAAGACAACCACCAGGGCGAAGGCGATAATCACCGCCGCGATGGTGCAGCGAAGGAACCACTCGTAGATTTTCGTTCCGCGCGTTCGCCCGCCGTAATTCCACGTGGTGAAGATGTTCAGGCCGAGGATCAGGAACCCGATGCCGAAGCTGACGGCGTAGCCGGTCGGCGTCATTCCCGTTTTTCCGTCGGCTGCCGTTTGGCTTACGGTCAATCCGGCCATCTCGGCCAAATCGCGAGCCGCGCCGGCCGCCAGACCGTATTGGGGGAAATGCCAAATCACGGACGAGGCGATTGTGGCAAGGGCCCAAAGCAACGGGACGATCGGATGAATCTGCCGCCCGAACGAATAGTAGGGCCTTTCGCCCCGCGACAGCACGACGTTCCCCAGCGCCCCGAGCATGAAAATGCCCAGCAACATGGCCACCGGCTGCACCCACAACAACTGATAGCCGAACGATGCTCCGGCCACAACCGACGCCACGGCGCTGCCCGCCCCCAGCGTCATCGCGCTTTGCAGCAGGCCGGGGCCGGTTCGCTTCAAATAGCCCAGTGTTCGCGAGGGAAGCGGCAGGCTTTCCAACGCTTTTAGTTCGGCGATCTCGCGTTGGACGGCTTCGGGGTCGCGGGTCTGAGTCATCGGGAGGCCTTTGGTTTCGGCCATTGGAAGGTTCTCCGTGTGTCTTGCGTCGTCAAACGACTTCCCCGGCTATCGCCGCTTAGTAAAACAGTTGCATCAAGGCCAACCTGCCGCCGCTCGACTCATCGGCCAAAACGCCAACGTATCGCACCACTTCTCTACTGGAAACCAACGGCCTTCTGCACTCGCGGAGGGCCGGCCGTCTTTTCTTCGGCTACAACGCCGTTGGTTGCCGCAAACAACCGCGTCCTCAACCTGCCGCCCGCTCGCACTAATCGCGAATTGCCGGCTCGGGCGGCAATGGACCGGCCTGGGGCGGAAGCTCATAAGGCTGATCGGCTCCCGTCACTTGCGGCATTTCAAACACAATCGTTCCCATGTCTTTCGTATCGATCGCTGGGCCGCAGCCGGACAGGATCACGACAAGCAGGAAAACAGGCAGCAACGGGTGCATCGACATGATCGAACTTGTGCGATGATCTCGCAGACATGACTTTCCGAGGCTGCCGCGAAACGGGGGCCGTTGCCCGCAACCGCAGGCAACGCGCTCGACCGATCACGAGACAGCCGGCCCCTTGGGTTCCTCGGGCGCGGGGGCCGAGGTCTCACTGGGCGGGTTGGCGACGGCCGCGGCATCCGGTGCAGTGGCCGAGGGCGCTGCTGGTTCGACGGCCGGTTCGTCGGGCTTCGCGGCGAGCGTTTGCGGTTCTTCAGCGGCGGCCACGGGGGCGGCGGTTTCGCTCTGATCGGCTTCGAGGAAGACTTCGTCCATTTCGGTTGCGTCAACATCCCGCCGAAGCAGCAAGTAAATTGCGGCAACGCCGCTCCAGAAGAACCCGTAAACAAATCCCACGCCGAGCGACTTGGCCGCCGTTGCCCAGAACCGAATGACAACGGCCCCGGCGCGCCCCACGCCTTCGATCTCGCCCACGCGCGGAGTGACCGTGGAAACAACCGTCGCGCCGCTGCCCCAACTGGCCGACCAATAAGCCATTCCGACCACGCCGGATGTGATCGCGCCTACTACAATCCAACTGAGCCAAGCGAGCACTGCGGCCACAAGAGCGTAGAAGAGGTAGTGAATCGGCCGCTGAAAGAGATAAGCGTAGGCTCGGCTGAGCGCGTCGAAGCTGTCGGATCCTTCGGCAGCGATCGTCGCCCACATCAAAGGCCACGCGAACAGCAGCCCCAAGGCGAGCAAGGCCATGATCGCTCCGAAGACCAGGGCCACCGGCCAAATGAGCGACACAAGAAACATTCCCACCCCGCTCCGGAGCAAGAGCCCCAACACCCACAAAGGAGCCCCGGCAGCGACGATGCCGCAGGCGGGAATCAGCGGGGCGGCAAAGAGCGGAACCCATTTGCGGCAGGCGAACCGCAACGCCGCCGCGAGCCCCACATATTCGTCGCAGGCCAAGTGCACCGCGGCAATCCTGGCCATGGCGCCGCCGAAAAAAGCCCAAATCGCCAACGAGCCAAAGGCCGCCAGAAGCAGTACGGCCACATCGGAAACCGATGCGTCAAGCGAGAACATCGCGACCATCGGGGCCGAGAATTGCCGCCAAGCGCCGAAGAAGCTTGTATCGAGGACGCCGGCTGAACCGCGGGCGTCCGAGGGCAGCGGGGGCGAAACGTCTCGGGCGAGTTGCTCAGTCCAGTGATCGGCCACTGCGTGATCGATGGCCAGCCACGGGCAGCCGTCGGCCGGGGCGATCCAAGGGCGATCCCTCTCGGGCACCGTAAACACGGTGGCCAGCAGCGCCCAATAGTTCAGCATCAGCAAAATTCCCGCCGCTCCGAGAATTAGCATTCGGGCGCTGACGGCGATTCGAAAGACCCGGGCGATGATCAGCCAGGGAAAAACTTGAGTCCACACGACGCTTCGCAAAGCTTGTTCGCTATGAGACATTGTAGTTCCACAGTGCAAACGGTCATTCAGCGGGTCGTTGTCACGGCTATCGTTTGGCACGGTCGTCGGCCGAATTCAAGGAGGCCGCTTCGATCCGTTTCGTTGCTCGTCGCACTCGACCGAACCGCCAGCCGCCTAACACGCCATCGTCCGGGGCACGGCCGCCCGATTGGTTCGCGCCAAAGGAGTCCGAAAAACGGGCCGACAAGGAGATGCGAAAAATCGCAACAAAAACGCCGTCGGGGCACATTATAGAAGCTTTGAGCGATCCTATGCAACAGCGCCCGTATTTTCGAATCGCCGACTGGTTCGGCTGAATCTTGCGCTCGGCGAGCACAACATCGGGGCGATGCGAGCCGACCACTACCGCGCCGGCGTTGCACTTCTTCGCAACGATCGCAAGGCACCTATTCTCAACGGTCAAGGTCTGGGCGACAATAATCGCTTTCGCCGACGGGCAGTCTCAAGCGGCGCCGCTTTCGTTCCGCGATTGACTCATGACCAATGGCCGATGGCGAAGCTGCCATCGGTGCACGGGCAGAATTCCGCGGGTTGGCGGCAGCGGCTTACGAGCGTTTCAAGCATGCGTGCTCTTGGGAAGGGGCCATGTTGGGGTTCCGGATGACCGAGCGAGGCGACCGTTTTCAGAAGCCGCACCCGCTGCGCACCCGGCGGCTGATCGGGTTTGCCGCGATTGCCGCGTGGGCCTGCGTGCTGATTGTGCTGTTGGGTTGCCGCCGAGCCGATCAGCGAGCCGATTCGATTCGTCGCTATCCCATGCAAGTGGTGTGTACGACGGGCATCGTGGCCGACTTGGTTCGCCATGTCGGCGGCGAGCATGTCCATGTTACAACGCTGATGGGGCCGGGGGTTGACCCCCATCTTTACAAACCGACGCCCGGCGACGTCCGCCGGCTGACGGCGGCGGATGCCGTGTTCTACAACGGCCTGCATCTCGAGGGCCGATTAGCCGATCTTCTCTCGCGATTAGACCGCTGGAAGCCGTCAACGGCAGTGACCCAAGGGCTGATCGACCATCATAGTCCGGTCGTCGACGACTCAAACGAACGCCCACCTTCGCCCGACGAAACTGGCGCCCTTGCTGACGGCGAAGCGGGAACAATAGGAGAACGATCGAACGCAGGCCATCGCCAGCCGCGCCGATCTCGCCTGATCGAGAGCCACGGCGTTTACGATCCGCACGTTTGGATGGACGTATCGCTTTGGGCTGAGTGCGCCCTGACGGTGGCCGACGCGTTGGCCCGGCTCGACCCGGATCGGGCCGCGTCGTATCGGCAAAACGCCATCGAGTATCGGGCGTCGTTGCTGGAGCTTCACGATCGTTGCCGCGAAATGCTCGCCCAGATTCCAGCACGCCGACGAGTTCTTGTGACGGCCCACGACGCCTTCAACTATTTTGGAGCGGCCTACGACATCGAAGTGTTCGCGTTGCAGGGGATCAATACGGTGGCCGAGGCCGACTTGGGCCATGTCAACCAGATCATCAACCTATTGGTTGAACGCGAAATCAAGGCAGTTTTCGTCGAAAGCAGCGTGCCAATCAAGAACATTCGCGCCCTGATCGAAGGCTGTGCCGCCCGCGGCCATCGGGTCGTGATCGGCGGCGAATTGTTTTCCGACTCGTTGGGACAACCCGGCAGCCGCGGCGAAACGTATCGGGGCATGATCGAGTACAATGTCGAGACGATCGTTTGGGCCCTGAAATAGCACGAAGGCGCAGGACATAGGCCATGACCGCTCCGGCCATCGAGATTCACGATATGACCGTTGCCTATCACCGCAAGCCGGTGCTTTGGGATATCGATTTGATCTTGCCCGAGGGCAAGCTGATTTGCATCGTGGGGCCCAACGGCGCAGGCAAGAGCACATTGATCAAGGCTGCCTTGGGCTTGGTTCCTTTGGCGAGCGGCAAGGTGGAGTTCTATGGTCAGCCCTATTCGCGGCAGCGGCATCTTGTCGGCTATGTGCCGCAGCGCGAGTCGGTTGATTGGGACTTTCCGGTGACTGTGCTCGACGTGGTCTTGATGGGCACCTACGGAAGGCTCGGTTGGTTTCGGCGGCCCGGCGAGACCGAGCGTCGTTGGGCCCGGCAATGCCTGGAACAGGTGGCCATGGCCGACTACGCCTCGCGTCAAATCCGCCAGCTTTCCGGGGGCCAGCAGCAGCGGGTGTTCTTGGCCCGAGCGCTCGCCCAGGATGCGAAAATCTACTTCATGGACGAGCCTTTTGTCGGTGTCGATGCCGCGACCGAGCAGGCCGTCGTTCGCTTGCTGCGGAGCTTGCGGGCCGACGGGAAGACGGTGGTCGTTGTTCATCACGATCTTCAGACCGTGCGGCATTACTTCGACCACGTCGTACTGATCAACATGAGGTTGGTTGAGGCTGGTCCGGTCGAAGAGGTGTTCACCGCGGCGAATCTGCAAAACACGTTCGGCGGGCGATTGACGATTTTGGAGGAAGCCGCCGAAGCCGTTCGCACAGGGAATCGGTCGTCGTGAGTTACCTGACGTGGCTAGTAATGATCGGCACTGCGCTGCTGGGCGGCACCGCCGGCGTTCTGGGCAGCTTTGCCGTGCTGCGGCGGCGCGCCCTGGTGGGCGACGTGGTGGCGCACGCGGCCCTGCCCGGTCTATGTCTCGCCTTTTTGGTGATCGGCGCTCGCCACTTTGTCGGGATGCTTTTCGGCGCTTTTTTGGCCGGGCTGGCCGGCATTGCTCTTATGACCATCGTTTGCCGCTGGACTCGGACCAAAGAAGATGCCGCCTTGGGGTTGGTGCTCAGCACGTTCTTCGGCGCGGGAATCATGCTGTCGTCGTACATACAGAACATGGATGGCGGCGGCAGCCGCGCGGGGTTGGAAACGTACATTTACGGCCAGGCCGCGGGCATGTTGCGCGAAGACCTGGTCCTGATCATCGCCGTGTCGGCCTTAGTGTTGGCGGTTCTGGCGGCATTTTACAAGGAGTTCAAGCTTTTGAGCTTCGATCCCGGCTTCGCGCAATCGCAGGGATGGCCCACTCTAACTCTCGATTTGACGTTGATGGGAAGCCTGACGCTGGTGACAGTGATGGGGCTGCCCATCGTCGGCGTGGTGCTGATGGCGGCGATGCTGATTCTGCCCGGCGCGGCGGCCCGTTTTTGGACGGATCGGTTGGAGCGCATGCTGCTGTTGTCGGCTTTTTTGGGCGCGGCGGCCGGAGCGATTGGTTCGTTGATTTCCGCCGGAGTGGCGCGGTGGTGGTTGGGTTTCGATCCTTTGGGCTTTGCCGAAGGCCAGACGGCGCCTACCGGTCCGGTGATCGTGCTTTGCGGAACGGGTGTGTTCGTTTTCTCCATGTTGTTTGCCCCCAATCGGGGGCTTGCGGCGCGCGTGTGGCGCTGGTGGCGTTTGCGCGCGAAGACGGGAGACGAGAACCTGCTGCGCACCTTATACGAATTCACCGAAGGTGCCGCGGCCGGCGCCCGGCCAGTCGGCGCAAGCGAGTTGACTTCCGCGCGGGCGTGGAGCCGTTGGCAGGCGAATTGGCGACTATGGCGAGCAATTCTCAGGGGATGGGTGCGGCGCGTTGATGGCGGAGTGGAATTGACGCCCGTCGGCCGCGCCGAGGCGGAACGTCTCGTGCGCGCTCACCGGCTCTGGGAACTGTTCCTAATTCACGGGGCTTCGATCGCGCCGGACCACGTCGATCGTGATGCCGACACCATGGAACACGTGCTTGCCCCTGAGATTCTTGCCGAACTGGAACTGCGGTTCGGAGCCGCGGCGGCGGGCGAAGTGCCGCGGTCGCCGCATTAGGCAACGAATGGCCCTGGATCATCGTGGCTGCCGTACACCGCGGCGGCGAATCAAAACGATATTGGCGGTTGGACGAACGGCGGCGCGGCGTTTGTCGCATCGGGGCCGAGTTGCGGAAGATAGATCGGGATGAACGATTAGATGGTTGATTGGTTCAACAGCCTAAGCTTGGACAGACAGAACGACCTTTGGGTCGTCAGCGTCGCTGTTTTGACGAACTCGGCTTGCGCACTTGTTGGATGCTACCTGGTTCTCCGCCGAATGAGCCTTTTGGGCGACGCCATTTCGCATGCCGTTTTGCCCGGGTTGGTCATGGCGTTCGTGTTTTCGGGCAGTCTGAATCTTTGGGCGATGTTTCTCGGCGCGCTGGTCGTGGGTCTGCTTACCGGCGCTCTTACTCAAAGCCTGCACCGGCAAGCCGACGTGCCCGAAGATGTCAGCATGGGCGTGGTGTTCACGTCGCTGTTCGCGCTGGGCGTTGTCTTGATCAAAAGGTATGCGCATCGCGTTGATCTTGATCCCGATTGCGTCCTGTACGGTTTGCTGGAATACACCGCCTTCAACTTGGTGCAGTTTGGCCCTTACGAAATCCCCGAAGCGTTGCCGCGAATGGGTTTGGTGTTGTCGGTGAACACGGCTTTCATCGTTCTCTTCTGGAAGGAACTGCTTGTCAGTTCGTTCGATCCGGCCAGCGCCGTGGCGATGGGAATACGAGCCAACCTGATGCACTACGCTTTGTTGGCCCTGGTTGCGTTGACAACCGTGGCTTCGTTTGAACAGGTGGGCTCGATCTTGGTGATTGCCATGCTGATCGTGCCGGGAGCGACGGCTCACCTTCTGACCGATCGGCTGGGTCGAATGCTTGCCTTGTCCGTTCTGATTGCAGCAGCCTCGGCCGTCTTGGGCCATCTTTTGTCGGTGTGGCTGAACACGAATACAGCCGGCACGATGGCGGTGGTGGTTGGCGCGCTCTATTCAGCCGCCGCGCTGTTCTCGCCCCGATATGGCGTTGTGAGCGTGTTGGCGAAGAACACGGCCGACGCGTTGCGCGTTGTTCGAGAAGATTTGCTAGCCCTGCTCTATCGCTGGGAAGAGATCGGAGACAGTCGGCCGTTGGGCGCTCGTGAAGCGATTCAATCGCTCGGCGGCGGCTGGCTCGCCGCGTGCGCTCGCTATGCGTTGCTGTGGCGGGGCGAAGTCCGCCGAGACGGCTCGGCTCTTTCGTTGACTGAACAGGGCCGGCAGCGGGCACGCGCGTTGGTGCGTTCGCATCGGTTGTGGGAGTCGTTCCTTTCGGCAAAACTGGGGCTGCCCGCCGATCATGTTCACGAACCGGCCATGCGGATGGAACACTATATCGCCCCGGAACTCGAAGCCAAATTGGCTGCCGAATTGGATGACCTGCCGCGGGATCCGCACGGCCGGCCGATTCCCGCGCAACAATCGGGCGACGATTCGGCGTCGTCTTCGCCGAGCTAACGCAGAGTGGCTTCGGGGGGCGGGCCAGTCAGGGCTGCCGAAGCACACCGCTTCGCCCAGAGGTTCCTCGGCGGGCGACGCGGGCATTGGAGGAGTGACGCTTGCGATGACGCAGACCGAGTGGATTTGGCCCGCCGCGGACGGAACCCGACTGCATGTC
>JARKPK010000183.1 GCA_029975295.1 Thermoguttaceae bacterium | reverse complement strand
CAGTTGTTGCATGACACTCACACCAACAACAACTACCTTAGAGCCAAGCCTGTTCTCATTTCCAGAGGGATTTTGCGGCAAACTTCCCGGTCGACAAACCTCCCCGCCCAGCGCTACGCTCGCACCGTGGAGCTATTTAGTCGAAGCGGCCCCGTGCAAGTGCGATCAACCAGCGTGTTTGCCTGATGGGCGGGCACGCTGGTTGTGTTTGACCGCGACGTTGATAAGATTGCACACCAGACAGAACAAAGGCTTCGTTCTGATCGGGACACGCTGCGCAACCCGGGCGGAGCTCGGCCGACGATGCGGCTGGAGCTGCTCGAGAGATGCCCGCGATTGCGCGCGATGTTCCGACGCCTTGTTTAGAAAAGCCCCACGATCTCGCCGCGGTCGTTGATGTCGATCGCCTCGGCGGATGGAGTTTTGGGCAGACCGGGCATGGTGAGGATGTCGCCGGTAAGCACCACGACAAATCCGGCGCCGGCAGCCACCATCACATCGCGCAGCGGAACATCGAATCGTTTCGGCCGACCCACCAAACCCGGATCGGTTGAAAGGGAGTATTGAGTCTTGGCCATGCAGATCGGCAGGTGGCCGAAACCGGCGTCTTGCAGGTGCTGGAACTTCTCGCGCAGTTTCTTATCGGCCAGCACGTCGGTGGCCCCGTAAATTTCGCGGCAGATGATCCCCACCTTCTGCCATAGCGTGCATGAATCGGGATAGAGCAGGCTGAAGTCGGTCTTTGTGTTCTCGGCCACTTCAACGACGGCCTGAGCCAAGGGGATCGCGCCTTCGCCGCCGCGCGCCCAATGGTCGGCGCAAACGATCTTGACCGAGAGATACGCCAATTTGTCTTTGATGAATTGGATTTCTTCGGGCGTGTCGGCGGCAAAGTGGTTGACCGCCACCACGGCGGGCAGGCCGAAGCGGTGGATGTTCTCGATGTGTTTCTTGAGGTTCTCCACGCCTTTGTCGATCGCCTCGACATTGGGCCGTTGCAGTTCCTTCAGCGGCACGCCGCCGTGCATCTTTAGCGCCCGAACCGTGGCGACGACGACGACTGCATCGGGTTTCAGTCCGGCTTTGCGGCATTTGATGTTGAAGAACTTTTCCGCTCCCAAGTCCGCGCCGAAACCGGCCTCGGTCACCGTATAATCGGAAAGCCGCATGGCGAGCTTGGTGGCCAGCACGCTATTGCAGCCGTGGGCAATGTTGGCGAACGGCCCGCCGTGGATGAAAGCCGGGTTGTTCTCCAGCGTTTGAACGAGATTGGGCCGCAACGCGTCTTTCAGCAAAGCCGTCATGGCGCCGTGCACTTTCAGGTCGGCCGCCGTAACGGGTTCGTTCTGCCGCGTGTAGCCGACGATCATTCGGCCCAGCTTCTCTTTCAGTTCCAGGAGCGATTCGCTCAGGCAGAAGGCCGCCATGACCTCGGAGGCGACGGTGATGTCGAAGCCGCTTTCGCGCGGCACGGCGTTGTTCACGCCGCCCAGGCCGACAATCACGTTGCGCAGCGCGCGATCGTTCATATCGACCACTCGTTTCCAAGCGATCCGACGCATGTCCAATCGCAGGGCGTTGCCCTGGTGCAGGTGATTGTCCACGATGGCCGCCAGCAGGTTATGGGCGGCGCCGATCGCGTGAAAGTCGCCGGTGAAATGAAGGTTGATGTCCTCCATCGGCACCACCTGCGAGTATCCGCCGCCGGCCGCTCCGCCCTTCATGCCGAAACAGGGCCCCATCGACGGTTCGCGCAGACAGACGGTGGCGCGTTTGCCGATCCGATTCAACGCGTCGGTCAGGCCGATGCTGGTGGTGGTCTTGCCTTCGCCGGCGGGAGTGGGCGTGATGGCCGTCACCAGCACGAGCTTGCCCGCGGGCCGATCGGCCAATCGCTGGGGGATATCTTGGGCTACCTTCGCCTTGTAACGTCCGTAATGGTCAAGATCACAATGATCGATGCCGAGCTTCGCGGCGACCTCCTCGATCGGCAGCATCTTTGCTCGGCGCGCGATTTCGATGTCGGGCGGCAGGGAACGAACTTGGTCCGGCATGGCCTTTTCCTGATGATCTAAAGCTTATTATCCCGAGGTTATTTGCGATGGCCCAAGATCAAATCGCTCTGCGGCGATAGGCGGCGGCTTGATTGCACAAGCGGCCGTACGTCCGCCCGGTTCATCGCTCATCCGCCCGCGTAGAACTCGCGCACGCGCATCAGCACGTCGAACCCGCTGGCCTTCAGGCAATCCTCCAGGCAAACCATCGCCGGATGATCCGGGGGCAGAAGCTCGTACTTTCGCTTGACCGAGCCGATGACCATGTCGAGGCCCAGCGGCATGGCTTTCGTGAGGAACGCGCTTTCCAACGGGCCTTTCACCGGCGAACCGTCCTTGCGCTTCGCCGGCAGCATGACCGTGAAATTGCTCAGTCCGACCGACGCATGGCAGCCTGTGAAGTAGGGGTCGGAATGAATCATCTCCATGGCTCGAATCAACCGGTGGATGTTGCCCTGCGAGTCGCTTCCGAGCGGGGCGATGCCGGGATCAATGATGCAATCGCCGATGCCGGCCGCGGGAACGCGCTCGAGAAAAGTGCCGACCAAGTGCCGAGCCGCTTGATAGGTCTCTTCGGCCGTGTGGCACGGCTTCGATTGCCCATCGACCAGTTGTTCGGAAACCAGCAAAATCGGCATGAAGGGCTGAAGCTTGGCCAGGTCGAACATGTCGGCCCGCAAGGCGGTAACGGAATTGAGAATCGGCTTCCGGCCGCCGGCCTTTGAGGGTTGGTACGCCCGCAAGCCCGCCTCGGCGATGGCCGGATCGGGCGTATCAATCGAAAGCGGTTTGGAGGTCACCTCTTGCAGTTTGGCGACCAACTCGGCCATGAACTCGGGCGGCCGAGCGCCGATGTTCACATCGATGTATTCGGCGCCGCCGAGGTCTTGAGACCGGGCCAATTCAATGATGCCGTTGATGTCGCCCGAGTCGAAAAGCAGCTTCGTTGATGGGACGGAATCATTGATCGATTCGCCGATGATCGTTAGTCCGGCAATGGGCATGATCGTTTTGCTCCTTTGGGCGGAGATAGAGAACAGATCTATTGTCGGTTTGCAGGTACGGCAAGCAACGGCGGACAAGCCTTCTGACGGCGAACTGGCCGCCCAGCGCGGGACGCCGCGCACAATCTCCGTAGTATAATCGCACGCATTCGTTTGGAAAACCTTGATGCCCAACCGCCGTTGAGCCCTCGGCAACTCCTGCTCCCGGCAAACAAAGTCGCGATGCGACCGCGCGCGGGCCGATCATCGCCATCGACGAATGGGGGCCGAGGCGAGGACCGGCCCAGCAGGCCGGCAATTTCTGCGGAGGGCCGTTGGCAGGATTCTCACCGGCAATTCGGCACGCTAGCTTGGGGGCAAATCGTTCTTCGGCGTCGCGCCGCGGTCTGCGGCAGGCGGATCGGCAGGCTTTTCGGCGCGGCTTTCAGCGGCCGGCGGTGGTGCGGCGTCGTTGCCTGACGGGGCAACAGGCACAGCCTCTTCACGGCCATGGTGGTCGCGTCCTAAGAAGGTGTTGGCCCACGACGAAGTGTGCTTCAGTTCGGCGTTGTAGAAGGTAATCGGTCCATTGAGCATCTGTTCGGTTTCGCCGTAGCTTTGCAACCGCTCGTACACGCGGGTCCAGAAGCACTGCTTGTCGCCCAGTTCGCAGCGGGCGTCGAGCGAGCCGCCGCAGGGACCGTTGCGCCCGCACTTCGAGCAACTGTACCGCGGGCAAAGGTAGGCGCAATCGGGCAGGCTGCAATCGCCGCAGTCTTCGCACCCGTAAAGAAGGCGTTTCGAGCCTCGTTCAACGGCGTGGGCGATGCCTGCCAACACGCCCCCCTTTTTTTCTCGCCTGGCATAGAACCGTTGCATCCATCGCCAAAGGCCGCGGTCGCGAGTGAACATCCATCGGTGAAACCAACGCGAAACCCGATAGCTCAGCGGACGCCGCCCCTGAGGCCGGCGGATCGACGCAAGATAATCGGGGTTGAACCGAGAACTGTCGCCCAGTCCGGTCACGGGATCATGATCGAACAGGAAGAACTCGCCCGGCTGGGCAAAGCGAATCTCTTTGATGAAATCGCGCCAATCGCCGGCGCCGAAGCCCTCGGCCATGTCGATCACCTGGGCGAACACTTCGGCCTTGGCGATGCCGCCAAGATAACCGGCGGCAAATCCCAGACCCTTGAAAACGGCCAGTTGCTTGGCGGCCAGTTCGAGGAAGAACTGCTTGCCCTTGTCGGCTCCGGCCGCGTATTTGTCGCAGAGCGCAAGCAACTCGTCGCTCACAACGCAGCCGGCCAACTTGCCGCTGTTGAACAGTTTGGCGACTGCGCGATTGAGCAGATAGACGTTTCCGATCACGGGCACGTCGATTCCGCGGGCGGCCAGCAGGAGCCGCACTTCGTTGAACTTTCGCATGTCGTAGCCGAGCTGTGGAATAACCCAACGCGCACCGGCCGCAATCTTGCGGAGGAGCTTGAAGTACTGGGGCATCAACTCGCTTTCTCGCCGTTTGAACGGCGAGACGGCGCATCCAATGAAAAAGTCGGTGCGAGGAAGCGACTCGGGTCGTCCGCCGCGCCCGGGAACCGTCATCCCGTCGTTCATGCTGCGCAACAGGGCGATCAGTCCGACGGAATCGATGTCGAACACGCCCTCGGCGCGGCCGCCGAATCCGGTGGTCGGATAGTCGCCGGTTAGGGCCAACACGTTGCGGCAGCCATCAGCGGCCAGGCGCCACGCGGCCGACTCCAGGCCGTTTCGATTCAAATCTTTGCAGGTCAGATGGATGACGATGCGCTCGCGGTCGGCCGGCAGTTGCGCAGCGAGCCAGTCGGGCGGCAGCATCGGGGCGCCGCCGGGGCTGTCCGTGACAGACACCCATCCGATCCGTGCATCGGCGAGCAACTGCCGCGTCATCGCCAGATAGGAAGGCGGCTGGTCGGCGACGTATCCGCGGCTCGTAACGACCTCGGCTCCGTAGATGAATCGATTGCTGAGCAACGAGTGGCGGAACGAAGCTGGTGAACCCTGACCGCTGGCCATTGATCCGGCACCTCGGCGGCGCGAGTCCCGATCGAGCCCGACCGTCTGCCGTCTCGATCGCGCCGCATGATCGAGATGGGAGAGCGATCGCGGCCGGCCTTCCGTTGGCCCGTTCATCGCCTTGCGGCAGCGCGCGACAGTCGCAACGCCCGATCGGGCCGGCAACAAGTCGCGGCCGAAATGGTTTCGGCGGACAACCCCAATCGATGCTCAGAATCGCAATACAATGGGGCCAACCAACGGCAGGCCGGCGTCGTTAGGCAGCCCGGCATCCCGAGGTTGCGCTGCGTGTCTAAAGATCAAAAAAGGTTTGTACAAAACAGAAAGCGACCGAAGGCGAAGGGAATATGCCCCAGGGGCGCACGCGCCGCCGCCGATCTGCTTTCCGATTCTCGCGGTTCACTTAGGCGCCGACAACGGCGCGCGGAGGTTTGTTCATCATTTTTCGCGCACGATCCAAGAGCTGCGATTGCAGGTCGGGCGCTTTCACCTTCGAGCACTTCTTCTCGGCTTCGACCAGCAACTCGTTGGCCTGCTTCGCCTCATTCGCCCGGAAAAGCCGATCAGCGATTTCGACGAGCGCGGTTACCTCGTCTCCGGGTTCGGCGGATTTGCGGGCCAGCTCCAGCGACGCGGCAAACGACTGCTTGGCGGCGTCGGCCCGCTTGTTGACCGCTTGCTCAAGCGCGACCGTTGCCGTGGCGATTGCTTGCGACTTCTCGTCGGGCAGACTCTTAGCGAAGGCCAACGCTTCGGAAAGCACTCGATCGGTCTCCGCCGATTTGCCTGCTTTCTCGTATGCGCCGGCGATTTCGCAAAGAACTTGAACGCGTCCCGTGGCGTCGTCAACCTTGGCTGCCAGAGGCTCGGCCTTCTTCAGGGCGGCAACAGCGTTGTCGGCCGCGCCAGCTGCGCTGAGGGCCCTGCTAGCCGCGGCAATCGCTTTAGCGTGATACTCGGGCGAGTCGATCTTCTCGGCCGCGTTCATGGCCAATTGCGCTGTGTTGCGGGCTTCGGTGCTTTGGCCGATTTCGGCCTGGGCTTGCGCAAGACGGGCGTATGCGTCGGCCTGGCTGCTGATCTCTTCGATGTCTTTGCAGGCTTGGAACGCTTGATTGAGCGTTTGTTTCGCGCCGGAACTGTCGGCCGCCCGGGCTTGCTCCCGCGCAATTCCGATCAGAAGGCGGGCCCGTTGGGCCGGTTCTTTCGTTTGAGCCTCGGCAATCCGCTGCGAGATCGACTTGCCCGTGCCCCCACCACCCCCTGCGCCCCCGCCGCAACCGGCCGCAGCGAACAGGCAACCAACGGTCATCAGCGCCGCACACCACCAAACACGATCGCTCCTCACTAGTCGCATGACTAATTCCTCTTCACTCGTTTTCCGAAAACTCCGTTCCTTCACTACGCACCGAACTAGTAAAACGCCCCGGGCGATTGGCATCGAGCCGGGGCGACGGTCCTTGCTGGGCAGCCTCGGCCGGCGGTTGCCCACCTCAGTGGGACCCAGCCGAAGCACCCAGGCGGCGGCTATTGTCGTTCTTGGGGCGGCCCGCTGGCAGTCCCGCGGCCCACCGCAGACGAGAAGAGATTGGCAGAACAGCGTTCATCGTTTTCACGGGAAGTCGGCCTGACCTTGGCCGGCCTCGTTGTATTCGTTTCCGGAGGCGATCCTGTTTGTTGAGCGACGTCGCGCAAGGATGACAAAGTCGCTTATCGCCATCTATCGTCATCGTACCCGATCGCGGTTCAGAACACCAGTTGCAGCCGCTCGAGTCGAGCCTGCGTTTCGGCCATCAGTTCGTCTTCGGCCGCTTCGTCGGCCGCCTCGTAGGTAACCGAGAAACGGAGGAAGGGCCCGGCATCGTCCCAAGGGACCGTGCAAATCGAATGATCGGTGATCAGGTGTTGCGAGCAGGCCTCGGCCGACTCGAATCGGCGTCCATCGGCCAAACCCTTCGGCGCCGGCGCATACAGGAAGTAGGTCCCACCGGGAACTTCGCACTCGAATCCGCACCGGCGGAGGACGGCGACCAGTTTAGTCAGTCGCCGATGGTACTTCGCCCGAGCCCGTCGGGGAATTTCAGGATTGTCTAAGGCGGCCACAGCCGCTTTCTGAATGGCGATGAACTGGCCGGAATCGCTGTTGTCTTTAATGTCGGCAAACGCGCGAACGATTCGTTCGTTGCCACACACCCACCCCAGCCGCCAGCCGATCATGTGCCAGCCTTTGCTCAGCGAATGCACCTCGACGCCCACGTCGCGTGCGCCGGGCATTTCGAGGAAACTGAGGGGCCGCTCGCCGTAGCTGAGCATAACGTGCGCGGCGTCCTGCACAACCACGAGTTCATGCCGTTTGGCGAAATCGATCACGCGCCCGTAAAACTCGCGCGTCGCCGTCTTGCCCGTTGGGCTGTTGGGATAGTTGATGACCAGCAATTTCGCTCGATCGAGCACGTCGCCGGGAATCGTAGAGAGGTCGGGAAAGAAATTGTTCTCTCGCAGCAGCGGCAAGCGATAGACAACTCCGCCGCAATAGCGCGTGTGTGTTCCCGCAACCGGATAGCCCGGCACCGTCATCAGTGTCACGTCGCCCGGGTCGATGAAGGCCGCCGGCAGCATCGCCAGGGCCGTCTTGCTGCCGATGCAGTGGTTGATTTCGGTGGCCGGGTCGAGCGCGACGCCGAACTCGCGCTGCATTAGGCGGGCGACTGCTTCACGAAACGCGGCAATGCCGTTGTCGGCGTATCCGCGATTTTCGGGCCGATTGATTTCGTCGGCCATGGCGCGGCGGACCGTTTCGTCGGCCATCTCATCGTTTTCGCCAATGCCGAAGTCGATCAACCGCCGCTCGGGATGCTCGCTGAGCGCCCTCCGTTTGGCTCGCTTGATCTTCTCAAACTTGTAAATCTCGGTGCCTTTGCCATACTGCGTGCCGCCGATCCGCTGCGCAAACAGTTTTTGAAAGTACGGGTCGTTCATGTCTTGGGCTGTCCCGACAAATATAAATAATAATTAATGATGTGTCGGCCGCGCCGGGCGGTTGGCCTGCGCCCGGTGGCAGAGATGCTGCTCAGGCGGGCGCGTTAGCCCACGCAAGGCGATCGGCCCCGAGGGCCGTTTGGCGCCGGATGAGCGCCGCGTGCGTCTGTTGGGCCGGCCGAAACGGGGAAAACCAAAAGTTTAGCAGAAGCAATAGTGGCGGCAACGGGGCAAGGAACCAAGACAATGCAGCTTCTGAGGGGTGCGTTATTCCCGCGATGCTTCGCCCGCGTCTGTCCAACGCGCTATTGCGCCGGCGGATGCGGTTCGTGAGCGGCGATGACGATTGTTGCCTAACGCGCAAATTTGGTGGTGGTCTGCGGCCTCGGCCATCTCGGACAAGCAGCGAAGCTCGATCGGGCGCTTCGCCGGTTTTCAGCGTGGCCGAACGGGCGGACAGAAGGCTGCGGGGGGCTGCCGCGGTTTGTGCGGAACAACTCTTTCGCGGCGGGAAGTGCTGGTTTAGTATGGATCGAGGAGGATCGCACGCTTGATGCCCTTCGGCTTGCCGGCTTTTGCGGGGCGTTGTTGTGAAGATTGCGAGGCGAGGCTTTTGGGAATCCGCCGACGGCCGTCCGGGCGGCGAATCTTCACCGGGCGGTAGGGAGACGGGCCGTAGCGACCGTCTTGCAATCGCGAAAGCAGCGTTGGACATCGTACGCCTCGCTGCCGTCGAAGTTGCGGCTTGAGCGATAGTGAAAGCAGAAGAAAGCATTGTAAGCGGATTGATGGCGCAGATCGCCAGACCGCGCCGCTTCCCGTTTTTCGCGGATTCGTTCCTTCGTTTGCGTTGTGTGCGATGGCGTGTTTGCCTTGATTCCGTTTTTTTCTTCAGCGGTTAATTTTCGGAAGGGTTGCCATGAGACTCACCCAATCCGGTTCCGCCTTTTCTATCTCGGCCGAGTTGTCTGCGGGCGTTTCGTTGCGGGCTTGCGGCGATGGCGACATGGGCGCATCGCCGTCGGCGGCTTCGCCCCGACAGCCGTTGCCGAGGTCGGCATCACGGCATCTCTCGGGGATCGGCACTCGATCGGTTGCAGTGGTCGCGGCGTTTCTGGCTTTCGCGACGTTGCCGCTTCAGTCGCAAGCAGCGGAAGAACCGCCCGCGCTCAATCCGTTCGGCAAAGTCGGGGTGGAGCGCGAGGATCAGTTTCCCGGCTACATCGAGATGTCGGACGGATCGATCCATTGCGGAATGATCTATCTGACTCGCGACAAACGGCTTCAGATCAACGACGAAAAGATGCAGCGGCAGCGCGAGATTCCGCTGAATGTGATTCAACAGATCGAATGCAAAGTGAAACGCGAGTGGATGGAGAAAGAATGGAAGTTCAAGGAGTTGGCCAAGGACGAGAAGATGTACACGGGCCGCAGCTATCCGGCGCGTGAGTACGAGCATGTGGTGACGCTTCAAGACGGTCGGACGATCGAAGGGGGATTGTCGGGCGTCGTCTATCTGCAACCGCAGATCTACGATCCGCAGCGGCCGAACGAGTACCGCCCGGCCGTCGAGGCGCAGAAGTTTCTGCTGCACAAACGCGACAAAGGCGAGGTTGGCGACGAATTGAAGTCGCTAAAGTACGTGAAGCTGATTAAGCTGGGAGAAGAGGCTTACCGCGAGGGACAGCAGAAGAGCAAGAACCGCACTGTGCCCGCCAAGCCTTCCCGTTGACGCCGGGCACTTCTCCGCGTTTGGCGCCAACGATCGCCGGCGGCTCCGCTTGGCGGTCTCGCTCGAAGGTCATCGGCCCTTCGGCAAGCCGCCCGAACCCGAAGCCCGTGGATTGATCCAAGTGGCAGAACTGACGCTGGAACACGGATATCGCTTGTCCACGATGGTGTTAGTGGCGCTGGGAGCCTGCGCGCTGACGGCCATCTTCTACTACCGCGCGTTCGGAATGTTGTCGCGCGGACGATGGCAGTTGCTGCTGGCATTGCGGTGGATTGCCATCGTGATTGTGGTGGTGTTGCTGTTTCGGCCGGTTTTCAGTTACCACAAGGAATTAGAGCAGAAACCGGCCTGCGTGTTCCTGCTCGACACATCGGGGTCGATGAGCATTTCCGACGATCCCAGCGGGATTACCCGATTCAATCAGGCGCGCGCGAAGATCGAACAATGGTGGGATCGGCTCAAAGACGACTTTCATCTGCATCTGATCGAGTTCTCAGAGCGAGCCCGGCCGATTGAAGGCCCCGGGGCGCTGGCCGGCTTGTCGCCCGAGGGCAAGGCGACCTCGATTTCTCGGGCGTTGTCGGCCGCGGTTCGCCAGGAAAAGAACCGCAAGGACATCGAGGCGATCATGCTGTTCACTGATGGGCAGCACAACTCGGCCGGCAATCCGTCGGAAGAAGCGATCAAGCTGGGGCGGCCCGTGTTTGCCATCGGCGTGGGCGCCAGCCTGCGAAGCAGCGCCACCCATCGCGACTTGCAGTTGATCGGCATGGACTGTCCGGAGCGGCTGCTGCTGAACAATATCGTGAAGATCACCGGATTGGTCGAAGGGATCGGCATGGAAGGCCGGGTGGTCAAAGTCGAGCTCACCGAGGACGACAAGCCGATCGGCGAAAAAGAATTGACCATCGACGACGTTGAAGGAGGTCAGCAGGTCGAGTTCGAGCATCGGCCGACGGTCAAAGGCCGCCGCAAATACACCATTCGCGTGATACCGCAAGCGGATGAGAAGATCACAGAGAACAATCAACGGACGGCCTCGGCCATGGTGGTTGAGCCCGGCATCCGGGTTCTCTATGTGGAAGGCACGTTGCGTGCGGAGTACGGCGCCATCGTCGATCGGTTTTTGGCCAAAGACCCCGACCTCGAGTTCTGCGCATTGGTGCAAACCCGGCCCAACGTTTTCCTCCGTCGAACGAACATGGCCGACATGGATTTGCGGGCTATTCCCACCGACGCGGAAACGATCAACAAGTTTGACGTGTTCATCATCGGCGATCTGGATTCGACCTATTTCAAGCCCGCCGTCCAAGAGCTGATCGTCAAACGAGTGCGCGAGAACGGCGGACTGGTGATGCTCGGCGGCTATCACAGCCTTGGGCCGGGCGGGTACGAGGGCACGGCGATCGGGGAGGTGTTGCCGGTACGTTTGGGCGCGCGCGACATCGGCCAAATCACCGAACCTTTTCTGCCGGCGCTGACGCCTGACGGGGTGCGGCACCCGATCTTCGCCAATATCGCCGACTTCTTCCCGTCGCGGCAATCGGCGGAACCGAAAACCGCGGGCTTGCCGACCCTCAACGGTTGCACGCGAGTCGAAGGCTTGAAGCCCAACGCGATTGCCTTGGCAACGTTTGGCGTTGACGAAACGGCGATGCCTGTGCTGGCTGTGGCGCCGTTAGACAAAGGACGCACGGCGGTGTTCGTCGGCGACACGACGCGTAATTGGCAGCAGGGGCCCAAGGCGCTCGATCAAGATTCGCCGTTCACTCGTTTTTGGGGGCAGATGGTGCGCTGGCTCGCCGGACGCGGCGCGGCAGTTGATTTGGGGGTGGGCATCACGGCGGCCGTGAACAAGGCCTACTTCGAGCCGGAAGAACAGGTCGAGCTGACTGCCGTAGTGCGAAACCAGGAAGGGCAGGGGGCGGCCGACGCAAAGGTGACCGCCAAAATACGCGAGCCCTCCGGCCGGCCCGAGCAAATCGATATGCCGCCCGCGGTGGGGCCGGCGGGGCACTTCGCCGGCAACTACGCGCCCGCGATGCCCGGCGCCTACGAGATCGTCGTGGAAGCCAGGGTGGGAACGCAAACGGTCGAGTCGGAAAAGCTGATTATTGACGTCGGACGGCCCAATCTCGAGTTTGAACGTCTGGATCTCAACGAGAAACTCCTGCAACAGATTGCGCAAGATTCCGGCGGCCGATACCTTCACATCAGCGCTGCCGACCACGCGATCGAGCAGCTCGATCGCACTTTGCGGAAGAAGAAGGAGTATTTCGAGAGAGAATTGTATTTTCCGCCTCTGTTGTGGACGGTGTTCGTATCGGTGTTGACCACCGAGTGGATTCTTCGAAAGAAGTTTCAGTTGCGGTAAAACGCCGTTCGGCGTTCGAGCTGCTTTTGGCAGATTCGTCGCAAGTGAGTTGAGCATGCAAACCGGCTACCGATTCCTGGAACCGCAGGCCTTGGCGCGGGTGAAGAATCTTTCACTGGTGGCGCGAGGGGTGGTCGAGGGTTTCATTAGCGGATTGCACTCCAGCCCGTACAAGGGATTCAGCGTCGAGTTCGCCGAACACCGCGAATACGCCCTGGGCGACGACCCGCGGCATTTGGACTACCGGATGCTTGCCCGCACCGAGCGGCTGTACGTGAAACAGTACGAAGAAGAAACGAACATGCGGGTTCAGGTGCTGCTGGACACCAGCGGTTCGATGAACTACCGCTACGAAACGAAAATCACCAAGTTCGAGTACGGGGGCTATCTGACGGCGGTTCTGACGTACCTGATGACGCGCCAGCAAGACTCGGTGGGGCTGACCACGTTCGACACCGAGATTCGCCTCGACATGCCCGCCCGCAGTTCGCCGCGCCATTTCAACGAAATGATGCGGCAAATCGAGCGGATCGAGCCGGGCGGCGAAACCGGCGTGGCCGAAACGCTGCACAAACTGGCCAATCGCTTCAAGAAGCGGTGTCTGATTGTGTTGATCAGCGATCTGTACGACGATCCCGAGGAAGTGATTCGGGCGTTGCACCATTTTCGGCATCGGCACCACGAAGTGATTGTGTTTCACGTGCTCGACAAAGCGGAGATCGAGTTCCCGTTTCGCGATCTGATCTCGTTTCATGATTTGGAGTCGGACGATCGAATTCAAATCGATCCGCTGGTTGTCCGAGACGCCTACATCGAGCAGATTCAGAAGTTCATCGACAGCTATCGCCGTGCTTGCGCTGAGATGAAGATCGACTACGTGCTGACCGACACCAGCGTTCCGTACGATTTCATGTTGGCTCGTTACATCGCCGCTCGTAATCGCCCATGACGTTTGCCGCTCCGCTGTTTTTGCTGGCAGTTCTTGCCGGAGCGATTCCGGTCGTGCTGCACATGATCAATCGGCAGAAGGTGAAGGATTTGCCTTTCCCTACGCTGATTTTCCTGCGCCTTAGCGTGGAAAAGACCCGCCGCCGCCGCCGGATTCAAGATGTTCTGCTGATGCTTCTACGGCTGGCAGTGCTGGTGTTGCTGGCCTTGGGTTTGGCCCGTCCGGCCCTGACGAGCCTCAGTTCGCTGTTTGCCGGGGGAGCGACCTCTGCCGTGGCCATTGTGCTGGACAATTCGGCCAGCATGGGAGTGATCGACCAAGACTCGCGGCGTTTCGACACGGCCCTGCGCGCCTGCGAGCAGATCTTAGGCGAATTGCGAGACGGCGACCTGGTCGGGTTGTTCATTCCTTGCGGCCCGGCGCTGCCCGAGCAAGACAAGCTCGACCGAACCCGGGAGAAGGCGACGCAGATTCTCTCGCAGGTGAAGGTGACTTACGAGAAGGCCAACCTGGGCGTGAAGTTGCTCGAAGCGAGAAGCTTGCTGGCGAAATCGAACGCGCCGAACAAACAGATCTATCTGATTTCCGACATGCAGTCGCTGAGTTTCGACGCTTTGAAGAAACTCGACGAATCGCCGTCGGGCGATGCCAAACCGGGCCCGGAAGCCGGCAGCGGCGGATCGGAAAAGGAACAAGGGCTCGACATTCCGATCATTGTCGTCGATGTCCACCGCGCGCCAAAGCCGAACGCGGCCGTGCAAAACGTTGCGTTGGAGACGACGGTGCCGGTGGCCGGGCTTCCGGTCAAGGCCGGAGTCGAGGTGTTCAATGCGTCGAGCGTGGCCGTGTCGCGGGTGGTCGAACTGTATCTCGACGGCAATAAGGAAGCGGTCAGTCCGGAATTGAAAATCGAGCCCGGCAGCCGCGCCACGCACGAGTTCACCTTCCGATTTGAACGGGGCGGGCTGCACAAGGGCGAGGTTCGCTTGGCCGGTGAAGACGGTTCGAAGCTCGACGATCGCCGATGGTTCTCGATGGAGGTTGACCAAGGCATTCCCGTGGCCGTTGTCAAACCGCAGCGACACGAGATTTCATACTTGGAAGACTCGTTCTACCTCGAGCAGGCCCTGACGCCCGCCCGCAACGGCGGCTGGGCCTTGCGGATTACGCCGTTGACGGCCGGCGACTTGTTGAGCGAGCCGCTTCAGAACTATCGCGTGCTCTATTTGGTGAACCTTCCGGCCCTGAGCGGCGACGCCGCCGAGCGGGTGCGGGGGTTCTTGGAGGACGGGGGCAGCGTGGTCTGGATCGCTGGCGACCGAGTGGATCCCGACGCCTACAATCAGATGAATCAAGCGGCCGACGGCCGCCTGCTGCCCGCCCCGCTGGCAGCGGTGCGTTCGCCGGAGGCGGGAAGCGGCGTGGACAGTTGGTCGATCTCGTACCTGGAAAAGCAGCATCCGGCGCTGAGGCAGCTTGTCGAGCCGGCTTCGCTTTATCAGTCGGTGCTTGTTTATAAGCATGTCCGTATCGATGCGGGGGCGCAGAGCGACGCAATGGTGTTGGCCCGTCTAAGCGACGGCGAGCCGCTGCTGGTGCAGCGCGGGGTGGGCCGCGGGAAGTCGCTGTTTTGGGGAACCAGCGTCCATGTGAACTGGACGAACCTTCCGCTGAAGAACTTGTTCCTTCCGCTGCTGGCGAGATTGACGTTCTACCTGTCGGGTGCGGAGCAGGTGCGGTATGAAGGGTTGGCCGGCGTTCCGATCACCGTGCGTTTCGAGAAGGAAAGCCAGCCGTTGGGCGTCGAGCTGCAACCACCCACCGGCGAGACCATCCGCCTTCAGACAAAAGAGGAGGGCGGCGAGCAGGAGTTCCGCTATCCGGAGACGCACGAGATTGGCATCTACCTGTTGCGAGTTCTCGACGCGCGCAAGCCGATGCAGGTGGCCTACGCCGTGAATGTCGATCCCGACGAAGCGAACCCGCAGAAGATCGAACGCGACGAGTTCCGGCAGCGTTTGGGGAAGACGCCGGTGATCTACGCTGAAAACCCTGACGATCTGACGAGCACGTTCAAACTGCTCCGCGAGGGGCAAAGCCTTTGGGGCGCGTTCCTCACCTGCGTGCTGATTGCGCTGTTTTTCGAAACCTTGCTTTCCAACCTGATGACGCCGAAGCAGGATGAGGATCAGGCGATCAAGCAGTTGCCGCCGTATATGCGGCGCAAGCGGCGGTCGGCAACCGCCATTGAGTCGCCCGCAGCGGGCTGAAAGCAACCGCGAAAAACGAAAGCGAACCGAACGAGGATCGCCCAATCGGCGGTGTGAATTCGCTGGAGGACCTTTGGGGCGGCTAACCCCCGGGCGGTGCGGTCTGCACGAAGTCTCCGCCGTGCGCCGGCGGCAGCGTCAGTCGGTTTCGTCAGCCGCCAAGTTCTTCGTCATTAGATAATGAACCAGGCCGATTTCCTCGAACGGCTCGCCGGAAACGCGATAGCCGAGCCGTTCGTAGAACCCCGCCGCCGAAGCCCGTGCATGCAAAATCGCTTTGCGGATTCCGCGACGAACGAGTTCCTGTTCGAGATGCTGCATGATGCGCGTTCCCAAGCCGCGTCGCTGAAAATCGGGCACCACAGCCATTTGACGAACGCGCACGGTCCGACCGGGCATCGGCAAAGCGACGACGCAACCAAGCAGATGGCCCGCCTCGGTGAACAGCCCGAAATGCCACTGACTGGCTTCGCGCTCGAGGTCTTCCTGATAGAGATCCAAACCAAGCGGCTCGCGAAGCACTGCATGGCGCAGTGCGCAGGCCGCGTCGTACTCGTTCGATCCATGCACGATCTCTCGGAAGATGCCCGAGCCAGCTTCGCTCATCGCCGGGGGTCCTCTCTAAACTGGGGACGAACAGGGGGCGAGGCGATTGGGCCCGCCGACTTGCCAAACGAGCTTTCGGACGAAAGCCCGCACTTGTTGCAACGGGCTGGCAGACTTCGCAGTGGGCCGATGGCCTTGCCTCAATGACCGTTCCGCTTCGGATGCAAATGCCAGTATGATTCTACTCCGGCGGAACGAGGTGACCAGCCGGGTGCGCCGCCCGAAACCCAACGAACAAGCCCCGGGGGGGTTTGCCAGTCCTGTCGGCATGCGATACGTTAGTGAATGCAGGAAGGCAAAGCGTTTTCGGCACGGGATGCCGCCCGCAAAATCGACCTCCCGTTCAACAAGGGTGGACCGCCCGCTGTTGCCAGGCCTGCATCCCCGTGTGGCCGTCTGATTCTCGACAACCGTTGCGCGCTGGGGGGGCAAACGGCCTTCGTTATGGCATCAATCCCAGGCCCTTTGCCTTAGGAGGGTGCGACGGCATCCGTTGGCGGGCATCGTTGGTCAATGGTTTCGACGGATTTGCAGGCGTTAGCCGGTGTTTGGCTTGGTCGTGTTGGGTCGCGTGTTTCGGGGTACTGTGCAGAGGGAGTTGAATTGAAATGTTTCGTATTCTGCTCAGCTTGTGCGTTGCCTGTGTGATTGGGGGCTTGGGATGCGGACCGGCGGGAAGCGGACCGACGAAGAAAGGGCCTGCGACCGATCAGAAAACCGACGGAACCAAGCCGGCCGACTCCGGCAAATCCGCGGATAGCGGCAAACCGGCTGACAACGGCGAGCCCGCCGATAACGCGAAACCGGCTGACAGCGGCAAACCGTCCGACGGGTCTCAAGCTTCGACGGAACCGGAACCGAAGGCAGCCGCTGCGCCCGCCGACGCGATAAAATCGGGCGAGGGCGAGAAACCGGTTCCAGCCGATACTCCGGCGGCGACGGCGCCGGCCGAGCCTGCGGCGGCGCAACCCGCTGAAGCCGACGTTGAGGCCGCGCTGAAGCGCATCAAGGAATTGGCCGGCGGCGTGGAAAAGGATGCCCAGGGTCGCGTTGTGGCCGTCGATCTCGATCAATCGCCCACAAGCGACGCCGACTTGAAGTTGATCGGAAAGCTCACCGATCTGAAGAAGTTGGTGCTGTTCGGCGCCGATATTCATGACGCCGGCGTGGCGGAATTGGTGAACTTGAAGAACTTGGAAGATCTGTCGCTGATCAATACGAACGCCTCGAACGCCGCAGGGAAGTCGCTCAAGCAACTCACTAGCCTGAAGGCGCTGAATCTGCGAAGCAGCGACGAGATGAGCGACGACGTTTTGGCCGATCTGGCGGAACTGCCCAAGCTGGAGCGGTTGATCATTCTGTACAACAAGTTCACCGATGCGGGGATGAAACATGTCGGCCGGATGAAGCAGCTTCGGGTGCTCGACGCCCGCGGAATGGAGCAAATCGGCGACGCCGGCTTGGCGGAACTGAAGAATCTGCCCAATCTTCAGAGCCTGAAGCTTCGGGCCAGCCCGATCACCGACGAAGGATCGGCTGTGTTGAAGCACATGACCAAGTTGCGCGGCCTGGCCCTGGAAGACTCTCGGATCGGCGACGCCGCCTTGCAGAACATCAAGGATCTTCCGATCGAAGACCTCAACGTAATGCGCTGCATGTCGATTACCGACGAAGGTCTGGCCGTTCTCGCCGGATTCAAAAACCTGAAGATTCTGGCCGTTCGCGGCATCCCGTTGAATGGATCGTTCCTTGTCCACATTCGGGGGGCGAAGCAACTTCGCACACTTGATCTGAACGAAACGGAAATTACCGACGAGGCGCTGGCTTCGATCAAAGAGTGTGTTTCGTTGGAGTCGCTGGAACTTTGGCATACGCGGATTACCGATGCGGGCCTGCAAAACCTGGCCGGCATGACGAAGCTGCGCGTGCTCAACCTGGAAGACAATTATCTGACCGACGCGGCGATCAAACATCTCGAACCGCTGACCGCGCTGCAAGACTTGAACTTGAAGCAGAACGCGATCACCGATGAGGCCGTGCCGGTTCTGATCAAACTGAAGAATTTGAAGACACTGAACATCGGCTTGACTCAGATCAGCGACGCCGCCGAAAAGCAGATTGCCGAGGCGTTGCCCAATTGCACGATTGTCCGATAGGGCGAACGCCGGCGCGCCGCGCGCGGAGCCGCCTGCTTTCCGGGCTTGGGGGGAATGCCAGTGAGGCGTCATTGGTGATCGCCCATCGATGCCCGCCCGGTGCCGCCGAGCCGATTCGTTTCGAGCAACCGACCAAGTCGTTTCGCGGAACCGAGCAGACGCAGGAACTGACGGTGGGCCGACGGCGATGCACGTTGACGGGGGTTGTCGCGGGGTTCTTTCGCGTCGGGCTGCCCGAGGCGTGCCGACGGACGTTTCGGTGGCATTTGGCCTATGCGTTGCTCGATGCCGTTGCCGGCGGCATTCTGCTTAACGCGCCGATGATGGCGCTGAAGCGAATGGGCGCGCCCACCTGGCAACTGCCGCTGCGCGAGCTTTATTCGGGGCTCGGCATGTTGTTGGCCTTGTACCTGGGCGGTTGGATGGCCACCCGCCGCAAGCTTCCGTTCGTCGTGATTCCGGGAATCACTGCGGGAGCATTCACGCTGCTGATGCCGGCGACGATGGGCCACTCGTTCTGGTTCCTGACGTTGCTCGGGCTCAGCGCGATGTTCGAGTTCATCACTCGCCCGGCGACCACCTCCGTGTTGAGGCTCAACTATCCCGTTGAGTTTCGCGGACGGGCTACGGGCGAGGTGCGCAAGTGGACGTCGTTGGCCTTCATGGCTTCGTCGTTGGCCTCCGCTGCGTTGCTGCAACAGGTGTCGAATTGGGTCGAAGGCGGCCGGTGCGCGCCGTTTTGGGCCGATGCGGCCGTGGCGGGATTGCTGATTGCTGCCGGCGGTTTGAGCATGGCCGGCTTTGCGTGCTTCTCACGAATCGAGGTTCGCGAGCGATTCGAGCCCGGTGCGGCGGCGCGGGAGCCGTGGTACGAGCCAGTGCGGCATTCGTGGCAGATTCTCATCGGCGACGCGCGCTATCGGCGGTACATCGCCTCTTGCTTCTTGGATGGGTTTTGCGCCGCTCTCTATCTGCCGTTGATCTGGGCGTTCTTGCAGAGGACGCTTGGCTACGACTACGTCGGCGCGGCCGCGCTGATGCATGTGATTCCGGCGTTCGCGGCCTTCTGTGTCACCGGCTGGCTCGGCTCTTGGTTCGACCGCACGAATCCTTGGTTTGCCTGGGGGTGGATTCGGCTGGCGTGGGGCCTCGACGCTTTGATCTTGGCCGTCACCCCTTTGGTCGCCCAGGGTGTTTCTCCGGCGATCATCGTTTTGCCCCTTGCCGGTCGAATCCTGCGCGGAGTGGTGCAGGGCGGGCAGTTCGTCATGTGGTGGCAGATCGGCGTGACCCATTTCGCCCCGCCCGGAAGCGACACGAGCCGCTATATGGGGATCATGGCCTTCCTGGCGGGGGCCGTGCGGTTGACGGCTTCGGCGGCGGGCATTGCGCTGACCGCTTTGAAAGTGCAGGCGTCCGATCTGTTGCTGTTCGGCGGTCTAGGAGTCATCGCCGTCGGGGTGTATTCGCTGTTTCAGGCCTTGCGAGAGCGCCGCGACGCCCATCTGGCGACGATCGTCGCCTTTGAGTCGCAGTTCACTTCTGATTCGACATGAACACGCCGGGCGGTTAACCTGAGATCGATTCGCGGCAAGACAAGAAGACGCGAAGAAGTTGCGAATGGGGCGTGAAGAAGGCATCAAGAAGTCGCAAAGTGGCGGCGCGGGGCGTTGTTGCAGCAGCTCGACATCGCCGCCCCTGAAGGACGCGGCCCTTCCGCCAGAGACCGGCATTGCTAATTTCCCTCACGGAGAACGCAACCCAATGAAGTTCGGCATGTGCAATAGTCGTCGCGAGTTTTTGGGCCGGGCCGCCGCCTGCGCGGCAGCGTCGCTGGCGCCGCAATTCGTGCCGGGCAGTGTGTTTGGCGGCGGGGGGCGCCCGGGCGCCAATGATCGGATTACCGTCGGGATTATCGGCATGGGAGTGCGCGGCAACCAGTTGCTGCTGAACATTCCGGCTGATGGACAAGTGGCGGCGGTTGCCGAACCCGACCGGGCGAAGTTGGCCGCGTCGATCGAAAAGCATGGCGGCCATTGGACGGCTTATGCCGACTACCGCCGCATGGTGGAGCAACGCGATCTCGATGCGATCATCGTCTGCCCGACCGATCCGCATCACGTTTTGGCGTCGATGCTCGCTTGTGCGGCGGGCAAAGACGTCTATGTTGAGAAACCGCTTTCGCTGTATGTGAACGAGGGGCGCGCGTTGGTCAAAGCCGCCCGCCGTTATCATCGCGTGGTGCAAACCGGCACGCAACAACGCACGATGGAAATGAACAAGTTCGCCTGCGAGTTCGTCCGCGACGGCCGCATCGGCAAGATTCGCTGGGTGGAGATGGTCAACTTCCCCAGCTCCGAGGTTTGCCCGGGATTCCCCGCCGAGCCGATCCCCGAGGGGCTGAACTGGGATCTTTGGCAGGGGCCGTGCGCCGAACGTCCGTACAACAATCAGTTGCACGAAAAATGGTGGGGCCGCTGGCGCGATTACGCCGGGCACATGATGACCTTTGTCGGCGCCCACGCCTTCGACATGCTGCAATACGCACTGGGCGCCGACGACACCGGGCCGGTGGAATTCGAACCGTTCGAGCCGGGCTCGCCCGCCAAGCTTCGGTTCCGCTACGCCAACGGGATCGAGGTTCGCATGATCTACGAGGACAATGTCCGCGGCCCTCGGCTCGGCGCGATCTTCGTGGGCGAGAAATGCAAGATCGAGATCAATCGCAACAAGTACACGACCAACCCCAAAGACTTCATCAAAGACGGGCCCGACCCGCGACTCGCCGAGAAATGGGAAGGCGATGGTTGGGTGGCCAAGGGCCATGTCGAAAATTGGTTCCACTGCATCCGCACCCGTGAAAAGCCGAACGCCGACGTTGAGATCGGGCACCGTTCGGCCACGATCTGTCATCTGTGCAACATTACGCGATGGCTGGGCCGCCGCATTCAGTGGGATCCGGCGCAAGAGCGAATCATCGGCGATGACGAGGCGGCGTCGCTGCTCGATCGACCGCGACGGAAGGGCTGGGAGCTGCCCAAAGTCGATTGAACCTTGCGCAGAGCCATTCGAGAACGGCCCCCGAGTGCGCGCGGAGATAATTCATGCGCGGGCCGACTCTGCTGCGTAGGGCTGCCGCGAGGGCTTTGTCTACTGCGCCGGTCTCTTGCACCGTTTCCGGCATCGGAGGTGCGATGGACCGCGACGGTTGCTTCTGTCGATCCGGCGGTTGAACGGCGCTATTTAGCCGGGCGGATTCCCAGTTCACGAAGCTGTTTGGCGTCGACCTCGCCCGGTGCGCCGGTCATTAGATCGGTGGCGCGTTGCGTCTTGGGAAACGCGATCACATCGCGGATGTTTTCAAATCCGCCGAAGAGCATGACGAGTCGGTCGATGCCCAAGGCGATGCCGCCGTGCGGCGGAGCGCCGAACTGCAACGCATCGAGCAAGAAGCCGAATCGTTCTTTGGCTTTCACCTCGTCGATGCCCAGCAGGCCGAACACTTGTTGTTGCAATTGTTGGTCGTGAATACGAATCGTGCCGCCGCCGGCTTCGTAGCCGTTGATCACCAAATCGTATGCTTGGGCGCGGCAAGCGGCCGGATCGGCGGCCAAGAGCTCGATGTCTTGACGCCGCGGCGCCGTAAACGGGTGATGCATGGCGGCCCAGCCTTGCTCCTCTTGGTCGTAAGCGAACATGGGGAATTCGACCACCCAAGAGAAGTGCATCTGGCCGGGTTCGTAGAGCTTCAGCTCCGCTCCGAACCGTTTGCGCAGCGCGTACAACGCCTTGCACGTCGTTTCGAACTTGTCGGCGACGAAAAGCAAAAGATCGCCCGGCTTCGCCGACAACCGCTCGGCGATTTGTTTAAGCGTCTCGGGGGCGAAGTTCTTGGCCGAGGGGGATGCGAGCTGTCCGTCGGGTTCGACCTTGAACCAAACCAGCCCTTTGGCGCCGAAGTTTTCGACGACGAATTGCGTCAGCCCGTCGATGTCTTTGCGCGAGTAATTGCCTGCCGCGCCCACCGCATTGATTCCCCGAACACGCTGGCCTTGCTGGGCCGCCTCGTGGAAGACGCGGAAGGAACATTGGGCGGCCAAATCGGTCACATCGATCAATTCCATCCCGAATCGCAAATCGGGGGCGTCGTGGCCGAATCGTTCCATCGCCTCGTCGTAGGTCATGCGGGGCAGCGGCAGAGAGAGCTTAATGCCCAACAACTCGGCGGCCAAATGGGCCACTAGGCCGTCGATCACTCCGATGATGTCGTCGGCCTCGACGAAGGACATCTCCAAGTCGAGTTGGGTGAACTCCGGCTGCCGGTCGGCGCGCAAGTCTTCGTCGCGGAAACATCGCGCCACTTGGATGTAACGATCGAAGCCGGCAACCATGAGGATCTGTTTATACAACTGGGGCGACTGCGGCAGGGCGTAAAACGCGCCTTGCTGGATGCGGCTGGGCACCAGATAGTCGCGCGCGCCCTCGGGAGTGCTCCGGCCGAGCATCGGCGTTTCCACCTCGACGAAGTCGAGCCGGTCGAAATAATCGCGCATCATCTTGATCATTCGATGCCGGAGCAACATGCTTCGCTGCATTGCCGGCCGGCGCAGATCGATATAGCGATATTTCAAACGGATGTCTTCGCCGGGCAAGTCGTCGGTGCTCGGCTGAAACGGGGGAGTGAGGCTCCGATTGAGTATCTCCAAGCTCTCCGCCCGAACCTCGATCTCGCCGGTGAGAATTTTCGGATTCTCGGTGCCTTGAGGCCGGCGAGCGACCTTGCCGGAAACCTTGACCACGTATTCGCTGCGAAGCGAACGGGCCAATTCCTGGCAGGAAGCTCCGCCCTCGGGACCGAAAACCACCTGGGTCAGTCCGTAGCGATCGCGCAGGTCGAGGAACAACACGCCGCGATGATCGCGGTTGGCCTCGACCCAGCCGCACAGGGTAACTGTCTTGCCGATGTCTGCAACGGTCAGTTGGCCGCAAGTATGAGTCCGCAACAAGGCGCGCTTCTCCCGAATAGGCGTTGGAAATCGTTCTCTTGGTCTTCGTTGGCGAAACAGCTTCCAGTTGCCGAAACCGCTTCAAACCCGCCATTCTAATCTGCGGTCGCGCCCGAGAGAAGTCGGTCGGAAGGGCGAGTGTGGCGGCTGACGGCGCTTTTCCGCGGTGTTGGGAAGACACTTTTTGGCCAGCGGGGGCGGCTCACCGCCTTGCGAACGAACTTTGCGACTTGGCGCTGGTTGCCCTGCTGCGTAGGATGAACGAGTCCCCGCCGCGGCCGTTGGTCGCCGAACCTTATGGAAAGCGGCGTTTCCTATGCTTCGAACATTCCTTCTTGATTCACGGGAGAGCAACGCATGCGTAGATTGAACACCTTGTTGGCGACGGTTGTTGCGATGGGCATCGTCGGCTCGGCCCTGGCGGAAGATCAGAAGCCTGGGGCGAAAGCCCTGTTCAACGGCAAAAACCTCGACGGATGGTCGTACCACTTGGTTGATCCGAACGTGAAGATGGAGGACGTTTGGCGGGTGGAAGACGGGGTATTGATCTGCAAAGGCGCGCCGTTGGGTTACTTGGTGACGAAGGATGCGTTCAAGGATTTCTGTTTGGTGGTTGAATGGAGGTGGCCTGCCGGAAAGGAAGCGGGCAACAGCGGCGTGTTGCTGCGAATCAGCGGCGAACCGATCGGATTCATGCCCCGCTGTGTCGAAGCGCAATTGAAGCACGGCAGTGCGGGCGACATTTGGGCGTTCCGAGGTTTTTCGCTCACCGGCCCCGAAGACCGGCTTCGCAAGGTCGAGAATCACAAAGAACTCGGCACCTTTGTCGGCGTCGGCAAACTGAAGGCGGCCGAAAAAGAGCAGGGCGAGTGGAATCGGTATGTGATCAAACTCGTCGGCGACAAGATCACCGTGGAAGTCAACGGCGAAAAGCTTTCTGAGGCGACTGGACTCGACGCGGTGGCCGGCCCGATCGGCTTGCAGTCGGAGGGGGGCGAAATCCATTTCCGCAAGGTGGAATTGTTGCCTCTCGACGCGAAGTGATCGCGACAATCGCAGTTGTGGGATCAACGGCCGACCAACCGGGCGAGTCGGCAGCGGGCGTCGCGCCCGCGGCCCGGCGGTGTTCGCGAGCGGTTGCTTGCTGAGCGAAATGTTCCGTCGGCGAGGCCAGAATGCGGTGAGACGCGGCGTTCGGCGGAAAGTGACGAAATCAATCGCAAACGCCGGACCCGGCAAAATCTCCGTCTTTTGTGCGTTGGAGCTGGCTCACCGTTGTGCGGCCCCGGTCGTGCAGGGCGGTTGGCAGTGTTTGCTTTCTGTTTGCTCTATGGCGTGTCGCCGGCGAAACGGTTAGAATGAGTTGGTGTCGGGACGACTGCTCTCGACACCAATTCCGTTTCCTCAAACCTGAGGAGCGAGCCGTGCCCGGGGGGCGTGTTTCGGAAGGCGCTGGTCCGTCTCGGATCGCGAAATCTGCCGACACCGTCGAATCTGGCGAGTCGGCGGTGTCTGGGTCTCGCGCATTAGAGGCGAGCGTCTTGGTTCTGAATCGGGCCTATGTTGCCGTGCGGGTGGTCAACGTGCGGCGGGCCTTCTGTTTGCTCTGCCGCGATTTGGCGGAGGTCGTTCACTGCGAGGACGGGCATTTCGCCCAGTTCTCGTTCGACGCCTGGCTCGATTGGTGCCAGAGCCGCAGCGAGTCGCGGGGCGCCAACGATGATTGGATTCGCGCGGTGACGTTCGAGATTCAGGCGCCGCGCATCATTCGACTTTTGCGATACGATCGCATCCCGCGGCAGCAGATGCACCTCAGCCGGCGGAATGTCTTGGCGCGCGATGGGCACGTGTGTCAATACTGCGGCCGGCATTTTCCAACCAGCCAGTTGAGCATCGATCACGTCTTGCCTCGGAGTCGCGGGGGGCAGACCACCTGGGACAACGTGGTGTGCGCCTGCTTGGCCTGCAATGTGCGCAAAGGAGGACGCACCCCGCAAGAGGCGCGGATGAAGCTCATTCGACAGCCGGCCAAACCGGCGCGCAACCCCGTCTTGGCCATCAAGCTGAACAATCCGAAGTACGCGACATGGCGTGCGTGGCTGGAAGGCGTGAGTTGGGAATTGGGCGTGCGCGATGCGTAGCTTCTGCGACCGGAAGGCGAGATCGGCGGTCCCAGCCGAGGAGGACGACTTTGCATCATGCGGGCGGAACTTGCGTTCGATGCTCGGGCCGTGCTGGGAGAAGGCCCTCTTTGGAATACCCGTGAAAAGCGGTTGTATTGGGTCGATATCGACCCCGGCTTGATTCACGTGTTCGACCCGGTGTCGGGCGCGGACAAGACCGTGGCGATGGGGCGAATGGTCGGCTGCCTGGCCTTTTGCAGAAGCGGCGGTTTGTTGGCGGCGGGCGCGGGCGGGGTGTTCGAGCTTGAGTCGCTCGACCAGCCGGCACGGTTGATTGCCAACCCCTTCGAGTACGACCCGCAGATACGGTTCAACGACGGGAAGGTTGACCCCAAAGGGCGCTTTTGGGCGGGCACGTATCACATGCTTCGCGTCGCCCATCGAGCGGCACTGTACTGCCTCGAACCGAATCGGTCGTTGCGGACCGTCCTTGTCGGCCTGACGAACAGCAACGGGCTCGGCTGGAGCCCCGATGGGACGGTGTTCTATCATATCGACACGCCCACCTTGGAGGTTTCGGCGTTCGATTTCGATGCCGAAACTGGCCAGATCGCTGATCGTCGCTGCGTGGTTCGATTTTCGGGCGACGACGGCCGGCCCGATGGTTTAGCCGTCGATGCCGAGGGGCGATTATGGATTGCCCAGTTCGACGGCGGACGTGTGTCGTGTTGGGATCCCAAGTCGGGCCGGCGGCGAGAAGTTGTCGAGCTGCCCTGCGCCCGAGTGACTTCGTGCGCGTTCGGCGGCCCGATGCTCGACGAACTGTACATTACCACCGCACGGAAAGGGCTGGACGAGTCGCGGCTCCGCGCCGAGCCGGCGGCGGGCGGGTTGTTCGTCGTTCGGCCGGGCGTCTGTGGCACGCCCGGCTTTTGGTTCAACGATCGGTGAACTGGCGAAGGCAACGCCAAGCCGGGCGATTGTTGTCGGGGGGATCATCTCGACGAGCGCGGCGGCCGTCGCTCGGGTCCGCAGCCGCGTTCTTTCTTAGAAGAACTGACTCGGTGGGCCGGCCGAATCGAGGCCGATTGTGCGCTGCAAAAAGCGGCCAAGATGTGTTCCGGCTGATCTGTGAAGTCGGTATTCTCTGCCTGACCGGAAGAGTCTCTCGCCACTGCCACGTTGCCGAAACGTTGCGACCGGGTCGGCGGGATTCCGGTACGAGGGCGCGGCAATGCTGCTCTTGTCGCCGAGGCGAATCACCGTGCAAAACGCAATGTAATTGAAACGACTTCGTGATTTTATTGGGCATGTTCCTGTACTGCCTCAACCGCGACCGAAGAAAAAGAGAAGTTTGCCGCAGCGGTGTATTGCAGTCGGTTTTTTGCCTGTTAGAATTGCGGCCATGTCGATCAGCGAACATCTTTTCCCCCGCTGGGTAGATCGTCTTCGGCCTTTGGCCGGCGCCGCTTTGGTGCTGGTGCCGACGTACTTGGTGGCGATGGTGTACTACGCCGGATCGCCCACGACGACCGACGTCGGTTATTCTCCGAAGCAGCCGCTGCCTTTCAGCCACGCGCAGCATGCGGGCGACCTGGGGATCGATTGTCGTTATTGCCACACGACGGTCGGTTCTGCCGCGTTTGCTGCGGTGCCGCCGACTCAAACGTGTATGAACTGCCACGAGCGCATCGCGGCCGACAGCGACAAGGTGTTGTTGGTGCGCGAAAGCGCGGCATCGGGCAAACCCATTCGCTGGGTCAAAGTTCACGACCTGCCCGACTACGCCTATTTCGATCACAGCGCCCATGTGGCCCGCGGAGTTGGTTGCGCCTCGTGTCATGGTCGAGTGGACACGATGGAACAGGTTGCGCAAGTCGAGCGATTGAGCATGGGCTGGTGCTTAGAGTGTCATCGGCATCCGGAGCCGCACCTGCGCCCGCTCGATGCCGTGACGGTCATGGATTATCAATCCTCGGAGGCGCCGGAAGTTCTCGGCGCCCGACTGCGGGCGCAACGGAACATCAATCCGCCGGTCGATTGCTCGGCGTGTCATCGTTAGCGGCAGGCGCATCGGCGACGAAAGGGCAGATGCCCGACGGCGCAGGGTTTTTCGCGGCGGGCGGCCGCTTGCCGGCGTGAGGGGCGAATCCGCTTGGGTCAGACCGGAAACGACAACGTGACTGAACAGCACGCTCAACATGGATATTGGCGCAGTTTGGCCGAATTGGCCGGCTCGCCCGAGTTCCGCGCGCAGCTCGAGCCGCAATTTCAGGAAGCGGGGCAGCCGTTTGTCTCGACGGAGGCCGCCGGCGATGTCGATCGGCGGCGTTGGCTCCAACTTGTAGCCGCGTCGGCGGCGCTGGCCTCGGCGGTGGGCTGCCGGTGGGAACGCGAAGAGATTGTGCCATTGGCGAAGCGGCCCGACCGCCGCGTGCCCGGCGAGACGTATCGCATCGCCACGACGCTGGATTTAGCCGGCGATCCGCTGGGTTTGCTTGTAACCTGTGTCGATGGCCGACCGATCAAGGTCGAGGGCAATCCGCTGCATCCGCAGAGTGCGGGCGGCACCCATGTTTTCGCACAGGCGGCCACGTTGGAGTTGTACGATCCCGATCGCAGCCGCGATCCGATGGAGCGGACAACCCAAGGCGACGAAATCCGCGACTGGGATCGCGCGCTGGCGATGCTTCGAACCCGGTTTGACGAGTTGCGCGCGGCCGAAGGGGCGGGGCTGGTCGTCGTAGCCGGCGCCAGCGCTTCGCCAACACTGGCTTTCTTGCGGGGCGAACTCCGAAAGGCGATGCCCCGCATGAAATGGCTTCAGCACGAGCCGGTGGGGCCTTGGGCTCAAGCGGTTGCGCGATACGATCTGGATCAAGCGGATGTCATCGTCAGTATTGGCGCGGACCTTTTTGGCGTTTCGCGAGACGGGGTGCGGTTGACGCGGCAGTTCGCTGCGCGCCGCGACCCCGCCGCCGGCGAGATGAACCGACTTTACGTGGTGGAAAGCGGACTGACGGTGACGGGGGCGGCCGCGGATCATCGCGTGTCGCTAGCCCCTTCCGATCTGCCGAAATTCGTTGAACGGTTGAGTCGGCTTGTCGAAGACGGCCGGCGCGCCGCTGGCAACGAGGGCGAAGGGCGGAGCGATGCGCAGACTTCTGCTTGGGATCGCTGGGCGACATTGATTGCCGATGATCTCCGCTCGCACCCGGGCCGATGCGTCGTTGTCGGCCCCGACGATCCGACGTTGCTGCCTCAAGTTGCACGGATTAATCAAACGCTCGGCGTCATCGGGCGAACAGTGCAGTATTATTCGGCCCTGCCCGACGATGTTCAGCGTTTGACCGACGCCGATCTTGATGAGACGCCGTCAACGTTGTTGATTCTCGGTGGGAATCCGGCGTACGACGCGCCGGGTGATGTGGACGTGGCGGCGTTGATCGAGGCGGCCGACTGCTCGATTCACTTGAGTTTGTACCGCAACGAGACATCGCGGTGGTGCGATTGGCATTTGCCGCAAGCGCACTTCTTGGAATCCTGGGGCGACTCGCGGACGCTCGACGGCGTTTATAGCGTGGCTCAGCCGACGATCGAGCCGATCTACGGCGGCCGCTCGGCGATCGAACTTCTCGCCATTGCCGCCGGTTTGGAGCAAACGCAAGGTCGGCAATTGGTGCGGTCGCAATTCGTGCGGCTTTTCGGCGATGCCGAATGGGAACGCCGTTGGCGAAAGGCTCTGCACGATGGCGTTGTCGTGGAGAAGAGACTCCCTCCGGCGCCCGCGGTGGCCTTGGCGGCCCTGGCTGCGGGCGGACTCGATGGCGACGAACAGGCGGCCCCGCCGCAGCAATCGTCGGCCGAGCATCGCGTTGAGGTGGTCTTTACGCCGAGCGAAGGCGTTTTTGACGGGCGATTTGCCAATAACGCTTGGTTGCAGGAGTTTCCGCAGCCCATCACTCGGCTGACTTGGGGCAACGCCGCGGTGATGAGTCCGGCGACGGCCGCGGCGATCGGTGTGAGTGATGGCGACGTGATCCGCCTTTCGGCTCGCGGGAATGAGGTGGAATTGCCCGTCTGCCTGGTGCCGGGTGTGGCCGGCGGAGTTGTGACGGCAGCCCTGGGTTACGGCCGGAGTGAAGCGGGGCGGGTCGGCGGCAGCGTGTCGGCCGGCATTACCTCGGTCGGGGCTAGTGTCTATCGGCTTCGCACCGCTGAACAACCGTGGACGCTTCGGGGGGTGGGAGTTTACAAGGCGGGGCGGCGCGAATCGGTGGCCACGGTTCAAGATCACTTCCCCATCGATGCCACGGGCTTTAAGGCGAAAACGGGCCGGGCTCCGGTGCTCGTGCGGCAGGCCGACTTGGAGGAGTATCGGAAGCATCCCGACTTCGCCCGTCACATGGTGCATGTGCCGCACCAAGAGTCGCTGTGGAACGAGCCGGAGTATCGCGGGTATCGCTGGGCGATGGCCGTCGACCTTTCGAAATGCATCGGCTGCGGCGCGTGCGTGGTGGCTTGCCAGGCGGAGAACAACATTCCGGTGGTGGGCAAAGAGCAGGTAATCCGCGGCCGGGAAATGCACTGGATGCGGATCGACCGCTACTTCACCGGCTCGGCGGATCAGCCGGGGGTGGCCTTCGAGCCGATGCTCTGTCAGCAGTGCGAGCTGGCGCCTTGCGAGGGTGTTTGCCCGGTGAACGCCACGGTTCACAGCAGCGAGGGGTTGAACGACATGGTGTACAACCGCTGCGTGGGCACTCGCTACTGCGGCAACAACTGCCCGTACAAAGTGCGGCGTTTCAACTACTTCAACTATCATAAACATCTGGCCGACGCACGCAACGAAGTATTGAAGATGGGGGCCAATCCGGAAGTCACCGTGCGAAGCCGCGGGGTGATGGAGAAATGCACCTATTGCGTTCAGCGGATTCAGGCCGCCAAGATCAGGGCGAAGAACGCGGGAGAATCTGTCCGTGACGGGGCGATTGTCACGGCGTGTCAACAGGCGTGTCCGGCCGGGGCCATCGTGTTCGGCGATCTGGGGCCGGCCGATGGGCAGCCGCGCACGGCCGTTGGCCGTCAGTTCGCCGATCCGCGCACGTATGAGCTGCTGGCCGAATTGAATCACAAGGCGCGAACCCGCTACATGGCCCGAATTCGCAATCCCAATCCGTCGTGGGGGAGAGGATGAGCGTCGTCTCAGCCGCGTACGAACACGAACACCTGTCCGACGATCCTCGGCATCGGGCTCCGTTGACGACGCCTGGCCTAACGGCGTCGCAGGTGGACGATATCGTGGCGCGCACTCCCGAACTGCCGCGGGCGCCGGCCGCTTGGTACGCCGCGTTCACCGTTTCCGCGGCCGTGGCGGCGATGTTCTTTGCGCTGATCGGGTACTTGATCGTCACGGGCATCGGCGTGTGGGGCAACAACCACCCGGTGTACTGGGCGTTCGACATCACCAATTTCGTTTTCTGGATCGGCATTGGGCACGCCGGCACGCTGATTTCGGCCATTCTTTTCCTGTTCCGGCAAAAATGGCGGACCAGCATCAATCGGTTCGCCGAGGCGATGACGATTTTCGCCGTGATCTGCGCGCTGATCTTCCCCGGAATTCACATGGGGCGAATCTGGTTGGCCTACTGGATGGCGCCCTATCCCAACCAGATGGCGATGTGGCCGCAGTTTCGCAGTCCGCTCATGTGGGACGTGTTCGCCGTAAGCACGTACTTCACGGTGTCGCTGCTATTCTGGTATTTGGGGCTGATTCCGGATTTGGCCGTGCTGCGCGATCGGGCCACCGGTTGGTGGCGCAAGCGGTTGTACGGGCTTTTTGCCTTAGGCTGGCGGGGATCGGCGCGGCAATGGCATGTTTACGAACGGGCCTATCTCTTCTTGGCGGCGTTGGGGACCCCGTTGGTGCTCAGCGTGCATTCGGTGGTGAGCACTGATTTCTCCGTGGCTCAACTGCCCGGCTGGCATACGACGATCTTCCCGCCCTACTTCGTGGCCGGCGCGATCTTCAGCGGGTTCGGCATGGTGGTGACGCTGATGGTGCCGGCCAGGCAGTTCTTCGGCCTGAAAGACCTGATTACGGTGCGCCACCTCGACAATATGAACAAGGTGATCTTGGGCACCAGTTGCATGGTGGGGTACGCTTACGGGCTGGAGTTCTTCACGGCTTGGTACAGCGGCAATGCGTACGAGCAGTTTGTGTTCATCAATCGCGCCACCGGCCCCTACGCATGGGCATACTGGACCATGGTTTTGTGCAATGTGGTCTTGCCTCAGTTGTTCTGGTTTCGTTGGGCGAGAACGACGCCTTGGCTGATGTGGTTGGTGGCCATCGGAGTGAATATTGGAATGTGGTTCGAGCGATTCGTGATTATCGTTACCTCTCTGAGCCGAGACTACCTGCCGAGCAGTTGGCAGATGTTTGTTCCCACCTGGGTCGATTTGGGGATGCTGGTGGGGAGTTTTGGATTGTTCTTTACGTGTTTCCTGCTGTTCTGCCGCTATTTGCCGATGGTGGCGATGGCCGAGGTCAAACAGATCTTGCCCGGGGCCCACGGATCGGAAAAACACTAACGGTTCGAATGCAGTCAGGCAACGAGAGCAGACGGCCAATCGCGGCGCGACGACACAGTGGGTCAGACGCCTAATCCGTTGCCCGATGCGCTAACCGCCGAAACGGTGCGGAATGATGGTTGAGTCAAACGCAAAGAGCGAAACCGGTCGCCAACCCGTGCCCGTTGGGGTGCTGGGCCAGTTTGACCATCCCGACGCTTTGAAGCGGGCGGCGGCCGCCCTGCGCGACGCGGGCTTCCGCAATTGGGACGTTCACAGCCCCTATCCGATCCATGGCGTTGAGCGGGCCATGGGGATGCGGCCGAGCCGCTTGCCCTGGCTCGTTCTGCTGGCCGGCCTGACCGGAATCGGACTGGCTCTCGCGTTGCAGATTTGGACCAATGCGATCGACTACCCGATCAACATCAGCGGCAAACCGCTGTTCAGCATTCCGGCGTTTGTTCCAATCACCTTCGAGTTGATGGTGCTGTTGGCCGCGTTCGCCGCTTTTGGCGGCGCCCTGGTGCTGAATCTGCTTCCGCAGTTCGGTCATCCTGTTTTTTGCAGCCGGCGTTTCGTTGACTCGGGGAGAACAGGGTTTTTCATTTCGATCGAAGCGGTTGATCCCAAATTCGACGCCGATCAACTGCCGGCATTGCTCAGCTCGCTGGGCGCAACGCACACGGAAGTGTTGTTCGATTTGCCCGGTCGAGAATCGTATCCGGGATGGCTGAAAATCGGCCTGCTTTCGGTGTGCATCGTGGCGGCGGTGCCGCCGTTGCTGGTGGCCGCTTACCGTGCCGCCCCCAAGTCGGAGCCGCGAATCCATATCATTCAAGACATGGATTTCCAGGAAAAGTACAAGGCGCAAACCGTCAGCCCGCTCTTCGCCGACGGCCGTTCCGCGCGGCCCGACGTCGAGGGCGTTGTGGCCCTCGGAATGGCCGAGGAAGACGAGCATCTCTATCGGGGTTTTCTCGACGGGAAGCCGGCTGAGGCGTTTCCCATGCCGGTTACGATGCCGATGATGCAGACCGGGCGCGAGCTGTTCAACGTTTATTGCTCGCCGTGCCATGGTCGAGTCGGCGAAGGCGGCGTGACAGGCATCATTTCGGCCCGGGCCGTCAAACGCCAAGAAGGCACTTGGACGATGCCGCTGAGCCTCCATGCCGACAGCGTGGTTGATCAGCCTGTTGGTCAGCTGTTCGAAACGATTACCGCCGGCCGGCGCACCATGCCCAGCTATTCCGCTCAAATATCAGCGGCGGATCGTTGGGCCATTGTGGCCTACATTCGCGCCTTGCAACGAAGTCGCCATGCTACGATCGACGACGTGCCCGAGGAGATACGGTCGAACCTCAAGTAATTGCAGTCATCGCCCGCGGCGCTTGCCTCGCGGCCGGTGGTGGCGCCAACGGCTTGCCGATCGGTCGTCGGAGGATTAGGGAGACTGTCCGAAAGACGGAGTTGCGCTTGGTGCGGCGTTTAGGTGGTTGAAACAGCGACGGTTGCGCAAGAGATCGCCGACTGGGCCGAACCCATGCCCCTTGACCGTTGCAAGCTTCTTGTGAGGATACCTTTATAGCGAGCCGTCGCTTCCTGCGATCGCCGCAAGCAGAATCCCCATGACCAATCCACAGCACACACACGGCCCATCTCCGCAGACGGCACAATGGCGCCTTCCGTCTGGTGCTCGGACGCTCGGGTGGGGTTGCGCCGCGGTCGGCGTTGTTCTGCTGGCTTTGGCTGCATGGTTGGGGAACGCGGCCGGCGATGGCTGGCGCGGGTTTCTTCGCTCTTATTTGGTTGCGTGGTGTTTCTGGGCTTCGATTTCGCTGGGCGGGCTGTTTTTCACCGCTGTCCAGCACACCACTCGGGCAGGGTGGAGTGTCAGCGTTCGCCGCTTGGCCGAGCTATGCGGGGCCGTGATGCCGGTGCTGGCCGTGCTCTTTTTGCCGTTGCTGGTTCCCGTGCTCATGGGCGGCGACGGGCTGTATCCATGGGTTGCGCCCGAGGCCGTTGCTGCTAGCGATTTGTTGCAGCATAAGAGCCCTTGGCTCAACACGACGTGGTTTGGCGCTCGTGCCGTAGTCTATTTGGCCGTCTGGGTTTGGCTTGGTCGGCTGTTCCTCGTCGGCTCGGTCCGGCAAGACGCCGACGGAGACGTGGGGCGGACCATTGCCTTTGAACGGTTCAGCCCGTTGGCGCTGATCCTTCTGGCGCTGACGACAACGTTTGCGTCGTTCGATTGGATCATGTCGCTCGAACCCACATGGTACAGCACGATCTTCGGCGTGTACTTCTTCAGCGGGGCGGCAGTCGCCATCTTGTCGGCAATGATTTTGTTCGCTGTGGGGCTGCGCGCAGCCGGTGTATTGCGCGACGCGATTACCGTCGAGCACGATCACGATTTGGGGAAGCTGCTGTTCGCCTTCACCGTTTTTTGGGGCTACATCGCTTTCTCGCAATACCTGCTGATTTGGTACGGCAACATCCCGGAAGAGACGGAGTATTATTTGCACCGCGCTCATGGGATTTGGGGGGGCTGGTCGCTGGCTTTGATCATCGGCCACCTCGTGTTGCCGATGGTTGGTTTGCTGTCGCGACATGTGAAACGTCGCCCGTTGCTGCTGGCCTTTTGGGCGGTGTGGCTGTTGGTGATGCACTGGGCCGACTTGGCTTGGTTGATTTGGCCGTCGGCGGGGGCGAATGCGGTTTGGGCGGTTCCGGTTGAAGCAGCCTGTATGTTCGGCGTTGGAAGCCTATGGTTGGCCGGCTGGCTGCACTGGGCCTCACACTGCGCGCTGGCCCCGTTGGCCGATCCGCGGCTGCCCGAATCGCTGCGATTCGAGAACAGCTATTGATATTGGCGGATTTTAGCGGCAGGGAGTGCTTGCGCTGGCTGGTCGGGCCGGTCGTGCGCGGCCGACCATCGGCCGGTGGATTGGTCGGCTCGGCAGAGTCGATTGCGGCCGTGGGGCAGCTTAATTTTGGAAGGATAGTTCGGTGGAGAGCAAGACCCTGGCGAGTCACGAAGACATCAATACGCCGATGGTGGCCGTTGTCGGCTTCCTTGGGGCGATCATCGTGTTTGCCGTAATCGTCTTGCTGATCGTGGTGTATTACAATGCGGAAGGACGGCAGCGGGCCGAGAAAGACCTGGCCGTTCCGCCGGCTGAGATGCGCCGGCTGGTCGCCCAGCAGGAAGGTCAGCTTGCCGATTACCGTTTGTTGGATGCCGAGAAGAAGATTGTGGCCATTCCGATCGGCCGAGCCATGAAGTTGGTGGTGGACGAGCTGGCGGCCAAGGCGGCGCAGCAGCCGGAAAAGGGCTCGCAGTAGCCGCGTTCCCCGCTGGCGGCGTTGCTGAGATCGTTTGTGTTACGGGGAGGGAGCAAGAGCCGTGAAAGCGACATCCGTCTTGTCCGTCCTTGTGTTGTTCGGTTTGGTGTTCGGCCCGGCGATGGTGCGGGCCGAGCGAAAGGAACAGGCGCCCGACGAATTGCGCGGCGTGGGCATTTTTCCGCAGTTCGATGCGCAGGTTCCGCTCGATTTGGCTTTCGTCGATTCCTCGGGGCAGACGATCACCTTGGGCGAGGTGTTCGATGGGACGAAGCCGGTGATCCTAACGATGAACTATTCGAACTGCCCGATGCTGTGCAGCTTGCAGCTCGACGGTTTGGTCAGTGCGTTGGAGCGAATGAAATGGACCGCCGGCGAGCAGTTTCGGATTGTCACGGTGAGCATCGATCCGTTGGAAACGGCCGAACGCGCGCAGTTGACGAAGCAGAAGTACCTGAAGGCTTACGGTCGGGCAACCGATGCGAACGCTTGGCGATTCTTGGTCACGCCGAACGAAGATCGCATCCGCCGATTGGCCGATGCGGTGGGGTTTGGTTATGTCTATTCGGCCGAGCGACGCGAGTATCTGCACGCGGCCGCTCTGATCTTGTGTACGCCCAACGGACGAGTTGCGCGTTACATCGGCGGGGTGGACTACAATTCGGAGACGCTGCGATTGTCGCTGTACGAGGCCGGCCAGGGGCAGGTGGGCTCGGTTTGGGATGAAGTGCTGCTGTTCTGTTACCAATACGACGGACGGAGCGGCAGTTACAGCTTGGCGGCCGTGCGGTTGATGCAGGCAGCCGGGCTGATCATGCTGGTCGTTCTCGGAGTGGTTTTCTGGCGACTTTGGCGAGGAGAGATCGGACGCAGCAACAGGTTGGACCAGCCGGTCGGAGCCGTGCCATAGAGAGCCGATTCTCTCGCGGCCGGCGTCATCGGGCCGACGGTGGGCTCCGGGCCCGTCATGCCCGAGCAAGGAAAATCGCACTTTAGCGGGATGTTCCACGGCATGATGCACTATGGCGGCGTCGCTGCGTTGCGATCGGGATTGTTGTGTGAATTGGTCTCTGGCGATCCGGAAGGCGACCCCCGGCCGGGTGAAGCGGCCGATTGCGTTTTGGGTTCGCTGGGGGCGTTATTGACTGAAATGTTTTTGCTGTTCGATACCAACGTGGGAATCGATCGAAAGAACAGGCGCGCCGCGTTGCGGCGCCGGCAACGATGAATCAGATTCTTTCCTCCCTCGCGGCCATTTGGGGGCCTTGGGCGCAAAGCGGCTCACAGCCGTACTTTTGGCTGCCCGACCGCGCTTCGACCTTCGCCCGCGATGTCGATTGGGTGTTCAATTTCATTCTGTATGTTTCGCTGTTCTTCTTCGCGCTGATCGTGGCGTTGATGTGCTGGTTCGTCTTGCGGTATCGCCGCCGGCCGGACCGGCAAGAGGTCGAAGAGTCGCCGCATCACAATACGGCGCTGGAGTTGCTCTGGAGCGTCATCCCGGTGATCCTCGTGTGCTTGATGTTCTACTACGGGTTTGAAGGCTACATGGACATGCGCACGCCGCCGCGCGACGCGTACGAGATCAACGTCATTGCCAAGAAGTGGGCTTGGCTTTTCAAGTATCCCAACGGCTATGTGGACGACAAACTCTACGTTCCCGCGGCCGAGCCCGTACGGCTGGTGATGACCAGCGACGACGTGATCCACAGCCTTTACATTCCCGATTTTCGCGTGAAGCAGGATTTGGTGCCGGGGCGCTATACGAAGATGTGGTTCAAGGCGATCAAGCCCGGCGAGTACAGTCTGTTCTGCGCTGAGTACTGCGGTTCGGGGCACGCCGACATGCTGAGCAAAGTGGTCGTGCTGGAAGCGGCCGAGTTCGCCGCTTGGCTGCGCGAGGCCGGGGACTTCCTCAAGAAGCTGCCGCCCGAAAAGGCCGGCGAAGAACTGCACCGGCGCCGTGGATGCGCGCAATGCCATTCGGTGGACGGCAAAGCGGGCACGGGGCCCACACTGTTGGGCATTTGGGGAGAGACGCATCGGATGACCGACGGCAGCACGGCCGTGGTGGACGAGAACTATGTTCGCGAATCGATCCTTGAACCGGGCAAGCGGATTCGTGAGGGGTTCGTCAATCAGATGCCCACCTTCAAGGGCGTGCTGAGCGATGAAGAAATCGGATACCTGATCGCGTACATCAAGTCATTGGGCGGCTCGGCCAAGGGCGAGTCGCCCTAGCGCCCGGCCTTTGCTCCTTAGGGCAGTTGAGTTTGTGATTGGGGGGCCGTCTGATTTCGCACGAAAGCCGCAGACGGCGGAAGACGGTTGAGCGGTTGTGTCGTACACAATCGGCCGATGTGTTTCGCTGTCGGCCGCCTTCCTTATCGCATGAATCCATTATTCGGAATACGGACTGGTCTGGCATGTCTGAAGTTGCCGTCGAAAGCCCTCGATCCGCAGAAAACTATCTGACCGCGCGACGGGGCGTGATGTCGTGGCTGTTCACCCTGGATCATAAGCGGATCGGGGTGATGTATCTCGCCTCCATTCTCGCCTTTTTCCTTCTCGGCGGCGTTTTCGCCTTGATGGTGCGAACCGAGCTAATTGCGCCGGGGCGAACCATCATGGGCCGCGACATGTACAACCACATGTTCACCTTGCACGGCGCGGTCATGGTGTTCTTGTTCATTATTCCGGGCATTCCGGCCGCTTTAGGCAATTTCGTGCTGCCGATCATGCTCGGCGCGAAAGACGTGGCGTTTCCGCGGCTGAACCTGGCCAGCCTCTACATGTTTTGGGGAGGCGCCGTCTTCTTCGTTGTGGTGCTGATCACCGGCGGGCTGGAGACGGGCTGGACATTCTACACCCCGTACAGCACGACCACCGGTCAGAGCAGTGTGGTGGCGGCCGTGGTTGGTGCGTTCATTTTGGGGTTCAGTTCGATTTTCACCGCGGTCAATTTCATCGCCACCGTCCACACGATGCGGCCGGCGGCGATGGGTTGGTTCAAAATGCCTCTGTTCGTTTGGGCCTTGTATGCCACGGCGATCATTCAGCTTTTGGCCACTCCGGTCCTCGGAATCACTCTGCTTCTGCTTGCTTTGGAACGGTTGTTCGGCATCGGATTCTTCGACCCGTCGCTCAATGGCGATCCGGTGCTGTTCCAGCATTTCTTCTGGTTCTACTCGCACCCGGCCGTTTACATCATGATTTTGCCGGGCATGGGAATCACAAGCGAGATCATCTCCGTCTTCAGCCGAAAACATATCTTCGGCTATCGGTTCATCGCCTATAGCAGCATTGCCATTGCGCTGTTCGGCTTTTTGGTTTGGGGGCACCACATGTTCGTCAGCGGCCAAACGCGGTTGGCCAGCATGATCTTCAGCGCTCTGACGTTCAGCGTGTCGATCCCCTCGGCCATCAAGGTGTTCAACTGGCTCTCGACGCTGTATAAAGGCTCGATCTCTCTGGAAACGCCGATGTGCTATGGGCTGATGTTCATCTTTCTTTTCGGCATTGGAGGGCTGACGGGCCTGTTCCTCGGCTCGCTTTCTACCGACGTGCATTTGACCGACACCTATTTCATCGTAGCGCATTTCCACTACACGATGATGGGAAGCACGGCCATCGCCTTTATCGCCGGCATTCATTATTGGTGGCCGAAGATCACCGGCAAGATGTACAGCGACGCGTGGGGCAAGTTCACCGCTCTGCTGTTGTTCGTCGGCTTCAACCACACGTTCTTCCCGCAGTTCGTCAGCGGGTCGCGCGGCATGCCGCGCCGCTACTACGATTACGAGAAGCTGCTGCCCGCCCACCCCGACTTCCACGGCGGCCACTGGCTTTCGTCGCTGGGATCGTATTTGGTGGCCGCGGCGTTCATCATGATGGCCGGGTACCTTCTTGTTTCGATCGTCGCCGGGCGGCCCGCCCCCCGAAACCCTTACGGCGGAGCCGGGCTGGAGTGGCAGACCAGCTCCCCGCCGCCCGTCGAAAACTTCACAACGCCGCCGGTGGTTGGCGACCCATACGACTACAGCAAATTGAGGTTCGACCCGCGATCGAACGACTATGTTCGCGTCGCCTAACGCCGTGATCATCGCTATGACCGAAGCAGACCAAGCCACGCACGACAATCATGCGCCCTTCCTGGCGCACCATTTCGACTCGCCGCGGCAACAGTTTGCCGCTGGCAAGCTGGGGATGTGGCTGTTTTTGCTGACCGAGATTTTGCTGTTCGGCGGGTTGTTCTGCGCATACTCGGTGTATCGTGCCAACCATCCGGAAATGTTCCAAGACGGCCATCTTTTTCTCGATCGCTATCTGGGCGCGGTAAACACATGCGTCTTGATCTTCAGCAGCTTGACGATGGCGTTGGCCGTCTCTGCGGCGCAAACCGACCGCCGCCGGCTGCTGGTCGGTTCGTTAATCGTCACGTTGCTTTGCGGCGTGGGATTCATGGGCGTGAAGTTCGTGGAATACAAGGCGAAATGGGACCACGGCTTGGTGCCTGGGCAAGAGCGCATCGCTTGGTTCGTGGCGCTGGGTTGGTTGCGAAAAGACTCGCCCGCGCCCGAGCGAGGATATCAACCCGACGCCGATTACGTGCGAAAGCATCTTGCCGAGCACGGCGAAGAGGTGGACGACGCCGAAGCCACCCGCCGGGCCGCCGGACTGTTTCCCTTTTTCGGTTGTTACTTCGGAATGACGGCTTTGCACGGCTTGCATGTTTTGGCCGGCATGGGCGCGATCACCTGGGTGCTGGTGCGCTCGATCAAGGGTCATTTCGGGCCGCTGTATTTTGGTCCGGTCGATTTCGTCGGGCTCTATTGGCACTTGGTCGATCTGATTTGGATCTATCTTTTTCCGCTGTTGTATTTGATTCATTGATTCGGTCGGCCGCGGACAGGGGCGAGGCCTCGGGCGATGATCGCCCGCCGGAGTCGTGGCCGGGGACGATGCCGGCGCGTGGCCCCGGCCATGCGGGAACGAAATTCGGCGGCGTGCGGGGATTGCGAATATCAGGCGGCGAGAAGTTCACGACGGAAGAAGGAAATGAGCGAACACTCTCACGACAAGCACGACAGTTCAGCGTCGGCGCACTATGCCCATGTCGTTCCGTTGCCGGTGCTTCTGGCGGTGTTCATCGCGTTGATGCTGCTCACCTTTCTGACCGTGGCGGCCACATGGTTCGACCTGGGCCGTTGGAACGTTTGGATTGCCCTGATCATCGCAACGATCAAGGCCGCGCTGGTGGTTCTGTACTTCATGCACTTGCGCTACGATCATCCGTTCAATGCGGTGGTTTTTCTTTCGGCGTTGTTGACGCTGCTGCTTTTCATCGCCCTGGCCCTGCTCGACTCGACCACCTATCAACCGGATATTCGCGCCCTGCAAGAGACAATGCGTAACGCCGGCTCATAAGACTGTTTCGGCAGTCGAAGAGCCCCAGGCGCTGTCGCGAACCGATCCCTCGGCAAATCAAAACGCCGCCGGCGGCGCGCGCTAGGCAACAAAGAGAGATAGTTTACGCGGCTGCCGCACTTCGTCCTCGGGCGCTGCTATTACGGCGACTCTTCGTCCATGGTCGAGTGGTGCAAGCCATGGCCCGGCACCCGGTCGTAGATCAGCCAATACGCCACGGGAATCACGAAAAGCGTGAATAGCGTGGAGGCGAACAGTCCGAAGATCAGCGACCACGCCAATCCGGAAAAGATCGGGTCGATGATGATCGGCACGGCGCCGAGCATCGCGGCCCCGGCGGTCAGCAGGATCGGCCTGAGTCGCACGACACGGCTCTCCATAATGGCGTCGAAGAGCGACCGCCCTCGGGCCAGGGAGAGATGAATGAAATCGACCAGGATGATCGAATCGCGAGTGACAATGCCTGCCAAGGCGATCATTCCGATCATCCCTGTGGCGGTAAAATACACCGGGTCGAGGTAACCGCCGATATTTTCGGCACTGGCCATGTTCAGCAGCCAGAAGCCCGGCAGCACCCCAAGCACGGTCAGCGGAATCGCCAGCATCACCACCACGGGAATGGTGAACGAGCCGGTTTGGGCCACCAGCAGAACATAGATGCCCACCATCGCGGCGGCAAAAGCCAATCCCAGGTCTCGGAAGACATCGAGCGTGATCTGCCATTCGCCTTCTCCCGCGAAATCGATGCGAAAGCCGGGCGGGGTTGACCACGCGATGCCGCTGCCGTTGTGAAAGAAGGTGCGGCTAGCCGTCGGTCGCGGTTCGCTCGCGGCCACCCAGCCGGGACCGACGTTCAGTGCGCCCGCAGGCGGCGGAGAGCTGATGTTCTCGGTTGCGACAACGCGATCGGCCAGCACATCGACGATCACGTCGGCGGGCGGACGTCCCGCCGTTTCCGCGAAAACGTAGGCTACGCGTTTCAGGTTCTTGTGATAAATCATTTGGTCGCGGCGTTCTTCCGTCCACTGGCCCAGCTCGGCCAGCGGCACCAACGCGCCCTCTCGTCCCTTGACGTGCAACCGAGTCAATTCCAGAGGGGTCGCGCGGCGGTCGATGGGAATGCGCAATTCGATTTTCAGGGGATTGCGTTCGCGCGGGTCGTGGATCGTTCCCACCGCGTCGCCAAAGGCCGCGCGAATCGTCGCGCTGATGTCCTCCACCGAAACGCCGTTGATCGCCGCTTTTTCCGTGTCGGGAATGAAGACGGCCCGAGTTTGCGGCGCCTCGCGCACGTCGTCGAGATCGACAATGCCCGGTTCGCGGGCCAGCCGCTCTCGGACGACATCGGCCGCAGCGAGGATCTTCTCGTAGGAATCGTCGGCCCGGCCGTACACTTCGGCGACAATGCTGGCGATGACGGGCGGCCCGGGCGGCGTTTCGACCAGTTTTAGCGTTGCACCGTGGCGCGCGGCGATTTCGTGCAATGAGGGCCGCATTCTCAACCCGATGCCGTGGCTCTGTTGCCGGCGGTTCTTCTTTGCCGCCAAGTTGATTCGAACCTCGGCAAGGTGGTCGCCGCGGCGCAAGTAATAATGCCGAACAAGCCCGTTGAAGTCCATCGGCGAGGCGACGCCGACGTAGCTGATGTAGTTGACCACCTCGGGAACATGGGCCAAATAGTCTTCGAAATCGCGAACGGCTGCGTCGGTGCGCTCGAGTGTTGTTCCCTCGGGCAGGTCGAGCACGAGCAGAAGCTCGTTCTTGTTGTCGAAAGGCAGCATCTTCAACGGGACGGTTCGCAACGCGGCCAGCCCGACGGCGCCGATCGTCAACAGCGTCATCGTCAAAAGGAATCCCCATGCGGTCCATCGCGAACTGAGCAAGGGAGCCATGAGGGGATAAAACAGCTTGTACAGCGCCGATTGCTTGACGGCTTCCAAGTCGTCGTCGGCATGATGCCCTGCTGCGTGGCCGTGGGCGTACTTCTTTCGCAGCATCAAGTAAGAGAGCCAAGGAGTGATCGTGAACGCCACGACCATCGACATGATCATCGTAACCGGCACGTTCAGGGCCATCGGCCGCATGTACGGCCCCATCATGCCGGTGATGAAGAACATCGGCAGAAAACTGACGATCACGGCCAGGGTGGCAGTGATTAGCGGCGGCCGGATTTCGGCGACCGCTTCCAACACAATCCGCCGCGTAGCCTTGTTTCGCAGGGCGAAATGGCGAGCGATGTTTTCCACGTCGACAATCGGGTCGTCAACCAGCAGGCCCAGCGAAAGGATCAGGGCGAAAAGCGTGACGCGGTTGATCGTGAAGCCGAACAGCAGGTTGACGGCCAGCGTCAGGCCGAACACAACCGGAACCGCCACAGCCACGATCAGCGCTTCGCGCCAGCCGAGGCTCATCGTCAGCAGCGCGATAACGATAATCACGGCCACGACCAACGCTTCAACGAGTTCGTTGACCTTCTCGTCCGCCGTCAGTCCGTAGTTGCGAGTGACCACCAATTCCATGTCTTCCGGCACGATCTCTGCGCGCAAACGCTCCGCCTCAGCCAGCACGGCCTCGGCCACCCAAACCGCGTTGGCTCCCTTCTTCTTGGCAATGGCGATTGTTACAGCGGGCTGCGAATCCGAAGGGGATTGGTCTGAAGACGCCGCTTGGCCTTGGAGTTCCGATTCGTGTGAAGGCGCGTGAAGACTCTGTCCCAACACAGTGCCCGGGAAAGCTTCGTGGTGCACGAATCTTTTCGCCGGTCCCCAGCCGTGGCGGACGTAGTTCCCGACCTCCTCGGCGCCGTCTTCGATCGCGGCGACGTCTTTGAGAAAAACGGGCCGTTGATCAGTTACGCCGACCACCAATTCGTTGAGCTGACGGGCATCGTAGAAGGGTTGGCCGACCTCGACTTCAATCACTTCGTCGTTGTTGCGGAGTTCGCCGGCGCGGCGACGAAGGTTCGTGGCCGCAATCGCCCGTCGCACGTCGGCGGGGCCCACGCCATAGGCGGCCATCCGCTCGGGGTCGAGCAGCACCCTCACGCTTCGGGCCCGGCCGCCGACAACGTAGGCTCGCGACACATTCGACACCGCAGCAAGCCGTTCTGTGAGTTCCTCGGCCGTGCGCCGCAAGGTCATGTCGTCGGCCGTTGCCGAGGTCAATGTGAGCGTGACGATCGGAACGTCGTCGATCTCAACTGGCTTGACAATCCAGCCGGTCACGCCGGGCGGCGCCAAGTCGAGGCTCTCATCCATCTTCTTGAAGAGTTTAACCAGACTCCGCTCGCGGTCTTCGCCCACGAAGAAACGCACGGTGATGATCGCTTGATCGCGGCTGCTCATCGAGTAGACATACTCCACCCCGTCGATTTGGTAGAGTATTTTTTCCAGCGGCGTGGCAACGAGTTGTTCGACTTCGGCCGCCGAACGTCCAGGGAACTGCACGAACACGTCGGCCAAGGGGACGACGATCTGCGGATCTTCTTCGCGGGGCGTCACCCAAAGCGCGACCAGCCCCAAAGCGACGGCGACGACAATGAGGATGATCGACAGATTCGATTCGAGGAAGATCTGAACGATCTTGTTGGTGAAATGATGCTCCGGCTTCGCCCGAGTTGAAAGCGATTCACTCATGGGCCGACCCTCCTTCCGTCAGGGCGACCTTCTCGCCCACCTTCAGGCCGGAAAGAACCTCGACCCGTTGATCGTCGAGCGATCTCCCGATCCGCACGGCGCGGCGGACAAGACGCCCGTTGTCAACAACATCGACCAACTCCAACTGCCCGACGCGCCGCACCGCGCTGCGCGGTATCGCAGTCACTCGCTCGTTCTCCAGCGGGATCAACACTCGGCCGAACATGCCGCTGTAAACTCCGGGCGGACAAGGGCCGGTGACTTTCACGTCGAACGCCCGGCTGGCCGCAGCCGCTTGGGGAACGATTTCGGCGATCGTGCCCTCGCACTGCTTGTCGAGATTTTCAAGCCGCACTGGGATGGTTTGCCCAACTTCCAATCGCACGGCGAGCGATTCGCGCACGGCCGCGACAAGCTGCATGCGTTGCGGGTCGTAGAGCACGACGAGCGTTTGCCCAGGGCCGACTGTATCTCCGACTTCCACCTTCTTCTCGACGACGATGCCCGACATCGGCGCGCGAATCGTCGCCCAATCGAGCATGGCTTGAACTTCGTTTATCGCTTCTTCGGCGCGGCGCACCTCGGCCTGGGTGGACTTCACCGTCGCCACGGCGCGATCGTACTCTTGCTGGCTGACGATTCGATCTTTGACCAAGTTGGCGTAACGCTTCTCATCCGCCGCCGCTTGGTCGAAGCGGGCTCGCGCGGCTGCCAGAGAGGCCTCAGCCTGTTTCAGCCGAGCTTTGATGTCGGTATCGTCAAGGCGGATCAGCACGTCGCCCGCTTCAACCGCTTGGCCGGACCGGACATTGACTTCGAGCACTCGGGCCAAGAGTTTCGATCCGACGCTGGTTTCGTGGACAGCCCGCACGGAGCCCACGGCCGACTCGAATCGCGGAGTCTCGACCGGCTCAACCGCCACAATCACTGTTCCCGGCGGGATCGCCCGCCCTGTCGCGCCGGCGGATTCAACGGGAACCTTCGTGTGGAACTTGCCGGCAAGGAACAAGAGCAAGACCACAACGCCCGCCGAGAACATCAGAAAAACGAGCACACGAGTTAGCGAACCGAACACGCTAGCCAGTCGTTTCCATCGTGCTTGGGACTGCATGGCACGCTCCTAAAGGCGAGTGGGCTGCGGCGCGTTGGCGGCAGCCATCGCTGGGTTTCGATACCGGCCTAACGGTATCCGCTAGCCGTAAGCTTACCGTGACTTGGCGCCGGCATAACACGCGAGGGCGCCGCCGCAAATTCGTTCCCTGATAGACTCCGCCAAACGAACAGCCGCATTCTTGCCCGATGGTGTGTCTAAAAGTGGAAACAATGATCCGCACGGATCAAAAGGCCAATTAAGTTTGTTGCCGACATTCGGATTCGATGCCCGAAACATTTGCCTTTCGCTTGCGGCTACGACGGATTCCAGGATTTAGTCTTGTATCTCTACCTATTGGAATCACCGAAGCCGAAAAAGGTTACGCTCGGCCGAAAGGAATGGGCCAAGCAGGCCGCCGTGGTATGATGCGGCGTTCCGCCTGCCCGGCCAGTGATCGCATTTTGCGACTCGTCTTCGGCGAAGTAATGGTCGGTGACCGCCGCGCCTTGCGGCCGATGACAGCCGGCAAGAGCCGAAGAGAGTTGGCCGCTGCCGTTTGCTCGCGCCGCTGCTTTTCCGGCTCCGCCGTGTTCGGCAAGAGACGCCGGTTTCCAACTTCCCAGGTTTGGTCTGCCGGGCCGATCGCTGGCTGCGCCAAACGCTCAGCCCGAAGCCCTTTCCGCACGGACCACTTGCAAAACCATCCAGGCCACCACGCCAACTCCAAGCACAAAAACGGCTAGGAACAAGGCCATCGGGCTCCACTGTGTGGCCGTCTCTTTCCAGAGCGATGCGCTGTAGCGTTGCAGTTCGATGTTCTGAACGATCTGCCGAGTCACCGCGTTGATGGCGAGAACGGCGACTTGGGCGATGAAGACCGTTGACGCCCAACCGCGGCCGGGGGGCGTTCTGGCGACCGACGAGGACGAAGCACGCGCTCCCCAGGCGAGCAGCAACCACACGACGCCGGGAATCGCGCCGGTCAGCAGCGTGTGCGCAATCATCGGGCCGTGCAGCATCCGGTTACGAACGTCCTCGGGCCAGGCGCCGAACACATACCACGCCCCCATGGCGGCGAAGATGAGCATGCCGACCGTATGGGTCTTCCATGCGAAGCCGCAGCTCCACTGGCGATATTCCGGCGACTCGTTTCCCGCGAACCACGCAGCGTCAACCACGGTCCAAACGCTCAGCGTGGTCAGCGCCAGCCCGAAAAGCATTAACCACCGCGGCCAAAGGGATGGGTCGCAAAGGTTCATCGCGGTCCCAAGGGCTGCACCGTGGACGGAGTGGTCTTGCAGCAGACCGGGCCAGGCCGCCACATTCGACATCAGGCTCATGGCGTTGGCGAATACAAACCCCAGAGCCACGAAGATCAGTGCCGAAACCCAACCGGCCGCCGCAAACCTCTTGGGCAGGTTGGGACCATACGTTTTCAGCCCATGCGCGAACAAGTAGATGCCGTAGTAGGCGAACGTCAGCAGTACGAATACTGAGAACCACGTCCAGGCCATCAGTATCGTTGCCGGATAGAAGAACTTGCCGTATGCCACCTGAATGAACAGCAGGGGCACGATGCCGAAGTTCACCCCGAATGCGATGATCAGCGGCATTTGCGCGATGAGTCGCGTGGTCCATCGCCGTCCGTGGGCGCGACCACTGAGCCAAAGCCCAACGGCGACAGGCACGCCGGCATACCACAGGTTCATCAACACCAAATGCAAAACGAAGCCCAGCACCTTAAAGAACTGGATGAACCAAAGCGGCGCCGGCAGCGGAGCCAGATAGGTCGTATCGATCAAGGCTTGAGGGTCCATGGGTTCTTTCCGTCTTATCGGGTGCTGCTGCCGTTGAGCCGCATGCCGTGCGGCGGCGGGGGGGCGATGGTCTGCAGGTAGGCCACGAGCAAGTCGCGTTCGGCCTCGGTGCCGCAGAACGGCGGCATGGTGAAGCGTTTGACGTGCAATTCATCGACGAGGTCGGCGAGCATCTGCGACGACCAGCCCTGAATCAACGGTCCCACGGCCGAGTAGCCGACGGCCGGGGCATGGCAATCGTTGCAATGGTATTGGAAGATTACGGCCCCCAAGTCCACCTGGGCGTTCCGATCAAGGGCGCGCAAACGGTCGTCGTCGATGCGGCCGTCCACTACCACTTGAGGATATTTCGCCCGAACGTATTGCGCGGTCCATGTGCCGCCCTGCAAATATCCCTCACGGCGAAGCCGCGATGTTTCTTCGGGAAAAATGCCGTTGCCGAACACTACGTTGTAAACAATGTAGGGCTTTCGCACCGCCTCGCGGATGAACTCGCCCGTGCTGAACGCGATAAAGCCGAAGGCCAACAAGCAACCGGCAAAGCCGGGGGAGTGCAGCCAGCCCGGGTTGAGGTACGGCCCGAAGAACAGGGCGGCGAAAACCACGATCGTTGCTGCGAAGAGCAGTCCCATCAGCACGTTCAGCGCGGCGGCGGCCGAAAGGGCGCGAATGGCTGACTCGGGCAGGAAGAAGTACCAGGCTAGTCCGCCCAGAGCGATCATCACCGCGCCGAGAAGGGCCGGCCTTGTCGAACGCTGTTCGATCTGCCGCTGCAATCGCTGATCCTTGATGACAATGGCCGCATGAAGATAGACATAAAGCGACGAGAGCAGCAACGCCCCGCCAGTGCGCGCAATCGTTTGCGGCAGGAACTGGGGATTGAGAAAGCCCGTCCAAAAGTCGGGCTGATCGAGCCACTTGCCCGGGTTCAACATGAAGGCGGTGATGCCGGTGATCAACACCAGACTGATCCAGGCCGAAGCCGCGTAAAGCCATCCGATCCGAACGTGAATCTGCGGCGGCAAACGCCCCCAATAGTACAAGAAGATAAATGCGGCCGTCAGCTCGATGACGAAGAACACCCACTCGGTTGCCCATCCGAACACGAAGGTCTGAATCAACACCTCCGTGGCCAGTGGCGACGCCAAACCGATCGTCCACCAGATTCCGACGCCCGTGATCGCCCCCAGAACAACCGTAAGAAGCACGAAGAACTTTGCGTGGCGTTTGAGGTAGGCCAGATAGTCGCGGTCGTTGCGCTTGTAAGCGTAAGCGGTTTCGAAGGCCAGAAACAGTCCGCCCCCAACCGCGTAATGCGATACGAGCACATGGAGAACGGAAACAGCCGCAATCAGCATCGGCGATGTCAGATAGGGCACGTACCACCAAGGGTAATGCATGGCGATTGAACCTCTAAAGGCGGCAGCGAACGACAGGTTGATTGATCACCTGGCACGACGTTGTATAACGCTATAAGACGCTCATCGGCAACCCGCGACAGACCGAACGCAACGCGAATTTCCTGTCGTCGTTCGCCAAGCTTGCGGGGCAAGGTCGCAGGGCGAAATCACACTTGCGGAAAAGCCAAGCCGCCCATGCTCGTCGCCTCAGCCGCCGCGAGAAGGTGCGTTCCTTCGCACATGGTTAGCCTGTCGCACCATCATTCTGATCCTCTCGCGGGCGTTGTTCAACTGGGAGCGGCAGGCAAAACCGGCGAGCGTCTCGCTGCTGTTGAGGGCGGTTGAAAATGGCCAGAGGCCGCAAGCCGCAGCGAAAAACAGCCCGCCAAAGAACGCCAGGAAGATAGCGTTGCATCGAGCGTATCATGCGCTTGATGCTGGGCGAAAAGTCGGCCCGTCTTGCGCATTTCGCCAATTTTGGAGAGCTGGCGTTACTGCGGCGAATGCGATGGGCCGCGTTGCATCCCGGACCCTTGCCGATCGAGGCCGAGGCGAACAGAAATCGGCTACGGAAGGTTCTGGATTGTTTCGGGCTTGGATGGAGCTGAACGGAGCGTCTGGTCTTCATCGCTCTCCGCGGGTGTCTCTGAGCGATCTGCCGAATAGATAACGGTCGGCCGACTCGGCGGTTGGCACGAAGTGCTGCACGACATGCACGTGTTCACTCCGAAGAAGGGCAGCACCCAGCGATTCAAGACGAACCAAGCAACCACGAGCATGAACAACATCGAAAGGCTTTTGCCATCCATTTTCAATCGTCTCCCATCTATTCGTTTGCTGATCGAAGTTGCGGAATCGCAAAACGACCGGCCTAGTTCGCAAGCGAAACAACCGTCCCGCTCGCATATTCCCATCGAGGCAATCAACGCACTGGCGATCTCTCTGTCTTCGCGCGAACGATCCCATCAACGGGGGCATGGGGTCGGGCCTATTCCGGCAGCGTCTAACCCTGCGAACACGAGAAGTGCTTCGACCATTTCGCCTTGAGCACCTCGCGGAGGTGTCGGCAAAGCTCTGGCGGCATCGGGATAGGTTCACCGGCTTTGTAGAGCGTGATGGTTCGGCGGATATTGTCCACGACAATCTGACACGGATTGCAGTCGGCTAAATGCGCCCGAACCGTGTCGCAAATCGAGGGGTCCACCTCGCCGTCGACAAACTCGTTCAACGCGCGCAACAGGTCGTCGCAGTTCATGGCAGTGCCCGCAAGTTTGTAAGGTCTATAGGGTTCGATGCGCCGCGCCGGCGAACAGTTACACGAAGTCGGCTCAATGCAACACGTTGTAGCCGAACATCAACATGCCGTGCAAGGCATGACGACAGGGCGGCCGTTCTTTGAAAGGTAATGGAAGTGCTGTAAATAGATGCGCGGCAATGGGTTGCGGCTTTTGTGCTGCGGTGCGGCCTTGTTTAGCCCGTACTGCGGCTTTGGAGTTGCATTTACTCGTTCTGCGTCAGTCGCAACGAGAGCCAACGAGAACGCCCCAATGACCACTGCCACCGCCATTACGCATCGCCCGGCTGCTGTCCGCGAATCGAATTCCGCTTCTCGGCCGATCGGCGGCGAGATTCGCGTTTTGCACGTGATCAACGGCGAGCACTATGCCGGGGCGGAGCGGGTTCAAGACCTCCTGGCCGCCGAGCTTCCGGGCTATCGCGTTTCGGTCGGCTTCGCCTGTCTGAAGAAGGGCAAGTTCGTCGAGGCTCGGCGTTGTGGCGACGCCCCGGTCCATCAAATCGAAATGAAGGGGCGGTTCGATCTTCGGGCGGTTTGGCGTTTGGTGCGATTGATCCGGCAAGGCGGCTATCACGTGTTGCACTCTCACGGACCTCGTTCGGCCTTGATCGCCGCCCTGGCTTCCAAGTGGACAGGCATTCCGCTGGTGCATCACGTCCACAGCCCGACGACACGCGACACCACCAATCACCTTCGCTGCCGGCTGAACGCGATTGTTGAGCGTCTGGCGTTCCGTCAATCGAAGGCGTTGGTCGCTGTTTCGGAGAGTCTCGGCCGCTACTTGGTCGATCGCGGCGTTGCAACCGAAAAGATTCAGGTTGTGCCCAACGGCGTTCCGCATCGCCAAGAGGCTGACCTTGCCGAGCAAGTAGAGCGAACCGCGCAAGCGTCGTCGGGCCGCCCTTGCACGCTCGGCGTTGTCGCTCTGTTTCGCCCGCGGAAAGGTTTGGAAGTGCTCCTTCAAACGCTGGTGGAGCTGCGGCGGCGAGGGTTTGAGGTGCGGTTGCGGGCCGTCGGCGGGTTTGAAACGCCGGAATACGAATCGGAAATCAAAACCCTTTGTTCGCGTTTGGGGGTCGAATCGATGGTCGAGTGGGTGGGCTTCACTCGGGACGTGGAAAGCGAGATGCGTCGGTTCGACCTCTTCGTGTTGCCCAGCCTGTTCGGTGAAGGCATGCCGATGGTTGTGCTCGAAGCGATGGCCCAGGGGCTGCCGGTGGTTGCCACTGAGGTGGAAGGCGTGCCCGAGGTCGTCCGCGATGGTCGCGAAGGCGTGGTGGTGGCCCCCGGCAACGCCACTGCTTTGGCCGACGGCGTTGCCCGCATTCTCAGCGGCTCGATCGACGCCGCCGAACTCGGACGCAACGCCCTGAAACGGCACGACGAGAAGTTCTCGGCGAAGGCCATGGCTCAGGCGGTTGCGGGCGTGTACCGTCGCGTGGTCGCATAGTTCGGCGGCAAGCAGTTGCGCGGCTCCGAAGCCGCAGCGGACGGAGCGCTCGGCCGCCGTGAAATCAACCGACCGCAGCGGGATCAGTTGACGACCTTCTTGATGACTTCTCGGTCGAAGTAATTGATTGACATTCCGGCATCGACCACGATCGTCTGCGCATTGATGCCGCTCGAAAGGGGGCTGAGGAGGAACAGGGCCGCCGCAGCGGCTTCGTCGGTGCGAACTGCTTCCTTGCGGGGAATCACCTGCTCGGCGTAAAGGTATGCGTCGACGTAGCCGGGAATGCCCGCCGAGGCCGACGTCTTCAGCAGCCCCGGCGCAACCGCGTTGAATCGCACGCGCGAGAATCGGCTGAACGACTTGGCCAGAAACGCCACCGACGACTCCAACGCCGCCTTGATCGGGGCCATGTACCCGTAGCTTTCGCTGGCCATTCGCGTGGTCGAAATAGAGATTGTCACCACCGATGCGTCGGCGTTGAGACGATCCTTCAAGGCATTGCAAATTGCCAGCAGAGAGAAGCACGACACATCGACCGCCCGAAGAAAGGCTGCTCGCGGCGTTTCATGAAAGGGAACGGGGCCCTCCTGATAGTCGGCCATGGCGACGGAATGAACCAGCCCATCGTAGCGGGCGCCGCGGGCGGAGAGCGCGGCGGCAAGTGCCTCGATTTGGCGGTCGTCAGTCAGGTCGCAGCAGTCCACGGCCGCGGCTTCGAGAAGCGGTTCCACCCGTTGGCGGATTGCCTCGTCGCGAACCACATAATCACAGTGACTGCCGGCCGCAGCAAGCTGCCGTCCGATCGCGTAGGCGACGCTCTTTCGATTGGCCACGCCGAACACTAAGAATCGCTTGCCGCTCAGTTGCAGAATGTCGGTCATTATCACCCAACCGCGGAATCATGGAGTATTGCAGCCGCCCGATCAATAGCGAGCTTGCCGGCCCGGGGCGTCGTCGGGCATCGGCGCCAACGTGCATGCGAACTCCAGCCGGGCGGCCACCGAAGTCTCCACCGAAACCTTGGCCTTGAGAAAGAACGCCCCGGCCATGCGCTCGACCAACTCGACTTCGATTTCGACCGTGTCGCCCGGACGCACCATCCGTTTGAAGCGAACATCGCCGATCCGCGTGGCCACGGGAATCTTGCCGTTAATCTCGGCGTGAGCAGACAAGAGGACCGCCCCTGCCTGCATGGCCGCTTCGCACAGCAGAACACCGGGAACGATCGGAAACCCGGGATAGTGCCCGGCGAAGAAGCACTCCTTTTCGTCGAACCGTTTTGAACAGCGGATTCGATCGGCTGATCGCTCTAATATTCGATCAACAAGCAAAAAAGGCGGACGATGCGGGATGGCCGCCAGGATTTCGTCGCGACTCACGGCAATGCGGTCTCCTCGGAGAAAGACGACTGAGAGCTGTTGTTCAACAGAAACGCGTCCACCTCGTTGGCGACGATCACCCCGTAGTTGACGGCCCCGAGCCAGCCCGACATGATAATGCCCACGCTGCCGGCATGGTAGAGCCCGCCGATCACGTTCGGCATGGCGCGGCTGACGGCCAGGCCCTCGAACTTCGTGCCGAAGCTGGCTCCTTGCCAGTGTTTGGTGTAGCGGGCGAAGGTCCGCGGCGTTCCGCACTCCATCCAATCGATCCGTTGGCGGACGTCGGGCACATACTTTTCCAGGCATTGCAGCGTGTCGTCGATCAAGGCCTGCTTGGCGCGGCGATACTCCTCTGGCGGCAGATCGGCCCAATCGGCAAACTGCGAGTTCATGCTGGCCACGATGGTGCAGCGATTGTGACCGGGACGCGTCCGCGGGTAGTAGAAGGAGAAGGTGCGGCTGGTGACGTCGCGGCTGAGCAACGACTGAGCGCAGAACCGCGGCGCGGTTGACGTGAACAGCAGGTCGCCGCACTGCTCTTCGTCGATCGTGTCGCCGGCGCGGATTCCGAAATAAACCTGCGTGCTCGAATTGTTCAAGCGAACCTGTCGGGCTTGTTCGAGGAAGTCGGCAGGCCAATGACGGGCATCAACCAGGTCGAAAATCGTTCCCAGAAGATTGGCATTGGAAACGACCGCGCGGGCGGCGATCGGCCTCCCATGGACCAAGACCCCGCGAACTCGTCCGCCTTCGCAGAGGACTTGATCGACATTGCATCGCAGGCACACATCGACGCCGTTGCGGCGAAGCTCGTCGGCCATCATTCCGATCAAACGATCGGTGCCGCCCTCGAAGGTGTAAACGCCCTTCGACATGAAATTGGAGAAAACGATTCCATAGGTCAGGGCCGGATCTTCCAACGTTGAGCCGTTCGCATAGGTGATCGGTTCCATTAGCAAACGCACCACGTCTTCGCGGCCCGGGAAGTATCGCTCGAACAAATCGGCGGTCGTGACCGATTGATCGTCGAAGAAGTTCATTTGCCGCGCTGCGTCGAAAAACGCGTCAACCGCCGGCGGCGCGACGCCGAATCGTTCGACGAGCAATCGCGTGAAGTCGCGACGGTCGAACGTTGTTTCCAGCGAGAACATCGGATTGTCGAAATGAATCCGTTTGAGTTGAACGATCGCGTCGGCGATCTCGGGGCTCCAGTAGCGTCGGCAACTCTTGATCATTCCCACGGGAAAACCGTGCAAAGAGACATCGAAAATGTGCCCTTTGCGTTTGAACCACGTGGCGAGCCCGCCCAGTTTGTCATGCTGTTCGAGCAAAAGCACGCGGTGGCCGGCGCGGCCCAAGATGTTTGCCGCCGTCAGCCCCGCCAACCCGGCGCCGATCACTACGACATCGTAAGAAGAAAACTGGGGGTCGCCCGCGCGCTGGCGGGAAGAATGTGCGTTCATCGGTCGATCATCGCTTTCGGATTGGCTTGTCAACAAGTCGGATTGCCGCTTCATCAAGCAGGCAGCTTTCGCCCATCTGTTGGCGAAAGCAGACTCCGGGGGCGGCATGGGCCGACGGTGCGGCGACCTGTCCGGCGACCGCGACGGGCCGATCGACCCAATCTTGGCAGTTGACGGCCGGAGGACCTCCCTCGGCCGGTCAGACCGTTATGGTCCGGGCGCCGCTTTCGGAAAGGACATGCCGATTGGCCACTGTGATTCCGCTCATCAGGGCGCCGACAACACCAACCAATCCCTGATCGTTTCCGCACACGAAAAGATTGGAAATGGGCGTCGTCCCGTCGTATCGTTTGCTCGTGCCGCCGTAGATGGATCCGCCATCGTGACCGGTGAACCGTTCGATGGTCAAGGGCGTGAAAAGGTCGACATCTTCAGCCAGCGGACGCACATCGCCGACGACTTCCGCCGCAGCGGCTGCCAATTGCTCAAACGTCGTTTTCTTTGCGTGAGTGTATTCGTCGCGATTCAGCCGAGCCCAATGGCCGTAATCGGCTAAACACGAAAGCCGAACCACCCGCTCGTCGGCGGGCGAGTCGAACTCGAAATGGTCGGGAAAACACGCCATGCCCGAACGCGAATCGATCAATCCTTTGGGCCGTTGGTAGGCGAACTGCTCGCTACGATTGAAAAACACGATGGAATCGTTTCGGCCGAACTGCTCCGTCGGCCTGCTGAGCCGCACAACGGCCTCGACGAACGACATGCGCTTGGCGTCGGCGCCGACCGTGCCGTAAGACGGCCCGCACAGCCGCATCGTTTCGTAAAATCCGGCTGATGAGATCACCCGTCGGGCAGCGGCCTCCCGGCCGTCAGCAAAACGCACCCGTTGAATCGCGCCGTGGCGCGTCAGTAATTCGGCCACGCGGGCGCGGATGCGCAGCTCGCCGCCCAACCGCCGGAATTGATGACTGAGCGACTGGAGGATGACACGCACGCCCTCGGCTGGCCGGGCCAATCCTTCGAGAAAGATCGAGCGGAACAGCACCGCGAATTGCCCGACGGTCATGTCATGTTCGGTCGGCCCGCCGTAAAAGAGCAGGGGACAAAGAAGCATTTCGGCCAAAAGCGGATCGCGGATGAAACCGGCGACAAACTGCCGCGCCGAGGTTTGCAGCGAGGGATCGGCATATTGATCGTACGCGGGCAGCGATTGCGCGAGACGCTGCAAATGGGCGGCCTCTTCGCCGAAGTGCTGCCGAACCTGTTCGCACAACAGAAGGAAGTCGTTATTGAAACGCAGTTCAACGCCCGGAAACGCTATCCGCGACGATCGTTGCGGCCGCAATGCCCACTCGTTTCGTCCGATTCGGAGCTGACGCAAGAGCCGGTTCAGCGGTGCGCGCCGGTCGGAAGGCGAGGCGCAGTTCGTAAGGGCATGCAGGCCCACATCGCAGCGGCGGCCATGACGCTTGTAATACGAGTTCAAACCGCCGATGACGCTGTGCTGTTCGACGATGCACACGGATTGGCCGGCCAAGGCCAAGCGGATTCCGGCGGCCAAGCCCGACATTCCCGCCCCGATGATGATCGTATCGTAATCCACGGCCGGTCCATGGGTTTGAAAGAAGTTGTTCCTAATGGGCGAGGCTGCTGTTGGTGGAGTCCTCGCTTTGTCAGCCGCGGCTTGGCTTCCGACGTTGCCGCCGCCGGTTTACTTTTTCGGCATGTCTTTCATGATCGGTTCGAGATAGGCCACGGTGCTCGCCATGCTGGCCAGTTGCGGGTAGTCTTCCTCGGGAATCTGAATTCGGTAGCGCTTGCGGAGCTCCATGACGATGTCGAGGAAGTCCATGCTGTCCATTTCGAGCTGCTCTCGAAAGCTCATCTCGTCATTCAGCGCAGAAAGGTCTTGGTCCGGAGCAATATCGGAAAGAATGTCGATCACCGCTTGACGTATCTCGGCAACGGTCATGTCTTGCATATCCCCGTTAGATGTCTGGACAAAGCTGCGTAAACACGCACTGGGCTCTGGTGAAAGCAACACGCCGCTTCGGCCGCGAACCGGATGTGTTCATGGCGTCTGCCGCCCGTATTCTCGCATCCTTCGCCAAAGTTGGTCGCGTCTCGATTCCCCGCTCTGCGACGAGCACTTAATGGGAGCGAAACACAACCGAGCGAATGCGCCCGCGCACACGTCCCTTCGCAATTCACAAACCTCCGAAAGTTCATTATTCACAAAGCGTGGTTCGTGTTTCACCGGGCCGGAAAGCGACGGGGCTATCCTTCGCACCGGCGAACAACCACGGCTGAATTGATCCCGAGCATTCCGAACGAATTGTTCAATATCGTTTCTACCCGGCCGAGCTGTTTTGGTTGACCCACGACGAGGTTCGGCAATTCGCACTCCGGGTCTAAACGGTCAAGATTGATGGTCGGATGGCAGATGCCGTCGTCGAAGGCGGGCAAATTGCCGGCCAACTCGAGGGCGCCGGCCGCTCCCATGGCATGACCGATGTAGCTTTTCGTATTGTTGAAGTGCACCCGCGGCGAGCCGTTGAACACCGTCCGCAATGCGGCGCACTCCTGCGCATCGCCGCTGCTGGTGCCCGTGGCATGGGTGCTGACGATGTCCACTTCGTTCGGCCCGATTCCCGCGCGCCGCAACGCAGCCGCCATGCACTCGGCTTGGCGTTGCGCGTCGGGCAGCACGAAATCCACCGCGTCGCTATTCAGGGCATATCCGACAACCTCGCCGTAGCACCGTGCGCCCCGCGACACTGCATCGGCTAAACGCTCCAGCACGAAAATACAACCGCCCTCGGCCACGACGATTCCGTTGCGGTCGAGGTCGAAGGGACGCGAAGCCCGCGTCGGATCGTCGTGACGCGCCAAAGCGCCTTGGCTGTGGAAGCTGGCGAAGATGCCGAACGTGTGAATGCTTTCGGAAACGCCGCCGCAAATCGCCACGTCGCACTCGCCCAGACGCAGCATCTGAACTCCCTGAATCACACCCGCGTTGCCGGCCGCACAGGCTGCGCCGATCGTATAGTGCGGTCCGGTGATTCGCAGGTTCAACGAAATTTCGCCTGCGGGATTATTGGCCACCGTGCGCGGGTTGTGGTGGTGCGACCAATACTGTGTGTCGTAATCGTAGCCCTTGAGCTGAAAGACCTCGTTCTCCGTCTCCACGTTTCCGTGTTCGGTAACACCGATATAGATGCCCACCCGGGAGCGATCGAGGGACCCCGGATCGATTTGGGCGTCGGCCAGGGCCTCGTTGGCGCAGTAAATGCCGATGCTGCCGGCCCGCGTGCCGCGGCGGATATCCTTTTTCTTCTGGTAGCGCAACTCGTCGAAGTGGCAAACGCCCGCCACGGTCGATCCGAAGTACCGTGTTTCGTACGGGACAACCCCGCTCTTGCCGGCCAACAGCGCAGCGCGGAACTCGTTTAGGGAGTTGCCGTTCGGGGCCGTCAAGCCGATCCCGGTGATGACCACTCGAACTGTGTCCGGACGCCCTTCGTCCATGACCTATCTCCATCGCCGAGCCGAAGGCGGTCGCCGTTTACTGCAACCAGTCCGAACGGGGGCGCAAACAAACCCTGCTGTAGCCGCGACGTTCCCATGCCCGAATGGCAATCCGGCCGTTGCCAACGCGCCTGGGCGGTCCGACACATTCGAAAGGACGTCGACGGTTGACCCAAGCAACGGGGTCTTCGTCACTGCCGGGCAATCCGGCTGCGGCGAGTTGCCAATCATTTTCAACTTGGCAGACCACGCATCCCCGCCCCGTGCTGCCACGGGAACGACACGGAACGAACCATGAAACTTAACGGGTTTCGGGCTGATTGGCAAGGCATTGCGACTGCGACCGACTCCGTCCGTCCGGCTACCGGGGGGCATCCGAAGACCGAGGCACTCTTGTAGGCATGTCTGAATCGCGAGACGGACAAAAGATAGAAGGCTGCCGCTCTTGCGGCAATTCAAAGGAGTATGCAGCATAGGGCCGGGGCAACGCCTCAGGAGCCTTCCGGCATGCGTTTGAGGTTTCGAACCACAAGCCGCTGGACAGCTTCCCAAGCAACGGCCTCTAGGGTGATCGTCCCGTTCGACTCTTTGATCGCGAATACCCCATGGCTGGGCGGCGACAATGTCTTGATGAACGCGTCGGGCGTCAGAACCCGCTGGTCATCAAAGACGAGTTCAAACGTCGCTCCGCGGGCCTTCTCGACCCATAGCTTGGCGAAAATCGCCCCCAAAGGATGGATTGCCCCTAAAGCGGAATCGCTAGCAGAAATATCAGTTCTCATCGCATCGGAGGGGTTGTCGGGCACTTGCTCGTCCTCGTCCTCGTCCTTGGCTCGCGAAGATCCTTCGAAACTGATCTCCGGAGGGGTGATTCGCGAATCCGAACTGCGACGCCCGTCGGCCCGTCCCATTTCGATGCCCAACTCGGCCTGCTCGTCGTCGTTGCCCTCGTCGTAAATGGGAATGCGAAAACGCGAACCGCAATCGGGACACTGCCCGAGACGCCCCTGCAAACTGGCTGGCCCGTGCAAACGATGCCCATTGGGGCAGAGGAATTCGATTTGCGGCTCTCGGCTGCCTCGCCTCTGTCCGACACCTGCTGGCTCTGCGGCCGCCTCGGCCACGGGGCCGTCCAGCGAGGCGTCTTCTTTCTGGGGCACGAGGAACATGGCTCCGCAACGCGGGCACTTGGCGCGTTTTCCAGCTTGGCTGTCGCCACACTGGATCTTATGCCCATTGGGACAAAGGAACTCGATCACGTCGAAATCCTTCGCGCGAGCGGTAACCAAACGACGAACCGAAAGACGAGAAAGAGGCTTCAGAATAGCCAGCCCCTTCGGTTCATCTTAATCGGCCTAATCGCGATGCACAACAAGGTTGCACACGCATTTTCCGCGGGCAAAAGGCCCTGCTCCGAACCGCTGGAAACGGCACAACCGATTTTGCCTTGTCATCAATCAATGCGGTGCGCGTTCCGCCACGAAGGCTCTGGGGCCGGCCTAATGGCGGAAAGCATGGCTGCCTAAGACGATTCGGGGCCAAGAATCGCTTGGAGCGTTTGGCCCGAGGACCGTTTGAGGTTGCTGCCACTGGTTTGTTGTCGCAACACATAGGGCGATGGTGTATCGAATTTGATTTGTCTGCGATCCGTCCGATGTCCGTGGCCTCGGATGTTGTTAATTCCAGCGGGTTGCCTCTGCGCGAACCGAACGCTTGGACTAGCAGCCTGTCGAAAAACAAAACGCGTGCACAAGCCCTTGTGGGCAAAATAGATTGCAACCGCTACCAAGTGTGCTTGCAAATTTCAACGGGCTACTCGGTTCGGAGCGAATAGCTCGCCAACAGTCCGCCGACGTCGGCTGCGACCCCGATGCGGTCGCCTCGGGCGGCAGCTCCACTCCCTATGGACGCTCCAGAACGGCTCGCAATGTCGGCAACGCGGTTCAATCAGGCCGACTGCCGCAATTGGGCGCCAGCTTGATGGGCACGTTGTTGTCCACTTCCCGCGAGTTCTGTCTCTGTTCGAACATTGTGCGTTGACGAAGCGGAAGGTGCAGTCGCCGTAAACTGCACTGGGAATAGATGTTGTGATGCTTTCGTGCGGGCGGATCGCTGTGTTAGTTTTGTTGCGAACGGTTACGGGATTTAGCGATTGTGTGCCAAAACCGTGCCACTTGGAGCGAAATTCCCCGTGAACGGGGGCTTGACAACTTGACATCGCTAGCAGGGGGAGTATTGTAGATTGATGGCGGTGCCATGCGCGCTCGCCCGTGGTTCGCCTGGGGGTGCAAGAATAGGCACTCTCGGAAAGAAAGCGAAGGAACGTACCATGTTGGTTTTATCGCGCAAGAAGAACGAGAGTATTGTCATCAATGATGACATTACGATCGTGGTCGTCGAAATTCGCGGCGACAAGGTTCGGCTGGGTGTCGAGGCCCCGAAAGAGGTGCCCGTGCATCGTCGCGAGGTGTTCGACGCCATTCAGCGAAACGAGTCGGTGCATCGCGAGAAAGCGCAATCTAAGTCCGATTCCAACGGGGCGGAAGAGTAGCTGTATTGATGCGGGCAGTGCCGTCATTGCCGGTGATCAACACGGTTAACGTGGACTTTTTGACTTAATCGCTTCGATTCGCGTTTCTGTCCTTCGCACAATTCTGGCCTTCATCAGGGTGCAGCCCGTCGGCCGCACCCTGTTCTCTTTTTTGGCCGTCTCAGGATCCCAAAGGAAGAAACGGGTGGCCTGTTTGGCACCATCGCTTCTCTACGTTGGGCCAGATGATCACGAGCAATGCCCGCCGCCACGGCGAAGCGACCCGATGGCGCGTTCCGCCCTTTTGGGCAGTTTATTGTTTTCCGCAGTCTTATTGTGTTGGTATTTGGCTTGGGTTTCCCAGGGGATTGCGTTCCCTTTCTGCCGGCAGCATCGACGCGGGCCGCGACTCTCGGCCAGCCGTCTATTGCCACGGCCAAGCGATGCCTGCGGTCACCCGCAACAAGATGGTGACCAGGGCGAAGAAGCCGAAGTGCAGCGAACCGTTGCCGAAGTCGAGATCGAACGTAGCCAAGGCGAGCAACCCACCGACAGCCACAAAGGGGGGGAGGATGATGAGCCAGGTCCAAAGCTCACCGGTCAGCAGGCCGTATGCCCCAAGGTACTCGAAACCGCCCCAAAGGAAGGCGTAGGCAGCGCCGCAAATCAGAGCACGGTACCAAAGAAACTTGCCGCGATGGGGCTCGGTTTCGTCGTCTCGAAGAACCGCATAGGCTGCGACCGCCAGAACCGGCGACAGGAGCAGCAAGGCCGGCGCAATCGTCCAACGCGACCAAATGCCCGCCTTGCCGCCGACGAACGCGATCAACAGGATCAGCATGCTGGCGCCCACAACAACAGTCGCCAGTACCGGATTCCACTGCACGGTCCGTCGTGCAATCGGTTTGGTGATCAATTCGCCGGTTGTGGTCTTTCCGCCCGACCCAAAAGCTTCGGGCGCGTGCACTTTGATTTCCGGTGCCGCGGCGGGAACGGTGATTTCGTGTTTGCAGTTGGGGCAGTTTCCCTTGCGGCCGGCGAACTTCTCGCTGACGCGAAAACTCTTCTTGCAGCCAGGACAGATCACTGGGATCGGCATGGTCAGAAACCCCAACATCAACAGAACGGCTCTGCCAAGTCAAGCAGACGGGCTCTGACCCTCAGACAAGAAGCACAACGGCGGGTTGACACTGGCGACAAACCGGCCTCTCGTTGGTCGGGCTCGTTGCATTACTAATCCGAGGGGCAATAGTAGTGTCGCATAGAAAGAACGGGTGTCAAGCGACACCCGCCGCAACGAAGGCACTTCCCTGGAACACTCGCTTCGAGCCCGGTTCACGCTCCAATAACGGCAGTGGCAGACACCAACCGAAGGTAGATAGACCCAACTCAGTCGGCATGATTCCGGCCGCACAAGCCCGGCGGTGGCGGATTACGGGCTACGCGGCCGCCGGCGGCCGCCTTCTGCCGGTAGTGCCGCTTCTCCCGGCACGCGAAATCGATTAGAATCGGGTCGTTCGTCGGGCGTTTGCTGCACTTGGGCGTCGGATTGCCGAGCATGCCGTTGGCGAGCAGCCGACCGCGCCGGTTCGGCACGATGTCCATCAGCGAGGCCAGAGACCTAGGGCAAAGCCGGGCAAGGCCAATCGTTATTGCTGAGGGGGGCGGTGCCGGCCGGTCACGGCGCTGCGCGGTTCGCTCGCGGAGGCCGGCGTTGTGATCGCCGAGGAACGACTGACATACGCCATTCGGGGACGTAGCTCAATTGGGAGAGCACAGGCTTTGCAAGCCTGGGGTTGCCGGTTCGATCCCGGTCGTCTCCACTAAAACAGTTGGCGCCGAGTCCGATTTAGGCCTCACGTTAGCAAATTTTGCTGCGGTTGCCGTTAAGCGGCCCAACGGCACGGAAGGCTCGCTTGGGCCGCTCGTGGCATTTCCCCTTTTGAAGCGGGATGTCGCCACCTTTGCGGTTTGTGATTCCTGGGCCATCGCAACCGACTCGTTACCCCAGAGCGTGCTTCTCTTTATCGGGCCCGCCGGGACTGCTTTGCGCCAGCGAGAAACTCGCTATAATTCCAAGATGATGAGCGTTTGCCGCTGACCCGAGTGTTTAGGGCGCATGCGCTTCGTGGACAAGTTTGTCAATTGAACTGAGTGCGCCTTGGCCTAAACACAATCAGCGTTGCAAACAACAATCAGGTCCCCGTGGCTCAATTGGATAGAGCGTCGGCCTCCGGAGCCGAAGGTTACAGGTTCGAATCCTGTCGGGGATACTTTCATCTGGGCGGCCCGCGGCGGTGCAAACCGATGCGAACCGCTGCGAAGCGGTGCAGTCTCGCGCCGTATCTTTCACCGCCGTCGCCACTTGCG
>JARKPK010000054.1 GCA_029975295.1 Thermoguttaceae bacterium | reverse complement strand
CGGCTCAACGTGTCTTCGCGGCGGCGGAGTTCGCATTGCCCGCGGCGCCCCGCAGCGCGGCGCGCACATCCAAGGGCGTTGCCGGCGCCGGAGCGCGGCGCGGAACGCGAGCCCCCAGCTCGGCAGTCGGCTCCGATGCCGGGCGCGCGCGGGTTGAAGGCTCGGCGGCCGGCTCGGGCACGTCGGGCGTCTGGGGCGCTCGCACTGGAGGCCGCGGCAAAACCTTCACGGCGGCCGGATACTCTACCAGCGGCGGGCAGCCGTAGAAGAATCGATCGTCCTCGCGGCCCACGTCGCCGGGCAATCGCGCGCCCAGACGAATGATGGCGACCGGGCGGCCGAGCATGTCGGCCGTAAGCAGCGGGTCTTTTCCCGCTCCCACGTCGAACCAACTCTGCGGCTTGCCGTCGGAACGAGCGGGCAACGCATTTCGCGGGTCTTCCAAATACACGACGCGCGTCACGAACTTCCCGCTCAGCGCCTGTTCCAAGTCGTCTTGAATCAGCTCGACGATGATCGGGAACTGCCGCTCCTGCCCGGCGGGCGGATATAAACGATCGATCACTTCGATCGTGGGGAACAACTCCGCTCCGTCGTAGCCGGGAATGTTCGTCACTCGCAGTCGATAGACTTGGCCGATCAAAAACCCGGCGCAATAGGGCGTGGCTCGCGCCGGTCCGAAGTTGTTCTCGACAGCCGTAGCCACCAGCACGCCCGCTGGGCCGCGTATCTCCACCGGCTGAAAGTAGCCGATCACCGGCCCGCCCCGATGCAATTGCCCCTGGCCGATCATGCCCGGCGGCATTAGCGCATGATGCAGGTGGTGCGCGCCCGGCCCCTGCGCCTGGGCCGCCGAAGCCCAGCAAGCGCCGGCGGCGAACAGCAGCGAAGCAACTCGGACAACGGTGGTCATGCGCGGCGACTCCTGCGTCAAACACTCGCGGCACTGGGCCGTTGGGGCCCGGCGGCGCACGGCGGCCGGACGATCGGCCTAATGACAAGGCCTCGGCCGCACAGCAACCCGATCCAGATTTTCTCCGCGAACCTATTGAGGGCCGGAAACGCCATGCCGCCGCAAGACAGCCTTCTGTTCGCAGCCGACCGGCCCATCGTTGGCCGGCCTCTGCATCGCGATTCCGAGAATCAACGACAATCTTCAGCAAACGGGAGCAACAACGGCCCCGGCCCTGTGTCCGGCGAAGACAGCTTCCCGTCCTCACCCAACCGTCGAGGCCGCTAATCGTTCAGGCCCCTACTCGTTCTCGCACGGAGCTTGGCCGTCGGTCGGGCACGCCTCGCCGCCGACGAGCACGCGACGATCGCTGCCCGGCTGCTTGTTCACGCCCAGTCCCGGACGGCTGCGCTCGACGATCCGCGCGTGGTTGGCCGGCCGCGGATAGCTGATGCCGGGCCGCTGCGCCACGTCGACGCGCACCGCCTTGGTCGGCTGGGGCACGTTCACGCGGGTGTGGTTGGCAATCGTGTGGCGTTGCAATCCGGCCGGCGCCCCCAAGGGAATGTGCGGCGGGCCGGGCAATCCGATCGGCGTTCCGACCATCGGCATGCCGTAGGCCGGCGCCGTGACGCCCGCGATGTAACCGTTCGGCGCGCCGCCGTACATGCCGCCGCCGTACATGGCCGCGCCGGCGGGGGCGCGGTTCTCGCAGGGGCACGGGGCGCCCGGCTGGTTGTAACCGGTCTGCATGATCTCGCCTTCTTGAACCGGGGCGTCGCCCGGAACTTGCAGGTCTTTGTTGCCGATGCGAATGACGGCCATGATCGTGCCGCGGCGATCGGCTTCGATGATCGGGTCGAGGCCCGGATCGAGACGGGTGCTCACCAGCGTTTCAACGCCGGCCAACGCCAGTTCCTGGAACTCGGGATCGGGCAGGTAGATCACCTTGGTGACGAAGTTGCCCGTAAGCACTTGGTCCAAGTCTTCCTCGGTGAACTGCACCGGAATGGCATTGTGCGCCAGGAAGGCCTCGGTTCGCGGCAGGGCCGGGCCGACTTCCAGCGTCGGATAGAGTTCGACGCCGGGACGGCCGGGGATGTTCGTCAGCTTCAACCGGTAGATCGCCCCTTGCGGGAAGTTGTACCGGCCGGGCATCACCAGCGGCTGCGAATCGAACATCCCGACGCCGCCGACATCCCAAGTCATCTGCGAGCCTTCGGGCCCGATGAACGCGACTTGAGAGACCGTTTCGACCATCGGCGGGGCCGGCTGGTACACCATCACCCCCGGCCCGGGCCCGCCAACGCCCGGCCCCGGCTCGACCAGCATGTTCGACGGCGGCAAGTTGTTGTGGTACGGCCGCTTGCATCCGACAAACGCAGCGACCACGATCAGCACAGAGACTCCAAGAACCCTCATGATGTTCCCCCCTTGATCAGCCCGCCGATCGATCCGGAACGACCTTCCGGACGACGGTGCGAGCACAACACAATTTGAATCAACAGACCGGCACGGTCTTCGCACTTGCATGTCGTTGCTGCAAGCCGACTTCGGCGCTGCCGAAGGCGTCTGCGGCACCGCCAGGGCCGCTCCGAACGGTCGAACGCGGCAAAGCCCGCCCGACCCGTTCAGATTGCCGTGGACCACCGCGGCAGACCAACGTACAATGTCGCCCCGTCGCCTCGCTCCCGCCCACGGCCGGCCCGTCCAGGGGCCAGACCGCCGGCGCAAGCTATCGACGATGCGTCGCAAATGGCCTGTCAGAGTACAATGGTCGGCGCTCTACAACGGGAATCTTTGGCAAATCCGTCATGACCGGCAAAATGCGCCGAATCCGAGCAATCCTTTTTTGCGGCTTTTTCGGTGCGGTCGCCGCCCTGACCGGCGGAATCGGCCGTTGGGCCATCCCCTCCGGCCCCGAATCGCCGTCCCAAGGTCCGACGGGTGCCACAACGGCCTCGCCCGAATCGAACGCCGCCCCGCAGGCTGCCCCAAACGTGCTGAGCTTGGCCACCGCCGCGATCGAATCGCGCGAAACGGTCAGCGCGAAGATGCGGTACGAGGCCCAGCTTTTCGGCCAACGGCTGCTCGGGTCGGGCAGTTACGTGGAACAACGCCCGGGCCGCGACCATCTCTTCCGGCTCGAACTCCGATTCCAGTTGGGCGACAGCCCCAGTAGCCTCGTCAACGTGTGCGACGGCCGATACCTCTGGGAATACCGAAGTGCCGGTGGCAAGTCGGAACTGAGCCGCGTGGATATCGTCCGCGCCTGGCGAGCATTGCAACGCGACGGCGAGCCCTTGGCCGCGCACCACGCCATGGCCCTTCCCGGGCTAGGCGGCGTGCCGCGATTGCTGCACAGCCTGAACCGCCAATTCGAGTTCGGTCCGGCCCAGCGCGGCAAATGGAACAATCCGCCGATCATCGTATGGCGCATCGAAGGCGGATGGCGGCGCGAGGCGCTGATGCGGATGTTGCCCGATCAGGCCTCGGCCATCGCCGAAGGACGTGCCGACCTGAAACGGCTGCCGCCGCAGGCGCCCGACAAGGTGATCTGCTACCTTGGCGAAGCCGACCTCTTTCCCTGCCGCATCGAGTTTCGTCGGCAGTCGCCGCGCGCCGCAGAAACCGCAACCGACCAATGCCTCTTGGCCGTGGACTTCTACGACATCCGCTTCGACCAACCGATCGATCCCTCGCTGCTGCGTTACCAGCCGCCCAGCGATACCGAGTTCTCCGATCAGACTGAGAGCTTCATCCAACGGCTGAAAGCCGGGCAGCCTTGACGGAATAGAACCGGTACAAACGGCGACCGGCTTCAGGACTCCGTCTTCCGATTCGGCCGCTTTGCCCCGGGCGTTCTCTCGCATTATGCCGACCTGCGGACTGCCCCCGCAGCGCGCGATCAGCGGCATCGCTGCCGGTGGGGGGCGCAGCGGCAGAATGGTCGACTTGCGACTCTTCGGCGGCGCGAATTTCCGGCCGCATCTCCGGAAACGCATCTGCCGCACGGCAAGGCACGCCGGTCGTAGCGACCAGTCGGCCGAGCCTCGCGGCGGACATGTCGCGGCAACTGGGTCCTCGGAAAAACAGAGCGAGGACCCGAGGCCTCAGGCGACTTCGGCAACCGGCGGGCAACGCACGGCGGTCGCCCGCGTCAGCGTTCGTCGCCGGCGTTTCGGCCCGTGCGCAGCTTCTGCTGATATCGGCGGCTGGCGTCCTGCAGAAAGCGACGTTCGCTGGCGGTCAGGCCGTCGAGGCCCTGGTGAGAAAGCTTAGCCAGGATCCGATCGACTTCTTCTTCGTTCAACGCCAAATCGTCGTCCTCGTGTTCCGGCGGATGCGGGCGAACGACGCGCAACTTCGGCCGGCCGCGTTTGCGCCACCATTCGGCAATCCATTCGATCGGACGGCCCAGGTTCCATCGAAGCTGGAAATAGAGAAACGCCGTGGCCGCCCCGGCCAAATGGACGCTGTACGCCACCGGCGCAGCGCCGCCGCCCAACGCGCCGAACAGATCGGCCCCAACGATAATCGCCCCCAGCAGCCAAGCGGGCATGGGGATGATGAAATAGGCGAACACCGTGCGCCGCGGATAATAGAGGGCGAAAAGCACCAGCACGCCCACGGCCGCGCCCGACGCCCCGAACATCCGCACGTTGGGATTGTCCGTCGCGCCGCCGGCGCCCATCAGCGCCCACGCAATCGATCCGACCAACAGACACAGGACGTAGAACCGCAGGAACTCGTTCCGTCCGAGCCGCTCTTCCACGTCGTTGCCGAAGAAGTAGAGGATCAGCATGTTGCCGATCAGGTGGAACAGGCGCTGATCGTGGACGAATCCGTAGGTGAGAAAGCGATACCACTCCCAGGGCTGGTAGAGCGTCTGAGGAGTCATCCCCAGGTAGTGTTGCAGCAGCGTGCGCCCGCCGGGGCGGACGTCGGGCGTGAGCAGAAAGTCGGCCAGAAGCGCGGCGATATTGGCGATGACCAGCGCAGCCACAACCGGCATGGGAGGGCGAAACCCCATCCCGCTGCGTTCCTCGCGGTAGTACTGGCGGTCGTAGATACCCATGTCGGCTCGGCCCCAACGGGCCGCGGTTGCTCCGTCAACTCGTTCTCCGGCGCGGCACGGCCGGTGCGATCACTCGCCGCCTTCAGGCGTTTGCGCCATGGCCCGCGTCTTGGCGTCGATCCGCCGCGCCGCGTCGAACTGCACCTGCGCGATCTGATCGACAATTTGCTTGTTGGCCGCCAACAACTGCTTGAGCAGGCCCTGAACGGCATCGACCCGCTTCTGCAGCGCAACGACTTGGGCTTGCGCCGCGTCGCGTTCGCGGGTCATCGCCTGCAACTCGGCTTTGGCCGACTGCACTTCTCGCTCGCGCATGGCGACCTGCTCCTTCGCCTCGGCCACCGACTGCCGCAAGTAGGCGATGTCGCGCTGATACCACTCGAAACGATCGGCCAACAGCGACTTCTCCGCGAATCGCCGGCGGAAGATCGCCCCGTAATCGTGCAACTGGCGCACAAATGTGCCTTGTGCGCCGGGCAACGGCTTGCCTTCGGCATCGACCAACGGCTTGCCGTCCTTGCCGACCAAAACGCCCTCGGCGTTCCATTGCGCGATCTGGTCCCACGTGGCCTCTTGGCCGTCGTGGATGTAGGCGGGCACGCTGGCGGCGGGCATCATCTGCTTCAGCTCTTCCTCGCTCAAACCCGCCAGCAAGGTGTGCGAGTCGGCCGGCATCTTTTCGTACAGAATCCACGGTTTCGACGCTTGAGCGATCCGCTGCAACCGCGCGGGGTCGAGCTTCAACGTGGGCCGAACCTGCAACTGGTTGTCGGCCACGGCCTCGATCTCGAACTCACCCAAATAGCGCCCGCCGTTGCCCGCGGCCGCCGCTTCTTTCTCTTCAAACACATGGATGATCGCCTTGGGGGCCAGTCCGTTGGGAATCGGCTGGTCGGTGACGATCGTGCCCTGCCCGGTCTGAGCGTTGAAGCCCCGCGGCTCGCAGTTGGTCCAAACCCGGCCGCGATCGACCACAAGCTGGTGAATGAGCTGACGGTACTGGCGGATACCCAACTTGGCATCTGCGCCCTGGCCGCCGCCGTGGGCCAGCGTTTGGTTCTCGGCCTTCACCTCTTCGATCCGTCGTTCGTGCTTCTGCGCAAGCTCCCGCCAGTACTGGTGGGTTTTCAGCGTCCGCATGGCCAAATACCAGAATCCGATCGCAGCCACGCAGATCAGTCCGATCAACACCTTGTTCCAAATGCTCATGGCGGAAGTAGATCGCTTAAAGAGACGGCGTTTCGGCTCGTGGAAACTTGCCCGACATCGGGCAGGTTTCGCGTGAATCGGCGCGCCCAACAACTCGGTACCCGGCCCTCCGCTGGCCCGGCGTCGCCCACGTCACCCGCAAAAAAGGTAGAGCTACCTTAAATTGCATGATAGTAAGGGCTTTCGCAAGTGTCAACCAATCACTTTTCCACAGCTTCCCGGCTTGCCTAGTCGCACCTCGCGCACGGGCCGCACAAAACCGTTCACCGGCATAATCGTTCAAGCCCGAACACTCCACCGGCCGAATCATTGAAGAACTGAACGATTTCGTTCGTCGGTCAGGCCGTGCCGCAGCGGGCAACCGCCCCGAAAACGGGCGCGATGGAACCGAGAGCCCGGCGGCTGAAATTCGGCCGCAAACCGGCGGCCGAGCACGTGAAACGGACGAGGAACGCGGCCGCGCATGGGTGCGCCGACGGTTCGGCCATCGGTCTTCAACCACCGATCCGTCGCCGCGCCGCAACCGCCACGGCGGCAATTGGTTACGGCGATCAGAGTTGGGGGCGGCTGATGCCCTTCGGGCACAACCGCTCTTGGGGGACGGGGAATGAATCTACGGAGTTCTAAGGAATCGTCGGCCGGTGGCGCCACCATTTGGTTGGCATTGGCCGAGCGAGTCATCGCGCTGGCGCGGCAAATACGCCGCAGCATGGCCGCAGCCGGTCGTCCGGCCGGCGTGGGCGAAACGGAACTGCTAGCCCTTTGGGCCTGTTCCTTCGAAGCGGCCGCGGGCATCGACCAAAGCCGCCTTTGCGCTCGGTTGGGCGTTTCGCCCGCCCAAGTGAGCGGCGTGGTCGACTCGCTGCGTCGCCGCGGGCTTCTCATCTGCGACCGCGATCAATCCGATCGCCGACGTCAGCGTTGGCGGCCCACACCCGAGGGCCTTGCCGCCCTGGCCGAAGTTTGCCGTCGCGCCGAGCAGCTTTGGGCATCGGCCCCCGATGCGCCGCCCTCGCCCGGCCGAATCGATGTGCTGATCGACGAACTCGATCGCCTGCTGGCCGCCTTCCCCGCTGCCGACTACTTGCCCGACCCGCGAGCAGCAGCCACCGCCGCAGAACCGCTGACGACCGAGGCCGCATCCACGGTGCCGATCTCGGGCTCGCGCCACAACGCCGACCATTGGACTCCCGCCGCCGAACCCGCGGCCATCCGCCGAGGAGCCGCCTGATGACCATTCACACACACGATGCATCCCGTGAAACTGTCGCCGGCGTCCGCAGCCGAGCCGCTGCGGCGATTCGATCGGGCCAACAGCCCCAAACTGCCCCTTGGTCGCGCCGTGTCGGCATCGCTTCGCAATTTGCCGCGCATGGCCCAACGGGCGAGCAACTCCCGCTTCGCGCGCATTGGAAGCCGGTTCGGCGCTGCGTGCAGCCGAACCCGATGGCAACGGCCATCTGCGCGGTGCTGATCGCCTTGTGCCTTTGGGGCGCGGCCGGGTGCAGCCGTCAACACTACCGCCGGCAGGCCGACGCCGAGGTGCTGGGCTTGCTGGCCGAGAAGTCGAACGATCCGCGATGGGAGTTGCACGACTACCGGTTCACGCCGCACCGCGCTTCGCGGATGTACGATCCGACCTCGCCCGACTGCCCGCCCATGCCGCCCGACGACCCGGCCTCGCACCAATTGATGCATCGGGTGGACTGCAAGCCGGGCTACAAGCATTGGCACCGGCACGGCAACGCGATGTTCGTTGAAAACCCCGATTGGCGGAGCTATCTGCCCTGCAATGATCAGGGCGTGCTGGTGCTCGATCGACGGCTGGCCATGCAGGTGGCGCTGGTCAACTCGCGCGAGTACCAAACGGAATTGGAAGACCTTTACCTCTCCGCCTTGGATGTCACCTTCCAGCGGTTCCGGTTCGACGCGCAGTTCTTCCTGACCAATCAAACGTTCTATCAGAACAACGGTCCCAAGGCGGCCGGAGGAGCCAGCCGGCGGCTGAGTTCCGACACCGAGGCGACCTCGCGCAAGCTGGGCATCGCCGGCAGCGAACTGGTGGTCGGCTTCGCCAATTCGCTCGTCTGGCAGTTCGCCGGCCCCGACGATCGGACCGCGCGATCGATTATCGACTTTTCGCTCGTGCAACCCTTGCTCCGCGGAGCGGGCCGCGCCGTGGTGATGGAGAACTTGACCGATTCGGAACGGGCCCTGCTGGCCAATGTGCGGCAGATGGAGCAGTTCCGCCGCGCGTTCTATGTGAACGTGATCGCCGGTCGGGCGAGCGGCCCCGGACCCGGCCGCGGCGGTCTGCTCATCGACGCCCTCACCCCCACAACGCCATCCTCGTCGGGCGGCATCTACACGCTGTTGAGCGATCAAATCCGCATCCGCAACCAGCGAGTCAACGTGTCGGGCTTGCGCGACAGCCTCGATCAGATTCAAGCGCACTACGACGCCGGGCGGATCGACCGCTTGCAGCTCGATGTCGCCCGCCAAGCACTGTTCAACGCGCAGAACCGGCTCCTTTCGCTGCAAACGGCCTACGACAACCGCCTCGACGCCTACAAAATCCAGTTGGGGCTGCCGCCCGATGTCGAAACTCGGGTCGAAGACGATCTGCTCAAGCCGTTCGATCTGGTCGATCCGTCGCTGATCGCCATCAGCGATCAAGTGACCGACCTGATCGACCGCATGCGCGATCCGCCCGAAGCCCGCCGCGGGATCGATCTGCGCCAACAGTTGCCGCAATTCGCCGACGGCCTGCTGCAAGTGGATAAACTGCTCGAGGCCGACCGCAAACTGCTCGACCGCGCGTTGCCCTCGCGGCGAAAACAGCTTGCCGAGCTCAGCCGCCGCGAGGAAGTGCTGCGCGGCGACGCCGACAGCCGGGCCTACAGCGTCGAGTTGCTCGAACGCCGGGCGGCCGACCTGAACCGAGACATGGACCTGATCTCCTCGGTGCTCAAGCAAGTGGCCGACGAACTGCGACAAACCGCCCAAGCGCCCGGCAACGACGAACAGACGCTGCCTCTGCTGATCCGCACGTCGAACCTGTTGTTGAACGCCACCTTGTTGGAAACCGCCCTGCGGCTCGACACGGTCACGCTCACGCCGGTCGACCTTGATCCGGCCGAGGCCTACATCACCGCGTCGCAGCAACGGCTCGACTGGATGAACGCTCGGGCCGCGCTGGTCGACGTTTGGCGCCAAATCGAAGTGACCGCCAACGCCCTGAAAAGCAACCTCGATGTCGTGCTCGACGGCGATGTGAGCACCACCGACAACAACCCCTTCCGTTTTCAAGGCACCACCGGCCGGATGCGGGTGGGATTCCGCTTCGACGCCCCGCTCACCCGCCTGATCGAGCGCAACCAGTACCGCGAGGCGCTCATCCGCTACCAACGCGCCCGCCGCGCTTACTACGCCTACGAAGACCGCATCTCGCAAAACCTGCGGAGCACGCTGCGGGCGATGCGCCAGGCGCAACTCGATTTCGAGCTTCGTCGCGCCGGCGTGCTGGTGGCCGTCAGCCAAGTCGACATCACCCGCGAGCGGCTCACCCAACCGCCCAAGCCCGGCGCGGCGGCGCAGGCCACCACCTTCGGCGCCACCACGGCCCGCGACTTGGTGCAGGCCTATCAAGGTTTGCTCAACGCCCAAGACAATTTCCTCTTGGCCTGGGTGGAGTACGAGGCGAACCGGTTGAACCTGGACTTCGAGTTGGGTACGATGCGGCTCGATACGTCGGGCATGTGGATCGATCCGGGGCCGATCCAACACGGCTATGGGCAGGCGCCCGGGCAACCCGACGAACCCGAACCCAACCCCGAGTTGATCGCGCCGCCCGAGCCGATCGAACTGAATCAGCCGATCGCGCCGCCGGCCCCACAGCCCGAGGCCATACCGCCGCGGCCGCAACCGATCCGCTGACCGTCGCCGCGCCGTCCGGGGGCCGACTGGGAGCTGCACGATGAATGATTCACTGCGAACCAACGAGGGCGTGGCCCGGCGTCTGGAAGAGGCCGTTCGCCTGGCCCGCCGCGCCGGCGACCTGGTGCTGGAGCATTATCAGCGCGACGATCTCGAAGTGGAAAGCAAAGCCGACTCGACGCCGGTGACGGCGGCCGATCGCTCGGCCGAAGAGCTGCTGCGCCAGTTGATTGCCGACGCCTTTCCCGGCGACGCAATTCTCGGCGAAGAGTTTCCGCCCCGCGAAGGCGACAGCGGCTTCCGCTGGATTCTCGATCCGATCGACGGCACGAAGTCGTTCATCCACGGCGTGCCCCTGTTCGGCACGTTGATCGGCGTCGAGCTCGACGGCGAAAGCGCGCTGGGCGTCATCCACGTGCCTGCCGTGCGCGAAACGGTCTATGCGGCCGTCGGCGGCGGCGCGTGGCATCAGTTGGGCGACCGACCGCCCCGGCCCGCCCGGGTGTCGAACGTGTCGAAACTGAGCGAATCGCTATTCTTGACCAGTTCCGTGGCCAACTTCGATCGCGCCGGGCGGCGCGACGCCTTCGATCGCCTGGCCGCCTGCTGCAAACTGACGCGCACCTGGGGCGATTGCTTCGGCTATCTGCTGGTCGCCACCGGGCGCGCCGAAGTGATGATCGACGCCATCGCCGCCGTTTGGGACATGGCCGCCCTGAAACCGATCATCGAGGAGGCCGGCGGACGCTTCACCGATTGGCAGGGCCGCCCGACGATCTACTCGGGCCAATGCGTGGCCACGAATGGTTCGCTGCACGACGAAGTGCTGGCGACCACCGCCTCGGGCGGTTGAACCGGCGGCGGGGCGATCGGCGGCCGGTCTTCAGCCGCTTGATCTCGGCCCAGACGCTGCGGCAGACCGGCGTCGGAGTGTTCGGCGCATTGCCCATCGTCGGCCTTTGCCGAGTCGCGGGCACAGGCGTTTCGGCCGCTTCGGGCGGCAACGGCCGCGGCAGTCATCGCGCCGGCAACGGCAAAGAGGCTCTGATTGGCCATCGCCACCAAGGCCACGTCGTGGAACAGTCCGTTGACCACATAAGCGGTCAGCGTGGCGAGAAAGACCAGCCCCATTTGCCTGGCCGCCAGCGGCGCGGTGGTTTGATGCCAAAGCCGCCACGCCTGCACCGCCCAACCGGCCAACAGCGCCGTGAACAGCCCCAGCCCCACAAGGCCCGTCTCCGTCAGCAGCGACAGAAAGACGTTGTGCGCCACGTAGCCGCGTCCCTTTTCTAACGGCAGTTCGCCGTCGCGATCGGCGGTGTACTGAAGGTGCTCGCGCGAGTATTGAGCGTAGCCGCATCCCAGCAGCGGACGGTCGCAGAACATCTCCCAGGCAATCGCCGCCAAGATGGGCCGCAACTGCGCCGACTCGGCGGCGGCCGCCGCGCTGAGGTGGCGCTCGCGCTTGTAGTTCATCACCTGGTCCCAGAACACGCCGAGAACCAGCGCGCCGGCCAGCATGCCGCCGCCCAACAGCGGCAGCCTTGCCCGCCGCGGCACGACCAGCGCGCCGTCAACCACCAGTCCGCCGGCCGCTCCAAGCCACACACTGCGCGTCAGCGTGGCCGCAACGGCCGCCAGCACCAGCGCCGACGCCGCGGCCACCGCCGCCTTTCCGCCGCGTCCGGCATGCGGCCAAGCGCACAGCAGCGCAGCCAAACCGATGCTCAACAGCAGCCCGTTGCCGATCGGATGCAGCAGCGGCCCGCGCCCCCGCCCGATCCACTCGCCGCTTTCCCGCGCCGTTTCGGCGATATAGCGGGGAAAGACGATCGGCCACCATTGGCGCTGCTCGGCAATGGTGGTGATCGCCAAGTACACGCTGAACACAGAAACGCAAACGAGCACTCGCTTCGGCGTCGGACCTTCCCACGGTGTTTCGCGGGCAATCCAGTAGACCGTCGCGGGCATTAGGTAGCTGAGAACCAGCCAAGCGACCGGCTGATAGCCTTCGCGGCTCCAGTCGGCCGAAAAGGTGCTCGCCGACAGCACGGCGACCAGCGCCGCGGCAAGCCACTCGGTGCGCGTCGGGGGTGTTCGATTCGTCCAGCCCCAACGCCGCCAAATCAGGTATTGCACCGCCACGAGCGGCAACAGCAAACGATCGGTCGTCAGGGGGAGCGGTCCGAGTTGCCATTTGGACATCGGCATCCCAAAGCAAATGCCCGCCAACAACAGCAACAACACGCCGACCGCCAGCCCGCCGCGCCAAAGGAGCAGACCGCCCCAAACGGCCCCGACCAGAGCCAGCAATACAACAATCAGTTCCATCGAACAACCTCAATCGGACGGGCGTTGATGGCCCGTGTCCGGAGCGTCCACGATCAAACGGCAGGCGCGAACGCTTGGCCCGGGAATGGGTTCGGTTGCGCCTACGCATCCCGTTCGATTCTCTCCAAACCTACCTTAGCCGCGGCGTCGCGACGGCCGCACATAAGCGAGAAATCGGCCGGTGGTCGTCTCCACCCTGGCGCGGCCGGATCGCGGCCGCGTTGCCTTTAGGCAACATCGCCGTTAGAAGTCAACGCCGTGTTGTCCTCGGTCAACGCCGGCGGGCCGGGGCCGGCAAACCGCCCAAGAACGCCCACAACCGCAAAGATTATCGCGGCAAGATGTTGCGTCGGGCCGATCAATCGTCGCTCATCACGGCACGCTTCGGCGCGGCCTTTGCGTTTTCCTGTCGGACGACGAACGACGGACAACAACATCCGACCCCAACCGACAGAACACATGACCACCGCCTTCGCCACGGCCGCCCCGGTTTCGCAACACTCGACCCCCAGCGGCTTCGGCTGGAATGAACAGTCGCTCGACTGTGCGTTGCCGGTGATCTGCCCCAGGCCGGCCGATCGCTCGGCCAGCCGTCGGGTGCGGCCCAAGGCCGCTCGCGTTTCGCTCTACAATCATCGTCTCGCCCACGGCGAGGCCCTGGTGGCCCCGGGCGGAAACCTCCAGCCCATCTACCGCGCCGCCAAGCGCACGCTCGACTTCGTTGGCGCCGCCGGCCTGCTTGTGCTGCTTAGCCCGATTCTGCTGACGATTCTGATCGTGCTGACCATCACCACCAAGGGTCGGCCGCTGTTCATCCAACGCCGGATCGGCTACTTGGGCCGTCCGTTTCTGATGTTCAAATTCCGCACGATGCGGCCCGACGCCGAACAGATCAAGCACGCAGTGGTCAACCAAGCCGACGGCCCGGTGTTCAAAAACCGCCGCGACCCGCGGATCACTTTTCTGGGCCGATGGTTGCGGAAAACCAGCCTCGACGAAACCCCCCAATTGGTCAACGTGCTTCTGGGCCAGATGTCGCTGGTCGGCCCGCGGCCCCTGGTGCCCGGCGAAGTGGCCAAGTTCGCCCCCTGGCAACGCGAGCGCCTGGCGGTGGTCCCCGGCCTGACCTGCCTCTGGCAAGTCAGCGGCCGAAGCGACGTGGCCTTCGAGGACTGGATGCGGATGGATATTTGGTACGTCCGCAATCAAAGCCTGTGGAACGATCTTGTCCTATTGTTGAGTACGCCCGCCAGCGTGCTGAGCGGCCGCGGCGCCTACTAAACGGAACCTCGCTCAACAAAATAGCGGGCCAAGTGTGCAAAGCTCGCCTTTGGGCCGCCCTCGGCGGTTGGGGTCCGGCGGCGATTCGGGCCGCTCGGCAACGGGCAACGATGCGGCAACCTTCGTCCAAGCATAGGCTTTATCGGTGCTCGAACCCATCCTGCCCACCTCCGACTATCCCTTGCCGACGACGGCCGCGCCAACCCTCTGGCCAACCACCGACGAGGCGTTCGCTCCGCCGGCCACAACGCCCGCGAGCGTGCGGCCGGCCAACGAGCCGCCGCCCCTCAGTCCGCCCTCGTCGCCCCCGGCGTCGGCGCCCGGACGGGTGTTGTCGATCCTCGGCGTGCGCATCTGCGACACCTCGCGCGCCGCCGCGCTGCGTTTGCTTTCCGCCGCCCTCGAAGGAAGCAGCGCACGACCCGTGCTGACTTATTTCGTCAACGCCCATACGCTCAACCTCGCTGCTGCCGATCCGGAATACCGTCGCGTTCTGAATCGGGCCGATTACGTTTTTGGCGACGGGACGGGCGTGCGTTGGGCCGCCCGCTTTCAAGGCGTCCGCGTTTGCGACAACCTTTGCGGCACCGACCTGATTCCGCAATTGCTCGCCGCCAACGCCGGGCGCGGCGGCCGACTGTTCTTGTTGGGCGGCGATGAAGCCCTGATCGACGCGGCCGCGCGCCGCGCCGCCGAACTCTTTCCGGGCTGGGCCGTCGTCGGCCGCCATCACGGCTACCTCGACGCCGCCGGCTCGCTCGACGCCGTGGCCGCCATCAACGCCGCGCAGCCTCATCTGCTGTTGGTCGGCATGGGCAACCCGCGGCAAGAACGCTGGCTGGCCGAACACCGCGATCGGTTGCGCGTGCCGCTTTGCGCGGCCGTGGGCGGCCTGTTCCACTACTGGGCCGGCGATCTGCGCCGCGCGCCGCGCTGGCTCCGACGCCTCGGCGCCGAATGGCTGGGCATCCTCGTGCAACAGCCGCACAAAGCCCGTCGCTATGTGCTGGGCAATCCGCTCTTCCTTTGGCGCATCGCCCGCCAATGGCTTGCCGACCGCCTGGGCCGGCGCCGCCTCAGCGCCCAATAGCCGTTGCCTCGCCGCGCTGCCGCGGCCTCGAACGGCGGCCCCGAACGCCGCATTCGTGCGCGGCGCGCACCAACCGCGCCCACTTGCCCCGAACGCGACGCGCGGGTACACTTGTTCGTCAAGGGCGTTCGGCGGCCGCGGTGAATCAGCCGAACGCTTCCGTCCGCAATACACGCGATCCGCCCGCCCCTTTCGACCTTGCGCGCGGCCGGCATCGAAGAAAGCCGCCACGCGGCAACACGACGTGAGGAGATCATCTCGATGCGCGCCTGCCTGCTTGGTGCCGTTCTGATGCCGGTGGCGATTCTTGCCGCAGCCGCGCCGCTTGCAGCCGGCGAGACGCTCGCCTGGGACGTTATGCCCGACACCTGGGCCGCCACCGACGCTCTGGGGCGGCGTTTGCCCTCGGCCGACGAGGTTGGGCCGCCCCGCAGCGACCGCACCGTGGGCATCTTCTATTTCGTCTGGCTCGGCGCGCACGGCAATCGCATCGTCGATATTTCCCAACTGCTCCGCGAACACCCGGCACAACCGGCGTTCGGACCGCCGGGCATGTTTCACTGGTGGGGCGAGCCGATCTGGGGCTACTACCGCAGCGACGACCGCTTCGTGGTTCGCAAGCATGTGCAGATGCTCTGCGACGCCGGCGTGGACGTTTGGTTCCTCGACGCGACCAACGCCTTCACCTACGAGCGCGAGGTTTCCGTCGTGTGCGACGTGATCGACCAGGTGCGCCGCAGCGGCCAGGCCTACCCGAAAATCGCCTTTCTCGTCCATTCGCACCCGGCGGAAACCGCCGCCAAACTCTTCAACAGCCTCTACGCGCCCGGCAAGTTCCGCGAGCTGTGGTTCCACTGGAAGGGCAAGCCGCTGCTGCTTGCGCCCGACGACGCGCTGAGCGACGCCCAACGGCAGTTCTTCACCGTGCGCCAATCTTGGGCCTGGACGCGGGGCCAGAAATGGTTCGGCGACGGGCGAAACAAATGGGCGTGGATCGACCATCACCCGCAGCAGCCCGGCTGGTCGGAGTCGCCCGATCGACCCGAGCAGATCTCGGTGTGCGTGGCGCAGCACCCGACGGCGAACATCGGCCGCAGCTTCCACTCCGGCAAACAGCCGCCGCCCGAACGGGTCGCTCCCGAAAAAGGCTTGTGCTTCGCCGAGCAGTGGCATCGGGCCATCCAAGTCGATCCGCAGCTCGTGTTCGTCACCGGCTGGAACGAATGGATCGCCCAACGGTTCATCAGCAAGGGCAAACAGCCGTTCCTCGGCGCAACGACGAACGAGGGCGACTCCTTCTTCGTCGATCAATACAACCAAGAGTTCAGCCGCGACATCGAACCGATGCGCGGCGGACACGGCGACAACTACTACTACCAAATGGCGGCCGCCATCCGCCGCTACAAAGGCGCGCGTTCGTTGCCGCCCATCTCTCGCGCCGAGCCGACGATCGACGGGCGGTTCGACGATTGGCGACAAGCGGCCCCCGAGTTCCGCGACACCATCGGCGATACGATCGAACGCCAGCATCCCGGCTACGATCCGCGCACCGTGTATCGCGCGCCGGCGGGCCGAAATGACCTGGTCGCTGCGAAAACGGCATGGAACGGAAAAGACCTGTTCTTCTATGTGCGCGCCAACGGGCCGCTTTCCGACGCGACCGGCGACGATTGGATGATCCTCTCGATCGACGCCGACGCCGACGCGAGCACCGGGCCGCTGGGCTACGACCTGCGCGTCAATCGCCGCCGGCCCGCCCCGGGCCGCGCGCTTGTCGAACGCTGGTCGCCCGAGGCCAAAACCTGGCAACCGATCGGCGACGTGCCCTTGGGCGTCGGCCGCAGTGAACTGGAACTGTCGCTGCCGCTCAGCGCGATCCGAACGAGCGCAAGCGGCCGGACAACCGGCGAACCGCCGCGGGCCATCGAGTTCAAATGGACCGACGGCATCAAAGAACTCGACAAGCCCGACCAATTCACCCTCGGCGGCGACGCCGCCCCGAACGACCGCTTCAACTACCGCGCCACGCTCCCGAGGCCGTAAACGCGATCAGGCAGCAGGCGCGGCAAGCGATCGCGGTCGCTCCGCGGCGATTGGTCGGAAGATGATCCCTTCGGACAACTCGTTCCTCTTGGAGAATCCCGCGTTGCTCACCGGCTTGGCGTGAAGCAAGCGGTTCTCGATGGCGCGATTGCGGATGCGCGCGGGTCAGAACCGAAACGACGCACGGCCTTCACTGCGGGCAGTTATTGCCCTTCGACCGCCGGCGGGCCGGCCAGCTCGAGTACGACGACCGTGGCGACAGCGTCGGGCGCGCGGGCCGGCAGCGAAACCGTCGCCCCTTCTTCGCCGCTGGTCGCGGTCAGCGGCTTTTCCTTCTCTGCGAGCAGATACGCGGCCTGAATCTTGTTCTTCAAACCGGGCACGCTCAGTTTGCCGTCGCTCGGCCACGAGAACACGTGCAGGTAGAGTAGCGTGCGGTCGCCTTTCGGCTTGACGGTCGCTCGGCCCCAAGCCAGCTTTTTGAACGGGCTGGCGTGCGTGCCCCAGATCGATTCGCCGTTGACTTCCATCCACCGGCCGATGGCGGCCAGCCGTTCGACCGAAGCGGGCGGAATCTCGCCCTCGGCCGTCGGGCCCACGTTGAGCAGGTAGTTGCCGCCCTTGCTGGCGATGTCGATCAAATTGCGAATCAACGTCTCCGACGATTTCCAGTGCTGGTCGGCCGCATGGTAGCCCCAACTGTTGTTCATCGTCATGCACGATTCCCAATCGACCCCCGGCAGGCCCGTCGCCGGAATCTGCTGCTCGGGCGTGCCGAAGTCGCCCGAGTATTGTTGATCGCCCTTGTTGAGGCCTTCCATCCCCTTTCGGCCCTTGCCCACGCGGTTGTTGATGATTAGCGAGGGTTTCAGCCCGCGGAGGTAGGCATAGAGATCGCGGCCGTCTTCCTCCGTCCACCAATCGACCCATTCGCCGTCGAACCACAGCACCTCGGTGTCGCACGAGTCAATCAGTTCTTTCAATTGCTGTTTCATGTAGGCCACGTACTCGGCCTTGCGTTCGGGATGGATTTTCGTGGGGTTGTAGTGGCGTTCGTTGGCGCGATACTGCGACGGATGATGCCAGTCCATGATCGAGTAGTAGGTGCAAAAGCGAAGCCCCTCGGCGCGGCAGGCATCGGCCAGCGGCTTGAGCAGGTCTTTCTTGTAGGGAGTGGCGTCCACCACGTCGTAGTCGGTGGTTTTGGTGTCGAATAGGCAGAAGCCGTCGTGGTGCTTCGAGGTGATGACGACGTACTTCATGCCCGCCTGCTTGGCGATCTTCGCCCACTGCCGCGGATCGTATTTGACCGGGTTGAACTGCGCGGCCAGCTTCTCGTAATCGGCAATCGGAATATTGGCCGTGTTCATCAGCCATTCGCTGATCTCGCCATGCGTCTTGCCGTTCCAACTGCCGGCCGGCACCGCATATAACCCCCAGTGGATGAACATGCCGAAACGGGCTTCGCGCCACCATTGCATCCGCGCATCGCGCTGGGCGGGCGTTTCGCTGACGACGGCCGCGCTCGTTTCAGCCGCGCCGGCCCATCGCACCCCGCTGGCAATCGCCGCACCGATCAACGCCGCCCCAATCATTCCCGCGCAACAAAACGAACGCTTCATGGCTTCTCCTATCCTCAGATGCTGAACGTGATTCTCGATGCGCGCTCGACACGATCGGCAGGAACACCATCTCCGCACCGGCCGTGCTCCGCCCGCATTTTTGCAGACTCGCGCAGCCTTCTGTCGCCGTCGCGCCCGCTGCGGTCGAATACAGATCGAGCGGCGTTCGAATCGCAACGGACGCATTTACGGTCGGCCACGCCGTTTTCAAGCTAATTCAACGTCCCCGGGGATGCAAGCACTCCGGCTGCGTTGTTCAGCGCATACAGTCCCCGGAAGCACGGAAGCAGAGCCGAACGCTTCCCCCTCGAACACCGTCCTTCCCGCCGGCGTTGCGCGCGTTGGCCTTGGGCGCGAAAGCCGGCGAGAAGGAAACGACATGCCGCGAGGAAAACGCCCGCGGCCCTTCTGTGCCCGTTGCCCATCGGCCGCGGAGTGCTACAATCGGGCGGTGTCGCGCCGACCGCAACGGCGGCGTCGATCGCGACGCTGCGCCAACGGCCGCGGAGGCCGACCGCAGCAGAGGGCAAGAAAGAGAGCGCAAAACGCGGCGGACCGTCCGCGGCGCGCGCGAAGGGTCGCGTCTGGCGAAACAGCCGCAGCCTCTCCCGTTCCGCGACAGTCACAGAACATCATCCGCGAACCCAGAACACGACATTGAGGACGGTTGATTATGAAACGGGCGAAGATCAGCATCATCGGGGCGGGCAACGTGGGGGCGACAACGGCCCATTGGTGCGCGGCCGCCGAGTTGGGCGACATCGTGCTTTTGGACATTCCCGAGCTGGGCACGGTGCCGCAAGGCAAGTCGCTCGACCTGAGCCAGGCCGGCCCGATCATGGGCTTCGACAGTGCGATCATCGGCACGTCCGACTATGCCGACACCGCCGGCAGCGACGTGGTGGTGGTCACGGCGGGCATCCCGCGCAAGCCGGGCATGAGCCGCGATGATCTGCTGGCCACCAACGCCCGCATCGTCAGCAAGGTGGCCGAGCAAATCAAGCACACCAGCCCGCAGGCGATTGTGATCGTGGTGAGCAATCCGCTCGATGCGATGGTGCAGCGCCTTTGGCAAGTTACGGGTTTCGAGCCGCGACGGGTGATGGGTCAGGCGGGCGTGCTCGATTCGGCGCGGTTCCGCACCTTCGTCGCCCGCGAGTTGGGCGTGAGCGTCGAAGACGTATCGGCGATGCTTTTGGGCGGGCACGGCGATACGATGGTGCCGTTGACCAGTTGTTGCACGGTGGGCGGGATTCCGGTGGCTCAACTGATCGCACCGCAACGGATGGCCGAGATCGTTCAGCGGACGCGCGACGGCGGGGCCGAGATCGTCGGCCTGCTGAAGACCGGCAGCGCCTACTACGCCCCGGCGGCGGCCACGGCGCAGATGGTCGAGGCGATCGTGCGCGACAAGAAGCGGCTGATCGCCTGCGCCGCCCACTGCGACCGCGAGTACGGCGTGGGCGGCTACTTCGTCGGCGTGCCGGTGGTGCTCGGCGGCAACGGCGTCGAGCGGATCATCGAGATTCAAATGACCGGCGAAGAGCGAGCCCAATTCGACAAGAGCGCCGCGGCCGTTCGCGCTTTGGTCGAAACCATGGAACGGCTCTTGGGCGGCTGATTGCTGCGCAGCGGGCGAGCCGGTGTCAACTGGCCGGGTGGTGCGTGATAGCATTTCGCCGCGAACCGGGACAACACGACATTGACAGCCGCCCGCCCGCTAGATTACAGTTGGCCATCATCGATTTTCTCTTCCCCACCGAATCGACCAATCGAGTGCCGACGCCATGCAACGCACCGAGCTTTCGGTTACTTCGTGTCGTGCCGCGTCTGCCGAAAAACATACGCTCGCGTTGGAAATGGGCCAGTTCCACACGGCCGAGGCCCCCGGCCCGTGCGCCGTGTTCGCGCCCATGCACTACGAGCCCGGCTACGCCTACCCGCTGATCGTTTGGCTTCACGGCGAGGGCGGCGACGAACGGCAGTTGCTCCGCGTCATGCCGCAGATCAGCCTGCGGAACTACGTGGCCATCGCCCCGCGCGGCGGTTGCGCCTCGGCCGGCGACGCCGACCGGGCGGGCAGCGGCTGGCGGCCCATCGAAGAGCGGCTCGACACGGCCGCTTCGCGGGTGGACGACTGCATCGCCTTGGCCATGCGGCGGTTCAACATCGCCCCGCAGCGGGTGTTCTTGGCCGGGTTCGATTCCGGCGGAAGCATGGCTTTCCGCTTGGCCTTTTCGCAACCCTACCGCTTTGCCGGCGTGCTTTCGCTGTGCGGACGGTTCCCGTCGAACACCGGCGGGCTGGCGCAATGGAAGGGCATTCGCGGATTGCCCGTGTTCCTCACCGCCGGGCGGCATAGCGAGGAATATCCCTCGAACCTCGTCTGCCGCGATCTGCGGCTGCTGCACAGCGCCGGCGTGTCGATCACGCTGCGCGAGTATCCCTGCGGTCATGAACTGACCCCGCAAATGCTGGCCGATCTCGATCGTTGGATCATCGAACAGATTACGGCCAAGGCGGTCGTGTGAGGCGCCGGCAACGGTTCGCTCCCGCCGCCGACGATCGATCTCTTCACGTCGCATGGTTTGCGGCCCGCGCGGCGGCGCAACTCTCCGCGGCATGTCCGCCGCACGTCTCGGCCGACGGCCGGTGCGGCCGTCGCCGAAAAACGGCGGCCGTTTTCGCCCGGGTCTTGCTTATTCGCGCCGATCGGCTATCGTAGCATACGGTTGCGACGCGGCGCAAGGCGTCGGCAACACCGCCCGGCGCTTTTGCAAATGCGGCTGTGGGCGGCGAGGAAAAGCGCAGGCCGACGTTCGATCTTCACTTCCGACTTGCGCGCGGTTCTGTGGAGAGTGGCACAACGCGCGGGAGACTGACAACGATGTTGTTCGCTCAAGACGCCAACCCGATGCTGATCATCAGCATCGTCGTTCTGGTCGTGCTGTTCATCATCGGGCTGATGATCCTTGCTGTGTTCATCAGCTACTTCCGTTGGTGGATTCAATCGAAGACCACCGGGGCGGGCATCGGCATCCTCGATCTGCTGGGAATGACCTTCCGAAAGATCAACCCGGCCGTGATCGTGCAAAGCAAGATCATGGCCGTGCAGGCGGGCATCGGCGACGAACACGGAGTTACGACCAAGGCGTTGGAAGCCCATTATCTGGCCCGCGGCAACGTGCCGCTGGTGATCCGCTCGCTGATCGCGGCGAACAAAGCAAAGCTCGTCGATCTCGACTTCAAACTTGCTTCGGCGATCGACCTGGCCGGGCGCAACGTCTTCGAGGCGGTGCAAACCAGCGTCAACCCGAAGGTGATCGACTGCCCCAATCCGCGCAGCGGGCGCGACACGCTCGACGGCGTGGCCCAAAACGGCATTCAGTTGAAGGTGAAGGCCCGCGTCACCGTCCGCACCAACTTGCGGCAGTTGATCGGCGGGGCGACGGAAGAGACGATCATCGCGCGCGTGGGCGAGGGCATCGTCAGCGCCATCGGCTCGTCGCCCGAACACACCGACGTGCTGGCCAACCCGTCGAAGATCTCGAAGACGGTGCTCGGCCGCCGGCTCGACGCGCAAACGGCCTTCGAGATCGTCTCTATCGACATCGCCGACATCGACGTGGGCGAGAACGTCGGCGCCCGGCTTCAGGCCGACCAAGCCGAAGCCGACATGCGGGTGTTCCGCGCCAAGGCCGAAACGCGGCGGGCGGCCGCCGTGGCCGTCGAGCAAGAGATGCTGGCCAAGATCGAGGAGAATCGGGCGAAGGTGCTCGAAGCCGAGGCGGCCGTGCCCAAGGCCATTGCCGAGGCGTTCCGCGAAGGCAAATTGGGCATTGCCGACTACTACAAGCTGCGTAACATTCAAGCGGATACCGACATGCGGGCGGCCATCGCCCGATTGGGCGCTCCCAGTCCCATGAAATCGTTGAGCTCGGCCTGATGGCGGCGATTTTGTTGTTCGGCGGCATTGGCGAACTGATCCCCGTGATCATCACGGTGATTGTGATCGTTCTCTCGCTGCTCAATCAGGTGTTTCGCGCCCAAGAGAAACGCCCGCCCGCCCCGAAACAGCCCGACCGCCAGCGACCGCCGCCGCAGCGCAAAGCCCCAGGCGATTTGTCGGGCGAGATCGAAGAGTTTCTGCAACGGGCGCAACAACAGCAGCGGCGCCCGGCCGAGGCCGGTCGCGCCGGCCAGCCGGCCCCGGCCGTGGTGGTCGATCGTCCGCCCCAAAAGCGGGCCCAACGCGACCGGAAACCCGCCAAACCGGCCAAACCGCAGCGAGCGCCGGCGGGAAGCGCGCCGGTGACGGCCGAGGTCGTTCGCGCCGAAATCGCCGGTCGGCCGACAGCCGTGTCGGATAGCTCGGCCTTCGACGACGACGGCTCGCGTTCGCTCCGCAGCGGCGAATTGAAGCCGGCCGAGGCCTCGTTCGCCGGCCCTTCAGAAACCCAAGGCCGCGACGATCCCGGCGCGCTGGGCCACACCTCGCTGGTGCATTTGCTCACCAATGCGGAGAGCATCCGCGAGGCGATCATCCTAAACGAGATTCTCCGTCGCCCGGAAGAGCGATGGTCGTAGCGGCCCGACTCCGGCGATCGCTTTCTCCTCGTCGTCCGCTCCCTGTTTCGCAGATGTTCCATCGGATAGGTTATGACCGCGACTCCCGCTGCCAGAATGAGCCGTTTGGGTTGGATTGGGCTGGGCGTGATGGGCCGCAGCATGTGCGGGCATCTTCTTCGCGCTGGGTTCGCCGTTTCCGTTTACAGCCGCACGCGGGCCAAGGCCGAGCCGCTCATCGAGCAGGGCGCCCAATGGTGCGACTCGCCGCGCGAGGTGGCCGAGGTCGCCGATGTGGTCTTCACCATGGTCGGCTTTCCCGACGACGTGCGGCAGGTGATCCTCGGGCCCGACGGCGCGCTGGCGGGGAGCCGCCCGGGAATGATCATCGTTGATTTCACCACCAGCCGGCCTGCGTTGGCGCAAGAGATTGCCGCGGCAGCCGCGCAGCGCGGGGTGACGGCGCTGGACGCCCCGGTTTCCGGCGGCGACATCGGCGCCCGCGAGGCGCGGCTTTCGATCATGGTCGGCGGCGATCGGGCCGCCTTCGACGCGCTGGCCCCTTGCTGGCAATTGCTCGGCAAAACGATCGTCCATCACGGACCGCCGGGCGCGGGCCAGCATGCCAAGATGGTCAATCAAATCCTGATCGCCTCGAACATGGTCGGGCTGTGCGAGGCGCTGCTCTACGCCTACCGGGCCGGGCTCGATCCGGAGAAGGTGCTGGCTTCGGTCGGCGCCGGCGCGGCAGGCAGTTGGTCGCTGTCGAACCTCGGGCCGAGAATCCTCGCCGGCGATTTCGCCCCGGGGTTCTACATCGAACACTTCCTGAAAGACCTAGCCATCGCCCTGGAAGAATCGCGGCGGATGCAGTTGGCGCTGCCCGGTTTGGCGCTGGCCGAGCAGCTCTATCGGGCAGCGGCCGCGCAAGGCTGCGCCCGCAACGGCACCCAGGCGCTGCAATTGGCGCTGGCGCGGCTGTCGAACATCGACTGGCAGCGCCGCAACGGCTGACATCCCTTGCCCGCGCGGCGGCCGCGCATCGGGCGTGCATCGTGCAGCCGAACCCGCGGCCGGCTAAGCCGTTTGCGCCGCCCGCCCTGCCATTCCGGGCGAACGACGATCGCCCGGCTTCTTCGAGCCGATATCATCGGGCGCTCAGCCGCCGGCCTTGCCGCTTTGATAGCGATGGACGAAGCTGCGGTAGTCGTCGGGCGTATCGATTCCCACGCTCGCGCGATGAACAATTCCGACGTGAATCGCGTAGCCCGCCTCCAACACGCGCAACTGTTCGAGCCGCTCGACTTGCTCCAACATCGAAGGCGGCATTTGGGCCAATTGCAGCAGGAAGTCGCGGCGATAGGCGTAAAGGCCCATGTGCTGAAGGAAGACGGGCGGATCGCCGGAAAGCCGCTGTTCATCCCATTCGCGCGGGAAGGGGATCAGACTGCGGCTGAAATAGAGGGCCCGGCCTCGGGCGTCGCAAACCACTTTCACGCAAGCCGGGTCGTGCAACGATTCGCGGCGGCGCAACGGAGCCGCCACGGTGGCCATCACCGCCTCGGGCCGAGCGGCCAGAAGCTCGATCATCAGATCAATCGCCTCGGCCGCCGCCTCCGGTTCGTCGCCCTGCACGTTCACCACCACATCGACCGCGGGCAGGCGCCGGGCCACCTCGGCCACCCGATCGGTGCCGCTGGGCAAATCGGGGTCGGTCATCTCGATGCGCCCGCCGAACGCACGAACCGCCGCAGCGATCTCCTCGTGATCGGTCGCCACGATCACTTCCTTCGGCCGCCGAGCGGCCTTTGCTGATTCGTACGTGTGTTGGATCAACGGCTTCCCGGTCTCGGCCAAAAGCATCTTTCGCGGCAAACGCGTTGAGGCCAAACGGGCGGGTATCACCACCATGCTGCTCAGATCAGCGGACATTCATCTTCTCCTCGAACAACGCGGGCCGAACCTCGGACGAAACGAGCAAGGCCCGCCCGCAATCCCAATTCGTTGCTCGCGCCGCAACGCGCCCCCGCGGCCGCAGCGGCCCTCCGTCAGCCAGCCTCTTTGCCCACAATCGCCTGCGCCAGCTCCAATCGCTCGGCGATCGGCGGATGCGAATAGTACAAAATCACCTCCCAGCGATCCGGGTCGGGATACTCCTTGTTCAACCGGGCGAGCTTGCGAAAGGCGCTGAAAAAAGCGATCGGGCGCGACGCATGACGCAACGCGTAGCGATCGGCCTGCCGCTCGAAGAAACGACTGACAAGGTTCATCGCCGGTTCAGAAACGAATACCCAAAGGGCGAAGAACATCATCAGCCAAGGCAAGGCCGTCGGCCCCAGATCGGTGTAGCGGAACAAAGCGGGCTGTGCGGCGGTCGAACGGATCATCACGTCGGTCAACCAGAACCCGACCATACTCATCGCGAAACCTGCAACCAGCATTTTCGAGATATGACGATGCGCATGATGCCCGACTTCGTGGGCAAGCACCACTTCGATTTCGTCGTCCGTAAACTGGTCGAGCAGCGTATCGCCCAGCAGCACGCGCCGCGTACGTCCTAGCCCGGCTAACATGGCGTTGGCTTTCACTGTTTCAGTACTGAGTTCGATGCGGTAGATGCCGTCGATGGTCAAACCCGCGGCCGAGGCCAACCGCTCGGCTCGCGGACGAAGCGACGGACGTTCGATCGGTCGCACCGGATAGAACAACGGTAAAATGACCACCGGAAACCACTGGACCATCGCCGCACCCAATAAGAACGAAACCACCCCGGCGACGGGCCACCACCAACACCCCAACAGCCAAAAGAGCCAGAAAAGTCCCAAAATCATCGCTAGGCTCAACGGAGTGCTTAGCATCAGCCGTTTCAAATAGCGGCCCGCCCAGCGCGTTGGGGTGAGTGTGCTTAGGCCAACGCGATGCTCTAAAAGGTACTCACGGTAGAAGGTCAGCGGTATCGCGACCAGCACGTGCAGTGCCGTCATCGCAAGAAAGACGACTACCAGTCGCACTGTTTCGGTGGCGAACAGGCCGCCAAGATCGCGCAGCGCTGCGTTCAACGGCCGAACCACCCACAATCCGAACACGGCCCAAAAAGCGAGATCCAGCCCGAAATCAATCTGCATCAACTGCAAAGAGCGCCGATGGTACCATCGGGCCTCGGCCGTTTCGGTCGGAGTCAACTCTTCGGCGCTGACCGACGACTTGCCCAACGGCGCGCCTTCTGTCGATCCAACTGCATCGGCAGCTTTCGTCAGCACCGTTTGCGAACGGTCGTCGGCTGCACCCGCCGTCGATGCCTGATGAACCGCCCCGCCGGTTTCCTGCCCCGAATCAGCGCCTGCCATCCGTTGCCGCTCATTCACGGGAACATCTCGTTCGCAACAGCCGACCACGACACGCCCAGCGTTCGTTCGACCAGCTCTTCGAGCAGTTCGCGCGGGCCGGTGGCATGGATCGTTCGCTGGCGATGAACCAGCTTCTCGCCGGGGGCCAAGGCCGCGCCCGGCGAAAGCGACTCGATCTCGTAGAAATCGCCGAGGCGGCGGCCCAAATCGTTCGGGCCGTCGTTGTAGCTGTTGACCACGTCGCCGCGGAAGGGATCGTCTTGCGGGCCCCACGAGTTGTTCAGATAATCGCAGCGCGTCGGGTCGTCGGGAAGGTCGAAATGCACCAATGTCACCGAAGGGGTTTCGAAGTCGATCGCCCCGAGCACGTTCTTCGCATGGGCCGGACCGATGCCGATTTTGGAACGAAACTGACCGTCGGCCCGAAACAGCACGGCCCCGGGCAACGTTTTCAGTCGATCAGCGGGCACCGCGCCGAAATAGTCCGACTTGACCACCGAGCCGCCGGCCGGGGCCTCGCCGCGGAACGGCACAACGACCACCGTCTGCGGCCCCGAGTTGAGCATGCCCAGCATCCAAATGGAAACCAGACCGCCCTGCTTCGAGAGGGCCGCGCCGCGATTGGTCAGTTCATTCTCCGACTCGTAGCCCACCCACCGCGCCGCCGGCCGGCCCAGCACGTCGGCCGCGGGCCGGCCCAACAGCCGGCGGGCGTCGTCGGCCGTAAGCAGCCGCACCGTACGGCTTAGGTCGAAAGCGAACTTCGTGCCCGCCGTGTTCTCCAATTCCAGCCGCGTTTGCATGACGCAACGGGTCGGCTCGGCCTCGGCGGCGAGTTTCCATTCGCCCTCATTCAGCGCCGGCGCGGTGTACCAATTTTCCAGCGTTTGAACCACCCCGGGCTTGAACCACAGGCTGAACGGTCCGCCCTCGGGCGAAAGCCACAAACGCTCTTCTCCGCCGTAGTTGTTGAACCGCGCATCGGGCTTCCCCTCGGCAATGAACTCGCGGTGGACGAACCCGAAGCTGCGGCCGCGCTCGCCGGCGCAGGTCGAGGTCATCACCCGCCCCTGCCACGCCGGAGCGACCAGCACCCGAGCCTCGCCGCGCGCCAGTTCGACCGGACGCGTGTGCCGCTCAACAAACGCCTTCGCCTCGCCGTAACTCATGATCGACCTTTCTCGCTCGCCGCCGCGCACCGCCGAAAACGGCACTGCCGCAATTGCCGAAAAGAGAAAAGATACCACGACAGAAGCGAAAAAGCAGCGACGGGCGAACATCGGCGCAATCTCCAAAATAAGAACGGTCGCAGTTGAGCGATGAACGACGATCGGCCCCCGCGCGAAATCGGAATCCAAGGGGCCGCGCCCACAACCGACAGCCGCAGCGCGGCCGTCTCATTCGCCTTCGTCCAGCCGCGTCGGCCTACAGGCTGCCCGGATCGATATCGCCGACCGAAGTGTTCGATCGCTCGATAAACGGCGCGCCGCCTTCCCAAGAGAGTTTGATTTCCAAATCTTTCGTCGGGCCGGTGATGTTCACGGTTTTGCCCGAGGTGACGTGATCGACATACTTCTTGGGAACGAAAAACTGGATGGCGCTGGAGCTGAGCGTTTTGATCGCCACCACGGCCACTGGATGCTCGCCGGGCACGCAACCGTCGCCGGGGCGGAAGGTGGAAAGCGTGAACGTTCCGTCGGGCCGAATCTCGCCGCTGGCCGGGGCGGCGTCGGCCGGCACGACGCGAACCACGCCGGTCGTCAGCGGCTTGTCGTCGATGAGCACCCGCCCCGACACCTTAACCACCGTCGGCCGCCCGTCGCGGCAGCCGCCGGCCGTGACCAGCACGGCGCAAAAACTCGCACTGAACACCATCGAGACGCCCAATCGCATCCAACCGCTTCGCATAATCATCCTCTTGCTGACGAAACGAAGGAACGTGGAAACGGCCGGGCCAACCGTCCGGCGAAACCGCCCCGGTTCTCCCTGGGGGCGAAGACGGCCGGTTCGAGTTCGCTCCCGGTGCTTCCGCAGGAAACATCCCGAGACCGAATCGGAGGCTGCGCCCCGGTCCCCGCTAATCCTCGCGTTCGACGCGTTCTCGGCCGGCGCGCGTCGACAACGCCCGATACAACGGCAGGTTGATGTTCTCCGAAATGAACTCGCAATGGCCGTCGCCGAAGACGAAGTTCGCCCCGCCGGGGTGCTTGCTGCCGAACGCCCCGTTGGCTTTATAGCCGTAGAGATCGACCACCACGCCTTTGCCGGGCGGGGTGTTCAGGGGATTGTCGGTCGATCGCATCGTGTGGGTGTGCCGCATCCCAACACACCAGGTGTTCTGCGAGTCGGGCAGATGGCCCTCGTAGGTTTCGCCGGCCATCATCGTGTTGCTCAGTCCGTCGAGCACTTGCTTCGGCTTCACGCCTTGCAGATAAAGGAACATGCCGTTGTTGTAGTGCTTCACCTTGACCTGGTCGATGCCGAAGGTGGGGCCGTTGCTGCCCTGGCAAACGGCATAGCTGCACGTTGCCCGACGGTCGCCGCTGCTGGAAACGAAGTGTTTCTCCACCGGGTCGCTGGGGCAGAGATAGACGGAAATCGGCGTCTGCACCGCTTGCGTCACCGCCTCGGTCTTCCAACCGCTCGTCGTGCCGTCGGGCGATGCGTTCTCGGCATCGCCGGGATAAACCGCTCCCTTCGGCAACGAAGGCTCGATCATCTTGTAGATCTGCGTCTGCTCGATCCAGGGAAGGATCAGCAAAAACGCGCCGCTCCCCTGCCGACCGCGACTGGGCTTGCCGGCGCACGGTCCGCCGGTCCAGCCGTCGCACCCCACCTTGCCCGGCGGGAACGAGAGCAGCGACTCCGAATAATTGATCACCGCCAAGCCGATCTGCTTCAGATTGTTGTTGCAATTCGACCGCCGCGCGGCCTCGCGCACTTGTTGCACGGCCGGCAGCAGCAAAGCGATCAGGATGGCGATTATGGCGATCACCACCAACAGTTCAACGAGCGTAAACCCGGTTCTTCGTTGCATCGCAGCAACCTCTCCGCGAAAACAGCCGACCCAAGCAGCCGCCCAACGGCTGCGTTTCGCCTCGCTCAAGCTTAATTCGGCAACGCCGCTCATTGATTGGCTCGCCCGCGCCAAGTTTGGCGACACGGGGCCTACAGCCCCACGCCTGCGGCGCAGCATCGAAGCCACCCGTTTGCGGGCGCCGAACAGCCCAGCCGCCTCTCGTCCCGGATGGATTGTTCCTCAGCCGAGCATTGCAGAAGCGGGGCCGAATCTGCCGACCCAAACGGGCCTTCCGCCCGTCGGCCTCGTTGCAACGCCCCGGCCGAAGCGCAACACCGCTCATCGAATCCGAATATATCATACCGCAGAGCGCCGACATTGCACCACTCGTTTCGGCCACAAAGGCCGAAAATCGCCCCCACGCGGCCCCTCTTCCCGGCCCTGCCGCCATCGGCAGAATCGCAGCCCCTTTTTTACAGGCCAATCGAACCCACCACCCGATCATTTTCCGGCGGGCCATGGATAATCGTTTCGGCCAGCCGCCGGTTCAATGATCCCCGACGGCAGCGTCTTCTCCCAAGCCAGCGATTTCTCCGCAAGCTTCTCAACAACCTCCGGCCGCTGCCCCGCCCGATTGTTCTGTTCGCCCGGATCGTCAGGAATGTGGTAAAGCTCGACGCGCGAGCGGTCGGGATTAAGCAGAAGTTTCCACGGCCCTTCACGCACCGCCAAGATCGGGCTGCGATTCCACGGGTGGTTGAACACTCGGAATCGCCACTGCCAGTACAGCGGCGTTGTCCGGCTCCAGTCCGCCGCACCGCGCAGGGCGGCGGAAACATCTTCGCCGCGGACGTGCTCGGCAACTGCTGCCGGAACTTCGGCCCCGGCCGCCGCGCAGAGGGTCGGCAGAAAATCGACGCCGGCGACGACGCTTGTTCGATCAACCCGCCCGGCGGGAACCACGCCCGGCCAGCGCACAACCAGCGGCACGCGAATTCCGCCTTCGTACAGGCTGCGTTTGCGCCCGCGCAGCGGCCCGGCGCTGCCGAACGCCGACCACGAGGCGTTGCCGATCTCGATGTCTTCCGGCCCGTTGTCCGACGAGAATATCACCAGCGTGTTCCGCTCCAGGCCCATCTCGCCGAGCGCCTGAATCAACCGCCCGATCTGACGATCCATCTCGACGACGGTGGCGGCGTAAACCATTTCCGGCGAAGTGAACCCCTCCGGAACGCCGCGACGGAACGGCTGCATCTGCTCGGCGCTGGGCCCCAGCGGCGCGTGGGGATCGTGGAGCCACACTTGGCAGTAGAATGGGCGCTGGCGATGCCGGCTGATCAACTCGACGGCCGAGTCGATCAGCTCTTTCGTCGCATTTGGCCGCTCGCCAACGCTCCACAAATTTCGATCGCCCTCGCGGCAGTCGATCCACCGCGCGTAGTCGAAGCCGTACGCCGCCAGCCCGTCGCCGCCGTTCTCGGGCCGCCCCAGATGCCACTTGCCCACATGAATCGTTGTATAACCGGCCTTGCCCAACAACTGCGGCAGCGTCGGAACTCCGGGATCGAGATAGTTGGGCATATCGCGCTTGGCGTTTTGCTCGGGCGCAGCCAAATGGCCGTGGATCCGCAGTTCCGCGGGAAAACGCCCGGTAAGCAACGACGCGCGGGTGGGCGAACAGACCGAACCGGCCTGATAGTATTGAGTGAAAATCGCCCCCTGCGCCGCCAGCCGATCGAGATGCGGCGTGCGGAATCGGCGATTGCCGTAGCAGCTCAGGTCGCCCCAGCCGAGGTCGTCGGCCAAAAGGAACACGATGTTGGGCCGCGATGGATCCCGATCTCCTGCGCCCGATGCGTTGCCGTCGCCGGCAGGCAGCGGGTCGGCCCGGCCGGGCGCGCCGGCCGACAAGATCAACGCGACCAACACCGCCGCAGCCGTGCACGCCCGCTCAACGGTCATCGCTCAGTCCCCCAGCCAACGATCACCGAGCCGATTTACGGCCCGCCTATCCGCATGCCGACGCCTCGGGCGGCAGCAGGCGCTCGCCGGCGATCATCTCGTCGAACGTCTGCCGTCGGCGGACCAAATGCGGCTGCCCCCGGCACACGAGCACCTCCGCGGCCAACGGGCGGCTGTTGTAGTTGCCGCCCATCACGAACCCGTAGGCCCCGGCCACCTCGATCACCAGCCAATCGCCGACCCGCGCCACGGGCAACTCGCGGGCGACGACGTAGCCGCCCTCTTCCTGCGTGAAGATGTCGCCCGACTCGCACAACGGCCCGCCGACGATCACCGGCCCGGTCTTCTTCGGATCACCGCCGTTGCGAAACGCCACCGACATCGGATGATACGCCCCGTAAAGGATCGGACGGGCCAGGTTGTTGAAGCCGGCGTCGAGCAAATAGAACACGTTCGCGCCTTGGCGTTTGACGGCCCGAATCTCAGCCAGCAAATAGCCGCTTTCGGCCGAGAGATACCTGCCCGGCTCGATCTCCAGCCGCACTTTCCTCCCCCACGCCGCTTCCAGCCGCTTGCGCATCGCGTCGCACAGTCGGAAATACTCGCCGATATCCACGTAGCTTTGGTCCGGACGATAGGGCACCGGCAAACCGCCGCCCACGCTGACCGTGTCCACGGTCGGCCCGACGGCCAGCGCCGCCTGCTCCAAGGCCCCGCAGACCTGGGCCAAATGTTCGAAATCGGAACCGGAACCGATGTGCATGTGCATGCCCGAGACGGTCAGGTCGAAACGCCGCGCCCGGGCAAGGCACTCGGGCAATTGCTCGTGCCAAATGCCGTGCTTCGACTGGTCGCCGCCGGTGTTCGTTTTGCGGCTGTGCCCGTGGCCGAAGCCCGGATTGATTCGCAACGTGATCGCTCGTCCCGGCGCAACCGCTCCGAGTTGTTCGATCATCTCCGGCGAACCGCAATTGACGTGGATGCCCTGCTCCACACACAGTTGCAGGGCCTCAGCGTCGAAGATGTCGGCCGTATAGACGATCGGATGCGGCGCGCCGTGGGCGGCATAGCCGGCGCGAAGCGCGCGGCGAATCTCGCCGGCGCTGACCGCATCGACCATCGCGCCGTTGCGGCGCAGCAGGTCCACCACGGCCAAGTTCGAGCAGGCCTTCTGCGCGTAGCGCACCACGTCGAAGCAACGCAGATCGGCCAACCGTTTGAGCATCACCGATGCGTCGTACACGAACGTCGGCGTGCCGTATTGTCGGGCCAAGTGGGCAATGGAAACCCCCGCGATCGAATCGCGGACCAAGGGGAACTCCGGGACAGACGACTCCATATTCCGCTTTCTTATCAACTGTGGCATGTTCGAACGCGGCGACCGGGCAAATCCTCCTGTGGGACAAGGGCGCCGCGGAGCAGAGGTTCACGCTGCTCGCCGGAAGCAGCCGAAGACGCTCTTTCCGAGGTCTTCAATTCCCGGCGTGTTCAATTCCGAGCGTCTTCAATGCTGACATTCTTGCGATCGTTCCGCACCGACAGCGCCAGATGAATCTGGGGATCCACATCGAATGAAATGGGGTGGACGGAACTATCGCACATAACGACATGAAAGACCTGATCGTGGCAGCTGCCGAAGGACAATTGCATCGACAAGCCTTTGGTGTCGGGATAGGGCTTTTCCGAGCCGACGCGGTTGATGTCGCGATCCCACCCGATATACATGCACTGATCGTCGGCCGGATCGGTGCCGGAGAAATACGCGTCGGGATTCATATACCGCTCGCCCAGCAGGTAGGTGTTGCTGTCGCCGTCGGGAATCTTGCCGGGGGCCAACTCGCTGCGTTGGAAAATCGTTCCATCCAAGCCGGTCAACCAACTGAAGTTGGCCGCGTCAGCATAGCTGGTCGGACCGGGCGTGCCGGTGTACTTGCTGCCGGCATTGCCCGCATAGTCGCTGCGTGCCACCAACGGCGGCGCATTGATGTTGCGATAGTTCGACACGGTTGACGGATAGGGTCCGCCGCTTCGCCGCGACGGACAGTTGAACAACCCCAGCGGCGTAGCGGCCAACTGCCGGCCGGCCTCGCGTTTCTGAGCGTCGGGCTGGTTGGCCATCATCTTCCACAACTGCTGGTTTTCGGTGTACGGCAACAGCGAATAGATCCAGCCGCCCGGCTGGGCCTTGCCGAACCCCCGATCGGGATCCCCGATCCACAAGTGCCCCCAGCCGCCTGAGGGGAAGAACTTCTGCGCGTCGGCATGGTTGTGCGCAGCCACGCCCAACTGCCGCAGGTTGTTGCTGCATTGCATGCGGCGGGCGGCTTCGCGCACCTTCTGAATCGCCGGCAAGAGCAGCGCGATCAAAATGGCGATGATCGCGATCACCACCAGCAACTCGACCAACGTAAACGCCCGATTCCGCGATTTCATCGTCATCGCTCCCCATGCCGGCACGACCAGCCGTGCCCAATAACGAACCCTATAAACGGCTCAACCGCGCGCGGGCCGCGCCGAAACGCACCGATGCCGCGCACGGGCAACGCCGCCCTATCAGAACAATACCGCCGCAACTCGCCGCCGGGCAAGTCGATTCGCCCGACCGGCCCGTCGGCGGCCGCCCCGCCATCCGCGCCCGAAGCACCGCCCCGGCTGTTCGCCGCTTGCCGAGCGCCGCCCGCCGCTTTTTCGGCCGGCACGCGATTCCAATCCCACCGGGCTCCAAATCACTATTTGTAGATTCGATCCCAATCGACTGTCACGCGATCGTTTCGCTGCGCCAGAGCCCGATGCACCGTCATATCGATCTCGAACGGGATGTTGTGAACCGAACCGTCGCACATGACCATATTGAACACCTGATCGTGGCAACTGCCCCAGATGAGCTGACTTGTGTAGCCTTTCGTGTCGCAGCGAGGCTGTTCCGTGGCCCAACGGTTGATGTCGCGGTCGTAGCCCATGTACATCCCCTGATCGTCGGCCGGGTCGGTGCCCGAATAGTAGTTGTCGGGATTCAGGTAGCGTTCACCCAGCAAATAGGTGTTCGAATCGCCGTCGGGAATCTTTCCCGGGGCGATTTCGCTGCGGCGGAAAATTACGCCGGTGTATCCGGTCGGCTGCCCGGTCGGCCAACTGAAATTGACCGCCTCTTGGTAGTTCGCGGGCCCCGGATTATTATCGTCAACCACCGTTCCGCCGTTGCCGGCATAGTCGGACCGAGCAATGACCGAAAGCTTGTTCGTATTGCGGAACGTCGCACCGCACGGATAAGGGCCGCCATTGCGGCGCGAAGGGCAGTTGAACAACGCGATCGGCCTGGCGACCATCTGCTCGGCGATCGTTCGCTTCTCGGAGTCGCTTCGCCCGGCCATCATCTTCCAAAGCTGCGTGTTCTCGGTGAAGGGGAGCAGGTTGAAGATCCAGCCGCCGGGCTGCGCCTTGCCGAAACCGCGGTCGGGATCCCCGATCCACAGATAGCCCCAGCCGCCGGAAGGCAAGAACTTCTGCGCGTCGGCATGGTTGTGCGCAGCCACGCCCAACTGCCGCAGGTTGTTGCTGCACTGCATGCGGCGGGCCGCCTCGCGCACCTTCTGAATCGCCGGCAAAAGCAGTGCAATCAAGATGGCGATGATCGCAATCACCACCAACAGTTCCACCAATGTGAATCCGCGATTCCGCCGCGTCGTCATCACCGCCTCACCGCTGACAAAACCAGTTTCGCTCGACCGAAAAGCGCCGAAGAGCGTCGGTCCCACGCATCGCCGGCGCCGCCCGAAAAGAACACAATCGCCCCAATCGGCGCGCGCTCAGTCGCGATCTACGCCGCGTTTGCCGGCATCAACCACAGCATCCGCCGCCAACGATTCGCCCGCGCGATTGCGAGCGTCGGCCGCCAGGCGACGAACGCTGCTTGGTCGGCCGCCGACAGGCCGAGACGCCCCGCGACAAGAGAACCCTGCGCCCGCTATTTGTAAATCATGTCCCAATCGACCGTGTAGCGGTCGTTTCGTTGGGCCAGAGCCTGATGCACGCGCAAATCGATTTCGAACGGGATGCTCTGCACCGACCCGTCGCACATGACCATATTGAACACCTGATCGTGGCAACTGCCCCAGATGAACGAATGCTGGTAGCCCTTCGTGTCGCAACGCGGTTGCTCGGCGGCGAATCGGTTGATATCGCGGTCGTAGCCGATATACATTCCTTGATCATCCGCTGGGTCTTCGCCCGAGAAGTAATTGTCCGGATTGAGATACCGCTCGCCGAACAGATAGGTGTTCGTATCACCGTCGGGAATCTTGCCCGGGGCGATCTCGCTGCGGACGAAGACCGTGCCCGTATGCCCGGTGGCCCATTTGTAATCGACGGCCGCCTGAAAGCTCGACGGGCCGGCCCCCTCGTTCACCACCGTGCCGCCGTTGCCGGCATAGTCGGAACGGGCGATTTTCGGCGGCTTGTCGATATTGTAGAAATCGTTGCTCTTAACGCACGGATACGGGCCTCCGTTGCGCCGCGAAGGGCAGTTGAACAACCCAATCGGCGTGGCGACCATTCGCTGACCGATCGTCCGCTTCTCCGAGGTGGTGCGGCCCGCCTGCATCTTCCATAGCTGCGTATTCTCGGTGAACGGGAGCAAGCTGAAGATCCAGCCGCCGGGCTGCGCCTTGCCGAAACCGCGGTCGGGATCGCCGATCCACAAATACCCCCAGCCGCCGGATGGGAAGAACTTCTGCGCGTCGGCATGATTGTGGGCAGCCACGCCCAACTGCCGCAAGTTGTTGCTGCATTGCATGCGGCGCGCCGCCTCGCGCACCTTCTGAATCGCCGGCAGAAGCAACGCGATCAGAATAGCAATGATCGCAATGACAACCAGCAACTCCACCAATGTGAAACCGGCGTTGCGACGGCGCATCGTTCGAGCTCCCCCTCCGCTAACGAACCCGAAATAGGCCAGGCGCGCGCTCGAACAAGCGCTCTGATTCCCCGCCCGCCCATCTTGCCGCCTTCCCGTCCCGCACGCAATTATTACGGTACCAAAACAAAACCAATATGGCTACCCCATTGGGCGTTTTTCACGAAGACCGCTGGGCCACGGGAACGCCGACCGACCAACGCCGGCGGCAGCGTCAGCCCCCCGGCAGAACCGATTCGCCCCATCATTGGCGGCAACCAACGAACGGGTGCGGCAATCGACTGCGGCCGCGAATGACAGGGCCGGGCCTTTCCGCACTCGGCCATGCGACACACCGGCGCTGCTCCCCGGAGCCAAATGCCGGCGAGCGCAAGCCAACCGCAAGAACGAGCAAAGCGGCGTCGCCCGGGCCGTTTCGCCCGAATCGACGCCGCTATGACGCACACCCATCAGATGGCCCGCGCGACGGGCCAATACACCATCGCCGCGACGGCCCGAACGAACCGGCCCGGCACAATCATGCCGGCGGCCGCCCTCGCAGCAAAGCAGCCGAAGGGAGTGTTCCGCCCATTGGGGCCGTCTGCGTTCTTCACCGTTGCCTTGAGAACTAGAAGTTGGCGCCCGGGCCCATCTGGCCCATCGCCGCCCCGCCGGCCATCGGGATCAGCTTCAAAATGCCTTCTTCCACTTCTACGCGGTAGCGAACGCCGCGGGGAATGACGCCGGCGGTGATCGTAATATGATCTTTGCCGGGCGTCTGCTCCAACATCGTCGCCACCATCTGCGTGATCTGCTGAACCTGCGGTTCGTCTTCGGCAACGGCAGATACAAACTTCATCAACGGGGTCAGCGCGATCTTCATGCGGAAGGGCGGAATGGCCGGGCCGGCATACTGACCCGACTTCTCGGCAATCTGCTTAATCAGGCTTTCCGCGTCTTTTCCGGCCGCGAGATAGAGCGTGTCGTTGCCGGCGGCCACGACCACTTCCAACGGATTGCCGATCAGTTTCAGCACCAGTTCCGCGTCGGCATCGTCGGCCGGAACGGGAATCGACGCCTTATGCAACCGCAGGCCGCCGATCGTGCCCGCGTCGAACTTGATCATCTGTGCCAATTCGGGCTCTTCTTTGCCCACCAACTTGACCAGACGCTTCAACGCATTTTCCAACTTCTCCACGCCCACCACCTTGCCTCCGGCGGCGAAGGCCACGGCCTTCCCGTCGGCCAGGAGGACGGCGCCTCCATCCATCTCTTTGCTTTCCAGCGTTTTGATGAGCACGGCGAACATGTCATCGACAATCGCCTTCGCCTCGGTCAAATCGGCATCTTCCAGCCCCGCCTCTTCCAGGCCGGAATGGGCCTGCTTCTTCGCCTGCTCCAGGGCAAGCTTGGCCTGTTCCAAGTCCTCATCGTCGCCGCCCGGGCTGTTCATCTGCATCACCACGGCAGCGCCCGGCACGTCGAACCCGGCGAACTTCGTGGGGCCTTCTTTCCAGGCCGCCAGTTGTTTGGCGAACTTGCCGCCCTCGACGAATGTGACGTCCATGTCGAGATGCGCCGCCTTCGACTTTTCGTCGATATTCAGCCCCAGCACCGCCTCGTCCAACTCCTTGACCATCGTGGCGTACTGCTTGATGCTCGCCCGCATCATGCTCATCCGCAGGGCGAATTGCTCATCGGTTTCGTCGGGCTGCTGCTGCCCGGTCATCTGCATGAGCATTTCCATCTGGCTGAGGAACATCTGCTTGTATTGCTCGGGCACGTTCTTCACCGACGCCCGAACGCCCACGTTGAACCGCTTGGTCAGGTCGCCGACCAGCGCCGACGGGTCGTCGGGCAAATCGGAAAGCCCCTGCTCGGCCGGGCCAATGAAGGCCCAACCCTGCTTCACTTTCACCAGCATCGATGGGCCGCCGCCGCTGATCTCGTAGGAATCGGCGCCTTTCTCCTCGACTTCGACCCCGGCGTTCTTCAGCAGGCCGATCACCTTCTTGGCGTCGGTCACGGGCACGAAGCCGACGATCGGCCACTCGTCGCCCTTCGACTGCACCAGCAGCCCCCACGGCTTCGCCTTGTCGATCCCTTCGAGCCCTTGCCCGCCGGTCACCAAGGCCAACATGCCCTCGAGCGCGTCGGCCAGTTGCGCGTTGCCGCCCAGTTGCCCGATGAAGCCGATATCGCGCTTCAATTCGTCGTAGCCCGAAAAACCGACGGCGACGACAACCTTCGCCTCTTGAGCCTGCGCGAGGCCCCAGGCGCCGATCAGGGCGATAGACATCGCCAAACAAACAGTGGTTCTCTTGAACACGGCCAACATCTCCTCGGAAACACCGATCAGAATTACGCGACGACGCTCGCCGCGCAGACCAACGACGCACTGCCACGAACAAACGATTCTATTCTATCCCCGGGGTCCCACCCCGCCGCCAACGACGGCCCGCAACAACGGCCGGCCCAACAGCACCATCTCTCCAGCGCTTGCCGAATGGGATCGAACGCACGTTAATCTACCGTCCACCCCCATCGGCGAACAGAGGCAGAGGAAAACGGGCGGATTTTTTCACCTCCGCGCAGCCGCCACGGTCTTTTGCAGCCGTATTGCCGCTTCGTGCGCCTCGGCCCTCGCCGGCCCGACCGATGCGTAGCCCTGCCGGGCGAAGGACGACGACCGCTGCGCCTATCCCCCAGGGCGAACACCGAATGTTGCGTTGTTGCCGCCGAACACCGTGCCGGGGCATCGATGTTGGCCAACGACAACACCATTACGATGCTTGATCGGCTTGTTGCCCACCACCGCGACGTTCTTCGAGGCTCCACAGGCCGAAAAACGCCCTCGGCCGCCACGAACAAGCGTTCCATTCGGTGCAAACGGGCGAATCGAACGTCAATTTTTTCCGCTCCGGCGGTCCGCAACGGAACGGCATGCCGATTGCACGTTGCTGTTTCCCATCCCGACGATCCCTCCCGAAACGGCCCATCCGCCTTCGAGAGCCCTGGTCCCCTCGGGCTCTCGAAGGTGGCAGGTCGTGCGGGGTGAACACCGGCAGCGGCCGCGCGAACAACGCGCAGCTCGAAGACGACCGCTCAGCCGTGATCGACCATCGATGCTCGACGGACACGACCGCCCGTCGGGCCAAAGGCGACTGAATCGAGGCGGACGACCATGCAGGCCAACGAACTAATGGAACTGGCGGCCATCGCGGCGGCGCACGGGCCGGTGCTGGTCGAAGGCCCGGCGCGTTTGACGGCCCAATCGCTCGAAGAATACTGGACGACGGCAAAGATCCGCCTTGATCGCTGGACCCGCACGCTGGCCGCATGGCAGCAACAATCGCCCAAGGCGAACTCATCGGCAAAACCGGTTACCGAGAACCATCCACCGGCCGGCCTGTTCGAGGAAGTGCTCACCGGCGAGGTGTTGGCCCGCGTATGGACCGCCGTCATGTGCGCCTACGATCGCCGCCGCGGGCAGTGCGAGGTGGAGCCGTTGGCCCGAAGCGTGCTCGTCGGACAACTCGAAGCGCGCAACCGAGTTCTGACGCTCTTGCTTCGCGGCCTCTTCGATCCGATGGAAACGGAGCGGCTCGACCAACTCCGCCGCCGCTGCGAACGTTGGACCGACCTGCTGCTGGGCGGGTTCGGCGACGAAACGCAGTGGAACGACCTGGCGTTCGAACCCCGTCGGGCGGCCGACTTCGCCGCCGAGTTCGCGCCGCCGGCCGCGCCGCTGCGGCTGCGGCCCGCCTGGCAGCTCTGGCTGGCGTCGCTGCGGGCAACATTTCGGGCTTCCCCCACCGCGCCGAGCCCGAACGCCGACCTGAACGCGCGAATCGCCGCGGCGGTGGTGGCCTGCTTTCCTTCCGACGTCTTCGATTCGACCGGGCTGATCCGTTCGCTGTGGTTCCATCGAATGCAGCGGACGGCCGACGACGCCCAGGGCCTGCTCGATCAACTGCTCGGCCCGTCGGATCCGCCGGCCGCCGGCATGTTCCGCGTCCGCTTAGGCAACCGCTTCGGGCACTCGCCGTAAGGCGCTGCCGCAACCCCCCGGGTTCTTGCCGCGAGCCCCCCTTGCTCCCCGAGGGCGAAAGAAGCTTGCAACCGCAGCCAGCTCGGCGCAGAATACTCGGCAGGGCCCGCCCGTGCGCCCGCCTGAGCATCGGAAACCGCGCGTTCCTGCTGCGATCCCACCTTCCCGTCGAACCCCCAAGGACCAACGCCATGACCAGCAATCGCCTTTCCCGCCGCGGTGTGTTGAAATCGGCCGCCGCCGTCGCCGTGCCGGCGCTGGTTCCGTGCTCGGCGCTGGGCGCCGAGGAGCAACCGCCCCCTAGCGAGCGTGTTCTGATCGGCTTTATCGGCGTGGGCGGCCGAGGACGCGCGCTGGTCAACGACTTCCGCGGCTGCCCGCAGGCGCAGATCGTGGCCGTGGCCGACGCCTATCGCGACCGCCGCGAGGCGATGGCCGGCATGCTCAAGGCCCAAGCCTATGCCGACTTCCGCGAACTGCTCGTTCGGCCGGAGATCGACGCGGTCGTCGTCGCCACGCCCGACCATTGGCATGTTCCCATCGCCAACGCGGCCGCCCGGGCCAAAAAAGACGCCTACGTGGAAAAACCCCTCGGGCTGACCATCGAGCAGAATCTCGCCTGCCGAAAAGTGTTTCAAGAGAATCAACGGGTGTTTCAATACGGCACGCAGCAGCGGAGCATGAAGCACTGCCACTTCGGCTGCGAGTTGGTGCGTCAAGGACTCATCGGCAAAGTGCATACGATCGAGGTAACCGCGCCGAACGGCAGCGCCGGCGGCTCGACCGAACCGGCCCCGGTGCCGCCCAATCTCGACTACGAGATGTGGATCGGCCCGGCCCCGATGAAGCCCTATACGCCCAGCCGCTGCGTTACGCCGGGCACGTACTTCATCTACGACTACTCGATCGGGTTTCTCGCCGGCTGGGGCGCGCACCCGCTCGACATCATGGTATGGGGCAGCGACGCCGATCTTTCCGGCCCGATCACCGTCAGCGGCACCGGCGAAGTGCCCACCAAAGGGCTGTACGACACGGTGATCAACTGGGACGTCACCATCCAAACGCCGGAGGTGAAAATCACCTTCAAGCCGGGCGGCGACTCGACCCGCTTCATCGGCGAGAAAGGCTGGGTGCAGGTGCGCCGCGGCGGATTGGAGGCCGAGCCGAAATCGCTTCTGGAAACCAAGCTGGAAAAGGAAGTCCTCGTCCGCAGCCCGCATCATGCGACGAACTTCGTGCAGGCTGTCAAATCGCGGCAGCAGCCGGTCAGTACGCTGGTCGATGCCGTCCGCTCGGACAACTTGAGCCAACTGTGCGACATCGCCATCCGGTTGAAACGGCCCATCACCTGGGACCCGAAGACCGAAACGATCGTCGGCGACGACGCCGAAGCCAAGAAGATGTTGCACCGCGACCTGCGCGCCCCCTGGACGCTGTAGCGACAACTCCGCGTTCCGGCCGGGAAGATGCGTTCGCTCGACGTGGGGCCGATGCTCGACGAAGCGCCGACGCGCGGCGTAAGGCCGACGCACGACGTACGGCGGAATGCTGCGGCCGTTTGGCGGACCAATTCGATCGCTGCCACTTGGGCGCAGCGGGGAGCCACAGCACGTTGGTCCATCCACCCTTTCACCGAACAACTTTTTTCAAGCGCGCCGAGCCTGCCGATGACCTCACATCATCACTTCGCCTCAAACGGTTTCAACTCGGCCGGGTGCGGTCCGTTGCCAGGGCTGCTCGGCTGTCATTGCTGGCCTGCCCGGCAGTGCGGAACTCAGGGCCGCGTTGGGCGGCACGACCGGCCTGCCCGGCAGTGTGATCAGCAAAACATCGGGTGCCACTGCCGGCTTGTCCGGCAGTGCGCGCAACCAACCGGCCGCACAACCCCATCTCGGCCCACGGCCGCCGTGCTGCTTGCGGCGATCGCCTCGCTGCTGCTCATCGCGGGCTATGCCTCGGTTGCCACTGCCGATTTGACGGGCAGTGCAATCAACAAGTCATCAGGTGCCACTGCCGGCTTGTCCGGCAGTGCAGAACAAAAAACCGTATCGGCCCAACAAACCACCTCGGCCGGCGAAGCCGATCAACTCGGCCCAGCGAACCACCGCGAGCGAATCACCGCGTTGGCCGCCGGCGCGGCCGCACAGTCGGCCTGGGATCAGGCGGTGCTGCGATTGCTGCGGCTGCATGCCGTGTTCGACTACGACGCGCAAGGCCGAGTCGCCCTGATCGACCTGTCGGCCGATCGCACCTCGGCCGCCGACGCCGATCTCGACACGCTTCGGGCCTTTCCCCAACTGCGCCGCTTACGGCTGGCCGGGGCGGGCATCACCAACGCGGCGTTGCCCGAAATCCTCCGCCTCAACCAGCTCGAAGAACTGTGGCTTCGCAGCACGCAAATCGACGACGACGGCGCGGCCCAATTGGCCCAACTGCCCCGGCTGGCGTCGTTGAACATCGATCGGGCCGTACATCTGACCGATCGCGTCGCCGAGCACTTTCGCAAGTTCCCCGCCTTGATCCGGCTGCAACTGGTCGATAACGACCTGAGCGACGCCGCCCTGGAACCGATCGCGCAATTGACACAGCTCGTGCTGCTCGATCTGCGCCGCTCGCCGCGGATCACCCGCGACGGACTGAAGCTCGCCGGTCGGCTGACGAACCTTCGGGCGCTGCGCATCTCGGGCGAGGCGGCCGACGATCAACTGGCCGAGGCGCTCGTCGGGCTGAAGAAGCTCGAAAGCCTGACGATCGAAGACGCCCCGATCACCCCTGCCGGATTGCGCCGTCTGGCCGCTCTTCCGCTGGTTGAATTGAACCTGGCTCGGTGCCTTTCGCTGGACGACGAGGCGGCCGCCGTGATCGGACGCTGCGCCACGCTGCGGCGCATCTCGCTGCGCGACCTGCCTATCGGGCCCGACGGCTTGAAGCACCTGGCCGGCTGCCCGCGGCTGGAATCGCTGAAACTCGATGCCGTGATGGCCGACGACGACTCGCTGATTGCGCTGAAGGCCCTGCCGCTTGCTGTTCTGGAAGTGCGCAACACGGTGCTTTCGGCGCGGGGAATTGGGGCCGCCGCCGAGATGCCCGCGCTAGCCACCCTCGCGCTGGACGATTGCCGCCTGACGGCCGAGGCCATCGCCCCGCTGGCCCGGGCGAAGAGCCTCAGATCGCTGAGCCTGGCCGAAAACCAAGAGATCGGCGACGAGGCCGCGGCAACGTTGGCCGAGCTGAAGGGGCTGAAATCGCTCAACCTGCGTCAAACCGGGCTATCGCGCGATGGCGTACGGCGCATTGCCGCCGACCTGCCCGAGTGCGCAATCATCGCTTCGGAATAGGCCGGGGCTACCATTGGGCCCACACGACGGCCGAGCGAGCAGCGCGATCGGCTATGTTCTGCGGAACTGGCGGTCGAGTTCTTCGCGGGTGAACACCAGTTCGGTGGGTCGGCCGTGGGGGCAGTGGTGCGCGTCGTCGATCAGCGTGCGTTGTTGCAGCAGTTCGTCGATTTCCTCGGGCGAAAGCCGTTGGCCGGCCTTCACCGCCGCTTTGCACGCCAGCGTGTGCAGCAGGTCGTCGAGCAGGTCGCGCGGCTGCGGTTGAGAACCGGCTTCGAGCAGCCGCCCCACCAAATCGCACAGCAGTTCCTTGGCATGGAAGTTGGCCAGCATCGCCGGAAAGCCGGTAACCAAAACGGTCGATCCGCCGAACGGCTCGACCCGCAGGCCGATTCGCGCCAGCACCTCGCGGTGTTCGAGCACGGCCTCGGCCTCGGCAGGCGAAAGGTCGACGGCCTCGGGGACCAGCAGTTGCTGGATTTCGATCGGACCGGACGAGATTCGTCGCCGCAGTTGCTCGTAAAGAATCCGCTCGTGCAAGGCATGCTGATCGATGATTGCCACGCCTTCATTCGACTCGACCACCAAGTAGCGATTGTGAACTTGCAGGGCCGACGAGCCCCGCGCCCCGCCCCGCGGCAACGCCTCGGCGCCCAGCGGGTGCTCGGGCAGATCGTCGTCGGCCCAACGGCTGCGCGGGGCGGGCGAGGGATCGAGCCGAAAGTTCCCAAGCGGCGCCGCTCCGACCGCCGCCGAGGCCGTTGCGCCGGCTGACGGCGAAGCGTCGGCCCAGCCGCCGGCCGATTGCCCGCCCGGCAGCGGCCCGTTCCAAGCGGCCAAACGGCCTTTGGCCCATTGGGCCAGTTGCTCGCGCAGCGGCGCGTCGTCGGCCCCGGCCGAAGGCTGCGCCGCCACGGGGGCCGCCGCTCCGGCCGAGCCGCTGGTGCGCAGATCGCAGGAAAGGAACCGCGTGCGGAGCGTGCCCAACAACTGGCTGTACAACCGGCTCGAATCCTGGAAACGAACCTCCATCTTCGTCGGATGCACGTTGACATCGACCAACTCGGGCGGCATCGTCAGCGAAAGGAAGGCGATGGGATAGCGGCCGGTCATCAACAGGCCGCGGTAGGCCTCGCCGAGGGCGTGTTGCAGCGCGCGATCCCGAATCGCCCGACCGTTGAGGAACAAATACTGCATACGGTTGTGGCTGCGGCTTTGCGACGGATGGGCCACGTAGCCGGCGATCCGCACGCCCTCGTGTTCCCCCTCAACCGGGATCAACTGCTCGGCCAGTTCGCGGCCGAAAAAAACGGCCACGCGGGCGGGCAAATCGGCGTCGGGCGGCACATCGAACACGTCGCGGTCGTTGTGGCGCAAAGTGCAATGCAGCCGCGGCAGGGCCAGGGCGATTCGCGTGAACGCCTCGCTGACGTGGCCGAACTCGGTGGCCGAGGAACGAAGGAACTTGCGCCGCACGGGCGTGTTGAAGAACAGCCGCCGCACTTCCACCTGCGTGCCCGGCGGACAACCGCACGGCGTCACATCGCCGAATCGGCCGCCCTCGACCTCCAGTTCGGCGCCGGCCGTGTCGCCGCGGCGGCGGCTGCGCAGCACCGTGCGGCTGACCGCGGCGATCGACGCCAGGGCCTCGCCCCGAAACCCCAACGTGCTGACGCGGAACAGATCGTCGGCCTCGCTCAGTTTGCTCGTGGCATGGCTGGCCAGCGCCAGGGGCAGTTCGTCGGCGGCAATGCCTTCGCCGTCGTCGGCCACGCGGATCAGATCGAGCCCGCCCTGCGCCACGGTCACTTCGATCCGCGACGCACCGGCATCGACGCTGTTCTCCATCAACTCTTTAACCACGCTCGCCGGACGCTCGATCACCTCGCCGGCGGCGATTTTGTTGATCAACAGTTGCGACAAACGACGAATGGGCATAGCCGAAACAACAAGCCTTTGGTCCGCTGCGCAGACAAATGATCCATCACGCGAAAAGCGACGGCAGACTTCCGTTCATCCCGGTGCGGCGGCCCCAGGCCGGACGGCCCGGTCGCATTATTCGCCGCCGGGGCAAGGGCGCCCCGATCACTCTTCCGGCGATTTCTGTTCCCCCGACAGTCCGTATTGCTTGATCTTCCGATAAAGCGTGCGTTCGCCGATCCCCAAGTAGCGCGCCGCCAACTCGCGGTTGCCGCCGGTGGCCCGCAACGTTTCGGCCACGAACGCCTGCTCCAAGGCCTCCAGCGGTCGGCCGACCCAATCGGCCAGGGCGGCCGAGGCGAGCGGCGCTTCGGCCGCCGCCGCTTCGGCGACCGGCTCGCCCAGTTCGTCGGGAAGGTCGTCGAGGTCCAACGTTCCATCGACATCGACCACGACCATGCTTTCGACCATGTTGCGCAACTGCCGCACGTTGCCCGGCCAATCGAAATGGAACAGCCGTTTCCGCGCGGCCGCGGAGACCCCTTTCACCCGTTTCCCGTGGCGAACGGCGAACTGCTGGGCGAAATACTCGATCAGCGACGGGATGTCTTCGCGGCGTTGGCGCAGCGGAGGCAGGCGAACCGTCACCACTTTCAGCCGATGGTACAAATCGTTGCGGAACTGCCCCTGGCGAATCGACTCTTCCAGATTGCGGTTGGTCGCCGAGAGGATGCGGACATTCACCTTGATCGACTCGTTGCTGCCTACGCGGGTGATTTCGCCGTTCTCCAGCACCCGCAAAAGCTTAATTTGCGTGGGCATGGGCATGTCGCCCACTTCGTCCAGGAACATCGTGCCGCCGTTGGCGTACTCGAACTTGCCCACCCGGTCGCTCAGCGCGTCGGTAAACGCGCCGCGCACGTGTCCGAACAACTCGCTTTCCAAGATGTTCTCGCTCAGCGCCGCGCAATTCAGGGCGACAAACGGTTTGTTTTTCCGCGGGCTGTTCTGATGGATCGCCTGAGCCACGAGTTCCTTGCCCGTGCCCGTTTCTCCCTGGATCAGCACGCTGGCGTTGGTCGGGGCGATCAGTTTCAGCCGTTCGATCACCCGGCGCATCCCCTCGCTGTTGCCGATCACGCCCTCGAAGCCGAACTTCTCGTCCAGGCGGCGGCGCAGCGCGACGTTCTCGCGGCGGAGCCGGCAGTGCTCGGCCGCCTTCTCGGCGGCCGCCCGAAGCTGCTTCAGATCGAGCGGCTTCAGCAGGAAATGAAACGCGCCCTCGCGCATCGCCTCGACGGCCATCTCCACCGTGCCGTGCCCGGTCATCAAAATGACTTCCGTCTCCGGCTGAACCTTCTTGGCCAAGCGGAGCAGGGCCAGCCCGTCCACATCGTTCATCACCAGATCGGTGATGATCAGATCGAAAAGGTGATCGTTGATCAGCCGCGCGCCTTCGCGGCCCGAGGTGGCCGTGCGGCAACGGAACTCGGCGCGGGCCAGCGATTCGGCCACGGTTTCGGCATGCGCGGCGTCGTTGTCCACCACCAACACTTCGGTGGGAGGACGCAACGCGGCATCGTCGTCCGCGCGGTCGGCGGCGGGCGGGGAGGCATCGGTTTCGACCATGCGTCGATAATACCCCGACGATCCGCGATCGAATAGCCCCACCGCAGAGGCCGCACGCAGAGCCCGCCAGCCGTTGCAGGCAGCGCCGGTTCGCTCATCCCCGCGGCGCCGCCGACACGGGCGACTCGACCGAGTTGCCCAGTCCGCAGCGCCGCCGCTCGACCCGACGGGCGACGGCCTCGACCCATTGCGGATGCTCCAAATACCAGCGCACCGTCGCCTCCAACCCCGAGGCGAAACCGTGGCGCGGCCGCCAGCCCAGTTCGCGGCGGATTTTCGAGCTGTCGATGGCGTAGCGGCGGTCGTGCCCCGGCCGATCCTCCACAAATCGAATGAGCGACGCGCACGGCCGATGCGGCAACTCCGGCCGCAGCCGATCGACTGCGGCGCAAACCGCCTCGACCACTTCCAGGTTCGTCTTTTCGCAGTCGCCGCCAATGTTGTATGTTTCGCCGGGCCGGCCCGAGGCGAGAACCGCTTCGATCGCCTCGCAGTGGTCTTCCACATAAAGCCAATCGCGCACCTGCCGGCCGTCGCCGTAGATCGGCAGCGGCTTGCCCTCGACGGCGTTGAGAATCATCAGCGGGATGAGCTTTTCCGGCGACTGGCACGGGCCGTAGTTGTTCGAACAGTGCGTAACGATCACCGGCAGCCCATAGGTCCGCCCATAAGCGCCGGCCAAGTGATCGGCCGCCGCCTTCGAGGCCGAGTAGGGCGAACTGGGATCGAACGGCGTTTCTTCGCGGAAACGGCCGGTCGGGCCGAGCGAGCCGTAAACCTCGTCGGTGGAAATCTGCACAAAGCGAAATCGCCCGCGACGCTCGGCCGGCAATCGCCGCCACCAATAGCGAGCGGCCTCCAAAAGCGCGAACGTGCCCACAATGTTCGTGCGGATGAACGCCTCGGGCCCGTCGATCGATCGATCCACATGCGATTCCGCGGCGAAATGCACGATCGCCTCGGGCTGATGAACTTCGAGCAGCGCGTCAATCACGTTGCGCTGGTTGATGTCGGCCTGAACGAACAGATGTTCGGGATGTTCGGCCGCCTCGGCCAGCGATTCGCGATGGCCGGCGTAGGTGAGCTTATCGACGTTGATCACGCGCCCCCGGCCCGCCGCGAGCCGCCGGCGCACGAAGCAACTGCCGATGAATCCGGCGCCCCCGGTCACCAAAACACACGCCATCGGCAGAGAGCTCCTTGCGAATTCAACCGCTGTGCTTCGGCAGTTCCAGGAAGAACTCCGTGCCTTCCGGCTCGCGGCTTTCGAACCACACCTTGCCGCCGAGGTAGCGCTCGCCCAGCAGCTTCATGCTGTAGGTGCCGATGCCGCGTCCCGGCTCGTTCTTCGTCGAGAACGACCTCTCGAAAATCTGCTGACGGACCTTCAGCGGGATCGCGCCGGGATTTTGCACGCTCAGGCAGACGCGTTCCGGTTGGCAGCGCGACCGCACCGTTACCGTCGCGCCGGGCGGCGCCGCCTCCAACGCGTTCTTGAGCATGTTCGTCAAAACGCGGCGGAGCAGCCGCGGATCGGTTTCGACGAAGCATTCGCCGCCTTGCGCGGCGCAGCCGGGCATGTCCAAGGCGATGTTGCGCCCCTGAGCCACCGTATGCCGCACGAACTGCGCGCGAAGGTCTCGCAGCAGCGGCAACACCTCGACTCGTTGCTTCTGAATCGTCAGTCGGCCGCCCTCCGCGGCAATCAGATCGCGATGGGCCTCGATCTCCTCGGTCAGGTCGGCGGTCAGTTGCGCCAGGGTGGCCAAGGCGGCAAGCCGTTCCGCCTCGCGCAATTCGCCGAGGCAACGGACATAGCCCGCCACACACCCCACGGTGTTCAGCACGTCGTGGAAGAACACGCGCCCGAGCACCTCCAACCGTTTCGCTTGGCTAATGTCGTCGAGAACCGCCAAGGCCAACGACATCCCATTCCAGGAAAACGGATGCACCGAAACCCGCAAATCGAGCCATTGGTCGCCGCTGGGCAACGCGCGGCGCAGACGGGCCTCGCGCACGGCGGGTTGCTGCATGACCAGGGCGGCCTCGACCGCTTCGACCGCCCCGCACAGTTCGCAGGCCGGCGCCGTGCCGCACCCATCCTCGCCCTCGGCCGAATGCAGGCAGCCGACAATCTCGCCCGGGCGAAGCCCCAACACCCCTGACAGATCGCGTCCCACCGCTTCGCGCAACGCGCGGTTGACGGCCACGGCCTGCCTTCGATCGTTGACAATCAGCGCCATCTGCGGCAGTGCGTCGAGCAACTGCGTCAGCAAAGGCACGTGTTGCAGAACCCGCGCCGTCGCATCGACCTGTTCGGCCGAACCGCGGCCCGCGCGCACGTAAGCCGGCGAAGCGCCCGCGGCAGCCGCAAGAGCATCCGGCGTTTGCTGGTGAATCGGCGGCATCCTGCAACCTCCTGCCCTTTGCCCTCCCCCGATAACAACGAGCTTCGGCCGAGCCCGCCGCTTGGCAAGCAGCCCCCGGGCCCAATCGCCGAAAAAGGGCGCTTGGTTGACAGGTTAGCGCATTTCCGCGAAAAAGGCAACAGAACAACGGGGACGCCTTCCAGAATCGCCGACGGCGGCGGCGACGACTCCCCGCCGAGCCGCCACCCAAAACACCCCATTGCCAAAAACATCCGCGCAGACTCTCAGGCAGCCCGCCGGAACCGTTCGGGCTGAGCAACGCCGCACCGAAGAGAAAGACGCCGTGCCCAGCGAAGACCCCCAGCCGACCAACCCCGGTGAAAACGGCATCGACGGCCGCAGTCGCCTCGGTCGTCGGGCGGCCTCGGTGCTGGTTGCCGTCGGGTTGGCCGCCTCGACCGTTACCGCGGCCCTGTGGACCGTCGCGTTGGGCCGTTTCTTCGTGCCGCCCGCCTCCGCCGCACAAAAGCGTCGCGTCCGCATCGGTCGCCCCGCCGACTTCGCCACCGATTCGGTTGATACCCGCTTCGCCGCGGCCCTGGGGGTGTGGATCGTATGCGAGGCCGTCGGCTCGGGCCGCCGCTTCACCGCATTGCGCACCAAATGCACGCACCTCGGCTGCATCACCACTTGGCGGCCGACCGAACGAATGTTCAAGTGCCCGTGCCACGGCAGCGGGTTCCGAATTGACGGGGTGAACGTTGAAGGGCCCGCCCCGCGCCCCCTCGAACGCTGCGCCATCGCGCTGACTCCGGAGGGCGAACTGGAAGTTGATCTCGCTCGGACCTTCCGCGCCGAACTGGGGCAGTGGAACGATCCGGCCGGCTTCGTTCTGTGGAAATCCGCCCAGTAACGCCGGCCAGTTTCGGAACAACGCCGGTCGGCCTCGGAAGAATCGCGCAATTCTGAAGCGGCACTGCGCGCCGACGAAGACGGCCTTGCCCCGGCCGGCCCCGGTTGATCGCCGGCGCGAACCGCGACCGCGACGTTGCTACGAGGCGGAGCGGCGATCTGTAAAACCCTGCGGCGATGGAAAGCGGTTCAATCGCCGGGGGCCCGCCTTCGGCCGCCGCGGTTCGGGCCAGCGTTTTGAATGGACCGATCCTTCAGCATTCGATGCCCAGTCGGGCCGACACTCCGCGTTGATAGTAGTGCTTCACTTCGCGCATTTCGGTGACCAGATCGGCTCGATCGAGAACCCGCGGGTGGGCCCAGCGGCCGGTGACAACGATCTCCACTTCGTCCGGTCGCGAATCAATCAACTCCAACAGCGATTCGACGGAGAACAGCCCCAACATCGGCCCGAGGTTCGCCTCGTCGAGCACCACCAGCCGATACCGCCGCGAGGTAATCGCCCGAGCGCACTCGGCCAGACCGGCCGCCGCAGCCTCACAATCGGCCGATTTCGCCCGAGGGCGAATCCATTCGGGCAGGCCGAACTGCCGAACCGTGATTCGGTCGGCCAAGCGGCCTAGGGCGTCGAATTCGCTGCTGCCGCTCGGCTTGGCGAACTGCGCGAAAAACACCCGCCAGCCGGCTCCGGCGGCGCGGAGCGCCAGCCCCAACGCCGCCGTCGTCTTCCCTTTGCCATCGCCGGTGTACACGTGCACGTAGCCCGACATCCCTGCCCTCCCGGTTCCACGGAGCTTCGCGCCTTTTCGGCGTCCGCGCCGCATTTTTCTCGTAACTTGTCGGCATACGGCGCGCCGATGCTCGTCCGACGCCGAGCAGTACGTCTCTTATCGCATCAAAGCCACATCGCCGACCGTGCGAACGCCAATCGTTGCTCGTCCGCCGTCGCCGTTTACGCGGAGCGCCTTCGCTGCCCCATAAACCACGCTCCTACTGCGGCCGCCAAAAGCAACATGGCCGAGGCAGGCTCGGGCACCTGGTCCACGGCGAAATACGTGGGCGTATTGATCCCCCACGCGCTGGTGTCGCTCGAATCAAGGCTGAACGACAGGTAGGCCGCTCCCCCGCTCACCAACGAGCCGACGTCCACAAAGCGCCAATCATTGACGATGTAATCTTGCGCCGGATCGGCCGAGCGGAAATCGGCCAAATAGAACGTTACCGGCGACGCGGCAATCGGGTTGTAGGCCGAGTCGAGGCCGGAGATCACCAACCGGAAGTAGTCGGGATCCGTGCCGCTGGGCCCGCCGAACTTCTTGGCGAACGAATCGCCGTTGAGCATCGAATAATACGCATAAGTCGTATTGGTTACATAGAAGCCATGCACGCCGGGCGCACCGTTGGCAAAACCAACGCTTACCCGGCGCAAGGCATCGTCTGCCCAATCGGACAGATAAGCAACGCCATAATTGGCCGATCCACCTACCCCACCGCCGGTGATCGCCGAGTACTGATTTGCCCAGCCCGGTGTTACGTTGTCGGTTTGGTTGGAATACGCCCAGCCCTCCCAACTCACCCACGACGGGTTATAGCTGTTGGGGAAGAACACCCCACCGGTAGTGAAGCCGCCGCTCATATCGGAGCCGTTCCAATACGAGTTCGGGGCGAGCGGCAAGTCGTCGAACGCGGCCGCGACGGCTTGCTGCACACAACAGCCCGACCAAACCAACCCCACCAACATTGCCGCCCTGCGGCACCAAAGTCCCATTACCCAATCGCGTTGCCTGGCGCCGCGCCCGCGCGCAGCATTCGCCCGTTGCATAGCCCACCAACACATCACCGTCATCGCTGCCTCCGTCAAAGATGAAAAAAGGGTGATAGAAAGCTGAATCGTTCCCCAAGCCGAGCAACTGTGCCTTCCACCGCCGACAAATGCGCCCGATTCGGACCAGGCGATGCACACTCCGACGACACCTGCACAACCCATCGCCAAACCATGTCCGCGGCGATCAGAACTCGTCCACCTTTTCGCCGCCGGCGCGGGTGCAAAGCGCCGCCAGCGTCGATAACTCGATTTCTTCCGAAAGGAATCGTGCCGAGCCGTCGCCTAAGGCCACGTTGGCCCCACCGCCGTGGGTGCTGCGGATTTCGTTTTCCTTCATCTGTCCGGGCGGAGGCTGCCAGTTGATCGGGTAGGCTTGGTCGAACACGTTTTTGGCGTTGATCCACTGGCCATCGACCCAGCCGCCGTCTTCGCCCAGAAAGATCGTCGTCGAAGTGCCGTCGGTGATATGCCGCACGGAAAGCCGCCGATCGTACAACATCGCCCCCTTGGGCGGATTATTGGGCGAGGTGATCCTTTCGCCGTAGAGGCCGCCGTAGTCGCACGCGCCGCGGCCCTCGTTCAGCGGCGACACTCGGACCACGCTCGGGCAAAGGTACACCGGCACGACCTCGGAGGCCGCCGCGGCATTCTCGGCCGCATCGAAGGGTTTGCTCTGGTCGATCCGCTCGAACAGTTGCTTTTGCTCCAAGTACGGCAGCAAAAACACCGACCAAGCCAGTTGCCGCCGTTGGGTTTGCTTGGGGTTCACCCGCGGCTCGATCCCGCCCGGCGGAAAGGCGCCTTGGGCGTCGTGGTGCATGTGCAGCGCCAAGGCGAGTTGCCGAAGGTTGTTCAAGCACACGGCCCGACGCGAGGCCTCGCGCACCTGCTGCACAGCCGGCAGCAAGATCGCCGTCAGCAGGCCGATGATCGCAATCACGACCAGCAGCTCGACCAGCGTAAAGCCGCGACAACGCGCGAACGGGCTGGGACGCATGCGTACCGACCGTTCGACCCACGGTGCCTCAGCGCCCCGGAACGAAGCGCAACCGGCGCGCCATTGCTCGAACAGACCCAAAAAACGGAAAGCTGCCTCGCGGGGCGAAACACGCCGTCGGCCGCTTCGACGGGCGGGCGACCGCCTTCCCCGTTTTTTGCGAACCTATTCTCAGCGCTCAGCCGGCAACCGAGATCGACCATTAGAGGTGAAAACCACGCAGCGGCCGTCCCTCGCGGCACTGCTGCACGAACCGCGTTGGTAGGTCTTCTGACTTCCGAGTCCGGCCGGCCCGACCTTCTCATCGTCCGCAACGGCAGCGACGCCGGAGGGCGACAATGGTCTTAGGCAGAATTGGGCCAACCTCACTAAGGCTCGGTTACAGCGGCGGGGCCGTCCCGGTTTTGCACCGGAGTTCCCTGTTCGTCGGCCAGTCAAAGCATCGTCTGGCCAACCACCAACGCACAACGACGGCAGTGTAGCACCGCTGCCCGGCGATGTAAAGACCGCGGAGCGATTCGTTCGGCGAAGCCGCTGTAAACGCTTTCCTCGCAAACACGTAAAAAACGTGCTGCACGAGGCGCGGCATCGCCGGGCCGGCCCGCGCGGCGCGGCAACGACAGGATTGATCGCCGCACTCGGCGCCCAAGGCGCGCGAATCTCCACAACGTCCGACGGTTTTTCGGCAAGATTCGCGCGCCGACAACGAATACCTTCTTGAACGACCGACGCCGCTCGAATCCCTTCCCGCGCTGCATGACGATCGTGTTGCGCGAGAGCGAGCGGCAGTCATCGTCTTGACCGACAATTCCCTTGGATCGCGTGGAAGGAGCTTAGTCATGTTCAAGAAGCTGTTATTAGTCGCCGCCGTTGTCGGCATCGGCGCGGTGCTCTGGTTCGGCACCAGCGTGGGCAGCTACGTTCGGACCTCGGCCGGCTACGTCAACGATGCCGTGCAGGAATCCGTTCCGATGGATTTCCAGATCAATCGCGCCCGCGACATGCTCGCCGATCTGACGCCCGAGATCCGCAAGAACATGCACCTGATCGCCAAAGAGGAGGTGGAACTGCGGCGACTGGAAGAACAGATCGCGCAAGGCGAGCGGCAACTGGCCGAGCAGAAGGGCCAGATCCTGCAACTGAAGACGGACTTGGCCGGCGGGAAGACGGCCTTCCGCTACGCCGGGCGCAACTACACCTCCGAACAGGTGAAGGCCGACCTGGCCGCTCGTTTCCAGCGCTACAAGACGAACGAGCAGTCGCTGGCGTGCCTGCAACAAATCGCCGAAGCCCGGCGCAAGGCGGTGGCCGCCGCGCAGCAACGGCTCGACGGGATGCTTTCGGCCAAACGGCAACTGGAAGTGGAGATCGAGAACATCTCGGCCCGCTCGCAAATGGCCGAGGCGGTCCGCGCCGCCGGCGAGTACCAGTTCGACGAAAGCCGGCTGGGGCGCGTCAAAGAGTTGATCGCACAACTGAAAACACGCGTCGAGGTTTCCGAGAAGCTCTCGGAAACCCACTGGAATGTCCAGGGCGAAATTCCGCTGGAACAACCATCGGCCGACTCGATCGTCGATGAAGTGACCGCGTACTTCCACGGCGGCAATCCGACGGTCGAAAACCAACTGGCGACCCACTCGCCCGCCCCGCGCAGCGAGTAGCCGCCCGATCGGCGGAATCGGCGCGCCGTCTTCGCCTTTGCGTCGGAACTCCGACGCGGACTGCCTGAACGATTTCCGCAACGGCGTAAAACGGCAGAGGACGGAACCGCAGGAAATCCATCGCCGACCAAGCGACTGTGGCCCGCCGATGCAACCGATTCGCTCCGCTTGCGGTCGCATTGCCTCTTTGGCATCGCTTTTTCGGGACTGGTTGATCATGGTTTGTGCGGTTAGGATAAGACTGAGCGCGCTGCGAGCCGACGGCCGCCCGCTTGCGGCTGCCTTGCCGCCGCGGCCTGCGGCGCGAAGGATCGCCGCCGGATTGGCGCGGGCCGCCGCTGACGCGATGCGCTCCGCGGCCGGCAGTCGTCGATGGCTCGGCCGATGCGGCGGCCGATCGCGCCGATCGAATTCGCTCGGCTGGTTTCTTGTTCGCTTTCTCCGCCGGCTCGGGTTCGGCGCCGCCGGTCGTCATCGGCATGACACGGGTTCCTGCACTATGCTCGCACAGGGGTCGCGGCCCTCCTCGCTGCTGCTGTGGATCGACGCCGTGGGCGGTTTTCGCGTTTGCACGGGCAACCCGGTCGTGCTCGGGCAGGCAGGCGCGGCGACGGCGGCCGACGTGCCGCTGCTGGCCGATGTCCGCTCGCAACACGCCCTGCTGTCGCGCGATTCGGAAGGTTATGTCGTCGAAGCCCTCGGCCCGGTGCGCATCGACGGCCAAACCGTCGCCACGCGCGCGGCCGTGCCGCGGCGCTGCGAGATCACCCTGAGCAACCTGCGGCTGACGTTCTCGCAACCGAACCCGTTGAGCCTTTCAGCGCGCCTCGACTGGGTCGGGGCGCCGCGAACCTATCCGGCCGTTGACGCCGTCCTGTTGATGGCCGACCAACTGCTGCTGGGCCCCTCGGCCCACTGCCACGTGGTCTGCCGCGACTGGCCCGCCGATGTGCTGATCTACCGCCGCGGAGACAACCTGCATTGCTCCGCGCCCGGTGAGTGGACCATCGACGGCCGACTTGCCGCGACAGCCGCGCCGCTGCCGGAAAACGCGCGCGTCAAAGGCGAGGGATTCTCCTTCGCCCTGGAACGCGAGTAGCCGCGAAGAGCGGTTCGCTTCGGGAACCGTAAACAAACGCCAAGAAAACGCGAAGACACAAACCAGACTTCGGGCCGGTGAACCGGCGAATCGCCCAAGATCAACGCCGCTCAACACGAAATGGAATCGTAAGGCCGGCGGACGCGAGGGAAGGCGCGCGTGTCGTCTCGCACCGTTGTGAGATGCAGGCGGCGAAAAGCCGCAAGCGGTCCGCCCATGGGCGACCCGACGTGATAGAATAGATGTTTCGCCTGTCCGTTGCCGCCGGTTAGAACCGAACCGTTCTCGCATTGCCTCGGTTCGACCGGCGTGCCGTCTCAGGAATGTTCGGAGTGCCGCCGTGAACGCCAAAGCAGACGAAGCCCAGCGATCGGTCGTTGCGGAAGCGGAATCGCTTCCCGCCGGCGGATCGTTCGTCTATGCGGCCGGCGCCCGCCCGCTCGACGGCTTCACCATCAAGCGGGGCGTCGGGCAGGGAGGCTTCGGCGAAATCTATTACGCGCTGAGCGATGGCGGCAAGCAGGTGGCGCTGAAGCTGATCCGCCGGCATCTCGATGTCGAACTCCGCGGCATGCAGCAATGCCTCAACCTGAGCCATCCCCATCTGCTTGATCTGTACGACATTCGCAGCGACGGACGGGGCGACACCTGGGTGGTCATGGAATTCGTTTCCGGCCCATCGCTCGAAGACGTGCTCCGAGCGCAACCCGCCGGCCTGCCGCCGGCCGCCGCGATGAGCTGGTTCCACGGCATCGCCGCCGCGGTGGCCTACCTGCACGACCACGGCATCGTCCATCGCGACCTGAAACCCGGCAACGTCTTCTCCAGCGAAGGCGTGGTGAAGGTGGGCGACTACGGGCTGTCGAAGTACATCTCGTGCAGCCGCCGCAGCGGGCACACCGAAAGCATCGGCACGGTCCATTACATGGCGCCCGAAATCGCCAAGGGCTGCTACGGCAAAGAGATCGACATCTACGCCCTAGGCGTGATCCTCTGCGAAGTGCTGACCGGACGTTTGCCCTTCGACGGCGAGACCGTGGGCGAGGTGCTGATGAAGCATCTGACCGACCCGCCCGACCTGACCGGACTGGTCGAACCATTCCGTTCGGTGGCCGCCCGCGCGCTCGAGAAAGATCCGTCGCGCCGGTTCGCCTCGGTCCACGACATGCTCGCCGCCCTGCCCGAGATGCCGCAAGGGCCGGTCGTTTGGTTGGCCGATGATGCCGCGGCCGGCCCGAGTCCGAACATTCCTTCGGCCGACGACCTTCGTCCGACGCGCACCGGAACAGCGGGCGATGCTTCGTCCGACGCAGAGGCGGCGACCATCGACCCGCACGAGCGGCTCGGCCGAGCCCGATCGCCCGAAGCGGCCTCGGGGCCGATCTTGGCCCAGGTTGTCCCGTCGTCCTCGCCGCCCGAGGAGCCGATCGCGCGAAAGCTGTACGATACGTTGCGCCGCCTTCGCCGCGGTTGGCAACACACTCAGTTGAGCACGCCGGTCAAACTCGTGCTGTTGATCTTGGCGGTGTTCGTGCTGTTGCAAAGCGCGGCCGTGCTTTTGCCGCTGGCGTTCGTCCTCTGCGCCGGCTACGGCTGTTATTACGTGATTTGGTTGCTCGTGCGACCGAACGCCGACCATGCTCAATCGTCCGGCGACGGATCGGGGTGCCCCGGCAATGCCCCGCCCCGGCCGGTCAACGCCGCTCACGCCCCGGCCGTCCGGGCCACGTTGCCCCTGCCGGGCGCGGCGCCGGCCGCGCGCCGGCCGAAGGCGCACGATCCGGAGGCGATGGATGAAGAACTTCGGCGTCGCTGGGCGGCGCAACCGGCGGCCGCGCGGTTGGCGCAATTGTTCGGCAGCATGATCGTCGCCGCAATGGTCTGCGCGGTCACCACGCTGGCGCTGGTGCTCGTCGGAGGGTATCACGGGGCGCCGGTGGCGGCAGCGCCGGCCGTTTGGCTTTACTTAGTAAGCCTATTCGGCGCGTATTGCGTGCTTGTTGTTTCGCACGGATGGGCCGTCGCTCCGCGCGATCCGCTGCTGCAGCGATTCATCTTGTTGGCGCTGGGGTTGCTGGTCGGCGCGTTCGCTTCGACGTTGGCCGATCTGTTGATCTTCAGCCTGCCGCACAGCATCCACTGGGGCGAAGCCGGCCCCTGGCGGTTGCCGGACGCCTTCTACGCCGCCGACGGCGCGCCGCGACTGCCGGCCATGATGGCCGCGATGGGCACGCTTTTCGCACTGATCCGCTGGGGGCGGCAGGCCGACCCGCTCCGCCCCGCGCGATTGAGCCTTTGGTCGTTGATCGTCAGCGGGGCGTTGGCTGTGGTTGCCGCCGCGCTGTGGCACTTCCCCCAGCCGTGGCTGCCGATGATCGCCGTGGCCCTTTCGGTGACCGTGCAGCTCTCGGCCCCCTGGCATTCACGCGAGGCTTTGGCCCACAACTAAGATTGGAAGGCTTCGATCTTCGTTTCGGCCGGGCGCAACACGCGGTCGCGGCCGCCGCGGAGCCAAGCGCGAAGAACCGCTTTCGATGGCAGCGGGGGCGGCTGATCGGCGGGCGCGCCCGCAACGCGAGGAATCTTCGAACCGGGCACTGAAACCGTGGCATTTCCACTCATCGGGATCGCAACCGTGGCCATTCAACTCGTTGCAATCGCGCTGGCACTTCTGCTTGTCGCTGGAGTCGCGGCTGTTGTCGGCGCGCTGGTCGCTTGGCGCACGCGAAGCATTGCGGCGGCCGTGGCGGCGGGCGTCGGCACACTGCTTTTTCTAGCCGTTTGCGGGTTCTTCTGGATCACCTCCGCTCGTGTGGTGGAAAGGCCGCAAAGCCCCGAGCTGGTGAGTGCCTCTCCGCGGATGTCGCGTCCGGCTGAAATCATTGTCGATCCACCTCGGGTTGCGCCGAGCCCGAAGTCGAGCGATTCGCCGTCGGCCGTTTCGCCCACCGGGTCGAGCGCGCCGGCCGAAGCCCGAATCGGTTCCAACGGCCATCGCGCAACGGCCCCGGCCAACGCCGCGCCGCCTAAGAACGGAGCGGCGAGCCCGCCGGTCGGCGGTACGCCGGCAAACGAGCCGGCCGAGGCATCGACCGACGACCACCAGGACCAGCAGGCGCTGGGCGAATTGCGGCGACGGATCTTCGAACGGGTGGTGGTTGCGCTCCGCGAGATCATTGCCGAAGAGATGCCCGCCGAGGGCAATCCGTCGGCCGAGACGGCCATCGATTCGGCGTTGACGGCCGCGATGGAGCAGCGGCCGATCGCGGAAAGACCGCTGCCGCCGCCGGCATCGCCGCCCGACTGGCTTTCGTCGTCCGGTTCGGCGGGTTCGGTCGTGGTGGTCGGCCCGCACGTCGACGTGGCCGAGTGCGAACGGCACGTGTACGAAGCCGTTCAACCGGTCGTAGCGGAATTCGTGGCCAACTATCTCGGCTCCCAGTGGCGAGACCGGCTGACCCTGCCCGAGGAGTTCATCCGCACCGACCTGATCCGCGACCGCTACGTGGAAACCGTGCCCGCTTCGTTCGGGCCGATGGTTCAATTGCACCTGCTGCTCTCGTTCGACGGCAAGGTGAAGGCCCAACTGGCAGCGCAACAATTAGAACTCGTTCGGCGGCAACGGATTGCCGCCATCGGCACAGTCTTCGCCGGGCTGCTCGGCGTGCTGGGCATCGCCTACCTCGCCCTCCGCTCCGACGTCGCCCGCTGCGGCGCCGGCAGGTCGCACACGCTGGCCTGGGCCGCCACGGCGGCAGGCGTTTGCGTTGCCCTGGTGATCGCCACAATGCGGTATGTCGTTTTCTGACATACTCTTAGAACCCATATTCCCTGCAACGACACGATTCGCTTCGGGCGCGCCGCCGGCTGGCCGGGCATCTTCCCTCGATCGTCCGAGATGTTGTGGGAACCGCGCTGTTTGCCGAGGACGATGGACCGCGGCAAGTCGTTCACGCCTGCCGGCGGCCGGCGCGAGCGAACTGGCCCCGGCCGGCCTTGTGGCAGCGCCCGTTTGCGATATACTATAGGTTTTCCCCAAGTCGAACGATTTCAGACAGTTCCGATAGAGCGGAGAGCGGCGATGGCGCAGCAATGTGAAGTGTGCGGCAAGGGGCCGGCCATGGGCAATCAAGTGACCCACCGCGGCAAGGCCAAGTATTTGGGCGGCGTTGGTACGAAGGTGACGGGCATCAGCCGCCGCGTCTTTCGCCCGAATCTGCAACGCGTTCATTTGGCGACGCCCAACGGCGGCACGCGCACCGCGCGGGTTTGCACTCGTTGCATCCGCAGCGGGGCAATCACCAAGAAGATCCGCCAAGCCCCGTTCCGGTTGCCCAAGGGCGCCGAAAAGAAATGAGCCTGTCGCGCGCCGAGGTCGAAAAGGTCTCTCTGCTCGCCCGGCTGTCGCTCTCCGAGGCCGAGATCGATCAGCTTGCGCGGCAGCTTGGCGAAGTGATCGAGTACATCGCCTTGCTCGGCGAAGTCGACACAACGCACGTTGCGCCGCTGGCTCATCCGCTGGAACTGCAAAACGTATTTCGCGACGACTGCCCTTGCGATAGTCTGCCCTGCGAGCAAGCGATGGCCAACGCGCCGGCCCACGACGGCCAGTGCTATCTGGTGCCGGCCGTGCTCGGCGACGCCTAGCGCGGCTCTTGTCGTTCGCCGCGCGGGCGTCGGTACCGGTTCGATCGTTCTTCGTCGGGGAGTGCTCCCGTGCCAAGCTTGTCCGGCGCTGTGCCACTGTTGGAGTCGTTGCGGCGCGGCCAAGTCACCGCTGCCGATTTGACCGACGCCTGCCTGCAACGCATTGCGCAATGCGACGGGCAGATTCACGCCTTCCTCCGGGTCTTTGCCGACTCCGCCCGCGAGCAGGCCGAGCAAATCGACCGCCGCCGCCGCGCCGGCGAACCGCTGGGCCCGTTGGCCGGTTTGCCCGTGGCGTTGAAAGACTTGCTTTGCGTCCGCGGCGAGCCGACAACCTGCGCCTCACGGATGCTCGAGCATTTTCGCCCGCCCTACGACGCCACGATCGTCGAAAAACTCCGCCGCGCCGACGCCGTGCTGATCGGCAAAACGAACATGGACGAATTCGCCATGGGCGGGGCAAACGAGAACTCGGCCTTCGGCCCGACACGCAACCCGTGGGACTTGGACCGCGTGCCCGGCGGTTCCAGCGGCGGAGCGGCCGCCTGCGTGGCCGCCGAGATGGTTCCCCTTTCTATCGGCAGCGACACGGGCGGATCGATCCGCTGCCCGGCCGCTCTGTGCGGCGTCACCGGTTTGAAGCCGAGCTACGGGCGCGTCAGCCGCTACGGCATGGTGGCCTTCGCCAGCAGCCTCGACCAACTCGGCCCGTTGGCCCGCTCGGCCGAAGACGCCGCCCTGCTGCTCGAAGTGATTGCCGGGCCCGACCCGCGCGATTCCACCTGCGCCGCCCGCAGCGTGCCGCCCTACCTGGAATCCACGGCCGAGCCGATCAAAGGATTGCGCATCGGCCTGGTCCGCGAGCATTTTGCCGCCGGGCTCGACGCGGAGGTGGAAGCGGCCGTTCGCCGAGCCGTCGCCGTCTTCGAATCGCTCGGCGCAAGCGTTCACTGGGTTTCGCTGCCGCACAGCCGCTATGCCGTGGCCGCCTACTACATCATTGCCCCCAGCGAGGCGTCGAGCAATCTCGCCCGGTACGACGGCTGCCACTACGGCTATCGGACCGATGTGAAGCGAATGACCGCCGAGTTGGAAGCGCAGCGCGACGGGCTCCGCCGCGCCGGCCGGGCCGCCGAGGCCGACGCGCTGGACAACGCCCTGGTGCGCATGTATCGGCAGAGCCGCGCCGAGGGATTCGGCGCGGAAGTCAAACGGCGGATCATGCTCGGCACCTACGCCCTCAGCGCCGGC